>NZ_CP089211.1:4302500-4902500 GCF_021183825.1 Sinomicrobium kalidii | reverse complement strand
CAGATGCCGTATTATTGACTACTTCCTCCGTAAACTTGCCTCCAACGCTAACTATGTGAGTGCCCGAATTGGAAAAGGGTACCGAAAATTTCCTTGAGCCCATAGGCTCTTCGGTTCCATTTTTCAAAAAGCGTATTCCGAAATACCCGCCAACATTATCATTCGAACTATCCAATGGGTTTGTTCCCATCGGGACACTGTAATCCAAAAGTATTTTCGCAATAGTGTCGGCCAGTACAGTTATTTCAACGGACATTCCTATATCGATATCATCCCGGGTTCCGGCGGACACATCCACAGGAGCGGTTGCTACCAGTGACACGATATCCTGAAGTGTAAATTCACTTTCTTGAGTAGCGAGCTTATCCCAGACAGGATCTCCCGGGGTCCCTGAATTATAATACAATCCTTCGCCATAAGGCATTTCCAGGATATTGGTGTTTGTATTAAAGACCACTAAACTCTTTGCCGGACTTGTAATGGTTGTTGCATCCGTTACAGCGGTTAAAAAGACCCGGGGTATCAATAAACCTTTATCGGTACTTTCTATATCCAGAACCGAACTGGGATCCGGTGTAGTTGTATTAATACCCGTTTGTGCCCGTGCCAGCGAACAAAAACAGAGAATTAAAGGCATTATCGCAATGTTGGTTTTCATTATTGAGCGCATAAAAGATTTTTAGTAATAATTAAATAAGATTTCAGGTTTATCTCTTCCGAATACCAGGGCTTTTATTACTATTGTTTTTCCGGTAATAATTGTTCCAGACGCTCCAGGCGCTCTCTGAGATTCCGGGTTTCTCCTTTAAGGTCGTCAACCTCCCTTCTTAACTCAAAAATCTCCTTCTTTTTGTCCTTCAAAAGTTTTTGCTGTTCTATAGTGTGGAGATACAATTCTTCCACTTTCTCCAGTACCTGTACCGAAAGCTCGGAAGGATTGATGATATAGTCTCCTTTTTCAGTTTTTGCCAGGGCATCTATTTTGGTAATGCCGGGCAAATGGCGGTTTTTGTTGATAAACTGCTCCACTTCTTCCAATGATTTGAACGAATAGTCAGTGTTTAGCCCGGAAAAACCTTCAAAATAGTCTTCAAATACATAGTCGGCATAAACGGAAACCGGAGTTAGCATTTTACCGTTTATGGCCAGCACTACATCCGGGTCTGTCGTGCCCAGCATATTATTAGTCAGGATTCCCACTTTACCCATCTGGTAGATATCCTGGGTGTTTTGTGTGGCCTGTGTATTGGTGGCCTGATCGAACCAGGGCTCTGCCACTACATTTGCCATAGGTGCAGAAAGCATATTCCCAAAGGCATCTGTATACAACAGGTTCTCTACAGCGGCGATTCCGCTATCGTCACGGGTGTTGGGGTATTGGACAAAATTGATATTGCCATCTTTGGTAATATACATTTGACTGGCATCAGAGGTCCGGAACTCCAGCTCTGTCTCATTACTTACACCATCCCCTTTATAGTAGGCCCTCAAACCGGTTTGATGCCACGAACCAAAACTCCCATTGGAATAAGCCGTGAAAGCCAAGGCACCAATATTATCTCCATCAACAAGATTCTCCGGTGCACCTGCCGTTCCCGCAGCTCTTCTCAAATTTATAGCGGGTGTGTTGTTGGAGGTACCACTATAGGTTCTGATCATAATATCATCCTTGGTATCATCGATATTATTATTTTCAATCAACAGTGCTCTATCGGGCACTTCGGTGCCGATACCTACGTAACCAAAATGATAGATATCTTCGGTATTCAGGGTTGCACCGGTATTCGTATCAGCACTAAACCAGGGCTCCAAAGCTGAAACATCTGCAAACAAGGCGCCGTCGGTCCCGGCAATAATGCCATTGCTGGCATCTGCGGAGATCAGTCCTACATTGGTATTGCTACCATCCTCATTGGCATAGACCAATTCACCTGCCGTTATTCCTAACGTTGTTACTGTTTCTTCAATATTTACCACATTTCCCGTACCGTCATCATGAGTTGCAATGGTATTTCCTGTTACAACCTGGGTCACAACAGATGTATTCCCTACATCTCCGACAGCTACTGTTTTTAATACCCCATTGGCATCAGCGACCACAACATTATCGGTTGCCGTATCACCTGCATAGGGAGCAGTATTGATATCGCGGATACGTACACCTTCTGAGCCGATATCCAACATTTCGGTCGGTTTGGCTGCGGCTTCAGTACCTGCAATCCCGATACCGGTATGGCTATTGTGCAGAATGGTCATGGCATTTTCCAAGCCAGCGCTTCCCACACCCACCTGAAATACCGGATCTGTTGATGCTATTAAAGAACTTGGATCTGAATCACCGGAAGTCTGAATGGCATTTCTTCTACCAATAACCACTTGATATCCGGTATTTGTAACCAATTCTCCACCTATCGCCGCAGTAACGCGACCATTTAATGTATTATTTTGACCAAGAATATAGTTGTCTACATTTCCTGTAGCCTGAGTTACAACAGTATTGTCCATACCGAATATATAGTTTCTACCACTGGCCGTCTGGTTCCTTAAACCTGCCACCAGGCTCCAGTTACTTTCGTTTACTGCGCCTCCTATATTGTTATCAATACCAAAAACAGCAGAAGCAGTGCCCCAAACGGTGTTGTTGATACCTGCTGTAAATGAATTGGCTCCTGCCGCTTCATTACCATCGCCAAAGGCTGCCGAATTGACTCCTACCGTTCCGGTTTGATTAGTCCCCCCACGTACTGCTCCTTCAACATCTAAAGCGGTACCCGTATAATTATCTGTTTTCTGTATGGCTACATTCCCCATTTGATAGATGTTTTGGGTATTTAGGGTCGCTTCCGTGTCAGTAGCCTGATCAAACCAAGGCTCTGTTAAGGTTGTTGCATCTATAAAGGAGCCGCCATCGGTTCCTACCTGTACCAGGTTATTGGCATCAGCACTTATTACCTCAGCCGTGCTCGCAACCCCATCCTCATCAGTATAGGTAATCACGCCTGTGAGATCATCTTGTACCATACTGGTCAACGTTTCCAGGTTGGAAACATCAATAATGGTCGGATTGCCGTCCTCATCCGTATAGGTAAAGGTGCCGTCGCCATTGTCTACGATAGTTGTTAAAGTCTCGAAAGTGTCGATCATTGTGGCGTAGTCCACTGTAGTGGTCACACCGTCCTCATCGGTATAGGTTACCGTACCATCACCGTTGTCCACCAGAGTGGTCAGCGTTTCCAAATTGGAAACATCAATAATGGTCGGATTGCCGTCCTCATCCGTATAGGTAAAGGTGCCGTCGCCATTGTCTACGATAGTTGTTAAAGTCTCGAAAGTGTCGATCATTGTGGCGTAGTCCACTGTAGTGGTCACACCGTCCTCATCGGTATAGGTTACCGTACCATCACCGTTGTCCACCAATGTGGTCAGCGTCTCAAGGTTTGCTATATCAATAATGGTCGGAGTGCCGTCTTCATCCGTATAGGTAAAGGTGCCGTCGCCATTGTCTACGATAGTTGTTAAAGTCTCGAAAGTGTCGATCATTGTAGCATAGTCCACTGTCGTGGCAACTCCATCCTCATCGGTATAGGTTACCGTACCATCCCCGTTGTCCACCAATGTGGTCAGCGTCTCCAGGTTGGCTATATCTATGGTCGTCGGGGTGCCGTCTTCATCCGTATAGGTAAAGGTGCCGTCGCCATTGTCTACGATAGTTGTTAAAGTCTCGAAGGTGTCGATCATTGTAGCATAGTCCACTGTAGTGGTCACACCGTCCTCATCGGTATAGGTTACCGTGCCGTCACCGTTGTCCACCAATGTGGTCAGCGTCTCAAGGTTTGCTATATCAATAATGGTCGGAGTGCCGTCTTCATCCGTATAGGTAAAGGTGCCGTCGCCATTGTCTACGATAGTTGTTAAAGTCTCGAAAGTGTCGATCATTGTAGCATAGTCCACTGTCGTGGCAACTCCATCCTCATCGGTATAGGTTACCGTACCATCACCGTTGTCCACCAATGTGGTCAGCGTTTCCAAATTGGAAACATCAATAATGGTCGGATTGCCGTCCTCATCCGTATAGGTAAAGGTCCCGTCGCCGTTGTCTACGATGGTTGTCAAGGTCTCGAAGGTGTCGATCATCGTGGCGTAGTCCACTGTAGTGGTCACACCGTCCTCATCGGTATAGGTTACCGTGCCGTCACCGTTGTCCACCAGAGTGGTCAGCGTTTCCAAATTGGAAACATCAATAATGGTCGGATTGCCGTCCTCATCCGTATAGGTAAAGGTCCCGTCGCCGTTGTCTACGATGGTTGTCAAGGTCTCGAAGGTGTCGATCATCGTGGCGTAGTCCACTGTAGTCGCCACACCGTCCTCGTCCGTATAGGTTACCGTACCATCACCGTTGTCCACCAATGTGGTCAGGGTCTCCAGGTTGGCTATGTCTATCGTAGTCGGATTGCCATCCTCATCCGTATAGGTAAAGGTGCCATCGCCATTGTCTACGATAGTCGTTAAAGTCTCGAAGGTGTCGATCATTGTGGCGTAGTCCACTGTAGTGGTCACACCGTCCTCATCGGTATAGGTTACCGTGCCGTCACCGTTGTCCACCAGAGTGGTCAGCGTTTCCAAATTGGAAACATCAATAATGGTCGGATTGCCGTCCTCATCCGTATAGGTAAAGGTCCCGTCGCCGTTGTCTACGATGGTTGTCAAGGTCTCGAAGGTGTCGATCATCGTGGCGTAGTCCACTGTAGTCGCCACACCGTCCTCGTCCGTATAGGTTACTGTTCCGTCACCGTTGTCCACCAATGTGGTCAGCGTCTCCAGGTTGGCTATGTTTATCGTAGTCGGATTGCCATCCTCATCCGTATAGGTAAAGGTGCCATCGCCATTGTCTACGATAGTCGTTAAAGTCTCGAAGGTGTCGATCATTGTGGCGTAGTCCACTGTAGTGGTCACACCGTCCTCATCGGTATAGGTTACCGTACCATCACCGTTGTCCACCAATGTGGTCAGCGTCTCAAGGTTTGCTATATCAATAATGGTCGGAGTGCCGTCTTCATCCGTATAGGTAAAGGTGCCATCGCCATTGTCTACGATAGTTGTTAAAGTCTCGAAAGTGTCGATCATTGTGGCGTAGTCCACTGTCGTGGCAACTCCATCCTCATCGGTATAGGTTACCGTACCATCCCCGTTGTCCACCAATGTGGTCAGCGTTTCCAAATTGGAAACATCAATAATGGTCGGATTGCCGTCCTCATCCGTATAGGTAAAGGTCCCGTCGCCGTTGTCTACGATGGTTGTCAAGGTCTCGAAGGTGTCGATCATCGTGGCGTAGTCCACTGTAGTCGCCACACCGTCCTCGTCCGTATAGGTTACTGTTCCGTCACCGTTGTCCACCAATGTGGTCAGCGTCTCCAGGTTGGCTATGTCTATCGTAGTCGGATTGCCATCCTCATCCGTATAGGTAAAGGTGCCATCGCCATTGTCTACGATAGTCGTTAAAGTCTCGAAGGTGTCGATCATTGTGGCGTAGTCCACTGTAGTGGTCGTACCAGTCTCGTCCGTATAGGTGACCGTACCATCGCCGTTATCCACTAAGGTCGAGATGGAAGTATCACTGATCGTGGTCACTGTTCCCGTGGCATCCGTAAAGGTATAAGTGCCATCGCCATTATCGACCAGGGCTACATTGCCCGCAGCGGTATTGATCTCATCAATGGCATCCTGTACATTCGTTGCGGTCAGCCCTGAAGTTGTATTGTCATATGCGCTGGTATCGGCATTGGTGTCTACCGTAATGGTCGTTCCGTCGGCATTGGTCAGGGTATAAGTCCCGTCAGTATTGTCCACCAACGTTGTCGTGTTGGCATCAAAAGTTGTAACTACACCGGCTTCATCGGTATAGGTGAACGTACCGTCGCCGTTATCTACCAAAGGAGATACGATCCCGGCGGTAGCAGCGATCTCATCCAATGCTTCCTGTACATTCGTCGCAGCCAGGCCTGAAGTTGTATTGTCATATGCACTGGTATCAGCATTGGTGTCTACCGTAATGGTCGTTCCGTCGGCATTGGTCAGGGTATAGGTCCCGTCAATGTTGTCTACCAAGGCAGTGGTGTTGGCATCAAAGGTCACTACGGTACCGTCAGCCGCCGTATGGGTGAACGTGCCGTCGCCATTGTCCACCAAAGCATCGCTGTTTGCGGTGATCGTATTCAGGATCTCGTTATAAATATCGCCTTCATTCTGGATGTTCTCTACAACATCGCCTACCACATCCAAGGTCATTGTTGTACCGTCGGCATTGGTGATGGTATAGGTGCCGTCGCCATTGTCTGTCACCGTTGTCGTGTTGGCATCGAAGGTTACCACAGTACCATCAGCCGCCGTATGGGTGAACGTGCCGTCGCCATTGTCCACCAAGGCGTCACTGTTGGCCGTGATCGTGTTTAATATCTCGTTATAAATATCGCCTTCATTCTGGATGTTCTCTACAACATCCCCTACTACATCCAAGGTCATTGTTGTACCGTCGGCATTGGTGATGGTATAGGTGCCGTCGCCATTGTCTGTCACCGTTGTCGTATTGGCATCAAAGGTTACAACGGTACCGTCAGCCGCCGTATGGGTGAACGTACCGTCGCCATTGTCCACCAAGGCGTCACTGTTGGCCGTGATCGTGTTTAATATCTCGTTATAAATATCGCCTTCATTCTGGATGTTCTCTACAACATCGCCTACCACATCCAAGGTCATTGTTGTACCGTCGGCATTGGTGATGGTATAGGTGCCGTCGCCGTTGTCTGTTACCGTTGTCGTATTGGCATCAAAGGTTACAACGGTACCGTCAGCCGCCGTATGCGTGAACGTCCCGTCGCCATTGTCCACCAAGGCGTCACTGTTGGCCGTGATCGTGTTTAATATCTCGTTATAAATATCGCCTTCATTCTGGATGTTCTCTACAACATCCCCTACCACATCCAAGGTCATTGTTGTACCGTCGGCATTGGTGATGGTATAGGTGCCGTCGCCGTTGTCTGTTACCGTGGTCGTGTTGGCATCGAAGGTCACTACGGTACCATCGGCTGCCGTATGGGTGAACGTACCGTCGCCATTATCCACCAAAGCATCGCTGTTGGCCGTGATCGTGTTTAATATCTCGTTATAGATATCCCCTTCGTTCTGGATGTTCTCTACAACATCCCCTACCACATCCAAGGTCATTGTTGTACCGTCGGCATTGGTGATGGTATAGGTGCCGTCACCGTTGTCTGTTACCGTGGTCGTGTTGGCATCGAAGGTCACTACGGTACCATCGGCAGCCGTATGGGTGAACGTGCCGTCGCCATTGTCCACCAAAGCATCGCTGTTTGCGGTGATCGTATTCAGGATCTCGTTATAAATATCGCCTTCATTCTGGATGTTCTCTACAACATCGCCTACTACATCAATGGTCATTGTTGTACCGTCGGCATTGGTGATGGTATAGGTGCCGTCGCCATTGTCTGTCACCGTTGTCGTATTGGCATCAAAGGTTACTACGGTACCGTCAGCCGCCGTATGGGTGAACGTGCCATCGCCATTGTCCACCAAAGCATCGCTGTTTGCGGTGATCGTATTCAGGATCTCGTTATAGATATCACCTTCGTTCCGAATGTTCTCCGCAACACTGGCAGGGATATCCACTATCGTCTCCGTCCCTTCTTCATCGGTATAGGTATAAGTACCATCGCCATTGTTTATCAAGGGAGTTAATGTCTCGTTGGCCTGAACAATCTCTTCAATATTGACAACCTGTGTATCACCGTTTTCATCAATATAGGTGAACTCGTTGGTTACGGGATTAAAAACCATTACGTTGTCCGGAAGGTCCCCTCCCCCGATCGCATCTTCGGAATTTACAATCCGAAGCCATTTGTCTTCATACCAATAGTAATAGCCCGGTGATATATCTGCAACCGTAGCGGTGTTAAACACCAAAAGGCTGTTTATATTTCCGTTGGCAATGGTCATGGCATCTGTGCTGCTGGTCAAAGCTACCCTTGGAATAAGCATCCCTTTATCAGAAGCAACAACATCCAATTGTGCCGAATTGTCCGGCATCGGCGTTCCTACACCTACCTGGGCGTACAATCCAAAAACACAAAAGCTAAAAATCAAGAGTAAAAGTATTCTTTTCATATGTGCTTAATTTTAGACATGTTTAATAATTAACTAATTCACAATTTGAATAATCAGAATCTATTGGTATTCCTGATCCGGACTGATAAAGTTTCACTTACTTTATTTTGGCGGTATAACTGGAAGGGGTATTCAATTTTCCATGCAGGCTGTAAATTCATTTTTAATTTCTTTTGAGCGCAGGGCAATTATTCTTTTTATGAAAATTTTAAGCAGATTTCCTTTTATAAAATTGGAGAAAATATTTCATTATCAGTACAAAAAAGGGGTTGCAGACGTACTACACTTCGCATTTTACAAGTCTTTTTAGCGTATATACGGGCTTACAAAGTCCTTATCCACGAGTAGAGGTCTTTATCCGACGGAATCCCAAGCTTTTTTCGAAGACGATATTTTTTTATCTGTACCGTTTTGGGCTGTACATACGTGTAACGAGCGATCTCTTTGGAGGAAAAATTAAGCCAGATCATGGCACATAAACACAGTTCGGTATTCACCAGTTTAGGATTTATACCCAGTAGTTTTTTACATATTCCGGGGTACACTTCCCGGAAACGTGCAAGAAAGGACGGGGCATTTTCTTTTGCCAGCGCCACTACTTCTCCGAATGCGAAATTGAGTTTTTTCCGAAGTTCCTCGCTCTCCATTTCCTTTTGTCTGATTATCATATCCTTTTCGAGCATTAATTGCCTGTTCCTTTTTCTCCTTTTTTTATAATGTATTAATACACAGCACAGGATTGTTATACATAAAATCACCATTCCCAAGGAAACATAATGTAACCAGGGTGTAACTTTCCGGTACTTTACCCCCTGTTCTTTTGTAAGTACCATTACCGGGAGCCCCTCCTTCTGTTCTTTTTCTCTACCGATATTATTACCAAGTCGTGTGTATTTCAGGAGATATTTACCCATCTCTCCTTTGGGCTGTCCCGACTCACATAGAAGGTTTCCGAGATACTGGTACCCCCGGACAACTCCCTCCCGATAATTCACTCCTTCGGCCATCCTGATTGCCTCGATATTTAAAGCCAGCGCCTCTTCATACCTGCCATCCAGTTTGAGTGATTCTATTTTGTAATTTAACAAGGTGTCTATCTGGCTCCTGGTATAGTGTTGCCTGATTCCCGTAACGGGAAAAAGAAAACATAATACGTTAATGTATATACATATATATGTATGTTGCAAAAACATTGATTAAGCATTATCAGACCCGTAGAGATAAATTACAGCCTACCCGTTTTAATTGAATAAGTTCCTGTCGAAAAGTCTTTTGTTAGGTGTTTAGGTTTTATCGGGGGAGTTCTAGGTGTTTTTTTTGGATTTTATAGTATATTCATATAAATGAGATACTGTTACATAAGCAGTAAAATCTCTTTTTGGGGTGTTGTTATATTTTATTATTTTCTATGATATATATGTGCTATACCACTAAAACATCTTGTTAACCCGGGACGATATTGTTGACCGGTTTATAACCCATGTCTCAGATAAAGATGAAGAAAATATCCCATAAATATCGCAAAAGGAAGGTTACACACATACTACATCTCTCGTTTAGACACTTTTTCTCGCCCTGAAAAAGGTTATAAATTCCTCATCCATAAAGAAATGTCTTCAGTGGGTGATATTCCCAGTTTTTTCCGAAGTCGGTACTTTTTCACCTGTACTGTTTTGGGCTGTACAAAGGTATAACGGGCAATATCCTTGGAGGAAAAATTAAGCCAGATCATGGCGCACAAGGTCAGTTCGGTGTTCACCAACCGGGGATTTACGACAAGCAGTTTTTTAAATACTTCGGGATACACTTCCTGGAACCGGGCCAGAAAAGACGGATCGTTCGCTTTGGCTAATGCAACTATTTCTCCAAATGCGAAATTGAGCTTTTTCTCCAATTCCTTACTTTCCGTTTCCTTTTGTTTGATCAGTAAATCCTTTTTCAATATCAGGGATCTCTTTTTTCTAAAATGCAGCGATACAAATAAAAAGATCGTGATACATATACCGATTGCACTCCAGGCAATGTATTGAAACCTCTTTTTGGTTGACTGGTATTCCTTTTCCTGTTCTTCCAGGAATTTCTTCATCAGAATATTGATTCCTTTTCTTCTTTCCCGGTCAATACTATCACTTATCCTGGTGTATTTTAACAAGTATTCATGTGATCTCTTCCCATCTCCCAGTAACTCATAAATCTCGGCTTGCAGTTTATAGGACTTACAGATCTCCTTTGGTCTTTTTATCTGCCTGGATATAACAAGTGCCTGCTTACAATAAGCCAAGGCAGTTTCATATGCTCCCTCGCTTTTATATAACCTGCCCCGGTTTAACAGGTAAACCGACATATTATATATAGAATATCGGTTCTCCCTGATTCTATCTCTGGCTCTGTTTAAATAATATTCTGCAGAGTCCTTATTATTTCCGAATGTCAAATGATGATAGGCCAAAACCGAATATCCGAATAAAGAAGGGTTTACCTGTACTGCTTTATGTTGAAAGGAAAATGCAGCATCCATATCGTCAATATGGGAGAGAGCTACTGCTTTGTTATGATAGAGAAAAGCAAGAAGTCGTTTGTTCTCACCATCTGTATTTCTAGAGTACGAGATCCCCTTATCATAATACTCTATGGCCTTTTCACTTGCCCCCATCACCATGTAATTTCTTCCGTATTCACCAAAAATGCGCGCCTTTATCTCAGGATGCTTTGAAGTGTATTCCTCCACTTCCGCCAGGTTTAAATACCTCAAACTCTCTTCGTGCCGGCCCAGGGTACTAAGGACATTGGCTATATACATATATCCTTTGGCGGCTCCTTTTCCATAGTTAAGTTGTTGGGAAGCTTCAACTAATTCAATGTTCAACATTATGGCCTCTTCGAATCTGCCGTCTTTTCTAAGCGACTGTGTCCCGTTTTCCTGAATGCTGTCTATTTGTTTTTCTGTGTATTGTTGCCCTGTTCCTATAAACGGGAAAAGGAAAATTAACTGTATATATTTAAAAATCATTTTTCAGGATATAGTCAAAAAAAATCAATATATGTTAATTATATGTTGATATATATCAAATTACCAAAGAAAAATCTCTGATTATTGAAATTTAATTTCAATCTATTGTTTTTAAAGTGTTTTAAATAATTCTTTTCACTACCCAATTTAATAAAGTACAATAAAAAAAAGGAGACACCCACCAAAGGGAACCGTGGTACCCGGGGATTTGAATCAGGAATATGGGGATAGATTGCCTACGCTGCCAGGAGATGGGATGGGGAAAATCCCGGAGCCTGATCAGTTCGATTTACCCAGAAAATCTGACTTTTGACAGATTTTCGTTTTGAACTGCAAGGGTTCATGAAGTCGTAAAACTTATTTAGGATCAGGATCAAAGGTTATGGGGTTTTTCGCTTGTTGCCGGTTTCCCGTCCTTTTTCCTGCCTGCCTTCATTTACAAAAAACCAAACCTCGCTGTACTGAATGGTACAGCGGTTTTGGCAGGCTGTGAAATTGTGCTTTAGTTATTTAGGTATCACGCATAAACTCATTAACTCAATAACCCATTAACCCGACAATATTTTACACTACTCAAGGGCTGCGATACATGACTCTCGATTGAGGCCAATAACAATACTGTAACAAAAAGGAACAATTTCATAAATCGCAAGTCGTACCTTAATCCGATTTCGGTGAATTCTCCGGCTTCACATTGGCGACTGCGATATCCATAAATCCGTCATTATTAAAATCAGCACTTACCATGGCGTATGAAGCATTTAAAAATTTCCCTATGGGCTGCGCCTGTTTAAAACCACCTTTTCCATCGTTGTAGAACACATAATTTTGTTCGGTCCAGTCACGGCCGTTTGCCACGAGCGCATCTAAATCCCCATCTCGGTCAATATCAGACAGGGTGATTGATGCCGTTCGGTTGGATCGGGTGCCGATTGAAAAAAACCGTCGGCATTAAAAAATGAAACTTCCTGCGATATTCCCATAGAGGAAAACGCAAAAAATACAATGAATATCAATTTTTTGAAGTATGTGTGCATAGGAGATTTATTATAATCCGAAATTATTATGGTCAACAATACTTCTTCCTTTCATTATACCATGTTATACTGCTTCTGCCGATTTGTCCCGTGGATTTAAACCTTTGAATATTAACCAAAATCCGAAGACAATTTCAAATAGTGCAGTTGGGACGTTTAAAACCAGGTATTCGGGCGTTATTACATCAACTATCTTAAATAAGAGTAAAACGCTTGCCAATACGGATAGCACAGTGCCTGAAATGCCCCAGACAGAGATCCATCCCGGGATTAATTTTGCCTTAAAAAGCAGTGTATACAGCATGAGGTTACCCATCCCTAATGTCAATACCATAAACACATGGTTTATATAATCCCGTGTTATTTTAAGCACATTACCCAATGCTTCAAACACCATACTGTTTTCCGAAGGACTTTTTACAAATTCCTGGCTCAGAGCCAATATTGATAATAATATTACGATTCCCAGAATCAATATGACACCGGCTGTGATCCTAAAACTCAGAAAGCCCAGGGCTAAACTTTTATTGTACCTTTTAAGTACAGGGTACAGTAAAAGTACAAAACCCAAATAGGTGAGGAACAGAACAAATTGAAAAAGAGCACTTATGATTACCCGGTTTGAACCGGCAGCTGCGCCTGTTAAATAAGCGGGAGAATCTATTGCTGGAGATATGCTAAGAATGCCTGCTACCATTCCTAGTATGATAAGCAATCCGGCTAATTTTACCTTACTCTTTAATGGGTTCATATCCTTATTCTTTATTTAAAACATTGGTTTTGCCTCCTTGTGTTATGAGCATTTGGTTTTTATCCACATCAAACACTATGGAGATAGCTGCAGGTTCGTATTTGAACTCCCCTGTGGCCGTAGCTTCTAAGTTCATTTTAGAATCTCCGGGTGCCTGTAGTTGTAATTGATTACCAGATTTGGTTACCGTTAATTTTACTGGAAATGTGTTACTGGAATACACTCCTAAATATTGATTTAACTCTTTAGCTTTTGGTTCATAAACCCTAAAATCGGGAATGTTAAAATGTTTATTAAAAAGACTGTTAACAATAGTTACCGTAATTGCGTTTAAGCTGTAGTTCAAACCATTGGAGGTAATGGCAAAAGCCACATTATCATCCGGAAAATATCTTAAAACAGAAGAAAACCCATCTATTTCTCCATTGTGGCCATAACTTGTTTTATCATAATATTCAATTTTGAAAAGTCCCATTCCAAATTTGTCCTGAATGGTTTTCATTTTCGCGAGACTTTCCGGTGAGAGTATTTCGTTGTTGAATAGTGCTTCTGCAAAACGAACTAAATCAGTTGGTGTTGATACAATGCCTCCGGCACCCATATCGATTGACGGTTCTGTTTCTTCTGTTTTTCTCCAATTTTTCTCAAAACGATACGCATAACATTCATTATTCTCTATATCTATTTTTCTCCCGAAAAATGTATTATTCAAGTTTAACGGCCTGGTAATTTCATCTTCCAAAACTTGGGCATACGACTTTTTATAAAGTTTTTCCAGGATATAGGATAGCAACACGTAATTTGAATTACTGTAGGCCGCTTTTTTATCTGGCTTAAAATCACTACCGCCCTTGGCAATGATCTCAATCATTTCCTTTTCTGTTTTCGGATGGATATGATAGCTTAAAAACTCTTTTTTATGGTCTGTAAAACTATGAATACCACTTCTATGGTTTAGTAGATTTGAAATGGTGATCTTACCTGCATTTTCTATTTCCGGAAAATATTTATCAATAGTTTCATTAAGTATTATTTTTCCATCTTCAATAGCTTTAAATACGAGTGTTGCTGTAAATACTTTAGATATGGACCCAATTCTGTATTTGGTATTACGATCAGGTTTCTGTTCCGAATCAGGGTCTGAGTAACCAACTTGTTTCGAGTACACTATATTGCCATGCTTAAGAATTGCGATACTGCCCATAAATTTATTGTTGGCTTCAAGTGTATTGAAATATTCATCTAAGTTTTGAGCATCTACGCTTTGGGCAAACCCTATATGCGTTGTTATTATAGTGAGTAATAAAGTTTTGAAAAAAGTCATGTTTTTCTTATTCTTTTTTATGGTGATATACTAGGATACCGATAGAAGCCGGGATGATTTTCATCGATTTCATCAAATATATCCGTGGTCAAGTTTTTTAAGCTATCCGGATGATATGTTGTATGGGGATTGAAACTATCTTGTTGAGCATTGTGGTTCCCGAGCAGTGAAAAAAACACCGCAATAAGGCTGCTATTGTCGTTTTTCGATTTGATGATGTCATGATTGATATAGTTTATTTCATAGACTTTCTAAATGAATTAATGTTGAACATCCTTGACAGGACGTATTGTTAAAGTGTAAAAATCCTCTTCGATTCTTGAATTCAGTTTGTTGTTTTCCCTGAAAAGGATGAAGGAACCTCCCCAAAGGATTTCAGGGAATTCAATGGTTTGTCTGGTCATCTGTTTTAAAGAAGGAACCGTGTTCTCCAGTTTTTCCAGGGCCTCTTCGACAGGCATCCAAAAAACTTCTTCGTTTTCCGAAGGTGATTTCAAGGTGCCGCTTTCATAGTGTGCCGTATACAGTTGACGCATATCGGCCGTGGGTTTGAATTCGTATTTATAGGTAAAAAGCCCCTTTAAAAACGGTTCGGAAATCGTTATCCCATACGATTCCGAAATACTATCCAGAACCTCACGGATAGTCTGTCTCTCTTTGTAATAAACAGACGGTGTCATCCAGCCGTATGGTGTTTTCCGCATCAGGATTTTATCAGTATCCTTAATTATGGTTAGCCTGATGACTGTCTGGTTGACAGGCGGAGGTTCTTGCGAATATCCCGGGTTAGAAAAAGCAAGAAAGCCGGTCAGGGACATTAAAATGAATGTTTTCATCGTTATTTTATTGTTTAAGGTAATCGCTGTTATATCCATCTGCCTTTGTCATACGAACATATTTCACTTCGCCCTCTTTATTCTTTAAGAACTCATAAAGTGTATTGCTATCCGGCTGTATAAATGTGTTCTCTGCTACGGGAACAAGTTTTGAAGTGGTAGCTGTCTCACTTAAAAAGTGAAGGGTTCCCTTAACAACTTCAAATCCCAGTACTTCGCTTCCTCCTTTAAATTTTCCTGTAAACCTCTTCATCGCTGTCTCGCCCATTGCAATGCTATCAAACACCTTGGGTTGTAAAAAGTCCCAGTTGTATGCTACTGCGACTGCCCTGGTGATATAACTCATCAGGGACATCCCGTTATCGCTGTTGGTCATAATAACCACACCTTGTTTACGATCAAGTGACGCGACCATATAACAGGTAAATCCAGAATTACTTCCCCAGTGCTCAAAGAGCATGTCCCGGATTTCGTTATTGTAAATCTTTGCAAATCCTAATCTTTCGGGGGTTTTAGTGAATATACTGTCTGTCATTTTTTCAGACAGGATGGTATTCGTACCCGAATGATGGTCTTCCAGTACTGTCAATAAAAATTTCGCTAAATCGGTAGGGGTAGTCCAGATGCCCCCGGCCGCTTTAAAGGGAAACAGTTTGTAAGGGTAGGGCTCCGGTTTATCGGAATATCCTGTAGCCATTTGTTTTGAAAGGTGGTTCGGGACAGGCTGTTCGAATGAACTATGGGTCATATCGCATGGCTCAAATATCAGATCGGTGATGGCGGCATTAAACTCCTTGTCCGTGACATCTTCTATGAGTTTTTCAATAACGGAATAGCCCGGGTTTGAATATACCTGTTTTTCTCCGGGAACATAGACTACGGAAACCGCCGGGTCAACGGAAGGTTTTTCTCCTGCCAGCATCTGGGTTATGGTTGGCAATTCTTCATGAGGAAAAAAGGATGACTGTACATATCTTTCAAAACCTGCAGTATGGCCAATAAGTCGCCTGAGGGTTACGTTTTCATGTTCAGTGAATTTATTGTCGGGAACTTTCCATCCTTCGAGGTAATTATTGACGTTTTCATTCAAGGTTAAAACGCCTTGTTCCGTTAAATTTAAGGCTGCCATTGCGGTCACGGGTTTGCTTAACGAGGCCCCGTTAAAGACCATATTTGGAGTGACCTTTATGGAATCTGCCAGATTGGAATACCCATATGTTTTTTGCCAGGAAATTTTCCCGTTATCAAAAAATGCGATGCTCACTCCCGGGATATTGTCCTCCTGCATGAGCTGAGGTATCGACTTTTTATGATTCCTGCCCTTCAGGTAATGCACCGGGGCCAGGTTTTTTTCGATACCTTCTATTTGAGATATGGAATCATGATGTAATGCTTCCGGTATGATCTCCGAGCTCTTTTGTTGCTTGCAGGCGGAAAAGACGATCAGAACGATCAGAAGTGTTTTTTTCATTTTTTAGTAGGTTGTTTTAATTCCTTTTTTATCAAAAATCTCAAACCGGGTATTGTCCGATTCATCTACATAAATTTTAATCCGTTCATTTCCCTTTGAATCATATATAAACAAGCCGGTATTTTTGTTTTCTTCACGACCCAGGAACATTCTGTACACATTAATTTCGGAGTCCAGGTGTTTTTTGAATTTCAAATATTCAGTATCTTTTTCCTTTTTTGTCATTGATTTCGTCCTCTCAAGAAATTGATCATACAATTTTTCAACCCGTATGGAGTCTGAGCGTTCCCTAAAAAACATTCCATACCATCTTTTCCACTCACCTTCTTCCAGGTATTCGTCTTTCATGATGGCCATTATCTGGTCGTTTTTTTGCTGGTCGAAAGTGATGCCTGCAAAATTCTCTTCATCAGTTCCGTCATAATAAATACCTCCGACTTCATCGCCTACGCGATTAAAGAATAGTATTCCCGGCAAATCTCTTTTTGAACCCGGATTATGTGGAATACCGTGGGTAGTGGCCAATGCTTGCCTTTCAGGATTGCTAATCGAAATGTATAAATTTTTATCAGGTCCGATTATGCTCAACCTTTCCGCTTGAATTTCTTTGAATGTTTTAATGTCATTGACATGGCTGTCATAAAAGAAAAAGCAAGTCAATACAATTAAAAAGATGAAGTTGATTGTTGGTAGATGTCTTTTCATATGTTTTGATTTGACGGGTTCACAATTGACAACGTACAGGCTATTCTGATTTAACAGCCGGTAAGATGTGCTTATCCAAAATTGAGAACGGTATTTCTTCCATATCCGGAAACAGGTTATAATTACCACCTGTTATGGTGATGGTCATTTCAATTTCAGGAATTATTATCAGAAACTGGCCTCCGTTACCCCAGGCTTCAACAGTTTTCATCTTTTTTCCTCCTATCTCTCGTTCCCATAACCTCCGTTTTGATTTTATGGTTCAGATGTCTCATATCTTAATCTTTCAGGTTATTTATAATTCCGGCATCCACCCAGTAAATGTCCTGGTTACCGGTATAGAAAAAATACTTGCCATCTTTGGTTACAAACTGACAAAGTTCATGATCTTTTGTATTGATTTGCGGGCCCATGTTTTTGGCTTCTGACCAATTGCCGCCATCTTCCCTAAAGCTGATGTACAAATTACCTTTACCATAACCATCTCTTCTAATGCTGCAAAAAATGATATAGGATTCATCCGGGGCAACAAATACATCGGTTTCGTAAGCTTCCGTATTTATTGAATTGCTTAGCACATTAGGTTTTTGAAAAATGCCTTTGCCATATCCGGAAACATAAATGTCATAGTTGTGTTCCCTTTTTTCGGAAGCCATTGTGTTGGAAGAGAAATACATATCCCCGTTTGTTGTGAACGACATATAATATTCGTTCTTTCCGGAGTTGATTTGAGGCCCCGCATTTATCATTTTTGTATTCCATGTGTTTCCATTCCTTTCTATATACCATATATCGTAATCGTCTTTTGTACCAAGTCCGTCAACAGCCCTGTTGGATATAAAGTACAATCTTTGTTCATCAGGTGAAAGGAAAGGGTCGTTACAACTGTATTTTTCATTAGACAACAGTGTTTGCGGCGGGCCCCAGGTTTCCTTTTCCAGTGTAGTGAAACGAATTTCCGATCTGCCGTTTATGTCTGCCCCATAGTAAAATTGATTAGCTTCCTTATTGAAAACCGACCCGAATTCCGATTCCCCTTTTTTTGAAATAAGGCCCGGTGCAAACACCTCCGGTTTCAACGAATGAGGGGCCTGCCCTAAATATTTTTTGTTATCTGAAGACGTAGAGCAGGCATATAAGATGATCCACAGGACAATAACCACTGCCATTACTTTGCTGTATTTTTTTATTGTTTCCAGTCTTAATATGCTGTTTAAGATCCTCCTTTTTTTTATTTAAAATACATATAATAAGTCAGTATAATAGCCGACATGTTATAAATGCCGTGAGCTACTATCGAAGCAGTTAATCTTTTAGTGAAAAGAAATAACAGAGTGTACATTATTGTCGGGACCAGGATGTCAAACCAATCCAACATGCTTACGGGCAGATGACCCAGTGCAAAAAGTATAATGGAAAGAATTGCCGAAATCCATAGCCCGGTTTCGGGATTTTTGAAAACATCTTTAAGAACATTGATAAAATATCCCCTGTTAAAAAGTTCTTCCGTAATACCGCCGCCAATAACTCCCAAAGCAACAAATGAAAGCGTCCCCAACAAACTTCCGTCATACATTGCCGACATATCATAGATATCCGGACGGTTGATCCCGCCGGTGTTGGGGATAATGAAAACGAACTGAAGGATAGTCCATAACACCCCGAAACCAGCTCCTGATAAAATATCTTTTCCGAGGTTTTCAAACCTGAGTCCTATGTACTTGAAATCCTTTTTCAGGATTTTGAGGGACAGGTAGAGGAGGGCCGTCACGGATAAAAGCTGAAAAAGGGCCATATATAATAAATTGATACCAATCTTGCCCCCGTTAATTTTGGTGATCCCAAAAAATATATCGGGAATTATAAAAAGTATATAACCTAAAATGATGGTTACAATAAAAACAGTTAAGGTTTTTGTTTTACTGGTATTTTGTGTAGTATTTCTTGTCATGTCCGTACCATTTAGTAAATAAATATTTTAAGTGTTATACGGCGCTTTAATAAGCTATTCTTTTCCAAACCTGCCTTGTGTTTTTTTTAAAATCGCTTTTGGGTCATAACCAATACCATTCTTAAAGACAGTTTCGACGCTTTCAATCACAGAAACATCTTTTTTTAAATTCCCGTTGAGAATTACGAAATCCGCTCTTTTACCGGCCCTGATGGTACCAATATCGTTGCGGTTTAATGCTTTAGCACCATTATACGTCATTATTTTAATGGCTTCCTCGGTTGAAAAACCGGCCTCTATAAACAGCTCGTAATTCCGTTGATCGCCGAAGCCCGGGAGTACATGTCTGCCGGCATCTACACCGCTGCATAACAAACCTCCCATTTTGTAATACTGGTATTCAAACTGCATAATTCTTTTAAGTCGCTTATTCCGGGTTGAATCGGCAATATTCTTGTCAAATTGCTTTCTCCGTTCTTTATACTGACTCCGTAAATAGGGAGACATTGCTTTCAGGGCTCGGGAATCTGCATAAGCCCGATTGGGTACACTGGCCTCATAAATGGAAAGGGTAGAGGTAAGTAATACTTCATTGTCGATCATTAACTGCTGAAGCTTCCGCACTTTCGGGCTGTCTGTAATGAGTTCATCCATATATTCCCGGCCGCCGTTACATATACCATATTCCTTACCGGTCCTGAAATCACTGGTGCTGTTCAGTCCGTGCTCTATACCGTTAATTCCGAGTTTAGTGGCCTCCTCAAAGGTTATGGAGCATAAATGGCCCCTTACCTTAGCCTTGTTTTTATGAGCTTCGTCCAGAATGATTTTCAGGTCCTCCGGCTTGGTATTCCGGTACACTTTAAACCATTTTATCCCTTGTTTAATGTAGTGTTGCATGGTATCCCTCAAATGCTTTTCATTTCTCGGGATAATCATATGAGGATTTCCGCCTTCCCCGGTTAGAAAGGGAGCACTTGGTATGATATCCGGGCCGATTTGTTTTCCCTGTTCAATGTTTTCGGACAACATCAGTTCCTGCCCGGGGGATGCGGCCCCACAGGTCTGGATAGTGGTCACCCCGGAAGCCAGATAGAGTTTGGAAGCCACATCACCAACGTATGGGAACCCCGGAATATGTAAATGATTGTGCATTCCCACAATTCCGGGGATCACGGTCTTTCCGTTCAAATCAATAACGGATGCTTTCTCCGGAATTTTAATTTCACCGGCATTCCCTATGGCTTTAAAAATCCCGTTCTCCATGATGATGACCTGGTTAGACTTTATAAACCCGCCCGAGCCGTCTGTTAAGGTGACATGGGTAAATGCCATCAGGTTTTCGTGGTATTTTACATAAGGCAGCAGGCTGTCCGACAACTTAAAGTCCTGATTTTGATTAAACTGTTCGTCAGAAAGGCTTTTTTTTGCTGAAGTATTTTTGCAGCTTGAAAAAAATACAATAAATACAATGATAAAATAACGGTGTAATGAATTGTATACAAGCATATATTTATGGATTGGATTTTTACTTTCTGGCATCGATGAGCTTATTCAAAAAACGTTCATAGGCTTCTTTATTTGTTCTTCTTCCATAGACAGCTTTTGTTTTTAATGCGACAACAATATCCATTGAAGGAAAGACAGTAATATATTGCCCCTGGTTGCCCGTAGCGGTATAAGCGCCTTTAAATTCCGGTGCTATGTCCGGGCTGTCCCATATTCTCCACATAAGTCCTTGTCCCCATTTCCACCAGGGCCAATCCTTAAGTCTCGGGTCAACTTTATACATTTCTTTATAACTTGTTGTGATGGTAGTTATTTTTTCTATCCATGATGCAGGTATGACCTGTTCATTTTTCCATTTTCCTTTTCGTAACATAAGATACCCGATCCTCGCCATATCCCTGGTGGATAGTTCAAAATGGTAGGCTTTGAATTTGGATTTACTTGTATCCCCTGATTTTCGTTGTTTCGATAAATCCCATTGTTGAAAGCCTGTTCTTTTTGCGATATCCTTTTCAAAAGCCTCGTAGATATCTTTTCTGGTTTCCTGTTCAAAAATGTATCCGGCCACATTAAAATCCCAATTATTGTATATAAAGTAGGTGCCTGGTTTTTTACTGCCACGTTCGGGGAATAACCATTCATTTCCTCCGGGGTTACTTGCGGGGTGGTATACTCCCGATTTCGACTGCAGGATATCTAAAATTGTAGCTTCTTTTTCAATTTCTAATAATCCACCGACATCATCAATATTCAATTCTTTAAGCGTTTTGTTCAGCTTAATAGTGCCATTCTCCACGTATTTCCCGTATAGCATGGACAACAAACTTTTTCTGACCGAGGCTATATAACTCAATTCGTGGGTGTCTCCATAGTCGTATATCATTTTACCGCTTTGTATAACGATAATCCCGGTAGCGTTTGTGCTATCTATAGCATAGCGGTAAAGTTGATTGATTTTATCCTGACTCCATCCAAATTCGGACACGTCGTCCATCATCTCCCATTCCTTTTCGGGATACGTAATGTGGTGCTCAACAGGAATATCTCTCACATACCTTACACTAAACCCGCAACCTTTATTCCCGTACTCACGTCCGATTTTCTTGTTATTCAATCCTATTAATCTTTCATAAGCCCTTTCATTGTCACGGGCATCTGCCACCCAAAAATTGGCGTGTTCATTCTGAAATCTGAAATCACCGTAATCAGTTCGCCATCCGGCAAACTTTATATCAAAGCCGGAACGGCCTTTGTCCTTCAATGCAACAGTACTGTTTTCATCTCCCCGCCAGCCATTTTTGACCGCCAGTTCTTTAGGCATTCCAACGGCGGTTTCCAGCAGCATCCAGTCGGCATCTGTCGGTAATCGCCATCCTTCGGGCGCTAATTCATTTGCTTTTTCCCAGGAGTACAGGGCCCCATACTTTTTGTATGATTCTGTTCTTTTTGCTTTTTTAACCGAATTTCCCTTATAACCGTAGACGGATATGTTTACAGTATCTACCTCCGGCAGATAAGCGAAATTTTGGGCAAACCATACCTGCGTTCCTATGTTTACGGTTTTATATACCCTACCATCGCGGGGGTCGGTAAATGTGTTTTCGGTGGATTTTGTGTCAGTTTGTAAATCCTGTGCATTAACGTGGTGCTGAAAACCAATTGTTAATACCGTTAAGAGGAGGAGGATTTTTTTCGATTTTGTAGTCATTTTGATTGATGTTTATTTAGTTCTCTTTACCATAAGGCACTTTTTATAGTAAAATATTACAATTTGTAATGATTTGACATTCAGCTGTTAACATTGTTTACTCACGATACGATAACAGCTGCTGTTTTTCAAGCGTTATCCCCGGGCTGAAAGCCCCATAAAAACCAAAAGCAGGTATAAAACCATTTTTGTTGCTTTCATAAAAATAAATTAAGTGTCTGTAAAAAATATTCTCCTTTTTTAAGGATGGCCAAAAATAATGGGTAGGCAAACCTCGTACAAATACATATCTGTCAGACCGTTAACATACCGTTATCAAACATGAAATTTTTATTTGGAAACTTTATTCAGGTATAGTTGTAAAATGCGTCAGGTACTGCCAGAGGATATGAAAAGCTTCATTAATGTGTGGAATTTAATTTAATTTACATCTAAAGTGTTTATTTTAGCAGTAAGCAATTATTAGAACTGCTATTAACTATCTTAGTATCACTCAATGCGTTATAAAACACAAGGACGAGAAACCGAAGCGCTGTTAAAGCTCATAGAAAGCAATAAAAAACCGGATAGTGTTGCTTTATCCGAACTGCTGAAGGAGCACAATATTAATACGTTAAAGTTAATAGCAGAACACACTATTGATGTAGTATGTTTACATCACCCTACAGATGGAAGATATTTATATGCCAGTCCTTCCACGGCGAAAATAATGGGGTATACAGCCGAAGACCTGGAGGGTAAAGTACCTAACGATTTCATTCACCCCGATCATTTCATAATCCTTCAAAAGAATATTTCAGCTTCAACAACAGGGCTTTCTGACAAACCGGAGAAACTCGAACTGCTTTTTAAAACAAAGCATAAAGGATATCAATGGTTTGAAGGGTATACCGTACCTCTGTATAATCAACAGGGTGAGGTTGTTTTGATTTTAAGCTGCACACGGAACATTCAGGAACGAAAAATTGCCGAAACAGAAAAGCAAAAAAGAGAGATTATCCAGCAAAATTTACTGCTGTCGTCAGCGTTGCTTGAAAAAAAGAAAGCGATTATTAAAAAGGTAGAGCATAAAATATTAGAACTTGAACCTGATATGAGAAAAGAACTGAGGGGGATTTTGACATACATTCAGGAGACCCTGAATTTAGATGAAGACTGGGAAGATTTCATGGTTCATTTTAAAAAGATCCACCCCGATTTTTATAAGAATATCTCCGGTAAATTCCCGGATTTGTCTAAAAAAGAGCTCAAACATCTTGCTTTTATAAAACTGGGTATGACATCTTCTGATATAGCCAAGGCAATGCTTGTCAAAAAAGAAAGCCTGAGAGTAGCCAGAAACCGATTGAAAAAAAAATTAGGTCTTGATTCGGGGCAGTACCTTTTTGATTTTGTTCAGGAATATTAACTTTTGCCATGGAGGTTAGCTAAATGTCGTATTTTCAAAATACGGGTTGCTCCCAATAATAATAGCAATGGGGTTTTGCTTATTTTAAATTGAAAATTAAATGTGTTGAATTGAATTCAGGGAGAAAGCCGTATTTACGAGGATAACACAAAAGACTATTCTGCACCCGTACCGGTTTATCCGTGACGACAAACCGATTTGGATTTGTTTGATTTCCCGTTAGGTTTGTGATCAGTGAGTACGAAATAGGTCTTTGAGCTATTGGTACTGCTTGTATAGCCACTCCGACATATGAAAAACCGCCTGTAAGTCACATTACGGGCGGTTTTTGATTTTATTCTTCTTGCCCTATATTCAATTTTCACGGATATTAGTTCCGTAAACGCACTTCTATTCCTTTGCTGTTTGCCTTTACCAACTTTTTAAAAGTATCGATATCACTAAAGCCGTTTTACCCGCGGTAGTGATATGGAGATACGACCCCGGGTTCAAGGGCCAACAGGTTGTATGGCCCGTATATCTTACCAGTGTGTAAAATGTCAGGTTACGGCAATTGTGCGACAGCCTTCATGACCTATAAAAGGAAGCATAGTATAAATATTCTGAATTTCATGTCGGGTTGGTTTTACGGTCAAGGATTCATACATCCCGGGGTTAAGGCCGGCATATACATTCTCCACGTCTCCAGTTTATTTTTCAGAGCTTTTACAAGCTCCGGATGTTCTTTGGCTATATTGTCAGTCTCAAACTTGTCCTGTTCCAGATCATACAACTCTACGTTGTTTTTATGGTAATCGACCAGTAGTTTCCACTTCCCGGAACGTATCGCCAGGTTGGGGCTTTTGTCTCTTCCCGAAGGAAAATTAAAAGCATATTCATTTCGGCCGTATTCCCAGAACATATCCTTGTGACGGGACGAGGGATCTCCCAGAAAAACAGACTGCCTGTTCTCTCCGTCCCCCCGGTAATCTGATGGGAGGCTGACATTCGCCATGGCGGCAAGGCTTGGTAACAGATCAGTGGAATTGATCACCGATGTACTGTCGGTCTTTCCGGAGGGCACATGACCGGGCCATTTGATGATAAACGGCATCCGGATACCTCCTTCATACAAGGAAAGCTTGGTGCCGCGTAATCCGGCGGACCTGCTCCCCCTGAAACTCGGCAACGGTCCGTTGTCGCTTGTAAATATCACAATGGTATTATCTTCAATCCCCAGTTCTTTTATCCCGTCCAGCAACCGGCCCATTTGCCTGTCGTATTCTTCCAGAACCAGTTTGAATGCCTTTTCTTCCCTGGGATTCATCGGGAATTTCCCCGTATATCTTTCCTGAACTTCCGGAACCCACGGCGTATGCATATCATCGGGCCAGAGGTTGACGTAACACGGTTTTCCCTTGTTCCGCTTTAAAAAATCGAGGGTTTTGTCTACAAAATACCTTGTTCGGTCCCAGCGTTTAATACTGTCCTCCGGCGACCATATCCAATCGGTAGCTGTTATTAACGGGTCCGGATCCGGGCTTTCGTAAGTACTTATATGCTCATCAAAGCCGTATTTTTCAAAGCCGGGAGCATGCTGAACATCCCGGCCCCCTCCCATGTGCCACTTTCCGAAATGCCCCGTTGCATATCCTGCCTTTTTAAAGATTCTTGCTATACTGGGAGCGTTTGTATTCAGATAATTGGCCTGTTCTGCCTCCAGATTACTTTTTTTATCGTGTAAAAATGTGGTAAAGTTCCAGTCTGCAGGATACGTACCCGTTAATACACTCACCCGGGAAGGAGAGCAAATGGGCGATGCACTGTAGTATTGCATGAACCTGGTGCCTTCTTTAGCCATGCTATCAATATGAGGGGTCTGCATATATTTGCTGTTAAAACAGCTTATATCGCCATACCCCATATCATCGGTGAGTATGAATATAATATTGGGGGGTTCAGCCTTCTCAGAATCCCCGGAACGTCCGGCCGACGTAAGTACAACGATACACAGCAAACAGAATGTCCTTAGGTAATGTTTTCTGAAAATATTCATGGACCTTATGTTTAATGTTTATGTTAATTTAAATTTTTATTTTTATTTTCAAGTGACTTATGACTTCAAGACATACGATATAAGACATGCTTTGGACAAATGCGCTCATCGTCTTACATCTTATGTCCAGCAACGCGCCGTATTGTAGAATTGTGTGAACTTCATCCCGTTTTTTGCCAGGCTGTCCAGGGCAGGTGTATTCACCTCCCCTCCATAGGCATCAATATCAGAATAGCCCATGTCATCCGACATTATTAAAATAATATTTGGTTTTTCATAAATAAAGGGCCGGTCATACACACCGCCATTATAGCATAAAGTTGCTTTCCTGGAACTATTCTTACGACCTATCCCTTTGTTTAGACTTTTCATTACGGTTCACCAAACTGAGCGCCACACATATACGAAGGCCACTTTTTCGTCGTCTAAAAATAAAGAAATACAAATGCAGCCTCCGGTATTTTTGTCCATATTAAGGGTAAAAATGTTGATTTTCCGCCAAATTTAAGCCTTAACCCTCTTAAACATTAGAAAAGTGTCTTCCGGAAGTACCAAATCCGATATCACCATATTAGCGTTGATTTGGGCATTTATAAAAGAACCGACCGGCAATCTCCTAAGGCAAGCAGCATACTTCCAAAAGTAAGCGCAAATCTGCCGGGAGACCGCCGCATTTCATTCGCGGTGGCGATTACTTACTTTCTTCAGCCGTGAATTCACAAGGATCTTACAGTTCCTTTGATATCATTACAATTTTAAATGATCATTTTTGTTCGGCAAACTGGGTGGGCGTTACATGAAACTCCTTTTTAAATGCGCGACTAAAATAATTCGGGTCGCTATACCCTACTTTATAGGCCACTTCCGAAATATTCTTCCCTTCCCGGATAAGCCGGGTAGCTTTTTTCATCCGGATACGTTTAATGTAGTCCAACGCACTCAGTCCGGTGATCTTTTTCATTTTTATATGCAGCAGGGAACGGCTGATCCCGGCTTCACTCGCAAGGCTTTCCACACCAAATCCGGGATTGGAATGATACTGTTCCACCAGGGAGGATATTTTTCTCAGGAACTCACGCTCCTGGTTATTCGCCGGAATATGCTCCGGGTCGGTAGCATTTATTTCTGAAAAGCGCTTTTCAAGATTTTTACCGGTTTCCAGGAGGTTCGTTACCAGCAAATCAAGCTCTTTGAGGTTAAAGGGTTTGGTCAGATAGACATTGGCCCCTGAAGCAAGTGCATCGATCTTGAGATTATCACTGTTCTTGGCGGTCAGTAGCAGCAACGGAATATGCCGGGTATCGGGATCGGATTTTACGCTTTTGCAGAATTGTATTCCCGAAAGTCCGGGCATCTTGACGTCGGAAATAATGATATCGGGGTGCGTGTGTTTTAATTTCTCCAGCGCCTTTTCGCCATCTTTGGCTGTTATTACCCGGAACCTGCTTGTAAAATGCCTTTGAAGAAATTTCATCAATTCAACATTGTCTTCGACAATCAGCATTTTAAGGTTGTTCTTTTTTTCTATCCCGCTCAGCTCCATGGTCTCAAACCTGCCATGTATGAGATCATCGGTAACATTTAATGATTTATTACCGTCAATTTTTTCCGTATTTGCTTCGTCTTTCACCTTGAGTATAAGCGGGAAGTCTACACACACCGTGGTCCCCTCCCCCGGTTCCGATCTTATATCCAGCTTTCCTTCCAGAAAATCGGTGAGACTTTTCACCAACGCCAGCCCAAGTCCGGAATTGGAATTCCCGCCCTCGTTTTCCAGTTTATAAAAAGGTTCGGTCACCTTTGCTATTACCGCTGCGGACATTCCTGCTCCGGTATCGGTAAATTCGAGAGATATTCTGCTCCTCTTTTTCTTATCGAGAAAGCTACTTATCCGCAGTTCCAGATGTATCGTTCCGCCATCGGGCGTATTTTTCAGGGCATTGGAAATAAGATTTGTCGTAATCATCTCTACCTTGGAGGGATCAAAATAACAGGTGTATTCCTGAATATCGGAACAAAAATCATGTTCGATCCCTTTAGCTTCAAACAGCGGGCTGAAAGCTTCGAACGTATCCTTGAGAAACACTATGATGTCTCCTTTTTTAAGCTCGAGTTTCGCATGCTCGGTTTCTATTTTACGGAATTCGAGCAATTGATGTATCAGCTGATTGAGTTTGCCTGCATTTTTTTTGATCGACAACAATTCTTCCGGAGGCGCACTCATATTCACTTTTTCCCTGAAAAACTTTTCTGCTGAGGCAATGATCAGGGTTAACGGGGTCTTGAATTCGTGTGAAATAAAGGTGAAAAAATTGAGCTTGTGCCGGTTCAGCTCATTGATCTTTTCCTTTTCGAGCCTTTCCATCTGTAAAGCCAGTTTTTGGTTGTGGACGAACCTTACAAACCGCCAGTAGGCATAAACCATTAACAGGATGAGCAGCACATAAATGCAGTAAGCCATATCGGTTTTCCAGAATGGCGGGAGGACGGTCAGTGTTATTTTACGTTCATTGTACAGGGAAAGCGGCAGGGTCCGTACCCTGAAGGTATAATCGCCTGGAGAAAGATTGGTGTATACAGCCGTGGTCTTGGTGCCCACCTCATTCCAGCTGTCATCAAAACCGTCCAGTTTATAGGCATATTTTACAGCACCTTCGTTACTGTAACTAATGGCTCCGTATGCTATGGAAATAACATCCTGTTCGTGGTTCAGCGTTATCTTGTCCTGGTAATTGATATGCTTTTGCAAAACTCCTTTCCCGGTAACGGGGACTTCCTGGTTGAACAATTGAAAACCGGTAAATTCCAGGTCCGGTATTCCGGGAGATCCGTTAAATTCCTTAGGGTCTATGACGTTCAATCCATTAACCGATCCGAAGTAAAGCATTCCCCTGTTATCCCTGAAAGCCGATTTGAAATTAAACTGATTCGTGGTAAGGCCGTCTTCAATTCCCAGATGATCCAGATCGCCGGTTTCCGGGTTATAAATACTCAGCCCCTTATTGGTCGATATCCATATTTTCCCGAAATCGTCTTCCAGTATTCCGTACGTATTACTGTTGGGCAGCTTTTTATTTTGTTTGAAAAATTCAAGGTTTTTCCCGTTTTTCCTGTGCAGTATAACTCCCTGGTTCAGGGAGCCGAACCAGATATTTCCTTTTGAATCTTCATAGGCACTTACAATTTGCCCTTTTTTGCCGGAATTGGTACCCGAAGCGATTTCGGGGTGCGTCAGTTTTCCCGTTTCGGCATCGCGTTTATATACACCCGATCGACGGGTGCAGAACCAGAGATTGTTTTCGGAATCTTCCAGAATGTCATACACAAACTTATCGCCCAGGACTTCAGCTTTGTAAAGGCTGAATTTTTTTGAATCGTAATCGTATATATTCAGGCCGAATTGCGTTCCCACCCAAAGCCTTCCGTCGTGATCCTCGCGAATAGCGTAAACGCAATTATTGGAAAGTGAGTTTTTATCGTTTTTATCAAATTTAAAAACCGAGATTTCCCCGGTCTCTTTTTCATACCTGTTCAATCCGCCCAGAAAGGTTCCTATCCAGATATTCCCGCGGCTGTCCTCTTCCAGCGAATGCACATTATTGCTGCTTAATCCGTCTTCAGTATTTAAAAACCGGAAGCGCTCATCCTGCCTGTCAAGGATGCTGACCCCTCCGTCTTCGGTGCCCATCCAGACCGCTCCGTTCTCCATTTCAACAATCTGGCTTACCGCTTTTCCCCCGATGGAGTTTTTATAATCGCTCGGGAAGTATTTGACAATGCCCCCGGATTTGGGATTTGTATAGTTTACTCCCCCGAAATAGGTGCCGATCCACACAATCTGCTCTTTACTTATAAATATGCTGTATACCGATTTGTCCGAAAGTGTTTCGGGCTGTTCGCTGAACGACTGTGTGTAGTAATTTACCATGGTCCCGGTTTCTTTGTCATATACAAATATGCCACTCTCGGTACCCAGCCATAAATTGTTTCCGGCATCCTGATCAATGCTCCGGATGACCTCTCCCTCTATTTTATTTGAATTGCCGATGGTAACGTGCCGAAAAGAATCACTACCCTTGTCAAAATAAAACAGGCCCCGCGAGGTTCCTGCCCAAACGCTCCCCTCCCTGTCTTTAAAAAGGGTATTAATGGTAAAGATATTGCCATCTGAGGTATGGTACGGGCTCTCGGGAATTCCGTATTCCTTTATGATCTCCCCGAAGTTATTGATCAGCAGGATCCTTCTGTTGAGTGCCGCCCAGAACACATTGGTCTTGTATGCTGCCACAGCTTTGACAGGACGTCCTTTCAGATAATGATGTACCTTCTCTTCCCTGTCAATTGTAAAAAGTCCTTTGGCGGTTCCGACAAAAACAGTACGGTCTCCGGACTCAAAAACAGTATTTACCGCACCCGTGTTTTTAGTCAAAATATGCTTGAAGGAATGTGTCTCGGGTTCAAATTTATCCAGTCCCGAACCGGTACCGATATACAGCCCGCTCCCTAAATTTTCAACCACATTGATCTGATTGCTGTTGATACTCTTTTCATTTTCCGGATCGTGGTAATAGGTTGTGATCTTGCTTCCGTTATAACTGTTGAGCCCTTCCCTGGTCCCGAACCAGATGATCCCGGTATCATCCTGGGTAATATCGTATACCGTGCTATGACTTAAACCGTCCTTTGCAGTTACCTTTTCAAATTCCATCTCCTGCCCGACGGACCTGGCCGGAAATAACACCAACAGAAGAAGGATATGCTTTGAGACAGCAAACATCAGCCTTAAAAAATGAGAAAAAGTCTTCATAATACCTTCACTTGAACAAGATTTTCAAAAAACTAAACAATAATGCTATGAGTGTAAACAAATATATAGAGGGGACATTTAATATTCATTTAACATTACAAAACGAAATCATCAAAATATCACTTACAATGCTAAATTAAACACAAAATTATCGAAACAAAACTATAATATTTTCAATTATTATGAATAAAAAGAAAAATACTTCCGCAAAAAAACCGGGAACAGGGAGAAGACCGGGAAAAATAATGATCACTGTATTCTTTTTAGGTTTCCTGGGCATCCTCACCGGATTTTCACAGGAAACACCGGCCAGGCCGAACATCATTATTATCATGGCCGACGACCTTGGTTTTTCCGATCTGGGATGTTACGGCGGGGAAATACATACCCCGAACCTGGACCGGCTTGCCCATGAAGGAATTAGAATGAATACATTTTACAATACATCCCGGTGTTGCCCCTCAAGGGCAGCGATGCTCACCGGGCTTTACCCCCATGATGCAGGTATCGGCAGGATGACCAAAGACATGGGACTGCCCGGGTATCAGGGTACCCTGGACAAAAATACGGTCACCATTGCGGAAGTGCTTAAAAAAGCGGGATACCATACGGGGATGGTAGGCAAATGGCATGTCTCCGAAACTACGGAACAAACTACGCCCGAAAAACAACTGAAATGGTTATCGCACCAGGAAAATTACGGGACCTTTTCAGATACGGCAACCTACCCTACGGCAAGAGGCTTTGAAAAATATTACGGGAACATCTGGGGTGTTGTAGATTATTACGACCCCTTTAGCCTGGTCAATGGGAAAGCGCAGGTAAAGAGTGTCCCGGAAGACTACTATCATACCACGGCCATCGGCGATACTGCCGTAGCCTATGTCGAAGAATTTTCGAAAGACCGACAGCCTTTTTTCCTTTATGTGGCCCACACCGCTCCGCACTGGCCTTTACAGGCTCCCGAAGACGTCATAAAAAAGTATGAAAAAACATACGAGAAAGGCTGGAGACACATCCGGCAGGACCGGTATAAAAAACTGATCGACAAGGGCATCATCCGTTCAAGTACCCGGCTTCCCGATTTCATGTTCCCCAAAAAGGACTGGAAACGGAATAATGACACTGTCTGGGACATCCGTGCCATGGCCACACACGCCGCCATGATCGATATTCTGGACCAGACCGTAGGAAAGCTGGTCGATAAACTTGCGGAAACGGGAGAACTGGATAATACCGTCATTTTCTTCCTTTCCGACAACGGAGCAAGTGCCGAAAGACCTTCGAAATACGGCCCCGGATTCGACAGGCCCGGGAGTACCCGCGACGGCAGGACCATAGCATTCCCCGTAAGGAAAGAGGTCCTTCCCGGCCCCCAAACCGTTACCTCGGGGATCGGACCGGTCTGGGCACACGTTTCCAATACGCCTTTCAGGTACTGGAAATCCCGGGTGTACGAAGGGGGTATCACCACGCCGTTCATAGCGCACTGGCCTTCGCAGTTTAAAAAGAGGACAGGAAAAATCATAGACCATGCCGCCCATATTACCGATCTTATGGCCACGTGCGTTGACCTTGCACAAACTTCTTATCCGCAAAAATTTGACGGCAAAACCATAAAACCCACCGTGGGCCACAGTATGCTCCCGATACTGCTGGGCAACCGCAAGGCCGACTCACAGGACGAATATTTCTGGGAACACTTTGGATCGGCCGCCCTGAGAAAAGGCCAGTGGAAAGCGGTCAAACTAAATGAAGAAGCGTCCTGGGAGCTCTATAACCTGGAGACAGACAGAACAGAAACCAATAATGTGGCCGAAAAGTTTCCGCGTAAGCTCGGGGAGCTGACCGACAGATGGAATGTCCTTGCCCGAAAATATAATGTTTATCCAACTCCGAATAATTAAAAGATCGATGAAAAAAATTGTATTAGCACTGCTTTTCCTTCCCTTCCTGTGTATGGCACAGAAAGAAGAAGATGTACTCAAATTCTCACTTCAAACTCCATGGACCGGGGATGTCAACCCGGAAAACGTCTGGGACGAATATCCCCGACCCCAGATGAAAAGGGACAACTGGAAAAACCTCAACGGATTGTGGAAATACGCCATCCTACCTGTTTCCGAAGAATTTCCGACACGGTTTCAGGGTGAAATACTGGTGCCCTTTGCCGTTGAGTCGGAGTTGAGCCGGGTCAAAAAACTGGTTGGTAAGGATAACAATCTCTGGTATCAGACCAACTTTACGGTTCCCGAACATTCGAAAAACGAGAAGATACATTTAAATTTCGGTGCCGTTGACTGGGAGGCGACAGTATTCATTAACGGAAAGAAAGCGGGTGAACACCGCGGTGGCTTCACCCCGTTCAGCCTGGATATCACCCGCTATCTGAAAGAAGGCAGGCAGACCCTCACCGTAAAAGTATGGGACCCTACGGATGCAGGTACGCAACCCAGGGGGAAACAGGTGGCCGATCCTAAGGGAATATGGTATACGCCCGTTACCGGAATATGGCAGACCGTATGGCTCGAAAAAACGGCAGCAGATCATATCAGGACCGTCAAAAACACCCCTTTTATAGATGATGCCCTGCTTAAATCGGAGCTCACTTTCAGCGACCTTTCGCATGAAGTCATCCTGAAAATCAAGGCTTTAAGCGACGGAAAAGAAATAGCCTCAGCAAGCCGCGAACTAAAACGGGGGCAGCAACAGGCTGCTTTTCAATTAAAGATCCCGGACCAAATCCTTTGGAGCCCGGAAAACCCTCACTTGTATAACCTTGAAATACAGCTCCTTAAAAACGGGGAGATCATCGACGAGGTCTCCAGCTATTTCGGAATGAGAAAGATCAGCCTGGGGAAGGACAAAAACGGTTATACCCGCATCCTGTTGAACAATAAGCCCCTTTTCCAGTTCGGTTTGCTGGATCAGGGCTGGTGGCCCGACGGATTGTACACGGCCCCTTCCGTGGAAGCCATGATGTACGATGTTGAAATGACCGAAAAATGGGGCTTTAACATGCTTCGCAAACACGTAAAAGTAGAACCCGCGGTGTATTACTACGAATGCGACAAGATGGGAATGCTGATCTGGCAGGACATGCCCAACGGCAACTATTTTAAAGACCTCCGCATCCAGGCCTGGGAAGAAAAAGATGCCCAAAGGACCGGAGGATCCGCCCGGCAGTTCGAAAAGGAGCTGAAAGAAATGATGGACTACTTTCACACTTTCCCCTCCATCGTAGTCTGGGTACCGTTCAATGAAGGCTGGGGACAATACGACACCGAAAGAGTGACCAAATGGGTAGAAAACTACGATCCCAGCCGTTTAACAGATTCTCCGAGCGGATGGACAGACCGCGGAGTCGGCGATATCATAGATGTGCATTTGTACCCTGGTCCCGGAATGGAATTTCCCGAAGAAAAGAGGGCGGCCGTCATTGGAGAATTCGGGGGTATAGGCTGGGCCGTCAACGATCATATCTGGTGGAACAAGAAAAACTGGGGATACCTTACACTCAAGGGCCAGAAAGAATATAAAGAACGGTTCACAGCATTGATGCGGGACCTTACGGGACTAAAAAGTTTCGGGCTTTCGGCAGCCATCTACACCCAGACCACAGATGTCGAAGGTGAAGTAAACGGACTGATGACCTATGATAGAAAAGTTCTCAAACTCCCCCCCGAAGAAACCCGGCCCCTGATAGCTCCCCTTTACAAAAAACCGGGCAGGTTCAGGACCATCATCCCGGATTCCGAACATACACCGAACGCCTGGAAGGCAGCTTATGATGTCAATCCGGACTGGACCGGCGATCTCAAACAAACCAAAGGATGGCAGGAGCAGAAGGCGCCTTTCAGTTCGTACAACAACTACTTTTTACCGGACGGAACGGCATGGAAGACCCGGAAAGACCTGTGCCTTTTCAAGACATTTGATCTCGACCGCGTTCCCGAAGAGATCATACTTCGATATTATTTGGACAAGGCCAGCATGAAGGTCTATCTGAACGGGCAACCCGTCACCTCGGAAAAACACGAGGGAGGACGAAAAAGACACTACCGGAACCAGCTTATTGCCAACGCACGGAAATATCTGAAAAGAGGAAAAAACACCATGGCCATACGTGTTCAGCCCCAAAACGAGAACCACGCATTTGACCTGGGCCTGTATAGGGCAGAAATAAAGGATGAAAAGGAATTTTAAATTTCACCAGCAAAACTTTAATTATGATAAAAAGAATATACACCACAGGGCTACTGGGCATTTTTACGCTCATTGCGTTTTCGTGCTCCGGTTCCGACAACGATTCTTCCGACCCGGCAGATAATACCGGAAAACCGGATAATAATTCAACAGATACCACGGTTCTCGACGATTCCCGGAACCTTGGGGTGAATTTTAACGAGCAACTGGATTATATTGACAATGACCAGCTCATAGCCCTCCGAACTGAATGGGTTCGCGGCTTCCTGAATTTTTTCAGGTATTACGAAAATCCTTCCTTGATTGATACCGATCCGAAGATCACCAAATATCTCGGGCTTCATACCTACGGGTTCAGTACCGTCCTGAATATCAAATGGCTTTTCAGGGATCGCGATTATCCCGCCGCCGGCTCTCAGGAAATGGACGACCAGATGGATATTCTCAGAACCATCCTGGATAAGGTATGGGATAAGACCAACATCATTGTAGTTGGTAATGAGCCTTTTATAGAAACCGATATTGAAGACCTGAATACATCGATGTATAATTATTACGTCGAAGCTGCCAACGTAGTAAAGGCCTATGCGGACGAACACGGCAGCAGACCGATATTCTTCGGGTCATTTGATAATATGTACCAGGCCAGGCGTCAGAACCTTCAGGTGCTTAACGACCTCCTCTCCTTTTCCGCTTCTACCCCATGGATAGCGGGCGTAGACCTGCATATTCACCACGCCGATACCAGGCAAATGACAGATGCTCTGGATTTTGTAAGTGTCCGGATACGGGATGATCAGAAAATCCTGGTCACCGAATTTTCACTGATGAAACACTTCAGGAACAACCTGGATGGCACCATCCCCTCCCGGTTTGCGGCGGATTACGGTTTTTCCGAAACACTGCAGAACTATGAATATATAGATTATGCCCTGAAAAACCAGGTCACAAAAGGCCAATGGACAGATTTTTTAAGACAGAGTCCCTGGTTCGAAAACCGGAAACACTATTTGAGCAACAGCTTTTACAACGTGTTCTCGTCATATGACAAATTTTTCCTGGCCAATTATGCCTTCAGACAAGCTTATCCTCCGAACAAAGATTTTACAGTCAATAATGATCCGTGGCAATTAAACGGCCTTTATGCCAACCGGACCGTAGAAACCGATCCTCAAACCGGCAGGTATCAGTTCAATTATGCCTGGCCGGAGAGCTTTATCGCTATTCAAAACGATACAAACCCATAAACCAAAAGTCAATCTAAAACACATATTATGACAAAAGCTAAATATCGGCAGGTACTCCTTTCCCGTTTGTCAGTCATCGCTTTCCTGATTACGGGCTTTACGGTGAGCGGACAGGACAAAAACGTCTCGGGGACCGTAACCACGTCTGAAGACGGACAGCCCCTGCCCGGTGTAAATGTTATTGTAAAAGGCACCAATAACGGCGTACAAACCGATTTTGACGGAAATTATGCCCTTGACAACATATCCGGTAGTGAAACACTGGTGTTCAGCTACCTGGGCTTTAAGACCCGGGAAATACCTGTTGACGATCGTTCCACTATAGATGTAGTACTGGAACCGGGCCAGGAAACACTGGACGAGGTGGTCGTCATAGGTTATGGCGCGGTCAGGAAAAGCGACCTCACCGGTGCTGTTTCATCCGTAAAAGCGGAAGAATTGAACCCCGGAGCCAACGCATCGGTTGAACAGGCGCTCCAGGGACGGGTTGCGGGAGTTCAGATCAGTCAGAAAAGCAACGAACCCGGCGGGGGTTTAAGCGTAAACATCCGCGGTGCCGGTTCCATCAATGCGGGAACCGAACCGCTGTATGTCATCGACGGGGTTATTGTAAATAACGGTGCTGTAGCCGCAACCGGAGGCCAGGGTTTTACCGCAAATTCCACGCCCCGTAACCCCCTGAATACCCTCAACCCGGCAGATATTGCATCCATTGAAGTCCTCAAAGATGCTTCCAGTACCGCGATCTACGGGTCCCGGGGCTCTAACGGGGTGGTTTTGATCACAACCAAAAAAGGTAAAACCGGAAAGCTCCGGGTCAATTACGATTTTTATTACGGCATGCAGGAAGCCGCTCGGACACTGGACCTCTTGGGTCCGACGGAATACCAGACCGTTCTCAACGGAATTATCGACGATGGAGGCGGTGATCCGGAACAAAGGATCGAACAGATCGAAGACGGGGGAACCGACTGGCTGGACCAGGTTCTTCAGGTGGCCCCTACTCAAAATCACAACCTGTCCTTTTCCGGGGCCACCCAAAACGTGAACTATTACGCTTCGCTCAATTATTTCAGTCAGGAAGGCCTGGTCAAGGGTTCCGGGATCGAACGCTATAATATCCGCCTGAACCTGAATTCCAACTCCCCCGAGAAATACAAATACGGGATCAATATGAATGCTTCTTTCATAGGCGACGATTTTGCATCTACCGGAACCGGGATCAATGAGAACGGGGGCGCCCTTTATGCCGCCATAAATTACGATCCCACCATACAGCCTTATAACGAGGACGGCTCTTACCGCCTTTCGGATTTTATTACCATAGACAATCCCTTGTCCATACTCCACGGTGAAAATGCAACAGGCGAGACCTTCAGGTTTTACGGAAACACCTTTTTCGAATATTTCCTGATACCATCCCTGTCGGCCAAAATGCAGTTAGGGGGTGATACGCAACACGTACGAAGGGATATTTTTATCCAGCCTTATACGCTGAACGGGGCAGGGACCGGTGGAATTGCAAGCATTCAAACGGGTAGAAAAGACTATGTTTCCATCGAGGGAACGCTGAATTACAACAAAGATTTCGGCGGTGATAACCTGGCAGCAATGCTGGGAGCTACTTATGAATATTTTCAGACCAAGTCATTTTCAGGCAATGCCCGGGGATTTGCCCTGCCCGACCTGGGGACCAATGCCATCGGTTCGGGAGACCCGGAACTCAACAACTTGGGAAGCGGAAGGAACCAGGCACGGTTTATTTCCTACCTGGCCCGGGTGAACTATTCGCTTAACGACAAATACCTGTTTACCGCATCGATCAGGGCCGACGGGTCGTCGAGGTTCGGGGACAATAACAAATTCGGTTATTTCCCTTCGGGAGCGGTAGCCTGGAAAATGCACAACGAAGGTTTCCTGAACGACACAGAATGGATCAGTCAGCTGAAATTAAGGGGCAGTGTGGGAAGTACCGGGAATGCCAACATAGGCAACTCCCTGACATTCCAGACCTTTTCGGCCGGGGGCGACCTGCTTTTCGGCGATGATTTTTACAATACCATCTACCCCACCCGTATCGCAAACCCCGACCTGACCTGGGAAAAGGCAGTACAGTACGACTTCGGACTGGATTTCGGTTTCCTCGATCACAGGATCTCCGGTTCCATAGACTACTTTAACAAAAAGACCACCGATCTGCTTCTGATCGTCCCCCAGGCACTGAATACGGGTTTTGCGGGACAGACACAAAACCTGGGTGGGGTGCGTAACCAGGGGGTGGAATTCGCCGTAAACCTGGATGTTTTCAGAAAAGACAATTTCAGCTGGGAATTGTCCGGGAACCTGGCCACCCTCGACAATGAGGTGCTCGACATCGGGGACCGTGGCGACATCATCCGCGGGGGACAGTCGCAAATCCCGGATTTCAGCATTGTCACCCCGGGACAGACATTAGACAGCTATTACGGCTTTATCGTAGACGGTGTCTGGCAGGAAGGTGATAATTTCAGCGTTACCGAACCCCAGGTACAACCCGGAGACATCAAATACCGGGACGTCAATGGCGACGGTATGATCAATGCCGACGACAGGGTGATCCTCGGAAATTCCATTCCCGATCTCACATGGGGCCTGACCAGCAATCTGAAGCTGCATAATTTTACACTGGATATCGTCATGCAGGGCGTTGAAGGCGTAGAAAGGTTAAACGGTAACCTCATCAACACCTATTCTCCCAATAATTTCCGCAGAAACCGTATCGCCGAACCCCTGCTGAACAGATGGACGCCGGACAACCCTACGAATACATATCCGTCTTTCGTCAATCCCACATCCCAGGGCGGGGCAAACGCCCTTATAAACAGTAAGACTGTAGAGGACGCTTCTTACTGGAGACTGCAATCCGTCAGATTGGGATACCAATTCTCCGAGGAAACCCTGGGGTTTATCAATAATTTATCGATCTACGTAACAGGTCAGAACCTGCTGACGGTTACCGATTACAGCGGTGTGGACCCGGCTGCAAATGCAAGCGGAAGGAATACCACAGCCCTGGACTTTAACGCCTATCCGGTACCCAGAACATACCTGATAGGACTTAACATCGAATTTTAAACAAATGACCGACATGAAAATCACAAGCATAAAAAATATTTCGACATGGTTGGTGCTTTGCATCCTTTTCACTTCCTGTGAATCTGAACTGGACATGCCTCCGGTAGATGAATTTTCCCCAGACAATGTGGTGCAATCACAGGAAGGTCTGGAAGCACTGCTGTTTTCTGCTTACCAATTCGATAATATCGGGCAGGGCGTAAAAGATGAAATCCTGATTAATGAAGTCACCACCGATATCGGTTATGTAAGCATAGGTGCCGTAGAACGGGAAATGACCCCCTTCCTGAACTTCAACTGGGATGCTTCGGACCCCAAGTTCGAACAGGTATTATGGACACCCCGGTACCGCGCCATAAGAGATGCGAACACCGTGCTGGAGAATATTGAAAATTCACCGGTCAGCGAAGAGACCAAAGCACTTATTACTGCGGAAGCCCGCTACCTGAGAGCAGCACAGTACGCCTATTTATACAGGTATTTCGGTGTAGTTCCGCTAAGAACGACCACCGATCTCGAAACCCAGCCGCAGGAATTGCCCCTGCCTTCGGAAGAAGAATTCCTCGCATTCGTGGAAACCGAATTAAGGGAAGCCACCACTAACCTTTTACCACCTTCCGAACAGACCCAGAGAGGCCGTGCCACCAAAGGGCATTCCCTGGCCGTACTGGCCAAATTTCTGCTGCAAACCAGGCAATGGACCAAAGTGGCTGAAGTTACAAAAATGATCATGGATCTCAATTACTACGAGCTATACCCGGATTACAGGGCCACCTTTTTTGTAGCGAACGAAGGGAACAGGGAAATCATAGTTACATGGTCCCTGACCAACGAGCAGGGATTCGGCAACAATTATCAGAACGGAGCCTTTCCCCCCGGCTTTATGGAAGCCGAAGCCATCCCTGAATTTACCTGGACATCGTCCATGGCCAACTGGGCCACCCAATTCAGCATCAGGGACGGTTTTTACGACGCATTCGACGCTGATGACGACAGGAAACAAACCATCATTGAAAGTTACACCAACCTCGGCGGAAACACGGTAAACCTGAGAAACACCGTAGATAATACCAGGAGCTTAAAATATTTTGACAATGACCAGGTAGGGAATTTTTCCGGCTCCGACCATCCCTACATAAGATATGCGGATATTCTTCTTGCCCGGGCAGAAGCCCTAAACCAGCTGAACGGTCCCACCCGGGAAGCCGTAGACCTGGTGAACACGGTCAGAACCCGGTCTGTTGACGATCCGTATACCCTGGCCGAAGTAGGGAGCAAAGACAGTTTTAACGATATCATTTTACAGGAACGGGGTTGGGAGTTTTTCTCCGAAGGCAAGCGCCGGGAAGACCTGGTACGCCATGGCAAATTAATAGAATACGCCCGGCAAAGAGGGATTAATGCCCAGGAATTCCAGCACTACTTCCCGTATCCGCAGGCCGAGCTGAACGCAAACCCGGCATTAGAACAACGCAATGGATATTAAAAATATGTTAGTACACGACAAAATTTATTTTAGATGGGGCTGTAAGCGATTGAATGAAGATTGAAAAGATTGATGGGAGATTGATCCCGACTGTGGTCGGAAGATTGATAGCGATTGAACCGACCATTGAAAAATCAATCTCCCATCAATCTTTCGATTAGCGATCAGGGAAAAACGGTTCCCGGGCAATTTAACTCCAATTTTTTTGTCATGTACTAAATAAAAATATATAAAATGAACACCACTCACCGCATAGTAATTGTATACCTGTTTTTCCTGTCCTTCAACGGGTATTCGCAAGAATTGGGGTCCAACTTCAACCACAATCCCGAGATCATTGATTTTAAGTATCTCAGGGAAGCACAGGTCAACTGGATAAGAACAACGCCGAGGATCATGGATTACGTCTACGGAGATCTCAGGATAAAAAACGATCCGGGCTTGAGCCGAGTCGTCGAAGCCGGAAAAAAAGGCTACAAACTGGCCTTCGGGTTTCGCTGGGATTTTGCCAAAAATAACATGCGTATTCCCGCACCAGGTTCCCCGGAGGAAAAAGCACTGTTCGATACCGCCTCAAAGATCCTGGAAGTGGTAGGCCCCTACGTGAACATTTTTAAACTGGGAAATGAACCCAATCTCGAAACCCTGGATCAGGACATGAAGAAAAGGTCCGACGGTACTATTCCCCTGATGGATTTTACCGAAAGGTTACTGTACGAGGTGGTACTCCCCCATTTTAAAAATGACACCGTTGCGGGAACACCGGATATCTATGTAGGCTCTTTTCCTGCTTTATTCGAAAAGAGATTTCAGGAAAACCAGGCCGTAAATGCCCTGTTGCACTTTACACAGAACAATCCTGATATTACAGGGCTTTCACTACACCTTCACATTGCGGATACCACAGAGATCGACCGGGCCTTTGTATACGCAAGATCGATCGTAAGGGAAAAGCCGATCATCGTCCCGGAGTTTTCGCTTCACAGGCTTTACCGTTCCAAACTTTCGGAACCCCTCAATATTAATGAGGTCGGCAGGCAATTTGCCCTAAAATACGGTCGTGATCCGGAGTGGAAGCTCTACCAATGGTATGAAGCGGCCAACACAAAACGGGTGAGCCCCGAAGAATGGGAGGCCATGTTTGCCACGCGCGACTGGTACCCGCAGCATTACCTGGATATCTATTTCGACAGGTTTGAAAAATACGGAGTGGCCCTGGCTACCTATCCCCTGCTGCAACAAAGCTGTCCCGAGGACATGACCCCCGACTCTCCCGCGTGGTTCATCAACCCTATATTCTGCCAGAAATCCCTCGAATTGCGGGCAGACGGTTCGGTATCTCCCAATCCGCTGTGTTCTAAGGATTTTGTCGACATCGTCAACACCAACAAACCATCCGAAAACTAAATATGAAAAATCATGAAAACTTTATACACCAAAATCTGGGTGGCTGCGGTCATCGTTACAACAGGTATTTCCTGTTCCGATGATAATGCCATCCCTCACAATCCCGTTATCAAGATCACGGGAACCGATATAAATTTTGGCGAAGTTGAAATTGATAAGACTTCGTCAATCAGATCCTACACCATAGCCGCAGAAGATCTGACCGGTGATATCACTACTGCGACAGAAACTCCTTTTTCACTTTCATTGTCCGCTGACGGAACTTTTTCCAACACGCTAAGCCTGTCACCGGACAGCTTCGGAAATGAGGCCATCCCGGTATTTATACGATTCACACCTTCGGGCTCCGATGAAGGATTGTTCGAAACCACGGTAATCCACACCAGTCCCGACCGGGAACATATTGATTCGATCCCGGTTTCGGGTATTGCCAAAATTCCCGGCGTCCCCATGCTGACCCCCGGAGAAACAAGCCTGGATTTCGGTCACGTGGTTGTCCATCAGAAATCAGACATACAAAGCCTGGTCTTCAGCGGGTCCGATCTGGAAGCCGACGCCACCATAGAGGTAACAGGGCCTTTTTCCATTGCCGCCAAGGAAAACGGCACATTCGGACATATGTTAAGCACAACCGCTGCTGCCGTAATGAACGGCAAAACGGTTTACGTAAGCTTCGATCCCGAAGAAGGAGGAAACGCAACGGGCGGGATCACCGTTAATTCTGATGATCTTGAGGAAGCTGTTGAAGTTGCATTGACCGGAACAGGAAAGGTCCCCGAAGAGTCCGTTATCGTCAGTCCCACCAGTCTCTCGTTGGGCGCTACTCCCCTGGGCACCGTATCAGCCCCCATGTCCTATACACTCACAGGTAACGGTTTGACTTCGGACGTAACGGTTACAGGAACCCAGGATTTCCGGGTTTCGCGTACTGAAGATGGTATGTATGCGGAAACACTGACCATTCCCGCCTCGGATTTCGACACGGGAGATATCCGGATTTTTGTAAGGTTTGAACCTACCGGGGATACAGGCGTAAAAACCGGGGAGATTACTCATACCTATGCAGAATCGGACCATATAGAAAGCGTAACGGCGGAAGCTTCTGCCATTCCCGCCGAAACCAGATTATTTGAAGAGCACTTCGAATACTCTGCCGGCCAGCTCATCCCTTCCACCGACAGGACCGGAGACGGTGCTCAAAACGGAACACTGGACGGGTGGTTAAAAGTGAGAACAGGCAATACCGGCATCCCTGTTGCCGGCAACGGCCTTACCTATCCGGGATATCCCGGCTCCGGAACCGGAAATGCGGTGCTCCTGGATATGGATGACCCCGGAAGTAACAGCAATGTGTATGCGAATAATATTTCCCTGCAACAAACCGCAGAATTCGCCGGGTCTTATTATACTTCATTCCTACTAAAGGTAGAAGAGCTCCCCGATGATACGGGCGGAGGTTTTAACAGGACCGTAATGCTTGTAGACTGGCTACCCAACGGAGCAACAAAATTCTTAAGTGCTGTCCAGGTGAACTATAACGGAGGAAATCCAAAGATCGGGATCATGTATGAAGGGGCCTTTACGTTAACGGATATTACTCCCGAAACCGGGAAGACCTACCTTGTTGTCATGAAACATCATATTCCCGATACCGACCAGGGCAATAACAACAATACCGCTTCGGTATATGTTTTTGAAGAAGGAAATATCCCCGCAACAGAACCCGGAACAGCCGATGCTACCGTAAACATTGCCGCCACCGGGGACAATTATTTTGTAAAAGCCGTTACTGTAATCCGCGATAACAGCCGGGGCGGCGCTTACGAAGTTGATGGGATAAAGGTGACCACGCAATGGTCAGCTTTATTTGAATGATTTTCAAGCCATTTTAATTTTAGTCTTTAAAAGTCATGTCAATCAAAAGGCATGACTTTTTTTGATATTATCAGATCGGATAATGCGTATTTTATGCAGCCATGACAGCAATGGCATACTTTATAAGTGAATACGAATTATAAAAACTTACAAATGAAAAATAGTGTTTTAATGACATGTTTAATTATAACCTGGTTTAGTACTGCAGGAAACTATTGCTATGGACAAACGAAAAGCACGGATGTCAAAGTGTACAATGATTTCTATATTCACCAGGGAGTTATTTACACATCTGGTATATTAGGTACTGACCGTAACCATAATATCCCGGCTATATTTGAACAGGAAGTCCGGCAACTTTTTGCCAATCTGGATCAAATACTGCGTAAGGCCGATACCAGGAAAGAAAGGGTTTATAGCATCACGGTATACTTGAACAACGGGGAATAAACCCTCCATTTAACAGGATTTAAAGTTCCCTTATTACCTGTAATCTAATCATCCTTTTCTCTGGACAGGTATAGATTATCCAGGTAAAAAGTGTAATTGTTATAGGTTCTGACATCCTGTTCCGTACTACGCAACACCATAAAATCCGTAACCCGGGTAAGATCGAGCTTAGGGTTATCCTTCAGGAAATCGGTAATCGGAATGGTTACCGGATGCCATTGTCCGTCGCGTTTGAACCCGTATGATTCTTCCGAAGCATCCAGTGTGATTATTGCACGTTCGCCTCCTCCCTGCATTCTTATGTAGATGGAGCCTTCGCTGTCGGATTTAAGGGTCACCTTATAATCCGTATAAGCAGAAATATCTACCGGGTCGCCTTTCGGTTGTATGGATGCCATGGCCCAGGAATCGGAATTATCTATCGAAAACCGGAGGGCTTTCTCTCCTTCAAAAGCATCTCCTGTAGTCTCGATATTAAACTGGTAGTTACTTATAATATCAACTTCACTACCTTCGGCAACAGTCAGGTCTTCGGTATAGATCCCGTATTTCTCAAGGGTTTCCTCCGGGGCATCGGGATCGGCTTCTACCACTATGGAATAGTCCCGGCTTTCAATCTGATTGTCCACAAATTTTATGGTCAGGGTTGCGGTATAACTCCCTCCCGACGGATAGATGACCTGTACGGTTTCATCCCCCGAACTGGCCGGGATGCCTCCCTCGAACCTCCATGTACGTTCCTGCACTTTGGTTGACATATCCCTAAACTCCAGGGTATCCCCGGCCATAATACCGGTAGCGGAAACCGTACCTTCCAGAACACCGGGCTCAAACAGGGCCACTTCCCGGACTTCTTCTTTTACACACGATGTCAAAAGCAGTGACAGGAGAACAAATACGGCATATTCCATATTGGTATATCTCAGCAGTGTTTTCATAATATAAAATTTTCACGTTTATTCATTAAAGTACGTTTATTCCAATCCCTCCAGGAAACCGTAATAAGCCGGTTTTTTGGCATACGTTTCGTCCAGGAGCAGGGGATATTCATTTTCGTGCCAGTAATCCGTAATCCAGGTATATTTATCGGTTACCCCCCAGGTGGTAATGGCAAATTTCTGTGTATCGGGAAGGTTTTCGTACATTTCCACTATAAACCGGTAGGTATCGGCCTGCTTCTCTGCTTCGGTCCCGGTAAAAACATAACTTTCCGATTGTTGCAGGTTCATCCGGATATCCAGTTCAGATATGTGAATCAATAATCCCGTACCTGCCAAATCGGTAAAACCGTTTTGCATGGTAGTTTTGTCGGTAGACTGCATGTAGTGAAACTGGTCTCCCACACCGTCAATGGGGTATCCTTCGGCAGCAAACCTGTCGATCATGGCTTTAATGGCATCCCGTTTCCCTGAATCGGTAACTACGGAATAGTCATTATAGAATAGCCTGGCATCCGGGTCGGCATTACGGGCATACTGGAAACAACGCCCGTAAAAGGCAATGGGGTCGTTAAATACAGGTTTTATAATGTCTTCGTTGCGCAGCCCTCCGCCATCTGCAAAAACTTCGTTGACCACATCCCAGCTTTTCACCTTTCCCTTGTAATGGCCCACTACATCGGTAATGTATTTTTTTACATGGTTTTCAAAGGCCGTAGAATCGTATTCGGCCTGCCCGAACCATTCGGGAAATGAGCGGTACCAGACCAGGGCATGCCCGTGTACATCCATATTGTTGCTTTCGGCATAACCGACCAGATCATCGGCTTTCTCCCAGTTGTAGGAATGGGGTGCGCTCCAGATCACTTCCATCTTCATCTCGAATTCTGCGGTAAGCTGGTTAAAGTTCCCGGACAATGCCTGCGAATAGGCCGCTTCATTTTCTATATAACCGGCTTTAACGGCAGCACCTATGTTGAACGTAGCTTTTTCTTTCAGGCTGACGTCGGGCAGTTCCGCATCAGGCTTCCGGTTCAGTTCATCCCCGTCTACAAAAACAACGGTCTCTTCCTCGGTACAGGCGGTTGATCCCATCAGGATCAGGAGCCATAATGCTATTAATGTTTTCATAATTACAATTATTTTAATCATTAGTTTATTATTTAGTTGGTGTGAACAATGCTCCGGCTCCCCAACCACCGGGGAAAAACAGGATAACAGGTGGCTGCCGGCAAAGGCCCTGTGCTTTGCGCCGTATCGTTATTAGTGGTATGTACTATTTTACGGTTAGATATCCCGGTCAGGACCAATCCTTTTCCGGTGAGCAGGTACGGCCTTTACCGTTCCTGTCTTTTTGCCGCCGGGAAATTGGGGTTGATTCCGTCAGGGGGGCGGAAAGGGTCGAACAGCACATTATCTCTCCGGAAGTTCCCGGTTATACGGGAGTCCTTATTTAGCTGTAAATTCTGCGGATTTTTCCGCGTAGTATTTCCGCAATACATGAAATGCCTTTTTCTTCTCTCCGTTGGGGGTGAGGAGGCCTTTCCTGTTCCAGAAATCCTGAAAGACGGGATGCTGTCTTCTCGGGGACTTGAAATCCACCAGTATCCAGGGGGTCATGCCCCGAAGCCCTTCTATTTTATCCAGCATTTCCAGTTGTTTCTTGTACAAGTCTTCCTGATATTCTTCGGTCCAGATGGTCTGTATGTCCCCGTGAAATCCCCCGAGTGCTCCGGCACCGAATTCGGAGATAATCACCGGTTTGTCATACCTGATATCAAAACGGTATTTCGGCAACTCTTCCGTCTTTCCCCAATACCATCCGCCGTATTCGTTAAAACTGGCCAGATCCAGCTTCTCTCCCAGGGGGTCTTCAACGATTACGGTATAACCGTCGCGTTCCACTTCCAGGGCGGCAGCTACAAGTCTTGTATTATCAAGGTTTCGGGTCTTTTCCACCAGCCTTGCCATAAAATCGTTTCTCGCCGCAGTTACGGGAGTCTCATTACCGACAGACCAGATAATGACCCCCGCCCGGTTCTTGTCTCTTTCTATAGCTGTGGCAAGTTGATGTTCGGCGTTCCGGTAAGTGGCTTCGTTTTCCCAGGAAATGGTCCAGTAAACGGGAATTTCGGCCCATACCAGTAATCCTATTTCGTCGGCAAGGCGGAGCATGGTCTCGTTATGGGTATAGTGCGCCAGTCGTACATAATTACAACCGAGCTCTTTTGCCCATTGGAGTACCATCCGCATCCCGCCTTCCGACCTGAAGCGCCCTTCTGTCAACGGATTTTCATCGTGTATGGAAATACCCCGAAGGAATACGGACCTTCCGTTGAGATAAATATCCTTCCCTTCTGTATTTACAGTTCTAAAACCGATACGGTCGGTGATATTGTCAGACGCCGAGCTTATATTCACCGTATACAAATACGGGGCCTCCGGCGACCAGTATTGTACGTGTTTTACGGGAAGGCTAAATTCACAACGTCCGGACATATCGGTTTCAAAGGTCTTTTTTAATTTGAGTTCGGGGATGTCCAGGCTTACTTTTTGCTGCCTGTTTTTACCGTCCAGTTGTATATAGCCTTTTAACAGTTCCCGGTCATTTTTGTCGAGTTGTACCTTATAGTCCAGGATATAACTTTCGGGGACTTCCAGGAGCAGTACTTCCCTCGTAATCCCGCCATAATTCCACCAGTCGGTATTGTCTGTAGGGATGGCGTTGGGTTTACGGGTATTATCGGCCATGACTACCACAAAGTTATCGCCTTCATTGACCAGCTCGGTCACATCGTATTGAAAAGGGGTGAAACCTCCGCGGTGCACTCCTGCCTTTTTCCCGTTGACATAAACATTGGCCTCGTAATTGACCGCCCCGAAATGGAGGAAATACCGTTTACCCTCTTTCTGGTGCAATACAAAATCCTTTTTAAACCAAACAGTCCCTTCATAGAAACGGAGTCGTTCATCCTGCGAATTCCAATCCCCGGGTATAAGCATAGTGGGTTCAAAGCTAAAATCGTACTCTGCTTTCCGGTCTTTCGGAAGGTTCGTCAGGTTATCGTAAAAACCTCCTTTTCTGTCCGGACGTTCATCGAAGGGTTTCCGGCGATAATCGAGATACCCCATCTGGTACGGATCTATGATGTAGTTCCAGTGCCCATTAAGACTAACATATTCCCTTCCTTTTACATTATGTATCAATCCCTGTCCGAATCCTTGGGTCATAAATGCCATGACAAGAAAGAGCGCAGTAACGGATATTCGTATAGATATTTTTCTCATAGGTAAAATAGTTTGTACTAATTTATACATTCGTACCCGTTTAATAACCGGGGTTTTGCGAAAAAGTCCCCATAAGGTCGATCTGACTTTGCGGAACAGGCAATCTCACCATGTGAGGGGCCATGGGTTCGGGGACCACGTTGGTGGAATTGGACCCGTACCGGTAATATTTTCCCTGTCTTTCAACCAGTAATCCCAGTCTCTTCAACAGAAACCAGCGGTTTTTTTCGAAAGCGAGTTCCCGGGCAGATTCTTCCAGGTAGGTATCCAGGGTAAATTCGGTAAAGTTGAAATCACTGTCCCCGAAGGCCCTTTCCCTTATTTTATTCATGTATTCGAGTGCCTTGTTTTCTTCCGAAAGCCTCCAGTGGGCTTCGGCACCGAGCAGCAAGGTTTCGGCAAAACGGTAATAAATGATGTCTTTATAGCTGTTTTCGGTATTTTCAGGTTTATCGGCATCGAAATATTTCCTGAGGCTGAAATGGTACCTCCTGAAATTGTCGTCATATACCGTAAGGGGTTCTCCGTAATTAGGCTTTTCAGGATTGTTCACCCTGTACTCCATGGGAAAATAATAGGTGATATAGCGCTTGTCATTTTCCTTATCGTAAAGGGATTGCAGGTAATCGTTGGGATAAGACCAGCCCAGGGACTGCCCGCCCAGGGCAGCATCACGGATCACTTCGCCGGAAGACATCTCGTAAAGCCTGTTAATAAACACGCTTCCCAGCCACGTAGGACCTCCTCCGGCAAGATTGTCTTCATTTCCCAGGGACTGGTCCCTTACATAAGCAAAAAGGGTTTCCCTGTGGTTGAGATTTTGGCCGAACACTTGTGAAATATCGGCCAGGAGCCCGAAGGTACCGTCTTCTGCAATTGCGTCAAACTGATCTGCGGCTTCTTTCCAGTCGGCCTGCCACATGGCGCTTTTCCCTCTTATGTGTCTGGCTGTTGCTCGGTTGTACCTTCCATAAGGTTCGTTATAGGAGAGCTTCCGAATGGCAAAATCGAGGTCGGCGTCAATGACCCGGTACACGTCTTCCGGTGCTGCCGGCTCATAAACTACAGGGTCGTCATAGTTTTGCGGGGTGGTGGGAATTGTATCGAGCAGGATATTGTCGTACATCCGGAGCAGGTCCAGGTATACTTCGCCGCGGATAACCCTGGCCTGGGCTACCAGGTGATCCTTTTCGGCCGGGTTCATTTCCACCTTCTTTGCTCCCGTAATTATGGCATTGGCACGATCGATGATCTGGTATCCTTCTATCCATTTATTTGCAGGAAAGGCCTGGGCGGTATGGTTTACACCGTAAGGGCGGTGCCAGGTACGGGTGAGTCCCAGGTCGGTCCCCACCAGGAAAAACAGATTGGCCTTCAGCGCTTCTCCCTCGTAAGCGGGTACGTTGTAATGCCGCATCAGGTTGTAGAGCGCATTGACCCCTACCTCCAGTCCTTCCGGGGTGGTATAAATATAATCTACCGAAATCTCGTCGAGTGTTTCCTCTTCCAGGAACTTTTCGCAGGAAGTCTGTAACAAGACCCAGCCTGCAATACATATGATATAACCTAACTTTTTCATGATCTGCTGTTTTTCTGCGATTGAATTAAAAACTGACCTGTACCCCGGCAACTACGGAGACGGATTCGGGATATTCGCCGGGGTTCTTTTCGGGACTATAGGACTCGAAATCGGTTACGGTCAGTAAATTACTTCCGGTCATGTACAATCTTAACCTGTTCAGGCCGATGGTTTCCGTAATGTTGTCGGGAAGCGTATATCCCAGCGTTACATTCTGCAGCCGCACGTAGGAGGCATCCTGGAGTCCGAGGGCATATCCGCGATCAGGGTCATTGGCTTCATCGGGCCTGGGAAATTTTCCCTCGGGGTTCTCGGGAGTCCAGTAATCCTGCTTTATGCCGTTTTTTATGCCCCTCAATGAGCCTCCTTCGGTATACCCGTAAAGGAAAGGATTATTCCTTACTACTCCTTGTACCGTGGTAACATCTACGGACATATCCACTCCGCCGTATTCCGCGTTAAGGGAGAACGTGCCGTACCAGTCGGGCACCCTGGAGGTGAGCACACGGTCGTTTTCCGCATTGAGTTCGCCATCATCCGGGTGCCGGTCAAAGAGCTTTATATCGCCGGGCATGGCATCGGGCTGATGTGAACCGGCAATATTTTCGCCTTCCTGCCATATCCCCACCGCTTTGTACTGGTAATATACGTCTATGGGCTGTCCTATGAACCATCCGTTGGCCACATCGTCATCTTCGCGGCCATCACCATCCTCATCCTTGCCATAGAGGCTCCGTATCTTGTTGTTATTCCTGGAAAACAATACGCCCAGTGTTATTTTTAATTCATCGTTGCGGATGACGTCCCCGGAAAGGGAAAGGTCTATTCCGTTGTTCTCCACTTCACCGATATTGGATTTTTTCCTCGTATAGCCTGTTCCTGCATTTAGTGCCTGGTCGATCAGCAGGTTTTTGGTCCGCGTATCGTAAAGTTCCACGGTAGCGGTAAGGCGGTTGTGCCACAGTCCTATGTCCAGGGCCGTATTGAGGGTGGTTGACGTTTCCCATTTCAGGTCGGGATTAGGCAGGTAGGAACCGGGAACATATCCCGAAACCTTATTACCGGCTGTAATATAGTCTCTCTGCTCGGCCGTGCTCAGGCTCTGGTAGGGAGAGATCCCTTCATTGCCCACACTTCCGTAGCTTACCCGCAGTTTCAGGTTGTTGACCCACCCGGAATTTTCCAGGAAAGCTTCACGATGGATATTCCAACCCGCAGCGGCAGCAGGGAAATATCCCCATTTGTTGTTCTTCCCGAATACGGTCGAGGCATCGGCCCGGGCGGAAAGCGTGAGGTAATACCTGGAATCGTAATCGTATTGTACACGTCCTGCAAAGGATACCAGTCCGCGCCTGTTCCCGGATATGAACGATGAACTTATTTCTGCCGATTCCAGACCGTACACGTCCAGTATATCATTGGGCACATTGGCAAAATTGTGGGTGAATTCGTTGAATTCGGATTCCGTTATACTGTTAACGAGAGTAATATTCAACTTGCTCTTTTCGGAAGGGGAGCTGTAATCGTAAGTAAGGATGTTTTCCAGTTGCCATTCCACATTATCCTGAAACCGGATACTGCCGTTTCCGCGGTTATCATTGGCTATTCCGCTAATAGAGGCCCCGGAATTATATGATGTCCGTTTGCCGTTATAGGACCTCCTACTCGCATTCAGTCTGTAATGAAGTCCTTCCAGCAGGCTCAGGTCAGCAAAAACATTAAAAATATCGTTCCTGTTCTCATTGACTGTCTTTGTTTCACGGAGGTTTACAAGAGGGTTGACATTCTCTACATAGCCACCGGGATACAGGCGAAGGGAACCGTCTTCGTTATACACCTTTCCGAGCGGGGCGGTGGTTATGGAAGTTAAGAGTACGTTCCCCACATTGGGCCTCTTATCTTTTGAAAACTGGTAGGATGTATTGACTCCTATTTTAAGCCAGTCGGTTACCTGCTGGTCGGCATTGATACGGGCGGTGACTTTTTCATAACCGGAATTCGGGATAATCCCCTGCTGGTTGATGTAGTTGAAACCGGAATAGATTTTTGTCTTTTCGTTGCCCGAGGAAATACTCAGGTTATGATTATGTATGGTGCCGGTCCGGATCAGAAGGTCCTCCCAGTCTATGTATTCCCGGTTTTGCACACTTTCGAGTTCCAGGTCTGAAAAAACGGCTTCATCGGGGAGGTATTCCCCGAGATTGGAAGTGCGGAAAGCTTCGCGTTTCAGATCGGCGAACTCGTCTCCGTTATAGATGTCGAAATTCCTTCTGCTGAACTGTATTCCGCTGAAACCGTTATAGGAAATAGTCGTTTTTCCCATTTCGCCCCTTTTGGTGGTGATGAGGATCACCCCGTTTGAAGCCCGTGCCCCGTAAATGGCCTGTGCCGCCGCATCTTTGAGTATTTCCAGCGAGGCTATATCGTTCGGATTAATATCGTTGATGTTCCCTACCGGGACACCATCGGCTATAACCAACGGTGCATTGCCCCCGTTTATGGAATTTTTTCCTCTTATGAGGATATCCGAAGTACTTCCCGGACCTCCGCTGCCCAGGGTTACCTGAACACCGGCTGCTTTTCCCCGCAGCATTTCACCGATATCGGTAGTGGCCACCCTGGTCATATCTTCGGGTTTTACAGACGCCACGGAGCTAATGAGATCGCTCTTCTTCTGTGTTCCGTACCCTACGACTACAACATCGTTGAGGGAAAGGGCATCTTCTTCCATGATAACTTCCAGGTGTGTTTCGTCCTTCACCGTAATTTTCCGGGTCTTCATGCCGATATAGGAAAATTTGAGTACGTCGCCCGTACCGGCACGGATACTGAAATTCCCGTCAAAGTCGGTTTGTGTTCCCGTGGCAGTTTCTTCTATAAGGATGTTTACGCCGGGCACAGGTACATGGTTGGCATCGAGGACCTGTCCCGTAATGCGCTTTTCCTGCCCGTATGTACTGACCGTAAAAAAACTCATGAGCAGCAGTGCATGGATTTTGTAATAATAAGGTTGAAGGCAATACCTTTTTTTAATTCTGTTTGACATGTTAGCCGTTATTTTGGTTATAATTTTGGGAATCCCGAATTTTAGTTGTAGCAAATATTTAACACTAAGAGGTTTCGGAGGGGGGAGATTTATCTACTTTTAGGGGTAAAAACGTTCTATGTATTGATTATATCACAATTTCAACCTGTGATGAATACAAAATATTCAAATTATGAAAGTAAAAGATGACAAATTAAAAAAGGGAGCGGGGAAACCTAATCCCGGTTTCCGTATATTTTCCGATAGGCCGTGGGGGTATGTCCATACACTTTTTTAAATTCCCTGCTGAAGTACTTTCGGTCACTAAAGCCTACCATATAGGTGACTTCGGAAACGGAAAAGCTGGTATTCTTAATCATTTCTTCGGCTTTTTTCAACCGAATCCGCTTAATGAGGTGGGCCACGGAATAATTGGTCAGACTCTGTACTTTCTGGTACAGAACGGCCCTGCTCATTCCTATGTCAGTTACGAGGGTATTGACATCAAAATCAGGGTTATCGAGGTTTTCTTCAATCAGTTCCCTTAATTTTTTAAGGAATTTCTCTTCGGGTGTGGTCAGTTTATCGATATCGGTACTGAGCATATAATCACCGCCGTATTTTTGTTTTAGCTTTTCCCTTGCGGCAAATATATTGGCAATAGTAAGTTTCAGCACAGCTACACTGAACGGCTTGGTAATATAAGCATCCGCACCGAAAGCCAATCCTTCGATCTGATCGGCCGTCGCGGTTTTGGCGGTCAGCAATATCACGGGAATATGGTCCGTGGACTCCCGTCTTTTTATTTCACTGCACAATGCAAAACCGTCCATACCGGGCATCATAACGTCGCTGAGTACCAGGTCCGGTATTTGCTGCCGTATGTCATCCAGCACTCCAAGACCGTCGGAAAATTCCACTACATTATATATTTCACTTAAAATATCTGCAAGGAACTGCCGTATCTGGTCGTTATCCTCTACGATCCAGATGGTTTTTTCCCTGCCGGTAACGAGAGGTTCCTGCCCCGGTACATCACTGCCGGGCACCGGAAGTTCCACGGGTTGCTCTTCCAACATCTCCCGGCTTTCCTCCTGTTTTTTTCCGATGTTGTCCAGGTGTTTCTTTCCCTTGCGGAGCGCCACCTTAAATGTAGTCATCCAATCATTATCCTTCCCGGTGGCTTCACTTTCCACATCAATGGTCCCTTTGTGCAGGTTTACAATACTTCTGGAAAAGGCAAGTCCCACTCCGCTGCCGGTATTCCCGATGTTCCCGTCGCCTGCCTGGAAGAAGTTCGTAAAAACGGCTTCCCTGTCCTGCTCCCGGATTCCCGCACCGTTATTCCGGATACGGATATCCACCCATTTCTTGCTCCCCGGCCTTTTGGCAATATGAAACGCTACCCGGCCGCCTTCCGGGGTAAATTTGAGGGCGTTGGACATGAGATTATAAATCACCTTCTCCAACTGGTTTTTATCGAAGTACAGGTTTATGCTCTCCGATTCGGCCTTAAAGTCACAGGTAATACATTTTTTATCGGCAAGAGGTATAAAAGATGCATATATCTTCCGGCAGAACGCTACTATATTTCCTTTTGTACAAAGGAGTTTGAGATGACCGCTTTCCGCCTTCCGGAAGTCCATCAGTTCATTAATGAGCTTTAACAGGCGATCGGAATTACTTTTAATGAGTTTCAGATCGTTCCGGGTTGCTTCATCCTGTCCGTTTTTCCGGAGCAGGTTGTCAAGGGGAGCATTAATAAGCGTAAGCGGGGTTCGTATTTCATGGGAAATGTTGGTAAAGAAATCCAGTTTCATCTGGTACACCTGTTGTTGCTGACGGTTTTCCACCTGTTTTATGAACAATTCCCTTTTAAGCCGTATCCGGTTTCTGAAAAAGCGGATAACCGCAAGGGAGACCGACAGTAGTAATACGGCATATACGGCATAGGCTACCCGGCTTTTCCACCAGGGAGGAAGCACCTCAATCCGCATGGTCCTGGTATGAGGGCTCCACCGGTCATCATCGCCGGTCACTTTCATGTTCAGGGTATAATCCCCCGGGGTAAGCCCGGTAAAATAGATCGTATTTTGTGTGCCTATTTCGTGCCAACTGTCTTCAAAACCCGGCTGATCGAGTTTATATGCATACCGGTTGCTGCCGGGATTTATATAATTCATGGCCGTAAACCGAAACCCCACATAACCCTGGTCGTAATTAAGGGTGAGTGCGGCCGTTTTATCAATGGGCTCGTTAAGCGGGAAGTTTTCTTTTGCCGCAGTAATTTTCCTGTTGTCGATAAATAATGCCGTAAATACGATTTTTCGCGAAACCGGTTTTTTTGTCACGCTTTCCGGGCTGAAAACAGCCAGTCCCCCGGAACCACCGAAAACGATCTCCCCGGTATGAAGCCTGGTCGCGGCATTATCGGAAAAGCGCCTTACGGGCACTCCGTCTTTCGTATCATAGGAGGTAATAGAAAGTTTTTTTTTCCTGAACGGCGGAGAAAATGTCCTGAAACCAATATCGTACAGTCCGTCATCTGCACTGACCCACAAATGCTGCCGGTCGTCTTCGGTGATCCCGCGTATGCTTTCATTGGTCAACCCCGAGCTTTCGTCAAGGGCGAAGAATTTCTGCTGTGCTTCGTCAAAATAATTCAGCCCCTTGTAGTCGGTACCTATCCAAAGCCTGTCCTCACTGTCCACGAAAAGGGTGGTAAGGGTATTGTCGCTCAGGGAATATGCCCCGCCGCGCTTATACACGCGGATGTTCTTCCCGGAAGCCCGGTCAATAACATTGAGTCCGTTTAAAGTAGCTACCCAGAGTTTTTCCCCTTTAATAACGAGTGAGGTTACGAAATCATCACTAATGCTCCGGGGGCCTTTACCTGCCCGGTAGGAAATGATTTCTCCCCTTCGGGTGATGTATTTGAGTCCCTGCCCGTCTGTTCCCACCCACATGCCGGGGCCATCACGGACAAGGGAGGTAACAGGCCTGTCCTTCTCCCGGTTATTAAAAGGCACCGGGCTAAAGGTGCTGTGTTTTTTATCGAAGGTAAAAAGCCCTTCAAGGGTACCGCACCACAGGGTGTTCCCGGCTCCGTTTTCCAAAGCTGTGACAATGTTATTTCCTTTCTTCCCCGGTTTCCCCACTGTATAATAACGGCTTGTCCGGGAAGAAAAATCCAGGCGGGTGATTCCTCCTCCGTAGGTACCCACCCATAATACCCCGTCATCACCGGGCACTACCGACCTGGCCATGGAACTGTTCAGCCCGAATCCGGACGGGACGGTTTCTCCCACTTCCATAAAACGGGCATTGACCGGGTTGTACATATTAATGCCCCCTCCCCTGGTCCCCAGCCAGATACTTCCGTCCCTGTCTTTCAGGGTACACAAAACGGTATTATCACTCAGACTGTGGCTTTTCAGCAAATCGTGTTTGTAGGAGAAAAAGGTGTGTTTTTTCTTATTAAAAACAGATAATCCACCTATGGTAGCAAACCACAGCGTCTGTTGATCCACACAAAGAATATCGTTAACCCAGTTGGATGCCAGCGTCTCCTTTGCGCCCGGGGTATTCCTGTAGTTTACAAACAAGTCCTTCTCTGCTACATAACGAAACAGTCCCCGGCTTTCGGTAGCAAACCAAAGATCTCCCTGCGGGTCCCTTACGGCTTTCCATACTTTGGCGTTACGGAAAGAAGGTATATGCCGGAATGCCCCGGGGAAATCCTGTAACGTATTACTTTCGGGGTCGTACCGGAACGGGCCTGTGGCCGTTCCTACCCAAAGGCTTCCGTCGGTATCTTCAAAAAGGGATAATACCCTGCTGTGATTTAAAGTGTCTGCCGGGCTGTTTGGCGGAACACCTTCCAGACGGCCGCTTCCCCGGTCTATTTTTTTCAGTCCCCCGAAAGTCCCGGCCCAGATGTCCTGACGTTTATCTCTGAGGAGCGCGGCAATATAATTTCTCCCCCCTTTTTCAACCGAAATATCAAATGGGGTAAAGAACTTAGTTTGCGGATCGAAGAGGTGAACACCATTGGCGGTCCCGATCCATAACAAGCCGCTTTGATCTTCGCAAAGTGCGTTGATCTTGTTATGACCGAGGGTACCCTCCCGGGTCTCGTCCCGGGTGTAGCGAACAGATTCGTAACCGTCATAACGCACCAGCCCGTTGAACGTACCCAACCAGATAAAACCTTCATGACTCTGCATGATACAGCTTACCGGACTTTCTGCAAAATCACTGTCATAACGAAGGTGTTCGAAATACAGGTCTTTTCCCTGGGCATAAAGCCCCTGACCAATGAGAAAAATAAAAACTACAGTAAGAACTATATGTGGTTGGTAGCGCCTCAAAATATTGTTATTTCCCGTACATGGCATACTGGTCGGAAATATACGAATCTATTTTAAATGACAGATAGTCAATACTACAACTACAGTACAATACCCGGAAAAATTGCGTTACTGAGATAGCAAATCATTCGCTCACCTGCCCCCGCAATAAGTCGCTTTGCCCCCATTGCTTTGACTTGTTTTTATTTTGGTTTTTAGTCCTCCCTCTTATTCCATGCTATAATTTTGTTTTCAAGTATTCTGCAAAAAGAAAACAAAGATCTTTTGCAGGCTCTCCTCCCCGAACATTAAAATTTTTCAATTGCCGGTTCTTTTGTCAACAATGGCAGTACTGAATCCAGGAAACTTTTAAAGTGTTCAGATGAATTGTGTCTTTCAACCGCGCTTTCGTTTTCATATTTTTCATAGATTAAAAATTCATTTTCTTTATCCACCTCTTTTAATAATTTGTAGGCTAAGCATCCGTTTTCTGCAATACTCTTATTTACCATAATTTCTGCCAGTTTTAAAAACTGTTCTGTTTTTGTTTCCTGTATGCTTAATTGTGCAATAATTGTTTTTTTCATAAACTAAATTCAGATTACAAAATTAGTACGAATTACAAGTGTTTTTTTTATTAACACATCATCAGTAATAACAAATCTTAAAAATAAATACTACTTAAAGAGGATGCTTCCAATTTGTTTTTATCGCGGTACCCTGTTGGCTATGGTTTTTTGATTTATATATTATTCTTTTTTCGGCGTATAAAAAAAGTGGCTAAATCCGTATTGGAAAAATTGGTAAACCCTGTTTGTCGCAATAATGCAACCAATTGTCCGCGATGATATGCAGCGTGGTTGACGAAATGAAGAAATGTTTGCCAAAATATCATTTGCCCTTCTCTTCCATTCGGGTAAATAAACGTAACAGACTTTTTATAATCTTCTTCGGGAAAATTTTCAACGAAGTTTTTCAAGTCTTTCGAGGTATTTTCCCAAATCTCTATCAGTTCGTTTTTTGTGCCTTTAAACTCGGAAGACAGGTAAACAGGGTCAGGAACTTTTGTCCAAAAGTCAACCCAGATTTTTTTAGCACTCACAATGTGAATTGCAGTTTCCCTGATGCTGCTAAAACTGCTTACAACAGATTGTTCCCATTGTTCAGCATTGATCTGTTTTAACCATTTAATACTTATGCCGTCGGCCCAATTGCTGTAATCTGCCAACGCCGTAAAATCTCTTTTTGTCATTTTACCTTATGTCTTAAATTCATCACAAAGGTAGCATGAGGAAGTATTTTTAAACTGTCGTTAATCGCTCAAAAACTATTGGGAAACAGTCATTTTTTGTTGTTGGAATTGTTTAGGACTTATACCGTAAATTTGTTTGAAGGATTGCGAAAAACCGGAATGACTTTCGTAACCTACTTTGTAAAAAATCTCCCCAGGGTTTTCATTTTGTAATAACATCGATGCTGCAATTTCCATTTTTCGTTGTAAGAAGTATTGGCTTGGTGTAATATTGTATAATTTTACAAATCTTCGTTTGAATGTAGAAACGCTTGTATGGCACAAAAATGCCAGTTCGCTCAAGGTGAGGTTATTCGTAATATTTTCTTCAACTGCTTTCCGTATTTCCATATCTGAATACGCTTCCCGGGGCCTTGTGTTGAAGGACAGTATTTCCTGCGGATACCTTTCCAGGAGATGAAGCATTAACTCTTCAAATTTTAGTTGTAGTAATTGAGATGAGATAAGAGACGGTTTTCGCTGAATCATTTTAAGTGAAGCCATATGGTTCATAACGAATTCATCCTTCTTAAATACTAAAAAAGGCGCTTCAGATTTTTCCTGCTGCGATGACATTCCTTTAATAACCGTATCATATTTAATAAAAAAACGTGTTAGCTCCTCATTGTTAAAGAAAAATAAAGTGCTGCGATATTCCTTATCAACAGAAAGTTTTTCAGTCATTAAACAATTATTTGCAGAAAGGATGGCAAAATGGGAATTTGTAACAACCGTAGCGTTATTTGCATAATGTATAATCTTCTCTCCCTCCTCCAAAAAATTAATAAAGTGGTGTTGAAGCACTATTTTATTTCTTTGTGCCGGTTTCCGGGAAACATAGCCAGATACCTTTAAAGTGTCCATGTCTTGTTTTTTTGCCTTCTGCACTTGCTTTTACTTTAAGAGCTCGTTTTCGATCAGTCAACGGGTTCCCATAATTGTACTTTGTTTCCTTCGGCGTCGAGAATGTGGATAAATTTACCATAGTCGTAGGTTTCGATTTTGTCCACAATGGTTACTCCTCCTTTTTTCAATTCTTCAACAAGGGCATCCAGGTTTTCAACCCGGTAATTTATCATAAAATCTTTTGTTGAAGGTTCAAAGTATTTGGTCGTTTCGGCGAATGGTGTCCATTGGGTCTGTGCTTTCTTTGTACTGTCCGGACTTTTATACCACTCAAAAGTTGCTCCGTACGGATTTGTGTCCAAGCCTAGGTGCTTTTGATACCATGCTGTCATTTTTTCGGGGTCTTTGCATTTAAAAAAAACACCTCCGATACCTGTTACTTTTTTCATTCTGTTATTGTTTTTTGCTGTTGTCGTAAAATTGTTTTAAAGACTATCACATACCCATATTTCTTCTTAAAATAAGGAAAATGGGTAATGGTATTAGCCGGTTTTTTACTTTAATAAGAATAAAGTTGTTAAAAACAACCAAGGAATATACTAAATAATTCCTGAAAGATCTTGCCAAAATTTGGAAGGCGATATTTCAGTCTTAACTTTTCAGATCGATTTCAAAGAAGCAAACATCTGCATCGTGATAATGGGAGGGCAAGCCTGAGGAATCTTTTAATTTTTTGATCCCTAAAAAACTGAAGCCACATTTTTTGTAATGATTGATTAATTTCTCATTCTCGCCACAAGTATCCATTCTGATAAATTGTTTGCGTTGCGCCTTTGCAAATTTCCCTGCCCACTCAACTATTATTTTCACGAAATTATTCCCCCTGAAATCGGGATTTGTGGCTATTCTGTGAATATAGATAGAAGAGTCTTCCCCATTGTCATCCCAAATTTGGGGATCGCGATAAGTTATCGCCCAAATGCAGGCTATTTTATTTTCAATTAATAACTTGAATTGACGGTTTTCTTCGATTTCTGTGGATATTAATTCTTTATTAAATTCCGGCCACTGATTTTCCGGGAACTTTTCCTTTTGAAAATCAGTTGCCAATTTATATAATCTAAAGATTTCAGGAATATCACGTGGTGTACTGTTCGTTATTTTCATTATAAATGGTTCGTCGTCCTGGGAATATCTGCCCAGAACATAATATTGCAAGTTGAAGAAGTTTTCATGCTTTTCGTCTTTTCGTTACACATGGTTTCCGGACGAAAGCCAAATCACTTTAAAGATACATTTTTATGCCTTCTGAACAAGCCATTTTAACAAATCGGTCAACACAAATGTTAAAAAGGTGTTTGTTATCCGAATTGTTGACTTTTGTTGACGCATGAAATGAATTCAAAAAACAGCAACAAAAATAAAAACCCTGAAAATCATACGATTAACAGGGTTCTGAGTCTAATTAATTTCCTGATTTGTGATCGCGACAGGATTCGAACCTGTGACCGTCTGCTTAGAAGGCAGATGCTCTATCCAACTGAGCTACGCGACCGGCTTTTCTTTAAAAGCGGTGCAAATATATAACCGAATATCATACAAAACAACACTATTAAAGAGAATTTGCCCGCGGAAAGCGACAGCCATACTACAAAACACTATGTCTTAGCACCTTCCCACTTTTGGTCTCTTCAAAAGTTCCGACCATATGAATCTCTTTCGGTATTTCGTATTTATCGAGAGAAGAAAGCCCGTTCAATTCCTTCCTGATATTTTCTACTGTCAGTCCGGGGTTCGTTTTTTCTTCGACAAAAAGTACCAGCTTCTCCCCCAATTTATCATCCGGAAGACCTTTCAGGTAAAACCTCCCTTTAATGCCGTCCCGGATTTTATGCTCTATCTGTTCCGGGATCAGTTTTATCCCCCCGGAATTAATGATATTGTCATATCGGCCCAACCAATGGAATTTTTTTTCGGAAACCAATTCCACAAGGTCGTTGGTCGTAATGGTTTCGTCAGACAGGTGCGGAGCGTTTATGACCAGGCAGTCTCTTTCGTCCAGGGATACTTTTATCCCGGGGAGCAGCGTAAAACAGGGCTCCTCTCCCCTCTTGTTCTTGCGACCATTTATCTTCCTGGCTGCGATATGTGTCACCGTTTCTGTCATACCATAGGTTTCATATATCTTGCAGGATCTTTTGGGCAGCGAAGCTTTCAATGTTTCCGACATGGGTGCTCCCCCGACAATAAGTGTTTTTATCCGGGATAATCCTGAAAGGGAATTTTCTACCTGCATAGGGGTCATTGCAGAAAAATCATAGTCCTTTTTCATTCTTTTCAGCGGATCGGAAGAGGGTTTCACCAGGTCTATTTCCAGTCCGAGGATCATGGCGCGGACCAACATCATTTTTCCGGCTATATAATCGACCGGTAAACAAAGTAAGGCCCTATCTCCAACCGTAATACCAAAGAAGTCGCCCGTGGCCAGTGCCGAATTTACCATGTTCTGTTTACTGACTTTCATCGGTTTTGGCTTCCCTGTGGAACCGGAAGTATGCACCGTTATCGTCTCACTGTTATCGAGCCAGTCCAATAGGAAATCCCCGATAGCCCTTTCATAAGGTTCTCCTTCCTTTATATAACTACATGCGGCCATCCTTAGCCCTTCACGACCGAAGTATGTGCCATCCAGTTTAAACCTGTTGTGTATGTTCTTATAAGTAATTGAAGGTTCTTGCTTGTCTGTACCTGTCATAGTAATCCGCTTCTTCTTTTTAGTTATGTTTCAGAGAATTTGATTCTTCAATCTGTCCGGGCGGGGTTATTTTTCCGAACAGCTTTTCTTTCCAGCCCGTCCAACCATATTTTTTAGCCAATATATACAGGATTATCGGATAAATCAACAACGGGAGGAAAATATCGAAGCCCACTTCAGGTGAAGATATATCAAGGAACAGGGAATCCGTTTGCATGGCTGTCCAGTCTGCCGTAACAAGAACCGCTGTGAGCATGTTGTTCCCCGCATGATACCCCAGTGCAAGCTCCATACCGTCATCCATGAGGGTCATGATCCCCAATATAAGCCCGGTACCGATATAATATACCATAATAACATACCCTATTTCCTTGACTTCGGGATTGAAAATATGAAGTATCCCGAACGATATGGAAGTAAAGATCAACGGGAACCACCTGTTTTTGGCCAGGACTCCAAGTCCCTGCATCAGGTATCCCCGGAACAGGTATTCTTCAAAACTGGTTTGGATTGGCAGCATTATTACCGTAATAACAAGCAGCATCAGAAAGGGTAAGGGTTTAAAATTCCATTGAAAATCCTGGGGTGAAAGGAAATATCCGATAAGGAACAACGTGGCATTGATGATAACTACCAGTCCGAAACTGAAGAAAATCCGTTTCCTGTCTATATGTTTCCTGGAAGTGGTCAATGTTAGCAAGGACTGTTTATGGACATATTTTACCATAAAGAATAAAGCGAGCAACCCAGTTAAAAAAGAGACGATCATTAAAACCAAAAAAAGATTGGCCCCCAACACCTCTACAAGTCCGCTGATATCTGTCGGAAAAGTACTCATATCAGGCACTTTGAGAAATACCGCGGCGAAGAGGGGGATGGCACCGAAAAACTGCCATGCCATAAAAATTACAAGTACCCCTACTGCATAATAAAGCCAATTATGGTACTTCCCTTTAAACGCCTGTTCTATAAACATAAAATTAATTTTTCAACACATTTATATCCCAATCTTTCCGGGGATCATAACCAAGTTTCCCGTCCCTGACTTCCAGCGGACTGTCCGGGTTGTTCGTATAGAGACTTCCGGTGCCTAATCCCTGGGGCATGGTGTTTTCCAGGCTGTAAGTCCACTGTGCTATGGCATTCAACCCCACATTGCTTTCCAGTGCACTGGTTATCCACCAACCCGCATCGTGGTCCTCTGCCAGCTGTATCCACTCCTCACTTCCCCTGAATCCCCCCACCAAACTGGGTTTCAGAATAATATATTGGGGGTTTACGGTTTCCATAAGTCTTTTTTTCGAATCAAGGTTAAAAACACCTATCAGCTCTTCGTCCAGGGCGATGGGCAGCGGTGAATTTTCACAAAGTGCGGCCATTACCTCCCATTGCCCCTGTTTTACGGGCTGTTCTATGGAATGTAACCGGAATTCCGATAACCTCTTCAATTTTTCCAAGGCACTATCAGGTGTGAAGGCGCCATTGGCATCTACACGTATTTCTATCTGTTCCGGAGAGAATTTGCGGCGAATGGATTGCAATAATTGCAATTCGGTATCGAAGTCTATGGCGCCGATCTTCATTTTTATACAATGAAATCCCTGTTCGATTTTTTCCTGTATCTGACGTTGCATAAATGCTTTGTCGCCCATCCATACCAGGCCGTTGATGGATATGGCCCTGCTCCCTTCGGTAAAGGCTGATGGGAAAAGTAAAAACGGGGACCGGGAGCGGAGCGAAAGGAATGCCTGCTCTATGCCGAATTGTATGGAAGGAAAGGCTGTGAGATTTTGGTATAATTCGTTTTTCCCCAGGTGGATATTGTCACAAACCCATTTCAGTTTTTCTTCATAATCGTCCCTGTCGTCCACGCTCAATCCTCTCAGGATGCCGCACTCCCCTATTCCTTTCCTGCCTTCATCCTCCAACAAGAGATACCAGGTTTCCTTTTCAGTAAGAATTCCGCGTGAAGTTCCGCTAGGACGTTTAAATTGCAGGGTATGCCTGCGGTATGATGCTTTCATTTATTGTCTGAGCGTTTTATAAATGACTCAGGTAACCCGGAGCCGGTACATGTCAAAAAAAACTTTTCTCTCCGTCCCTGAATCATTATATCTCCCTGTGACGTTCCTCATCAAAGTTCAATGCTTTCACCTATAGCCAGTAACATCAGATCCTTGTCCTTGTTAAAAAATTTCCGTTTGGCTTCTTCGTGGTCTATCTCAATATAACCGAAAGTATCATAGTGATACCCTAAAATTTTATCACATTGTACAAAATCAGAAGCTATAATGGCATCGTCCACACCCATTGTAAAATTATCACCGATGGGGAGGATGGCGAGGTCCAGTTTTACCTGCATGGGGATGAGTTTCATATCCATTGTAAGGGCTGTATCTCCCGCGATATAAATATTTTTGTGTTCTCCTTCTATAACAAATCCCCCGGGCTGACCTCCGTAACTACCATCCGGAAAAGAGGAAGTGTGAATGGCATTGACGTATTTTACCCTTCCAAATTCAAAATCCCAGCTACCTCCGTGGTTCAGGGGATGGAAATCAATGCCTTTATCCCCGTAATGATGGGCAATCTCAAAATTGGAGATCACCATTGCCCCGGTATGTTTTGCTATGGTTTCCACATCGTGTATGTGATCCTGGTGCGCGTGGGTCACAAGGATATAATCTGCCTTGATCTGGTTAATATCTATATGAGCAGCCTTTTCATTGGGCGAAATAAAAGGGTCTACCAGGATATGAACATCGCCTACCTCTATTCCCAGGCTTGCGTGTCCGTAAAACGTTATTTTCATGGTATGTTACGATTTATTATCACTTATATTATACAATACAGATTCTGTTCACTTCACCATTTGTCCTTTCAGGTATTCAATATAATATACCTGTCATAGCAATCGCCGTAAACGACCTAGAACAAAGCCAGTCCCAATGCAAACAGGACGGAAAGCAGAAATGTGCTTATGGCCAGTTTTTTCAACTCGGGGTCCAGCGCTTTCGGCACTTTATTTTTCCGAACCGTATCCATATGCTTTAATACGGGTATAAAGGCCAAAAGAAATAAATATTGATAAATATAAAAACTTTGGAGCACAGCAAAAAGCAAAACCAGCAGTAATGCCGTTATCAGAACAATATAGTGATATCGTTTTGCTTTTTGCCCTCCTATCTTCACTACCAGGGTGTTCTTACCGGATTTTGCATCACTTTGTTCATCCCTCATGTTATTCAGGTTCAATACCCCTACACTGAGCAATCCGATGGTAATTGCCGGGAGGAATACGGTCCAGTCCATATTTTTGGTATACAGAAAATAACTTCCGGCTACACTGAGGAGTCCGAAAAACAAAAAGACAAATACATCGCCGAAACCGTGATAGCCATATGCCGATCTGCCCACGGTATATTTTATGGCAGCTATGATGGATACAACACCAAGGAAGAAGAACAATACGGAATAACCGAAATTCTCCCTCCCGAACGCCAGATAGATGAGTAACAGGGCAACCAGCATGGTTATTGCTATGGTTACGGCGATTGCCTTCTTCATCTCGCCGGGGCTTATAATACCACTTTGCAGTGCCCGTTGCGGACCGATACGATCTTTATTGTCTGTGCCCTTAACACCATCTCCATAATCGTTGGCGAAATTGGAAAGCACCTGAAATCCGACGGTGGTAAGCAGGGCAAGGGCAAATATTTTCCAGTTAAAAAAACCGCGTGAAGCGGCAATTCCCGTACCTGCAATAATCCCGGATACGGAAAGGGGAAGGGTCCGGAGCCGGGCCGCTGATATAAACGCTTTCGTTTTACTCATATAACATCTCGCTGTTAATCAAATTCAGAGATCACCTTTTATGGCGAAAAATCCTGCTGTCCTTTTTAACGCCCCAAATCGTTATTGAATCAGGGTATCCATTTTATGTTCTTGAAGTCCGGTTTCCGTTTTTCCAGGAAAGCATTGCGGCCTTCTTTGGCTTCCTCGGTCATGTAGGCAAGCCGGGTAGCTTCTCCCGCAAAAACCTGTTGCCCTACCATGCCGTCATCGGTGGCGTTGAAAGCGAATTTCAGCATTTTTATCGAGGTAGGTGACTTGGCCAGGATTTCCTGTGCCCATGCATAGGCTGTATCTTCCAATTCTTCGTGGGGCACTGCAGCATTGACCATCCCCATTTCACAGGCTTCCTGAGCAGAGTAGTTTCTCCCCAGAAAGAAAATCTCGCGTGCACGCTTCTGCCCTACCATCTTGGCAAGGTAAGCGGAGCCGTATCCGCCGTCAAAACTGGTGACATCGGCATCGGTCTGTTTGAAAATGGCATGTTCCTTACTGGCCAGCGTAAGGTCGCAAACCACATGCAGGCTGTGCCCCCCTCCTACAGCCCATCCGGGGACCACCGCAATCACCACCTTTGGCATAAAACGGATGAGGCGCTGTACTTCGAGTATATTGAGCCGGGGCATGCCGGAATCGTCCACATAGCCCTGATGGCCACGGGCATTCTGATCTCCCCCGCTACAAAAGGAATATACGCCGTCTTTGGTTGACGGACCTTCTGCCGAAAGTAAAACCACACCGATCGAGGTGTCTTCCCGGGCATCCAGAAGGGCTTCAAAAAGCTCGCCAACCGTCCTGGGCCGGAAGGCATTACGAACATCGGGCCGGTTAAAGGCTATCCGGGCCACTCCGTTACATTTCTTATAAGTGATATCTTCGTATTCCTTGACAACTTTCCAATCTGCTTTATTCATAATTTTGTTATTTTGCGTAAAAATAATCCTTTTTAGTCTTTTTGACCCAATACTACATTATGAAAAAGATAGAAGCCGGAAGTCTGAAGCCGGAAGTAAAATTAATCTGCATCAAAACTTCCGACTCCGAACTACGGACTTCTCACCCAAAAAACAAACAAATGAAAAAAACACTCACCACTCTGGCTTGCCTCTGTATCGCAGCCCTTGCATTTTCGCAACAGTACACTTTTGAAACGCTTACAGACCTGGAGGCCACTCCGGTAATCAGTCAGGGGATTACAGGCACCTGCTGGAGTTTTTCAACTTCTTCATTCCTGGAATCGGAGATTATACGAACAACGGGGAATCAAATCGATATCTCCGAGATGTACAACGTGCGGAACACATATACTAAAAAAGCCTGGAATTATGTTATGCGGCAGGGAAAAGCACAGTTCAGCCAGGGAGGACTGTCACACGATGTAATGAACAGTGTGGCTGCGTACGGAATTGTTCCTCAGAGTGTGTATACGGGATTGGCAGAAGGACAGGAAAAATACAATCATATCGAAATGGTCTCCGTACTGGAAGCCATGCTAAAGGTATACGTGGATAACCCCGCAAAAACCTTGTCTGATAACTGGAAAAAAGCCATCGAAAGTGTCCTTGATGTATACCTGGGGGAAAGGATGGATGAATTTACTTATGATGGCAAACAATACAGTCCGGAATCGTTCCTGGAAATGACAGGGATACAACCGGAAAATTACGTTTCGGTCACTTCTTTTCTGCACCGGCCCTTTTATACGAGTTTTATTCTTAATATTCCGGATAATTTTTCCAACGGCAGTTACTACAACCTGCCGCTTGACAAATTTATAAGTGTTATCGACCATGCTCTTGAAAACGGTTATACCCTGGCGCTGGACTGTGATGTCAGCGAACCGACGTTCTCCCAAAAAGACGGCATCGCAGTGATCCCGGAAAACGAGTTTGAAAAAAAGGCAATACTGGAAGAGATCAAACCGGAAAAAAACATCACTCCGGAATACCGGCAGCAGGAATTCGAGAACTTCCACACCACCGACGACCATCTTATGCATATTACCGGGAAGGTAAAAGACCAGAAAGGTAATATGTACTATAAAGTGAAAAATTCATGGGGGACCGATAAAACTCGTGTGGGAGACAGCGGTGGTTATATTTACATGAGTGTTCCCTATATGAGACTTAAAGCCATATCGGTAATGTTGCATAAAGACGGTTTACCAAAAGATATCCGCAAAAAATCAAACTTGTAAAAAGCAGAAATACTACTCTCCTTCAAGTCTTTCCTGCTCATCGGGGGTAGTGTTTCTCTTGTTGTCTTTGAGGCGATAGTTGCCAAAGTTGTATTTGAGCCCTATGGAAACAGTGCGTCTTTCCGGCATATCAATATACCCGTTATCCTGATTCAGGTATTTTGACCTTTGCCATCTGTTCTTAGTATTAAATATATCTGTGAAATTCAATGTAGCCACCAATCGCTTATTCCAAAAAGATTTGGTAAACCCTATATCGGTATAAAAACGAGGATCGGTCTTAATGGAACCATATAAAAATTTAGGCATATAATAAAGGGTCAGGTCGGCAGTAAAAGTTCGGTCTTCGGATAGTACAAACTGATTATACGCCCTTCCAAAATAGCCTAAAATATGACTGGTTTGCATGACATTATCACTTTCTAAAGCCTGAAATGTATTTTCCATATAAAATCCGGACATATAAACGTATAAATACCACCAATCCCACACATATCCATAATACATAAAATCAAGGCTATATTGAAATTCTTCATCAATGTTGAAATAGGACGTATATATATTCCTATTTTCATTGTCTTGAAAGGTAAGCCTTTCTATAAGGCCGTTCGTATGTTGATAATATAAAGAAAAAACAAATTTCTTTTTATAGGTATAATCCAAAGAAACCTTATTATCAATAGATCTGGTAAGATTAGGATTTCCCGCGGAAAACTGTTGCTCATAAAGATAATACCGATAGGGATTTAATCTTCCATATCTGGGACGGTTTAAGCTTCTTTTATAGCTTAATTCCAATTGATGATTATCATTAATGGCATGTTGTAAATTTACCGTTGGAAACAATTCAAAATACTTTCGGGTATTTATGCTTCCGAGAACTATTGAATTAGCTTCAACAGCGGTATATTCTCCTCTCAATCCTAAAATTAGTGCCCATTTTTCCCATTCTCTGGTTACGTTCCCGTATGCTGCGTAGATGTCCTCTATATAATCAAAGTTATCATCTTCAGTATTTTCAGGAACATCTTCCCCATCAAATGAAGCTTTACTCTTACTGTCAATAGAAGAATATTTAAGCCCGGTTTCAATATGAAGCGATTCCAGGGGAATGGAAAAGTCCAGTTGTTGGCTAAAAATGTTGTTTCTTTGATTAGCCAGGAAATTAAAACTGTTATTATTTGTTAAGTTATCATTATTGTCGAAATAATCAGTGCGCAAGAATTGAGTTTGGCGGTCATCATAGTATATATAGTTGCTAACCGCATTCATTGTTACTCCTTTATCATTTAAAGTAAGCCCATAATCCAAAGAAAATGACAGATTAGATCGATCGTTATCCAATTCACTATCCGTTAGAAAATAGGATTCCAAATTCTGATCAACATCAAACATATCGGTAACCACTTTATTGTTGAATGTTTTGCCTGGTGAATGTAAAATGTTAGCAGATAAACTCAGGGAATTTTTCTCATTAATGGTAAAATCCAAAATAGTATGCAAATTATGTGCATACGATCGGGTAATTTTCCTGAAATCAACATCCCAGTAATCGTCAGGAATATTATTCTCAAAAAAATTAAAATAACTTTTATCGTGTTTATATTCCTTTCTCGGACTATAACTATATCCGGCAAAAAGGTTTAAAAAATCATTTTTATAAAAGTGGTCTGTTCCGAAATTGTATTTGGGAAAAACAGCTTCTGTAATACGTGTATTTACACTTCCTTTATATCCCACGGAAATACTTTTTGAAGTAATTATATTTAACACTGTCCCGTCCTCTGCATCATACCTGGAGGAAGGAGTCGTAATCACCTCAATAGATCGTATATTGGTACCGGAATAACCTTCTAGAAGGTCCCTTAACTCACTTCCCGACAGATAAACACGTTTGTCATTTATGTAGACAGTTGCTGGCGTATTCCTTATTTTTATCCGGTCATTAATTATTAATACACCAGGAGTATTTTTAAGAATCTCAAATGAACTTTGTTGAGATAGCGCAGTATTCTCTACATTAAAAATAAGGCGATCTGCCCGTTTTTCTATATGTGGCCTTTTTCCGGTTATCGTGACCTCTCCAAGTTCTTGTCTTTTTTCTGCCAATACTATGGTTCCTAAATCCAGATCACTCTTTATGTCTATCAATTTTTGATATATGTTATATCCTATATATGATATTTTAATAAGGTAGTCACCGCTTTTAATATCCTGAATATCAAACACCCCATTTTGATTGGAAGATGTGCCCTGGACAATAGTGGAGTCTTTTTCTCGTTGCAAGAGTACATTCACAAAAGACAACGGTTCTTGCTTTTCATTTACAATTTTACCTTTTATACTGTACTCCTGGGCAAAAAGAACGGTTGGAGAGTAAATAAAGCCGAACACCAAAAACAACCATTTAGCCATATGTCTTAATGAAGATAAAATTTATTTTCGCCCACCAAAAGTATGTCTTTTATCGTAAAAAACAAACATTTAATCGATATAACACCAATAAAACCGTAAATAATATTTGTTTTTTCTTACACTAGAACAATATATTTTTAAATATCATCTCTTCATATTTTTGTTTCATTCTTTGTATTTTGGACATCCAAAAAAACATGTTTACACATGAACAGACCAGGTGTCGAGAAAAAACGAATTCGGAAGCTGTTATTTCTGGGCAGTGTTATAACCATCTTGATAGCAATTTCTCCTTACATTTTTTACCTTTATGAGATTTTTCCTAAAACGAAACAGTGGAAAACGCTACTATTTACATTTAAAGTATCGTATTACTCCGATTTGTACAGTACGGCCTGGTATTTTGTAAATAAACTTATCCCGTTATATCTTCTATTTCTTTGGTTGCTCACCTGTCGTCGTTGGTGGTATTTTATTATACATATACCAATTACAATGTACGTTTACCAGGTTGCCGGGCTTATTAATGAGGATATCAGGTATATGGAACAAATGCATTTTTATCATATTCTACCAATTGTACCCGTCCTAATTACCGTCACTTACTTTCTTCGTGTTAAATTATTAACTCCTTTAATGAAAGGTATTGATTTAAAATCATTAAGCAGAATATTACCAGGAACAAAAACAGAAGCGAAATCCTTGTTTCCAGATCTTATAATAGTCATACTAATTGCAGCATCCCCTTTTGTCTTTTATATTTATAAAAACATTCCTTCCACAGAAACCTGGAGAACAATATTCTTTACTTTAGAAAGTGCTAATTATCTGAGCGTATCACATCGGACATGGTTTTTTATGAATAAATTTGTTCCCCTTTACCTTCTTTTCCTCTGGATACTTACTTGCTGGCACTGGTGGCGATATATTATTCTTGTACCTATAACAATGTATGTTTTTCAACTTTATTCGGTTCTGAATAATTCAATAAAATATGTTGACGAAATGGAAATCTACTGGCTTATTCCTGTAATACTGGTAACAACAACAGTAGTTTATTTACTACGACAAAAATTGTTTTTCAAGGTCGTCAAAGGAATAGATATCGAAAAGCTGGATGAAGAGTTAAAAAAATATAAGGCAGACAGGAACTGACCATTATAATAAATATTTTATTTGGGAATTTTTACGTAATATTGTACGATTACTCTTTTCATACAAAAAAAATAGTTTCCCTTACTTTTTTTTCGATAAAAAGTAATAAAGTTACGACGAAAGTATTAATTGACAACAATTTATTTTTTGGTACGTTTGCTTCAACTAAATAACCAAAAAGCATACTATCATGAAATCAGTAAAATTATTCTACCTTATTACTTCCTTATCTTTCTCGGCTGTTGTTTTCTTTTCGTCATACAAGATCTATAATAAAAAGAAGGATTTTGATTTTACTCCTAATAATATATTAACGCTAATTGAAAAGGGGGAAGCAGACGAAATGGGATCAGCTGGTTTTACCACAAACAAAGCATTAGTACTAATAGAAAAAGGGGAAGCAGACGAAATGGGATCAGCTGGATAATAATGTCTCATTTTATTATTCCCGAAAAACAAAGCAATATATAATTTACCTTACATAAACTTAAAATTATATATTGCTTTTTACAGATTCATCCTCAGAAAAAGGTCAAAAAGTGTATTTATTTTTTTAAGAAAATAAATTTCATTGCTTCTCCTTACTTTCTTTTTCTTATTATCCTTTTATTTGTATATTTCATTAAATTTTTTCAAATGAAAATCGACAAGAATAAAAAGGTAATGAGGAGATCTCTAGTAATCGGAAGCTTCGTCGCCTTATTAATAGCAATATCACCATATATTTTTTATTTGTATGAAAGTTTGCCCAAATCAAATGTTTGGGAAACTTCCTTTTTCACCTTTAAAAGTACTTATTTTAGCACAGTTTATGTAGCTGCTTGGAACTTTGTCAACAAATTTGTCCCGCTTTATCTCTTATTTCTTTGGTTTCTGACCTGTAGGCATTGGTGGTATCATATTATTCTTATCCCTATAGCCATGTATTCTTTTCAATTAATTAATATCATCAACGACAATGCTCAATATTTTGATGAAATAGAAATTTACTACATAATTCCAATAATGTTGATTGTCATCCCTGTTGTTTACCTCCTTCGCCTAAAACTCTTCGACCGGGTCGTTCACGGTATAGACATGCGGAAACTGGATGAAGAATTAAAAAAGTATGAGGTGGAAGACGACGATTTCTCCAAATAATTTTTTAGCTTTACAGGTATTTGCAGTGTTAAGATTATGAATGTAGCTTCGTCGCCATTTACCAAACAGCAGTTGCTGCCGCAGGAAGAAATGCTGGAAGTCCTGAAGCAAAAAGGCGAACTGTTTATAGGCATTCCCAAAGAAATCGCCTACCAGGAAAAACGGGTCTGTCTCACTCCCGATGCCGTAAATGCCCTCACTGCCCATGGGCACCGGGTAATTATCGAATCGAAAGCGGGGGAAGGCGCCAATTTCAGCGATACGGAATACAGTGAAGCGGGCGCCGAAGTGACCAACGACGTCAAGAAAATCTACTCTTGCCCCATCATTCTGAAAGTAGAACCGCTTTCCCTGGACGAATTAAAGCTCATAAACCCGCAAACCATACTTATCTCTGCCCTGCAGATAAAAACCCAGAGCAAAAAATATTTTGAAGAACTGGCCAAAAAAAGGATTACGGCCATCGCTTTCGAATACATTCGCGACGAAGACGGCAATTATCCTGCCGTACGTTCACTCAGTGAAATCGCCGGAACGGCTTCCGTACTGATTGCCGCCGAACTGATGACCAATGCCAATAACGGTAACGGATTGATGTTTGGCAATATAAGCGGAGTTCCCCCGGTAGACGTGGTTATTCTCGGTTCCGGGACCGTCGGGGAATTTGCCGCAAGATCTGCTCTCGGACTAGGGGCGAACATCAAAATATTCGACAACTCCATCACCCGGCTAAGGCGTATACAGACCAGCCTGGGAAGACCCTTACACACTTCTACCCTGCAACCCAAAAACCTTTTCAAGGCATTGCGGCGTTGTGACGTGGTCATCGGTGCCGTAAGGGGAAATAACAGGGCTCCCGTCGTAGTAACGGAAACCATGGTGGAAAACATGAAAAACGGTGCGGTTATCATTGACGTCAGTATCGATATGGGCGGGTGTTTTGAAACGAGTGAAGTCACAACACACGACAAACCCACTTTTGAAAAATACGGGGTCATACACTACTGCGTACCCAATATTCCCGCAAGGTATTCGCGTACCGCATCGGTCTCTATCAGTAACATCTTTACCCCCTATCTGCTGAAGATCGGCGAAGAAGGCGGACTGGAAAATTCCCTCCGATTTGACCGCGGTTTGCGGAACGGATTGTATTTTTACCACGGAATTTTAACGAACAAAACGGTTGCGGAATGGTTCAATTTGTCTTATAGCGATATCAATCTCCTGATTTTCTGACGCGAACCCTCATCAACCTCAAAATTAAACAGTAAAATCCGTATGAATATATTGAAAAGGATAGGCTTCTACCTTGTAGGCCTTGCCATAGGAATTGTAATTGTAGCGTTTATCTTCAGGGAGAAAGCAACGGAGTTCTGTTATTCGCCAAATTGCAGGGTATTAAAAAATATCCGAAATAAAAAGATCGTATATTTACCCGATGCCCGAAAAAACATTGAGGAAAATGCCATTGACACCACCGGGATTGCCGTTTCCGTTTTTACCGAAGGTGATGTGATCTTTTCCAAAAGCAATACCAAACTGGATTCCTGCAAGACCTATACCATCGAAGGACTTCTCAAAACCGGGAAAGTAGAGGTCTTTGTCCAAAACTGCGACAGCACTGCCAAAGTGGCTTCCGTTACACCTGTAGAATAAAAAATATGATCGATTTTTATTCCGTTACCGCCTCGCTGTGTTTACGGAAAATATCCTTTATGATCAGTTTGGCATGAACCCGGGAATTTTCAATAAACCAGAGGTGCGTATCCACACCCCCGCAAATCACTCCGGCCAGATACAATCCTTCCACATTGGTTTCCATGGTTTCGGGATCATATGAAGGATAGAATTTACCGTCATCAGATAATTGTACCCCGATTTTTTCGAGGAAGCCAAAATCAGGCCTGTACCCCGTAAGCGCAAGTACAAAATCGTTTGGTAACCGCTTTTCCCCTTCCGGAGTATTTATAATCACCTCTTCTTCCCTGATCTCCTTTATATTACTTTGAAAATGGGCTGTGACAGCACCTTCTGCAATACGGTTCTCTATATCCGGGCGCACCCAGTACTTAACTCTTCGGCCAATTTGTTCGCCCCTTACAACCATGGTAACATCACCTCCCTTGCGGTATATCTCCAGTGCCGCATCAACAGATGAATTGCTTGCTCCCACAACAATCACTTTCTGACCGGCATAGTAATGCGGGTCCCTGTAATAATGTGATACTTTGGGAAGTTCCTCTCCGGGAACCCCGATCTTATTAGGAATGTCGTAAAAACCGGTGGCAATAATGACTCGTTTTGTTTTATAAACCGTTTTCGAAGAAGAAACTGAAAAGCTGTTCTCCTCCTTTTCGATATGCCGTACTTCTTCGAACAAATGCAGATCAAGATTGTTGGACGTTACTATACGCCTGTAATATTCCAGCGCTTCGGCGCGTTGCGGTTTACTCTTTATACTGATAAAAGGGATACCGTCTATTTCCAGTTTTTCCGAGGTAGAGAAAAATGTCATGTTCAGGGGATAGTTATACAGCGAATTGGCTATACATCCCTTCTCCAGCACTACATAGCGCAGCCCTTTTTTCTGTGCTTCCAGCGCACAGGCTATGCCGATAGGGCCTCCACCCACGATTAAAACATCATATTCCTTCATAGCATTTTTTTGTTATACCGATATTCTTCGGCCCTGTGACCATCACAGATTCTTCCTTCGGAACCGTTCAGGTATTTGAAATGTCAATCCTCCTCCTGGTTGGGTTCTCCCAGCTTACCGACCGATTTGGCCACAACAGTAGCCACAGTAGCATCTCCGGTAACATTTATCACTGTTCTGCACATATCCAGTATCCTGTCTACAGAAAGGATAAGTGCAATTCCCAACGGAAGTTTGTCCGCCGGAAAATTAATGGATTGTAATACAATAATGAGCATTACCACCCCTACCCCGGGAACCCCGGCCGTACCGATTGAGGCCAGTAAAGCAGTGAATACTATGGTCAGCTGATCTGCAAAGGTAATATCAAAATGGAGTGCTTCGCAAATAAAAATGGTCGCAACCGCCTGATAAAGACTGGTTCCGTCCATATTTATAGTAACCCCTATAGGCAATACGAAACTGCTCACTTCTTCATCCACACCCACATAGTCCTGTACCCGTTCCATGGTAACGGGCAGTGTTGCGGCACTGGAACTGGTGGAAAACCCGAGCAACTGTACCGGACTTATCTGCTTCAGGAACCAGATGGGATTCTTTTTGGCATAGAAACTTATCATCATCATATAAACCACGACCATTAACATCAAAGCCCCTATAACGGTAAGCGAATATTTAAGTAATGCCAGTAATACTTCTACATCGTTGGTTCCCACCACTACATTGGCCAGCAGGGCAAATACGGCAATGGGGGCAATCTTAATAATCAGGTCCACCATTTTCAATATGGCGTCATTCAGACTGTCGAAAAAGCGTTTTAAAGGCTTTGCTTTTTTATCACCGATAAGCAACATACAGATCCCTAAAAGTACCGTAAAGAAAATGACCTGAAGCATCTGGCTATTATCGCCTATGGCCCCGAAGATATTTTCCGGTACGATATCCACGATAAACTCCACAAAGTTCTTGGTCTTGGTCTGACTGTCGCTGATACGCTGGTTCACCACATCGGTTTGTCCCGTATCACTGGTAAGTTTGGCTATGGTCTCTTCGGAAATCCCGGAGCCCGGTTTTACGATATTCGCCACGCCAAGACCAATGGTAATGGCACAAATGGTCGTAATGATATACAATATCATGGTACGTATCCCTATCTTGGATAGTCTCGAGATATCCTGCAATTCGGCAATTCCCTTAATCAGGGATGCAACAATCAGCGGAATGGCAATGAGCTTTAGCAGGTTGATAAACAACACCCCGAAAGGATATACCCACTCTTCGACAAACGTTTTACCCGCAGGATCGATGGACAGCTTATCCAGAGCCTCCCTGTTCGACTGCATTTTTTCCTCCAATGCACTGATGTCCTGTTCGATATTTTCCTTTTGAACGAGATAGGTCGTCCCTCCCGTCTGTCCCGATTTAAACCCGGTATTCAGTTCCTTCAGGTCCTTTTTAAGGGTTTCGTGCCGGGAAAGGTCCGCTGCTATTTCTGTCTTGTAGCTATCGGCCTTATTGAGAACTTCCTTATCGGGTTTTCCGACATTAGCCATGACAAGGCCAAATATCACACCCAGGACCATTCCTATGACAATCTGCCAGTGCAATGCGATTTTTTTCTTCATACAGTCTGGTTAAATTTTAGTACACCACCCTGGATCTTGCAGGGCATTAAAAATCTCCCGTTTACAACTCCCCGGAAGACCTATATTCTGGAAATTTTGTTCAACAAATAATGATCGGCCAGCACCAATGCGGCCATCGCTTCAACAATGGGCACCGCCCTGGGTACTACACAGGGGTCGTGACGTCCCTTGCCCTGCATTTCCACAATATTTCCTTCCTTATCGATAGTGGGCTGGGATTGCATGATTGTGGCCACGGGCTTAAAAGCTACACGAAAATAAATGTCCATTCCGTTACTGATACCTCCCTGGATACCTCCCGAAAGATTGGTTTTGGTGGTTCCGTCTTCATTGTAGAGGTCGTTGTGTTCACTCCCTTTCATTTTCGCACCGCAAAATCCGCTGCCATACTCAAATCCTTTGACTGCATTTATAGACAACATTGCTTTTCCGAGGTCTGCATGCAATTTGTCAAAAACAGGTTCCCCGAGGCCAATCGGAACGTTCCGGGCTACACAGGTTATGGTGCCTCCAACCGTATCGCCCTGTTTTCTGATCTCCCTGATATAATCTTCCATTTCGGCTGCAGTTTCGGGATCGGGACAACGTACGGGGTTGCTTTCAGTTTTCGAAAAATCAAGCTCCTGATACGGTTTTTCCAGGAAAATATCCCCTACGGAAGAAACAAAAGCATCGATCCGTATATCTGCGAGCAATTGTTTGGCCACGGCACCTGCCACAACCCGGCAGGCCGTTTCCCGTGCCGAACTTCTTCCCCCGCCGCGATAATCCCTGAAACCGTATTTCCGGTCATAAACGTAATCGGCATGGCTGGGACGATAACTGTCCTTGATATGGGAATAATCGTGTGATTTCTGATTGGTGTTTTCTATGATAAAACCTATGGGAACCCCGGTGGTTTTTCCTTCAAAAACTCCCGAAAGGATCCGGAACTCATCCGGTTCCTTGCGCTGTGTAACGATAGCGGACTGACCGGGTTTACGCCGGTTGAGCTCGTGTTGTATTTTATCTGACTGAAGATCCAGACCCGCCGGACATCCGTCTATAATTCCTCCTAAGGCCTGTCCGTGCGATTCTCCAAATGTGGTAAGTTTAAATATAGTTCCAAAGGAATTTCCTGCCATCTATGTTGATTTTGAACAAATGTAAATGTTAATCGTTAATTATTCAAGATTAAAAACGAATTTGCGCGACAAACATTGAAAATACGGCGGTTAGCTGCCTGTTTCCCCGGCCTGCACAACACGGTTTTCGTCACATTACCTTAACAATATCCTCATATTTAATTAATTACAAGGTAATCTTTTACTAACACAGAAGTATTTCCTTTACAAAAAAGATTTCGGCATTGAAGAAACGTAAAGTAGAGATCGTTGTCATATCGGATGTTCACCTCGGCACCTACGGATGCCATGCTGGAGAATTATTGTCTTACCTGAACAGTATTAACCCCGAAAAACTTATCCTGAACGGCGATATTATTGACATCTGGCAGTTCAGGAAACGTTACTTTCCCAAAAAACACCTCCAGGTCATCAAAAAAATTATCGACTTGTCTACCAAAGGCACACAGGTCTTTTACGTTACCGGAAATCATGACGAAATGCTCCGGAAATTCAGTGATGTTACCATGGGCAATATAGCCATTGTGGATAAACTTTCCCTGAAACTCGACGGAAAAAAGGCCTGGATATTTCACGGTGACGTTTTTGACGCTTCCATCCAGCACACCAAATGGATTGCCAAACTCGGGGGATGGGGATATGATTTCCTCATATTGCTCAACCGCTTTATCAACTGGGTTCTGGTGAAAATGGGTAGAGAAAAGTATTCCCTTTCCAAAAAGATTAAAAACAGTGTAAAGAAAGCCGTAAAATACATCAACGATTTTGAAAAGGTCGCCGCAGACCTGGCTATAAAAAACGGTTATAAGTATGTTATATGCGGACATATCCACCAACCCAAAATGATCCGGAAAGTGAACAGGTTCGGCACCTGTCTGTACCTAAATTCCGGAGATTGGGTGGAAAACCTTACTTCTCTTGAATATCACAAAAAGCACTGGGAACTCTACAGCTTTAACGATGATAAACTCAGCCCTTTCTACACTGATGAGGACTTAAAATCCATGAGCTACAAGGATCTTCTTGCCGCTATTACCGTAACCGGAAAAAAGTAAATTACATTATAAAGCGTTAGGATTTTTATTTTCTGGTTCAGAAAAAGTCATTGTATTTACAAATTATCGTTGAAAGTTATTAACAATTATTTTATTCATTACATGAATTAAAAAACTGATAAACAGTCAACTACAAACATTGATTTTCGACAGGATTCCCGGGTTCTTAATAACTTTTCTCCAATTCATGCCATCATTTTTCCCAAAAAACACTCTTAAGAGTAAAGGAGTTCGCAACATTTTACATAAACCGGATCGAAATAAGGTCTTTTAGTTCCCCCTCTGATACGATAAAAGGCTTTCCCGGGATATCCGGAATGTTCTTTAACTCCCGAGTATAAACCGACAAAAGCTTAATTGACATGAAAAATCCGGAAGAACAAACTGTGAGTACCAACACATTACAATCGCTGAAAGAGGGGGATCGACATGCCTACAAGGACATTTGCCGGCACTATGAAGCCAAAGTCCGCTGTTATGTCTTTTCTTTTGTAAAATCGGAAAAGGTCACGGAAGAGATCGTCGGGAAGATCTGTACCGAAATATGGAATCATAAACAACAAATCCGTATCGGGGCTTTCGACGCATTTCTCTTAAGTTTATGCAAAGACCTTATCTATGAAACATTGTATAACGCTTTCAACAAAACAACAGCCAAAGAAGAATTGTGGAGGACAATACACAGGTCTGACGAATAAACTGCAAAAAAGTACTGAAGTCCGTTTTACTGGAAAAGCAAGCGGGAGAATTGATAAAGGTTATTTTTCCAGACTGTAAAATTGTGCTGTCCCGGCTCCACATAATACGTATGAGGTACACCTTTTTCCCCGAGGTAGTCATGTGTGCGTTCACTTACATACAGGAGTTCGTCTTCACTGCCACAGGAAATCCATAACAACTTCAGTTTACGGATCACCTTTCCCGGGCGGGGGACCAGTTTTTCAGGAGGTTTGGTATTGGGTGCCGGAGAAAAAGCCCCGATCCAGGCAAATGTGTCCGGATTGTCCAGTCCAAAATTCAATGACTGCCCTCCCCCCATGGACAACCCGGCGAGCGCGCGGTTTTCCCTGCCGCTGTATACCGGATAGCTGCTTTCTACAAAAGGGATCAGGTCTTCCAGCAGATCCTGCTCAAAATCGGAGAAAGCCCTTATTTTTTGCTTATCAAATATATTTTCTCCCGCACTGTCGTCTTTCATGGCCCTCCCGTTGGGCATCACCACGATCATGGGGGCAAGTTCGTTGTCTGCGTAAAGGTTATCCAGTATAATGTTTAATTTGCCGTGATAGAACCATTCGGTTTCATCACCGCCTATGCCGTGCAAAAGGTACAGTACATTATATTTTTGGTCTTTTGAAAATTCCGGAGGAGTGTATATCATAACCTTTCGGTCCGCACCTACCGTTTTTGAGGGATATTCTACGGTTTCTACCTTACCTTTCGGTATATTTTCACGAATTTGATCGAAGCCTTCTGCCGGTTTTGAATCGGACTGCGGGCGGACATATTGTACAGCAACAAGCAATAACACTAAACACAGGTATATTTTTTGGCTATACATAATCAGGATTGGTTGGTAGTTGTCGTTCAGTTATCTTTTTCGTTGTAATATAACAATTTAATGATCCCGTCCGAAAGTCCTATTTTGGGCACGTGTATTTTTTTGGCGCCGCTCCATTTTGTGGCCGAAAGAAAAATTCGGGTGGCCGGAATGATCACATCTGCCCGGTCGGGGTTAAGTCCCAGTTCGGAAATCCTGTCATCATAACTTATGCTTTGCAGGAACTGGTACTGTGCATTCAGCCAGATATAGGACAAGGGTTCGCCGGGCTTTCTCCCGGACATTTTGTACAGCTTATTGATGTTTCCCCCCGAACCTATAAGCGATAGCTTTTTCAGCTTTTTGGTGTTCTTCTTTATCCACTTTTCTATTTCGCGCCAGATGGTTTCCTCTACCATTTCGTTCAGCAATCGTACCGTTCCGATCTTAAAAGACTTGGAAGTGGCAATCTTTCCGTTGGAAAATATGGTAAACTCCGTACTTCCGCCGCCCACATCGACATACAGGTAGGATTTTTCGGTTTCGATAAGCTGGTGAAGGTCTGTAGATGCGATGATGGCCGCTTCTTTTTTCCCGTCAATAATCTCTATGTGTATCCCCGATTTTTTCTCGATCTCCTCGGCAAGTTCATTACCGTTATTGGCTTCCCTCATGGCCGATGTGGCACAGGCCCGGTATTTTTCCACATTATGGACTTTCATCAGCAGTTTAAAGGCTTTCATCGCCTCGATCATACGGGTCGCATTCGGTTTGGATATTTCGCCTACGGTAAAGGAGTCCTGCCCTAACCTGATGGGCACCCTTACGAGAGAACTCTTTTTAAACTGGGGCTCTTTTCCCGTTTCTTCAATAACGTTGTTTATCAATAATCTTATGGCATTGGAACCAATATCTATACCGGCAAATTTTCGTATTCTAATCATATAAAACGTATTCCGGGATAATCTCCGACCTGCAAAATACACCCTGACACGCCGGAAAAACAAGGCCGGGAATCCGGCCCCGTAACCTTATTCTATATCCTCTTCCTGTTATTTTAACTTCTGTACGTAATAATCGTATATAGCAAATTGCGAACGCACGCGGGGCAGGTCGTTCTTTCTGTATGCATTGTCCTGTTTGCCCGAAATAACCCGTGCTTTTACATTATCCCTCCACCCTATCTCAAAGGTTTCTATAAGCTCTCTCTTTATTTCCTCATCATAAATGGGGCAGCTTACCTCCACACGATAATCTATATTGCGTGTCATCCAGTCTGCCGAAGAGATGTACACCTTGGGATTACCTCCGTTTCCAAAGATAAACAATCTGGGATGTTCTAAAAATTTATCCACAATACTTATTATCTCTATATTCTCGCTCATTCCCTGAACACCGGGCACCAGACAGCAGGCTCCCCTGACGATCATCTGTATCTTCACTCCCGCCCTGCTCGCTTCGTAAAGCTTGTCTATCATTTTATAATTGGTAAGGCTGTTCATCTTCAGTTTCATATAAGCTTCTTTCCCGGCCTTTACATTGGCTATTTCCCCGTCAATAAGCCTGGAGAACGTTTTCCCGGTATAATGGGGCGAAACAACAAGATGTTTGTATTTGCGTATCTTATACGTAGTTTCAAAGAAATCAAATACCATATTAACCTCTTTCAATATGGGCTGACTGGAAGTGAACAAGGTGTAATCGGTGTATAATTTTGCCGTGGATTCGTTAAAATTTCCGGTGCTTATAAAACCGTAACGCTTTATTTTTTCATGCTCTTCCCGTTCAATAATACAGATTTTGCTGTGTACCTTTAACCCGGCGATACCAAAAATGAGTTTCACACCTTCACTTTGCAGTTGTTCGGCATATTCGATATTCGCTTCTTCGTCAAAACGCGCCTGTAATTCGATCTGTACTGTTACCTGCTTTCCGTTTTTTACGGCATTGATCAGGCTACTGGCCACCTGTGAGACCTTGGCCAGCCTGTACACCGTGATCTTGATACTTCTTACCGCTGGGTCCAGGGCCGCTTCGCGCAGAAAACGTATCACATAGGAGAAAGTATGGTAGGGTGCGAAGAGAAGGTAATCTTTTTCCGCTATTTTTTCCAGTACACTTCCCTGCAGACTGAGTCCTTTTACCGGCAGGGGCGGAATGGTCTTGTACAACAGGTCTTCCCTCCCCAGACTGGGAAAGCCCATATAATCTCTTCTGTTGTGATACCTTCCCCCCGGGATTACGCTATCCGTATTTTTTACGCGCATTTTTTCCTTGAGAAAACTGAGGGTATCCTTGTCTATATTGTCGTCATAAACAAAACGGACAGGCTCACTGATTTCCCTGCCCTTGACGCTGCTGGATATTTTTTCAATAAAACTCTTACTGAGATCGTTGTCTATGTCAAGTTCGGCATCCCGTGTTATTTTTATCATATGGGCAGAAAGCGACTCATAATCGAAAATATTAAAAATGGTATGCATACAATACCTGATGAGATCGTCCAGAATAATAATATAACTCTTGTCTCCTTCTTTCGGAAGCACTACAAAACGGTCTATACCTTTCGGTATTTCTATCAGGGCATAACGCACCTCATCGGGGTCAGGGGTGAACATCTTTTTTAATCCCCGGGCCTTGTTTTTCTTTTTCATTACCATTTTCACCGCCAGATAGGCGGCACTGTCCTTGAGGAGCGGGAATTCGGCAAGGTCATTCAGAAAGATCGTCACAAGGGCCGGGCTGACCTTCTGCACAAAGTAATCCACAATAAATTTCCTCTGGGATTCGGACACTTCGGTCTCATCAATGATAAAAATATTTTCCTTTTCCAGTTCTTTTTCAATATAACGAAGGATACTCTGGCTTTCCGCCTGCTGCCTGATCACTATTTTTGTGATGTCTTCCAGCAGGTCTTTTGCCACCTCACCGCCCAGGGCGCTTTTCCCCTTTCTTCCGGCAAGAGCGATGCGTTTGACAGTGGCATACCTCACCTTAAAAAATTCGTCCAGGTTATTGGAAAATATCCCCAGAAAACGAAGCCGGGCAATAAGCGGCACGGTTTCGTCTGTTGCTTCCTGTAACACCCTGGCATTGAATTGCAGCCAACTGAGTTCCCTGTTGATGTACTGGTTTCTTGTTTCTTCCATATTAACGTAAATGCTTTGGAAAGACCATAAGGTCCGTAGTACCTTTTTCTATTTCTGCCCAGTTCGCTGTCCGGAAGGTAATATGCACCATTCCCGAGGTGGGCAGGTTTTCTATATATTTATCCCCAAAATTATTAGAAACAGCGGTAAATGCATGATTGTGCCCAAAGATCATAACATTTTCATAACTGTTGTCTAACTTTCTCAAAAAGCGTTCTACGGAATTCCCTGAAAAGTCATATAACATCTCCGTAAGCCGGAGCCGTGCAAACGGAATCTCCAGGTTTTTCAAAAAAATGGTACAGGTATGCAACGCCCGGTTTGCCGGACTTGAAAAAACCACGTCGGGCACCGGGATCTTTCCTTTTATATGAGACGACACCAGCCCGGCATCGGTTATCCCCCGTTCTTTCAGCGGACGATCGCCGTCTCCCACACTGTATTCCCAGGAAGATTTGGCATGTCTTATAATGGTTAACTGTTTCATAATGCTTTCTGTTTCGGTGTTTTGTAAGCAGAGATATTCCTCCGCCGGGTATAATGATAAGTTTTTCTTTACAAATTATCAAGGTGCCAGGCGTTCCTTTTTCCAGTCATAATCGTTTTGAAGGGAATATCGTATGCGATCGTGAAGCCGGTTGGGGCGGCCCTGCCAGAACTCTACGGACACCGGTTTAACGATATAGCCCCCCCAGTGATCCGGACGGGGAACGGTCTTTCCCCTGTAGGCCGTTTCCAGTTTCTTTAACGCTTCTTCCAGTTCTTCTCTCCCAGAAACGACTTCGCTTTGTGCAGAAACAAGGGCACTTAATTTACTTCCCCGGGGGCGGGACTCAAAATAGCCGTCGGATAAATTTTCGGCGATTTTTTCAGCATTTCCTTTAACAATAACCTGTCGTTCCATGTTGGGCCAGAAGAATGAAAGGCACACACGGGGGCATGCGGCAATGGCTTTTCCCTTTTCACTATTGTAGTTGGTATAAAAAATAAAACCTTCGTGGGTATACTTTTTGAGCAGGACCACCCTGTTTTTAGGGTAGCCGTCCGGCCCGATCGTGGAGACCGTCATGGCATTGGCTTCTTCCACCCCACCTGTTTTTTCTACCTCGAAAAACCACTTTTGGAACAACTCCATCGGGTTTTCGGGAACTTCGGATTCCAGAAGCTCCTTTTTTTCATAAGATCGCCTGTAATTGCTTAAATCTTTTTGCATTGTTTTGTAGTATTGCGGAAAGGATTTTCTACAAAGATACCGTTTTAGATATAACATTCTGAAGCTTTGGCCGGGGTATTTAAATACAGATCCGGGCCGGTTCAGAATTCAAATGTTTTGCCGTCTTCCGCCAGTTTCACCTGTGGGAAGACAGCCTGCGCTTCTGTTTTAAACGCTTCCAGATCACTGTACCGGGAAGAATAATGACCAAGCACCAGGATGCCTGCACCGGCTTTACATGCAATAAGGGCTGCCTGCCTGGCCGTGGAGTGCTTTGTTTTTACGGCAAGCTCTTCATGCTGCGCCAGAAAGGTGGATTCGTGATAGAGTATATCCACACCATCAATCCATTCGGCAATCGCCGGTTTATAGGCCGTATCGCTGCAAAAGGCATAGGTTTTTGGCCGGGGCGGATCTGAAGTGAGTTTTTCATTGGGAATCATCTCCCCGTTTTCCAGGCGGATGTCTTTGCCATTCTTGATATTCTGATAATAGCACTGGTCGATATCGTATTTCTGCACCTCATCGATCTTCAGTTTTCGTTCGCCGGGTTTTTCCCGGAAGAGAAAACCATTGGTGTACACCCTGTGGTCCAAAGGAATAGTCTGCACCTCCACCTTGTCATCTTCATAGATCAGTTCCGGTTCATTTGAAGAAAGTTCGTGAAATATCAGGGGGAAATTGGTCCAGGATTTTCCGAGTTTAAGCAAAAGGGTGATCCCTTCTTTTATCCCTTTGGGTCCGTAAATGTGCAGCGGTGTTTCCCTGCCCATGAGTACAAAGGTGGAAATGAGTCCCGGAAGTCCGAAAAAGTGGTCCCCGTGCAAATGCGATATAAAAATATGTTTAACGCGGGCAAATTTTACCCGTTGCTTCCTGAGTTGCACCTGTGTCCCTTCCCCGCAATCTATAAGGAACAAGTGGTTTTTGATATCCAGCACCTGTGAAGTAGGATTGGTAAAAGCCCGCGGCGTAGCCGAATAACATCCCAGGATAATGAGTTTCATAGCATCGGGGATTGCCGGGTTAACGGATTATATAACCGGGAAGGAATGTTTTCGGGATACTCGTTATTTTCTTTCTTCCGGCAAGCGGGATTAAAAAACATGAAAAATACTGCTTTGTGAGTTAATTAAAATCGAGATCCCTTTCTATTTCTTCCATTTCTATGATATCATGGGCTTCCCGCAGGGTAGGCACCACAACAAGTTCATCGGGAACTTCGTCATAATTGACCTTATTAGTCACGATAACAAAGGATTTCCTGCCTCCACGGTGCTTATTGGACAACTCAAGGAATTCCAGCAGGTCGTTAATGGTAAGGGTTCCGAGTGAGAACAGGTTAATAATAATATTGTCTCTCCGTACCTTGTCATATGCTTCTTCCAGGCGATTGCAAAAATCCCTCGTGGATCCTGTTTCCTGGGTCACTATTGTTGTGTTGTTCTCCTGTTTATCAAAAATCATGGCTTAATTTTTAATTTTTGACGCTAATAAATAGATCACGGCCATGCGTATGGCCACGCCGTTTTCCACCTGGTTCAGTATGATGGCCTGTTTGGAATCGGCAACATCACTGGTAATTTCCACCCCGCGGTTTATCGGCCCGGGGTGCATGATCACTATTTCCTTATCCAGCGTATCAAGCATCTTTTTGTTTACGCCGAACTGCCTGGTATATTCGCGGGTTGACGGAAAATAACTGATATCCATCCGTTCGTTCTGTACCCGGAGCATATTGGCCACATCACACCATTTCAGGGCTTTTTTCAGGTCGGTCTCTACCTCTACTCCCAGGGTCTCTATATATTTCGGAATAAGTGTCATGGGGCCGCACACTTTTACATTGGCCCCCTGTAATTTCAGTGCAAAGATATTGGACAATGCTACCCGGGAATGCAGAATATCCCCTACAATAACAACATTCTTTCCGGATACATCACCCAGTTTTTCCCTTATGGAATAGGTGTCGAGCAGGGCCTGGGTGGGATGTTCGTGCGCGCCGTCACCGGCATTTACAATACTCGCATCAATATGCCTCGAAAGAAAAATGCCGGCTCCCGGATTGGGATGCCGCATCACCACCATGTCTACTTTCATGGACAGGATATTGTTGACCGTATCGATAAGCGTCTCCCCTTTCTTGACGGATGACTGTGCCGCGGAAAAGTTGATAACATCCGCAGAAAGCCTTTTTTCGGCCAGTTCAAAGGAGAGCTTGGTCCGTGTGCTGTTTTCAAAAAAGAGATTTGCTATCGTAATATCCCGAAGTGAAGGGACTTTTTTTATGGGACGGTTTATAACTTCCTTGAAATGATCTGCCGTTTCAAAAATGAGCTGGATATCCGCTTCATTCAGGTATTTTATTCCCAATAAGTGATTTACACTTAACTGACTCATGCTTCAGGGTTAAATAGTTGTAGTTTCCGGTTTCCGTATAAGGGTATTTTGTTTTTCGAGTTTTAAACTGCAGCTTTTAATTGCTTACAAGGTATATGACATCCTCTCCTTCGTTTTCTTTCCACATTACCTTTACTTTTTCCTCGTTGATGGCATCTACCTGTCGTCCCCTGTAATCGGGCTGTATGGGAAGGTGCCTGCTGAACCTCCGGTCTATAAGCGTAAGCAATTCTATTTCCGCCGGCCTTCCGAAGGACTGAATCGCCGTAAGTGCCGCCCTTATACTTCTGCCCGTATAAAGAACATCATCTATAAAAACTATTTTCTTGTCCTCCACCAGAAAATCTATCTGGGTCTTGTTAGCCTCCAGCGTTTTGTCTCCGCGGCGAAAATCGTCCCGGTAAAAAGTAATGTCCAGATAACCGAGCTGAATGTCCTTCACCTGATACTCTTCCTGAAGGATCTTTATCAGCCTGTCTGCAAGAAACTTTCCCCGCGGTTGTATTCCGATCAGTACGGTGTTTTTAAAGTCCAGATGGTTTTCAATTAGCTGACAGGCCAACCGATGGAGAATGATGTGGATATCTTTGGAAGAAAGCAACACTTTTTGACTCATGTTTCCCAACGTATTTCGCCGTAAAAATACGTATTTCTATGGAACTTGTTGATGAGAGCTATATTTATTTTAAAGAATGAATTCCCGCAAAGTTGAAAATAAGACCGGAAATAATTAAAGATTACAAGGATGTCCCGTTCCTCATCCTAACTTTGTATATACTGTTTATCTTTGCACGGAAATATCCGGTACAATTTAAAGACACTCATGCATAAAATCAATCATAAAAGCCTCCAGGACCTGGAATTTTCTACCGTATTGTCCCATATAGAAGCTATGTGTACTACGGAGCCCGGAAAAGAAATGGCCCTGCAACTACTGCCGTTCACCAAACGCGAACATCTCTTTGACGCTCTCCGTCAAACGTCGGAATACGTAGCTTCCTTTGAGAACAACAACGGCATACCGGGCCATTATTTTGACAGTATTTCCCCGGAGATCAAGCTACTGAACATCGAGAACACACTTATAGAACTCGGCGGCTTCAGGAAAATAGCTGCCGTCTCTGCCACGGTAAATACCCATATCCTCTTCTTCAGGAAATTCAGGGAATACTATCCTGCCCTGCATCAAACAGCCGATGCTGTAGCATATACTACGGAGATAACCCGGGAAATAAACAACATTATCGACCGCTTCGGGGAAATAAAAGACGACGCTTCCGATACCTTGCTTGCCATACGGAAATCCATAAGCGGGGTAAGAGGAAAAATAAACCAGAGTTTTCTCAGCGCACTTCAGTCCTGCAATTCTGCCGGGTACCTTGACGATATCCGGGAAACGGTAGTGGAAAACCGGAGGGTACTTGCCGTTAAGGCCATGTACCGGAAACGGGTAAAAGGTGCCATTATGGGCAATTCCAAAACCGGGAGCATTGTTTATATAGAACCGGAAACCACCCTTCGCTATTCAAGAGAGCTAAGCAACCTGGAATACGAAGAGACCGAAGAGATCAAAAAAATACTGAAAAGGCTCACGGATTTCCTTCGTCCCTATTCCCCGCTGTTGAAGGATTACCAGGATTTTCTTGCTTCGATGGATGTCGTGGCCGCCAAAGCGAAATACGCACAAAAAATGAATGCCATCCTTCCGGAGATATCAGAAGAAAAGAACATACATCTCATAGACGCCTATCATCCTCTCCTTTACCTTACCAACAAGGAAAAAGGCGAAAAAACGTATCCGCAGACCATTTCGTTACATGCGGAAAACCGAATTATCGTAATCTCCGGGCCTAATGCGGGAGGTAAAAGTATAACGTTGAAAACAGTGGGACTCCTGCAACTCATGTTACAGAGCGGTATGCTCGTCCCTGTACATCCCAGGAGCGAAATGTGCCTGTTTGACCGTATTCTTACGGATATAGGTGACAATCAGTCCATAGAAAACCACCTTAGCACATATAGCTATCGCCTGAAGAACATGAATTATTTTCTTCGGAAATGTAATGCACAAACCCTGTTCCTTATCGATGAGTTCGGAACCGGGAGCGACCCGGAACTGGGCGGGGCGCTGGCCGAAACTTTTCTGGAAGAATTTTATCACCGGGAGGCTTTTGGTATTATCACCACGCACTATGCCAACCTGAAGATGCTGGCCAACGAATTGCCATATGCATCCAATGCCAATATGCAATTCGACAGCAAAAGCCTGGAACCTGTTTTCCGGCTTATCGTAGGGGAAGCCGGAAGCTCCTTTACTTTTGAGGTGGCCCAGAAAAACGGCATCCCCTACAGCCTTATCAACCGGGCCAAGAAAAAGATAGAACGCGGAAAAGTACGCTTCGACGCCACCATTGCCAAACTCCAGAAAGAGCGCAACAAGATGGAAAAGACCTCGGAACAACTGAAAGGCGAAGAAACCAAGGCACGGGAAGAAGCTACACGGCTTGAGTCACTGAATGAAAGGATACAGTCCAAACTGGAAAGCTATCAGCAATTATTTGATCACAACCAGCGGATGATCTACCTGGGCAACAAGATCAACGATATTACTGAAAAGTATTTTATAAACAAGAAAAAACGTCCGCTCATTTCGGAATTTCTCAGGATCGTGGAGACCGAAAACAGCAAACGAAAACCTAAAGCTACCAAGGAAAAAAAGAAAGAAAAAATAAAAAAGCAACAGGTGGCCAAAGAAATGGAGAAAAAAGTGGAGGTCATCCGGGAAAAGAAAAAGGAAGCAAAGAAAAAAGCGGTCATACAGGAAAAGAACAAACCCAAACCCGTACTGAAGATCGGCGACAGGGTAAGGCTTCCGGACGGAAAAGCCGTGGGAAATATAGAATCCATCGAAAAGAACAAGGCCGTGGTCAACTACGGGATTTTCACCACAAACGTAAGCCTGGACCAGCTCGAACTGGTAGAGGCCGTAAAAAAATAACCCCGAAACGGTGTTTCGGGGAATCTGTTTTTTATACCTAAACTTTTGTAGGATACTTCTCTAAATGCGTTCTATTCTTGCACCGATAGCCCGCAGGCGTTCATCGATATTTTCATAACCGCGGTCTATCTGCTCAATGTTGTGTATGGTGGAAGTACCTTTCGCCGAAAGTGCGGCTATCAGCAACGACACTCCTGCCCTTATATCGGGTGAAGTCATGGTGGTCGCTTTTAGCCTTGACTTAAAATCATGCCCGATCACCGTAGCCCTGTGCGGATCGCAGAGAATGATCTTGGCCCCCATATCTATGAGTTTATCTACGAAGAACAGCCGGCTTTCGAACATTTTCTGGTGGATAAGCACACTTCCCCGGGCCTGGGTGGCCACTACAAGCACAATACTCAACAGGTCCGGCGTAAAACCGGGCCATGGCGCATCCGATACCGTTAATATGGAACCGTCTATATAACTCTGGATCTCATAGCCGTCCGTATGGGAAGGGATATAGATATCGTCCCCTCTTTTTTCCAGGGTGATCCCTAGTTTTCTGAACACATTCGGGATCTGCCCGAGACTGCCCCAACCCGCGTTTTTGATGGTAAGTTCGCTTTGTGTCATGGCGGCAAGTCCTATCCAGCTGCCGATTTCTATCATATCGGGCAACATGGTATGTGTAGTTCCCGACAGTTTTTCCACACCTTCGATAGTAAGCAGGTTAGAGCCTACACCACTTATCTTTGCCCCCATCCTGTTCAGCATTTTACACAGTTGCTGTAAATACGGTTCGCAGGCGGCATTGTAAATAGTGGTGGTTCCTTCGGCGAGTACCGAGGCCATAACAATGTTTGCCGTACCGGTTACGGAAGCTTCGTCCAGCAACATGAACGTTCCTTTCAGTTTCTCGGCTTCCACGCCGTAAAAATACTCTTCCCGGTTATACCGGAACCTGGCTCCGAGCTTAATGAGCCCTTCAAAATGTGTGTCCAGTCGCCTGCGGCCTATTTTATCACCGCCGGGCTTAGGAATATATCCTTTACCAAAACGGGCCAAAAGCGGTCCTACAATCATAATGGACCCCCGGAGCCCTTTGCCGTCTTCCTTAAACTGTACGGACTGGAGGTACTCCAGGTCTATTTCATCGGCCTTAAAGCTATAAGCACCCTTGCCCAGTTTTTCCGTTTTAACTCCCAACCGTTCCAACAGGTCGATAAGTTTATTGACATCCAGTATATCGGGGATATTGTGAATGGTAATCGTTTCTTCCGTAAGCAATACGGCACACAATATCTGTAAGGCCTCGTTTTTTGCTCCCTGGGGGGTTATTTCTCCTTGTAGTGTTTGTCCTCCTTCTATTTTAAATGTACCCATTAAAGACCATCGTATTTAGAAAATTTCAACTTTCCTCTTTCAAACAAAATTCGGGAATATGAAAAAGTTGAAATCCGGGATTTTTAAAAATAAGATTTAGTAACGTTTTTTGTTCCGGTTATTCTTCGGATTCCGGTTTTTCTGAGCGGATTTACCTCCGTGCTTGGACTTTCCGCGCATGAGGTTATCACTGTCCGCAAGGTCTTCATCCCACTTGGCCAGGTTTATTTTACCTCCGCTCAATTCGTAAAGATGGTCAAAAATAACTTCATCCTCCACCGTGTCCTTGTTCCAGTTGAGAAAGCTCTTTTTCATATGGTTGGCAATGGTAAACTTCAGGCCTTCCTTGAGATCGCTTTCTTCCCAGTTATTGCACACATCGATCATCCTTTTAATATTATTTCCGTAAAAACGGTATTTGGGATGGTTTTGCGGATATTTCAACGGATCAGGCTTTTGTTCCAGGAGCTCTCTTTCGGGTTTCGGGAACGGTGAATCCACATCCAGCTGAAAATCGGATATGATAAAAAGCTGATCCCACAGTTTATGCTGGAAATCGGGAACATCCCTTAAATGAGGGTTGAGATTCCCCATTACACCTATAATGGCCCTGGCCACCTTATTGCGCTCATCCCGGTTCTCTATGGAAATCGCATAATCTATCATTTTCTGTATGTGCCGGCCATATTCAGGAATAATAAGCCTTTGACGCTCTGTATTGTACTCTAAACTATTGATCAAAATATTTAAGAATTAAGTTTGCTATATTGAAGTGTAAACACAAGTAATGGGGCGAAGCAAAGTAACGAAGTGCAAAATACTAATTTTTTTCCGAATACATAAAAAAGTTGGTTATTATCGGCTGTGTGTCGACTGTTTTTCGTGTTCCGGCAGTACTTAAAGAGAAATTACTTCCTCTACCTTACTGACTTCCCTGTACTTTTCTATAACAGCATCTGCACTCTCCATAATAAGCTGTATGGAAACCGAAGTATAATTGCCCTTGGAAGATTTTTTACTTTTGATTACCGCTCCGGTGTTATCGAAAATATTTTCAATTTGCGCTATTTTTTCCGCATCTGTCGGAACGATAAATTTATAGAGATAACTGGATGGCCAAGTGGTTGTGTTATTCAATTCTTCTTTTAACCTTTTATAGAATTTTTCTTCCTTCTCCGAATCCATCGTCTGATTTTGCAAATATTAATGTTGTTTGTATTACTGCAAAGATACAGCTTCTTATGAAATTATCATCCCGATTATCGTTAAACCTGAAACCGGGTTCTGTGAAAAACAACTTCCGGTGAAGTGCCGCATTCCGGCAAGTTCCCGTTTTTTGATTTTTTAGTTCCGCCGGCATTTCCTTATTTTGCATTTTTGAAAGAATTGCGGTGAATACAAAGAAAATTGTTATCACGGGAGGCCCCGGAACGGGAAAATCATCTGTCCTTCAGGAATTTTCCCGGAGGGGATATACCTGCTTCCCGGAAATATCCCGGCAGGTTACACTGGAAGCACAACAACAGGGAATAAGCCAGCTGTTTCTCACTGATCCCTTACTGTTCAGTAAAAAATTGCTGGAAGGACGAGAAAAACAGTTCCTCGATGCCGAAAAACGGGATGCAGAAAGGGTTTTTATCGACAGGGGCGTCCATGATGTCCTCGCTTATATGGACTATGCCGGCAATCCGTTCCCTCCCTATTTTACGGAGGTATGTGAAAAATGCAGGTATGATGCGGTATTTGTCATGCCGCCCTGGAAAGATATTTATGTTTCGGATAATGAACGTTATGAAGATTTTCAACAGGCAACGGCTATTTATCGTTTTATAAAATCTACTTATATTGCCTACGGATACGAACTCGTCGAAGTTCCCACAGGTTCCATACCTTTAAGGGCAGATTTTATACTGGAAAAACTGGGGATAGCAATGCCGGAATAACAAAGGGTAACACCTCGTGGCGGTTGATGGTCTTCGTAATAAATATATTCATAAACAATTAAACCCGACGCTACGTTAGAACCGCTTCAAATACTAAACAAATATTGGGGGTTTGATACTTTCCGGCACCCGCAACGGCAGATCATCAATGCGCTTCTGAACGGACAGGATGCTCTTGCCCTGTTGCCTACCGGTGGCGGAAAATCCATTTGTTTCCAGGTACCCGCCCTGGCAAAAAGCGGGATATGTATTGTTATTTCTCCCCTGGTGGCCCTTATCCGCGACCAGGTGGAAAACCTCAAGGCAAAAGATATCAAGGTTACTGCCCTTACCGGAGGGTTAAAATACAGCGAAGTGGACAGCATACTGGACAACTGTATTTACGGCAATTACAAATTTCTGTACCTCTCCCCGGAACGCCTCCAGCAGGAGCTGGTATTGGAACGGATACGCCAGATGCCCGTAAACCTGGTGGCGATTGACGAGGCGCATTGCATTTCGCAATGGGGAAACGACTTCCGGCCGGCCTATCGAAACTGTTCCGTATTAAAAGAATTGTTCCCTCATGTTCCCACGATTGCCCTTACGGCTTCTGCTACCATAAAGGTGACCGAAGATATCCTGGACAACCTTCAGATCCCCGATGCAACTGTTTTCCGGCAGTCCTTTGCCCGGCCTAACATTGCTTACATGGTATTCGACGAAGAGGACAAGAGTTACAAGCTAAAACAGATATTACGCAAAAACCGGAAACCTTCCATAGTCTATGTGAGAAACCGGAAAGCCACCGCAGAAATCGCCGCTCAGCTGAACACCAACAACATTACGGCCGACCATTATCACGGTGGAATAACCCCGGAAGAAAAAGACAAAAAGCTCCGGCAATGGCTGAACAACAGTACACAGGTCATGGTAGCCACCAATGCTTTCGGTATGGGAATAGACAAACCGGATGTAAAAACAGTTATCCATATGCACCTGCCCGAAAACATGGAGAGTTACTACCAGGAAGCCGGCAGGGCGGGCAGAAACGGCGATAAGGCCTTTGCAGTAATTTTGAAAAACCGGGACGACGAGCGTTACCTGAAAAACCAGTTCCTGGACAAACTTCCCGACGTAAAATTTATAAAACTCCTGTATAAAAAACTCAATAATTATTTTCAGATTTCCTACGGGGAGGGAGCAAACATGGCTTTTTCATTTAATTTCAACCATTTCTGTACTACCTATAAACTAAATCCGGTGCTTGCGTATAACGGACTCAAATTACTGGACCGAAACTCCGTAATCGCACTCTCCGAACAGTTCGAAAGAAAGACCACACTTCAGTTTATCGTGTCTAACCATCAACTGTTCCTGTACATGGACAAAAACCCGGGTGTTGAACATATTACCCAGGGTATTCTTCGTACGTACGGAGGCATTTTTGACAACGAAACAAAAGTCAACCCGCAATTAATCGCACAAAAAACGGCTTCGGAAGAAAAAAGGGTGATCGCCGTGCTGGAACAACTGGCTAAAGACGAGATCATTTCATATACCGCCCGTCACACCGATGCGCAAATAACGTTCCTCGTCCCTCGGGAAGACGACATTACGGTGCACATCATTGCCAAGGCCATCAAAAAACAGAACAAAAAGAAACACGAACAGGTAGCATCGGTCATTCGGTATATAAACGATGACAAAACCTGTAAAAGTGCTCAGATACTTTCCTATTTCGGGGAAAAGGACACGACAGCTTGCGGTGTCTGTTCGGTTTGTATCGAAAAAAAACACAACCATCTCTCTGCGGAAATCATCAGGATCATTGAAGAAGAGATACTGAAAGCCTTGAAACAAAACAGTATGAGTTCCCGGGAACTCACGGCAACCCTTACTTTCAGGGAAAAATACGTCCTGAATGTATTGAAAAAACTCCTGGAGGAGGACAAGATCAAAATAAATGACAAGAACAAATATGAAATAACAGGATAAAAGACCGACCTTACAACCAGCTTCTGAACCCTGACAAAACAAGATCAATAACGATGAGAAATTTGAGGATCGTATTTATGGGCACCCCGGAATTTGCCGTGGAAAGCCTGAAAAAACTGGTAGAGAACGAGTATGAGGTAGTGGGTGTAATTACCGCTCCCGATAAACCGGCGGGAAGGGGGCGGAAAATCCGGCAATCTGCCATTAAGGAATATGCCGTGTCCCAGAACCTGAAAGTACTGCAACCCACAAACCTGAAAGATGAGCGGTTTCTGGACGAACTGCGTGCACTGGAAGCCAACCTCCAGGTGGTAGTGGCATTTCGTATGTTACCCCGTGTGGTATGGCAAATGCCGGAATACGGCACATTTAACCTCCACGCCTCCCTGCTGCCCGACTATCGCGGGGCCGCGCCGATCAATCACGCCATAATGAATGGTGAAAGCGTAACCGGCGTTACCACATTTTTTATTGATGATAAAATAGACACCGGGGAAATCATTCTCCGGGAAAAAACAGAGATCCTCCCGGACGATAACGCCGGGCGCCTTCACGATAAACTGATGAAGCTCGGCGGGGCTCTTGTACTCACTACCGTAAAACAGATAGAAACAGGAAAGGTCACTACCCAAAAGCAAGAAGAAATATCCGACCCGAAGACCGCCCATAAAATAAACAAAGACACCTGTCGTATTGACTGGACCGCAGATATGACGACGATATACGACCATATCCGGGGGTTAAGTCCGTACCCCGGTGCATGGACCACACTTACCAATGACGGTGAAAACATACAGGTAAAAATATACGATACGCAAAAAGAAAAATCGGAACACAACGAAACCACCGGAAAGGTCATCACAGGAAAAAGTGACGTAAAGGTTGCCGTTCGGGGTGGCTTCATTCATCTCAGGGAGATACAGCTTCCCGGAAAACGAAAAATGGACATCGGGGATGTACTCAACGGATATACGTTTCACCCTGATGCCAAAGTCAGCTAAAGGCTTATAATTACTGGGCTCAACAAAAAACAAAGAAAAGACCTACACTTTATCAACAATTTTCCGAAGTTATTAACAAAAGGCGGGATTTCCCCTTATTTTACTTGCGTTATAAGGAAATCCGTATAAATTTGTGTAACCAATTTAAAAACGATGTTTAACCAACAATTAATTTTTTAAATTCTTATATTATGAACAAAACAGAATTAATCGATGCCATGGCTGCAGATGCTGGCATCACCAAGGCCGCAGCCAAAAAAGCCCTGGAATCATTCCTGGGAAGCGTAGAAAAAACCTTGAAAAAAGGTGACAAAGTATCCTTGGTAGGCTTTGGATCATGGTCAGTTTCCAAAAGAGCTGCGAGGGAAGGAAGAAACCCGCAGACCGGAAAAACCATTAAAATTGCTGCTAAAAAAGTGGTTAAGTTTAAAGCCGGAGCTGAATTGAGCGGTGCTGTAAACTAAATATTTTCCGCTTTTCAAATAACAGAGCAAAACACCTGCGAATTGCAGGTGTTTTTTTATGGTATTGCACTACTTTCTCAATCCGAAAATTTGTTTTTATTATTTTTTTCTTTAGATTTAAAGAAATAAAATGCCTATGATTGCCTTAAAACCACAAAAGGGACATCTACTCATCGCAGAGCCTTCCATCATAGGGGACGTTTCATTCAACAGGTCCGTGGTCCTGCTCGCAGAACACAACAATGAAGGTTCCGTAGGTTTCATCCTCAACAAGCCTTTGTCTTTCCGGCTCAATGAACTGATCCCGGAAATTACCAAGTCCTTTAAGATTTATAACGGGGGGCCCGTGGAGCAGGATAATCTCTATTTTATCCACAAAGTTCCGCAAAAGATCTCCAACAGTATTGAAATTTCCAACGGAATATACTGGGGAGGAGACTTTGAAGTCATTGTTCAGCTTATAAACAACGGTGACATCAAAAGTGCTGACATTAAATTTTTCCTGGGTTATTCCGGCTGGGATACCCTTCAGCTGGAAAAAGAATTACAGTCCAACTCTTGGATCGTTTCAGAAAACACTTATAAGAGTAACGTTATCCGGAAATCCGCTTCGTCTTTATGGAAAGAAAAAATGGTGGAATTCGGCGGAGATTACCTCCTGTGGTCCAACGCCCCGGAAAACCCGAACCTGAACTGATCCCATTTCCTTTTTACTACCCCTTTTTATTTTTATTTTCCTCCGAGACGTACCTGCAGGTTCAATTTTCCCAAAAGGTCCCTGCTTACTTCGGTCCCGAATTGTTTTTTCCGGTATTTCGTTACGGGACGAATGCCCATGACGGCATTTGTGATAAACAATTCGTCTGCCTTTTGCAGTTCAAACGGGGAAACTGAGGCTTCTTCAAGCGTATATCCTTCCAGTTTGGAAACAATGTTCACTAATTGTTTGCGCAATACACCGTTGATACAACCATCGCCCGTAGGTGGTGTTTTTATCGTATTTCCTTTCACCAGGAAAATATTTCCGTTGATCGCCTCGATAACATTTCTGGACTCATTGATCAAAAGACAATTATCGTAGCCGTTCTCGGCAGCATAAATACCTGCCAGGATGTTGATAAGCCTGTTGTTGGTTTTGAGTGTGGACAGCAATCCCGAGTTGACCCAATGGTCCTTAAAGAGTTCTACGGTATAACTTTCTTCATTAAGTGTATAGAACGGACTATCCAGTGGTTTGGTTTCGATGATATATTCGACCCCTCTGGATTCGGGGAGGTAAAGTCCTCCGGGTTTTCTGTGTACACCGAGCCTTACCCTGACCGGGGCCTCCGACTGTTCATTGGCTGCGATGGTTTTCCGGATCTCCTTTTCCAGGTATTCCATCGTAAATGTCATCGGTATGTCCATTCTCAAAATCCGCATAGAGGCCATGAGACGTAAATAGTGTTCTTCCCAGAAAAATATCTTGGAATTTACTACCCGGATGGTTTCAAACAAGGCGTCGCCGTATCGCAATCCCCTGTTATCCTGGTTTAAAAAATGTGATGTTGACGGAAGTAATTCACCGTTAAAATTGATCATAAAAAAAGCCCTGAAAATTTATCCAGGGCAAATATACTGGTAAAAACACAAATAACCTTATGCAGATCCGAGAACGTGTTTCAGATCGGAAATCTGATTTTCCCAAAGCATTTTGGCCTCATCCATTTCATCTTCATCGGTAAAATCCGTGATCAGTAGCGAAACGTCCTTGGTAATTTCGTCCACTACGATCTTGAACTCGAAAAAGGCATCGTCTTCTGATGTGAGCCATTTAAACTTCACGGATTCCCCGCTTTTTTTCCGCACCAACTTGGCCTCTTCCTCACTGCCGTCCCAGATAAAGGTGTAAATTTCACCACGGGAATTCACATTATCGGCAAACCATTCGGACAATCCGGACGGCGTAGAGAGATACTGAAATAAAAGCTGTGGGGAAGAATGTATCTGAAATTCAAGTTCGTATTTTATTTTATCCTGCATATCTGTTCCTTTTTTAGGATTGACAATATAACTATTTCTTACAAAAATCCTAAACTAAAACCATAAAATATTTTTTGCATTATGTATTTGCCGTACACGATTTTGTTTCTATATTTGCAGCCGCTAAGGCAAGTTTGCCGCTGCTTACGGCAGTTTTACCGTAAAAATGGCGAGGTAGCTCAGTTGGTTAGAGCGTCGGATTCATAACCCGGAGGCCACGGGTTCAAATCCCGTCCTCGCTACATAAAAAAGGGCTTTCGAAAAAACCGAAAGCCCTTTTTTCTTTCCGAGTCAATAAAAACGGTATGAAATATCACTCTTTAATGACATCCTTATCCAGCGTTTCATAGACCTGATCTTTGATTTTCGCTTTATCTCCTACAACAATAAGGGTCATTTCTCCGGGTTTAATATATTTTTTTACCATTTCACTGACCTGCTCGGGTGTTACCTCATACATATTTTTCACCTTATCCTCAAGCCAGGATTCCGGCAGCTCGTGCAGGTCCAGGAAATTTAATTGTCCGATAATTCCCCCGGGAGTGGAATTTCTCAGTACAAACAGTCCCGATTCGTAGTTTTTTATTCCCTCCAGTTCTTCTCCGGCAGGTGCTTCTTCCTGCAACCTGGTAATTTCCTTTTTGATCTCCTTTATCGAAGCGCCTGTAAATTCTGAAGTCACATCAGCGGCTTCAAACCAGACACCCGTCTTATAATTGCTCTGAAGACTGCTGCGCGGCGAATAGGTATACCCTTTGTCTTCCCGGATATTACTGGTGATCCTCGATCCGAAAGAACCTCCGAGGAGGGAATTGGTAATATCGAGCGCAATATAATCCGGATCTTCAGGCGATATGACAGGCAATCCGTACATAATAGTGGATTGCGGCGCCCCCGGACGATCTATGATATTCACCATATGTTGTGTTTTCGGGGTAGCCTCCGGATAAGAAACTTCCGGTCCCCCGGTCCAGGACGAAAAAGCCTCTTTTACGGCCTCTTCTGCCGAAGCCGTATCAAATTTCCCTACTACATACACCACGGTACGTTTTGCCCCGAAATTTGTACTGTAAAACCGTTTTATATCCTCCGTAGTATAAGTATCGATCAAGGTGTCTGTAGGGTATATCCTTCCATAGGAATGATCGGGGTATATGGCCGCGTAAAAATCTTTCCTGGCTTGTGACTGCGGACGTGACAAACTAACACTCAGATTGCGCTTCATGTCGTTTTTGAGACGTTCCAGCTCCGATTCCGGCCATTTGGGATGCAATAATACATCTGCCATTGTTTTTATGGCTTGCGGGGCAAATTCGGAAAGTACGTCAGTGTTCAGGTTTGTAGTATGGCTCCCCACCGAAATATTCAGGTTGCCCCCCATAGCGGCCATCTCGTTGGAAATGGTCCTGGCATCCTTTGATTCACTGCCTTCTTCCATCAGATCACCCAGCAGGTCACAAAGCCATACTTCATTTTCCTTTTCGTGGATGTTCCCTGTTTTAACCGTAATACTGATGGTAGCCTTCGGAATGGCCCCGTAAGGCACCATAACCAGTTCCAGGCCATTATCCAGGGAAACTACCTGCTTTTCCGGTAATTTAAAGTCTTTCGGTTCTCCCCCTTTCGGCGGCGGCTCCTTTTCCTGGGCGGTCAGGGGCAATATAAAAGCCAGTAGTATGAAGTTTAAAACGTATTTTTTCATTGCGCGGAATTTTTGTCGTTAGCTAATAAGGGATTAACCCTGAGTATGGTCCTGTTGGTAGGTCGCAGATAATCGTCAATGGTCTTGTGAATGACCTCCGGCGTTATTTTCCTGAACTCCTCTTCCAGTGTATTGATCCTTCCGGGATCGTCATCGAACAGGGCAAAGCTGCACAACAGATCGGCCCTTCCCATGCCAAATGTTCCTCCGAGTTCATCATACAGGTCAGACCTCATCTTTACCACGGCTCCGTCCAGTGCCTTCTGGTCAATGGTCAGCTTTAAACTGTCCATCACTTCGTCTACGGCACCTACGATCTCCGCTTCCGTCTTTCCGTTGTCATAGGTAAAATTGAACATCCACAACATGGGACCGTTATAGTTGAACATATTGCCCAGAAAATTAATCCCTCCGCTGATACCGGAAGTATATCCTTTTTCACTTACCAGTTTTTGCCGGAGCAATGCATTATCGCCCTGTGCCAGTATCTGGTCCAGCAACCCCATGGCAAAATATTCGGGAGTGTTGCGTTCGGGCATCTTGTAGGCTATTGCAATAGCGGGTTTATTGGCCAGGGAATCGTTTTTGACAAAGCGTTTTTCTTCTGTCTGCAAGGGTTCTGAAATATCCGGTTTTTCCGGAAGCGAAGCCGACGGGATACTGCCAAAATATTTTTGTATCCATCCCCGCACCTCTTCCCTGTCAAAATCACCTATCACAGCGAGGGCGGCATTGTTCGGTGAATAATAGGTATTAAAAAAGGATTCCACATCTTCGAGGTTTGCTGCATCCAGATCCTCGAGGTCCCCGTAAAAGTTATGGGAATTATACCAGTTGGTATTGGCATATTGCGGCATGTCCAGCCAGGGAAATCCTCCGTAAGGCTGGTTGAGCACATTGACCCTGACTTCGTTTTTGACCACACCCTGTTGATTGGTCAGGTTTTCCTGGGTAATGTCCAGCCCCTTCATCCGGTCTGCTTCCGCCCACAGCATGGTTTCCAGCTTATGGGAAGGGACTATTTCAAAATAATTGGTAAAGTCGAAACGGGTAGAGCCATTCAGGACACCTCCGTTCTTTTGCACCAGATTGATAAACTCCATTTTGCCCAGGTTTTCAGATCCCTGGAACATCATGTGTTCAAACAAATGTGCAAAACCCGTCCTGTTTTTCGGTTCTATTCTGAATCCGATATTATAATAAACCGCGACAATAGCCGTCGGTGCGGTCTTATCCTCCGAAAGAATGACTTTAAGACCGTTATCCAGCTTGTAATATTCCACCGGCACCGTGTACGTGTCGGCAGCGCTCTCTCCATCTGTTTCCCTGTCATTTTTACAGGAGATGAAAAATAAGCACATCATTAACAACGTAATTTGTAGTTTCATGTACAGTAAAGTTTTAATTGATCTTAATATGATGGCAATCTAAAATACAAAAAATCAGCCTTCTGCGAAATTTTTGAGCATTGCCACATACTAAAAGACGCAAAAAGGGCGAAAGCGTTACATTATAAAACAGGAAAAATCAAGGAGATTATTCTGCAGGTATAATAAAGAGGTATTTAAATCGATCTCCGTGTTGCTACCCGGAAGTGAGTATTGTCCTTTTGTGCTTCAGCACCTCTTTTTCCCCCTCGGACTTGCTCAGGGCTATTGCCCTTGTATAATGTATTACGGCCCGGCTCTTGTCTATTGAAGTATACAAATGTCCCAGCAGGGAATGGTAATGGCTGTTTTCTTCCAGTTCCAGTTTTTCCGCTTCTGTTATCCCCGCTCTTTCACCGTGAACCCGGGCATAGGCAAAAGCCCTGTTCAGGACCGTTGCCGGGGAATACTCGATCAGTACGAGCTTGTTGTATAATTGCAGGATATGATGCCATTTGTTTTTATCCGTGGGGGTTGTATGCCAGTATGCAATACCGGCTTCCAGATGATATTTGGAAACCGTATTCCCCGAACAGGCCTGTACCAGGTAATAGTTCCCCCTTTGTATAAGCTCCCGGTCCCATTCCGCTTTGTTCTGTTCTTCAAACAGTACGGTTTTGCCGGCATTGTCTGTCCTGGCATCCAGCCTGGAGCTCTGAAAACACATAAGAGCCAGTAAGGCATTAGCATCGGGGGTATCGGTCTCCGGGTTTTCGGTAAGGATCAGGGTAAGCCGGACAGCCTCTGAGCACAGGTCCTTGCGTATTAGCTGATTGCCCGTTCTGGAAAAATAACCTTCATTGAACAAAAGGTACAATGTTCTCAATACGGTATCCAAACGTGATCGTATGGCAGCTTCTCCCGGTTGTTTTATATGGAAGGTTTTGCTTCGGAGTTTATTCCTGGCCCGAAACAGCCGTTTTTTCACAGTTTCCTTTTTGGTAAGGAAAGCATTGGCTATTTCTTCCACACTAAATCCGCACAGCACCTGAAGTGCCAGGCATATCTGTGCTTCGGTCGAATTGGCCGGGTTACAAACCGCAAATATCATGGCCAGCTGGCTGTCTGCAATGACCTGATCGGTAAAATTTATCGCTTCCGGATCCGTCGCAAAGGGTTCGACGGTCTTTTTGATCTTATTTTCAAAAACGGTAAGCCGCCTTAAATAGTCCCTTGCCTTGTTGGTTGCCACGGTATATAACCACCCTTCGGGGTTTTCGGGAACTCCTTTTTCACCCCAGGTTTCCGCAGCTTTTAAAAAGGTTTCGCTGACAATATCTTCGGCAGTCTCCATATGGTCCAAACCAAAATGACGGCACAACACGGCCGTCATCTTGGTATATTCCAGGCGAAACAGGTGAGGCAAAAGCGTTTTATGACTGTCCGTTTTGTCCGGCATCAGTATCAGTCGTTATTGAACGTAAGCACTTCCCTGACTTCCACATTTCCTCCGGCCTTGAGAATGGGGTTGCTACGGGCCAGCTCAACGGCTTCATCAATAGTGGCCGTTTTCACGATCATAAAACCGCTTATAAATTCCTTGATCTCGGTATAAGGGCCATCTGTAATAACATTATCCGGCTTTACGGTTTTGGCTTCCCGGGCCGAAAGGCGGTTTCCCTTGTCGGCAAGCTTGTTCCGGGCAGCAACACTCCCCAGCCAGTTCATTCGTGCCTCTAACTGTTCGGAAGACGGGTTGGCATGCGGATCGGTAGTGTTCCTGAAAATCAATACGAATTCTTTCATCACTGTATATTTTTAATGTTTCTACCCTAATGACGATCGCCCTTCTGCAAAGGGGACAAACAGTTTTACCTTTTTTATCCCCGGACTATTTTCCCGGCTGCAAATCAATCCCGGAGGTTATTTTATCAGGTAAGCACACCTTCGTGCCCCGGCAAGGATATGGTCTATACGTTTTACGGTAACATCATCACCGAGGACCGTTTTAAAAGTTTCAAGCTCGGTGCTGCAAAAGCCCTGACAGGTTTTGGCTGCTTCACAAATGGGGCAGTGATTTTCTGTCAGCAGGTAACCTTCGTCGGTCTTTTCGTATTGGGCCATATACCCTTCTTCCTCACGGATATTGGCCAGTATGCTGATCCGCTCTTCGAGGTTTTTAGCATATTGCATGCGGTTCATGTATTTTTTGGTATTGTCTTTTCCTGTCGAAATTATGATCTTTTCCAGCGCTTCTTCCCCAAGGCTATCACGTACGGACTGTATGAGTTTTACGGTAAGGTGCGCATGTTTATCCGGAAACCTGGAGTGGCCCTTCTCCGTGAGTGACCATATTTGCTGCGGACGTCCTCTCCCCCTGGATACGCTTTCAGACTTTACCAAACCTTCATTAGAGAGCTTCAATAGCTGAAACCGCACACCTTCGGTAGTGATTCCCAAAGTTGCGGAAAGTTTTTTCAGGTTCTTAGGTCCCTGATTTTTAAGTATCCGGATCACTTTCTCATTTTCCGACAGCTCATTATTCATAATAAACAAAGTATTTATTTGGTTTAATATGCAAATATATTATATTTGTATTGGAAATAACGTTCATTTATTCAAAATAACAAAATTATGCAATACCAACTACCGGAACCGGCATACGGATATGATGCAATGCTCCCTTACATAGACACGGAAACCATGGAGATTCACCATTTGAAACACCATGCAGGTTATGTTAACAAATTAAATACCGCCCTTAAGGATGCCGGTATCGTGCCCGAAAAGCTGGAAGACCTTTTTAAAACCATTTCCACACTTCCCGCCGGTATCAGGAATAATGCCGGGGGACATTACAATCACAGTTTATTCTGGAAAATACTATCTCCCGACGGCGGGGGGAAACCCTCGGGTGAACTCGCCAAGGCCATAGACCGGAACTTTGGTTCTTTTGAGTCTTATAAAGCTGCTTTCCACAAAGCAGCAGCTTCGCGCTTCGGCTCAGGATGGGCATGGCTGATACTCACTGCCGACAGGGAACTCAAAGTATCTTCCACCCCCAATCAGGATAACCCTTTGATGGATGTGGCAGAAGAAAAAGGTACCCCGCTTCTGGGTATCGATGTCTGGGAACATGCCTATTATCTGAAATACCGGAACAAGCGACCGGAATATATTGAAGCGTTCTGGCATGTTATCAACTGGAAAGAAGTAGAAAAAAGATACACAGAAAATCTCTGATGCTTTCCTTTCCGCCGGCCGGGCTCCGGATTTTACTGTTTCTGACAGACCTGCAACGGGTTTTTAAAATTAATCTCTTTTTCCATGAAACGTTATCAAAACATATTCGCCTGGTTCAACCATTCACTTCAAAAAGAAAACTCTCCAGGTTTCAAGGCATTGGCAGGTTCCCTAACAGGTGAGGTCCTGTTTGTAGACCTCATTTCAGATCAACTTGTATGCGCTGGTAAAACATTCAGCTTTAAAGAACTTCACAAGCTTTTAAATGCCTTCAACATTCGCTATATCATTATTGTCAATACTCCTGTTCCTTTTTCCGGAGATCTGCGCTCACCTTCGTGTTTGAGTATACCCGGATGGGGATATAGTTTATGGCAAGCTTACGCAGAACGTCATGCCAAACACAATACATCCGCCCGTTGGTCCGGTAATATTGCCGAATTACAGGTCATGGAAAAAGCACTCCGGCTATGTAAGCTCAAAGCCGTCCGGGAAGCCTTTCGGGAAGGTGTGCTTGTGAATATATTCGGCTGGCTTTATAATGAGGAAAAAAGACAAATAACCGATCTTCATACGGACCTGTTGCTTACACTGGATGAAGTAGCCCTTCACAACAAGGGTCACGAATATATTACGACGTAGTTGTGTACTTAAAATCAATAGTACCTGGTAAGCTTTTTATACAGAAATAATTCTCATGTCTGCCAGTGGAAAAATAGTCCACAACTTTAAGGCCGATATTTCCGAAAGCATGCTTATATTTGTGCTCCCCCCTACTTTAAAAATTTGATAAAAAGGAAACATTCTTTTTACAAATTGCATTTTCCTGATATATAAGTTTGTAATCCCGAACAGGTGAGCACCATGGAAACAGGATAGTTTTTTCCGTTAAGCGCCTTGTTCCTAATTTTTTTATATGATGAAAAAAACTACTCGCTTTTCATTTTTTATTATATGCCTTGTCCTCGCCTGGCATAATTTTGGCAATGCCCAGCATTTTTCTGTCAGTTCCCTTCAGGGTATACACCCCGTTAACAAGGAATATTTCAGCTTTCCGCTTATCACTGATCGTACCGATGCCGCCCGAAGGATCAATACCTGGCTTCACGGTACCATCCTGGAAACCCTGCCCGGGAAATTCAACCGGTCCCCTTTTGAACGTATATGGCCCCGAAAAGGTTCGCCACAGGGAGTAACTATGCTGAACTACCTGGTCTATGCCAACAATACAAGGTATATTTCTATGGATATTATCGGAAAGTATTCCGGAACATCTCTTTCCTCCTTCTCCATAATTCAGAATTTTGACGCAAAGAGCGGGCAGCCGATAAACCTGGAAGATTTGTTTACCCGAAAAGGGCTTCAGGAATTACAACAACTGGTGATAAAACAAAGAACCGACCGGATAGACCGTTTCCTCGCATCCCTGGATACCACAAACCGGGTTGCTGCGGAACAATACACCATCTATAGCGATTGTCTGTCCTCCATAAAAAACGACAAGCTGAAATATGACGAATTGCTGCTCACCAACAGCTCCCTGAAAATAATACGCAGACGCTGTGCTTCCCATACCGGTGCTGCGTATGATGACCCCGGGGATTTTGAAAATGAATTTGACCTTTCCCGGTTAAAGCCCTTTCTGAACAATTACGGCCAATACCTGCTGACGGCCTCTTCGGAATACAACACAAAAAAAGAGGAAAAGAACATGCACATAGGACTATACCAGGGAAAAATAGACGAACAACACGCAATACACCTTTTTGTAGAAAAAATTTATGATGATGGTCTGGTAAGGGCATTTTGTTTTTATGACAACCCGGCCAGGAAAATTGATTTGCAGGCCTTAAAACATCAGGACGGATCTTATGAGTTCCGGGAAATGGGCAAAAATCACCGCACTACCGCCGGTATTTTTCGCCTGAAACCGGTTTCTTCATTTCACCTGAAAGGAAAATGGTCAATGCCCGATAGCTCGGCCACGCACATGATCGATTTGCATTAACCGGTATCAGCCTATCAACAGACATTCGTTCCATTTGGTATAGTCGGGCGACAATTCCGCCATAATGGCCAGGCCTATACCAGCCACGCCTTCCAGAAGGTTGGCCTCTGCCCGCCATCCCGATATGTCGCCTCCGCGCCATTGCATATAGCCCGCATATCCTTTTTCATGGATGTCTGCTGACAATCCTTTTTCCTGCCAGAACCGGGCAGCTTCGGCAAATTCCTTTTCTCCGGTCTGCCTGTACATGTAACGATATATGTGCATGATGCCAAATATCCCGTGACACAGCCCGGCATCCTTTACCCCGGCTTCTTCCGTATCCCTTCGCTTCGTGGTATGTTTCAACACCTGCACTGCCTTTTCACACAATACATCGTCCTTCAGTGCACTTCCGGCGTGCCAGAGGGAGAGTGCGGTCCCGAGATCGCCATAGCACCAGCCTAACCTCACTTTTTCACTCTTTTCTCCTGCCGATGTAATCCAGCCCGGGAAAACGGACGAACCCGCAGCCGTGTTTTCCCACTGCACAATATAACCGACAGCACCTTCCAGAACAGGCCTTACTTCCGTATAAAAATCGGGGTGAACAAGTAATCGCGATAAAAAACTGACTATACCGGACATTCCGTGGGATAAGCTCAGGTTATAGCCTTTTAGCCCTTCATCGCGTATCAGAAAAGATTCCCATTTACAGGTTTCCCCTTCTCTTTCTGCCCGGTCACCGAGCAACTTGATTATCCCGGACAACTCTTCCCTGTAACGTTTTTTTAGCGTTTCGGACCCCGTGTTCCGGTAGCGTTTCAGAAAATAATAGCCTATGCCCAGTACGCCGTGTAAAAAGTCGTAAAAATTGATGTCTTTATAGCGTTTTATACTACCGGAAAGAAAGTCGTCGAAATCCCGGAGAAGGGTATCGTGGTCTATGTCTATGAACCCTTCTTCCCGCAATAGTTCCATACTCCACAGCGCTCCGGGTATACCCGCACAGAAAGTATGCATCGTGTAGCCGTTATTGATCCTTTCGAAGACCAGCGACAATATTTCCGATCCTAAGTCGGCATACCGTTCTTTACCCGTAAACCGGGAATAATAAAATGCGAAAAGGGCCATTCCAGATATACCGGACAACACCCCTACATCTTCGGTCCCGGGATATTCCTTTTCCAGTACCTTACTTATTTCTTCCAGTTTTTTGAATAAAGAGGCTTCCTGTATGTTCATGGCAGTTCAAAGATAACAGTTCTCAGGGGTGGATCAGTAACTATATTAAACAAAAAACACAGGCTGTAAACACCTTTTTAGAAAGTGCACAGCCCGTGTCTACAGGTTCATTTTTTTAATAACATTGCATTCCAGGAGGGGGGCATGTATTTAACGGCCCGTTAGTGGGGCAGTACATAGTGTCCTGGCAGATCGTACCGTCGGTAACGGCTCCACCTTTAACTCCTTTTGCGCTCAGGTTACTTACAACCTCTTTTTTCAGTTGCAAGTTTTTTAAAGATTTTTTCATGATAAGAGATATTTAAAGTTATACCTACTCTGTTAAAGGTTTTCGGCTTCCCCTTTTTCGTTCCACAGATCTCAGGAGTACGGATTTTGGATTCCGGTCCCCCTGTAGTAGGTCTTTAATTCTATTCTCCCATACCCGGGTCTTCAAATATATCTCTTATTATTCCATAAAAAAATCCCTGAAATCAGGGATTTTCATCAAAATATTGTTAATTCAACAACTTAATGTTAAAAAACAAGGTGTGCTTACTTCACGGCTTCTTCATAGTTACGGCTTACTTCCTTCCAGTTTATGATCTTCCACAGGGCATTCAGGTAATCTCCCCGTTTGTTTTGATATTTCAGGTAATAGGCATGTTCCCAAACGTCTGCACCCAATACGGGAATACCCTGAACCATAGCATCTTCCATAAGCGGGTTGTCCTGGTTTGGGGTAGAGGTAACTGACAGTTTTTTATCCGGAGTAACTATCAACCAGGCCCAGCCCGATCCGAAACGGCCTGCAGCGGCTTCCCTGAACTGTTCTTTCAGTTGCTCCGTTCCGCCAAAATCCCTTTCTATGGCTTTTTTCAATGCTGCCGAAAGTCTGGTCCCTTTCTCCGGAGTGAGTATTGACCAAAACAATGTATGGTTATAGTGTCCTCCCGCATTGTTTCTTACCGCCTCATCATAGGCCGATATATCGGCAAAAACAGCTTCAAGTGTGGCCGGTGTCCTATCCGACATTTTCAAGGCCTTGTTTAACTTGGCCACATATCCGGCATGGTGCTTACTGTAGTGGATTTCCATTGTTATGGCATCAATAAAAGGTTCCAGGGCATCATAAGCATAGGGTAAGGGAGCTTGTTTAAACTGGGCTGATATATTATTAGTTGCCAGCAACACTATGCCCAACAGTAAAAAACTTATTTTTTTGTTCATATGTCTCATTTTAGATATGCGTTAATAACTCTGTTTTTATATATCTGCCGGAAAAGGGTCCGGGAATGCCGCTTTTTTATCGAAAAGGTACTGTTCTTCGTCTTTCAGCAAACACTTTTCCAGATCGATTGTGATTTTTTTGCGATCTATATCCTGCCCGATAAAAACCAGTTCGTTCATCCTGTCTCCCCATTGTTTGCTCCACCTGTCTTCTATAATGCTCTTGTTATGGTGATAGGAAGGATAATGTATCCTTTCCGAGAAAGGCATACTGCACCACCATACCCCCGCTCTTTCCAGTCTTGACGACCCGCCGGCCTGGGAAAAATTCAGGGCATCGTCCGGACGGGAAGCGAGCCAGAACAGCCCCTTCGCCCGAATAATGTTACCGGGGTATTCCTCCTGCAGGTATTTCCAGAAACGCCCGGGATGAAAAGGCTTCGGGTTCCGGAAAACAAAAGAGCCGATACCGTATTCTTCCGTTTCGGGAGTATGATGTCCTGCTTCCAGTTCTTTCTGCCATCCTGCCGATTCCTGTGCTTCTTCAAAATCAAAAAGCCCGGTATTGAGTATTTCAGAAGGATTTATGCGCCCGAAAGAGGATTCAATGACACGGGCACCGGGGTTCAGCTTCCGGATCGCTGCCCTGATCAGCCCCACGGTCCTTTCTCCCGCTAGGTCGGTCTTGTTGAGTATAATCACATTGGCAAATTCCACCTGGTCCGTAAGCAGGTTAACAATAGTCCTGTAATCTCCCTCCATGTCGGTAAGTCCCCTGTCCACAAGCATCTCATCCGTGCCAAAATCTTTCAGGAAATTAAAACAGTCGACTACCGTTACCATCGTATCGATATAGCTGAACGCGGATAAGTCAATACCCTGCTCCTGATCGGCGTAAGAAAAGGTCTGTGCCACGGGAACAGGTTCGCTGATCCCGGTGCCTTCTATGAGCAGATAGTCGAACCGGCCTTCCTCTCCCAGTCGTTTCACCTCGACCATAAGGTCTTCCCGGAGTGTACAGCATATACATCCGTTACTCATTTCCACCAGTGTCTCTTCTGTTCGTGAAAGGACATTCTCATTTTCGACCAGCCGCGCATCGACATTGATCTCGCTCATATCATTGACAATCACGGCCACTTTAAGTCCCTCTTTATTTTGCAGTATGTGGTTGAGTAAAGTGGTTTTTCCGGCTCCCAGAAAACCACTTAAAACGGTAACGGGTAATTTTTTCATATATCACGAAGAATATACCAACAACGATCGGCTATCGTCGTATCCTATTTAATGCAACTTTATTGCAAATATAAAAATATCTGTTTTAATTGCAACATTGTAGCATTAAATATTTTTAGGTGTTACCGTGTCGGAAGCTATCATGAGTGATAAAAATGCCGTATATGCATTCTCCCGAATGAGCGAAGTGAAATTATTGCTTTCGGGACTTTAATCGGTGTCGTACTTCCCGGTCTATTTTCCTGTATTCTTCAATTTCCATATTGTACTTGTTATACACTCCCCTGCAATAAATGCATACAATATAAAATTCCCTTCCCAGGGTAAAAAAAGGGATCCACAGCACATAAAACTTTCTGGTAATGCCTTGTACATCTACTTGGTTTTGTCTGCCGCAATTCGGGCATTTTACCTCCTTTATCTTTTGAATTTTCAGTACGGAGGAACTCTTTCCAAAAAACTTCATGTCCGGTATTTTTATTCCTGATCTCTAAAACTTTATATTGTCTACCCCCAATTAACGAAGGACGATTTGTAAAAAAGAAGGGGTAGTACGGGATAGTTTAACCTGAAAATGCCTCTCGCATTCGTATAATGGAATCACCGGTGCAAATATAGACCTCCATTTCGTATAAAAAAATAACACGCTACCCAAATTCCCGAATATGAAAAAGAGAAACAAACCGCAATTAAATTATTATCAACAAATTACATCCAAGGCAACAAAATGTCATTTTGAGAGTCCGCTACTGTATCCGGAGTGCAGGTTTGCCTCAATACTCCGTAGGCAACAACAGTGTTCTTCCTATCCAGTACAAACAGAGTGACGTTCCCGGAATTAAGGGGATGGAGTTTTTTGTTTCCTTTACCTGCAATACGTTTCCGTTCCGGTTGCTGAACTCAACATGCGAAGCACAAATCTTAATAAGTACAAAATTATTTTCCGGAAGATGAAAAATTTCCCTGGCTATATCTGAAAGCAGCCCCTGTCTCCTGAAAAGCTCTTTTAGCGCATATTTCACCCCTTCCGTATAATAAAATTCCGGGAACGGGTGCCTGTATAATGCTCCCGTACTCTGAAACTGCTCTATTTTTTTCCGTACTTCCGTTTCCTTACCGTATTCCACCATAATGTAAAAAGAAATAAGCTATAATTATTACCGGAATATCCCGATCCCTGAAAAGGGCCGGGTTTTCCTTAATTTTGGGGTAGTACGGTTATCTGGATAAATTTTTGGAGTTGGATCAAGATACAGAAATCGTTCCTGTCTCCGAAACATTTGGCTTTTCATATTCACGAATCCTGAAAGCCAGGAAAAAGAAAGCAAACACAGTATACATCACTACTGACCTTAGTATTCACAAATCGATTCGTAACCGTTTTACCCTGCCATCTTCTTTTTTTTCACCATACTCATGAATGCGGAAGGAGACTGTCCGGTAATGTTCCGGAATACGGTACTGAATTTACTGTGGGAAGAAAAACCGCATTCCTTGGCCATATAACTTATCTTATAGTTCAGGTAGTCCGGGTTTTCTTCCATTTTTTTAATGATGTACCGTATGCGCAACTCATTGATGTAAGAATTAAAATCCTTCCCCTTGTACTTATTGATGATATAGGACAGGTATTTGATATTGGTACCAATCTTCGCAGCAAGTGCAGAAGAAGAAATATTCCGGTCAGTGAATTTCCCGGATGTTTCGAAACGGGACAATTTTTCAAGCAACAATTTTTCTGTTTTTTCCGGCATAAGATCTGCTTCCCTGACATGTTCTTTTTTACGCCCCGCAGGAGAAGACGGGGAACGCGCCTTATCTGCTCTTGTTTCCTCCCCTGCTTTTCCAGTTTGATTGTGCTTTACTTTTTGCTTTTTACGCGAAAGAAGGATAAACATAACCGTTATGGCCAACACGAGTGTTACACACGCTATTATAACATAATGAAACATGCTGCTTTCTTCATAATCCCGATAAGCCTGGTTTATTGCAAGGTTATAGGAGTTTTTACTGGCCTTCATTTCCTCTTTCATGACTTCCAGGTACTTCCTGTTGTACAGCGTATAATTTTTCATATCCCCCATTGCCATGTAATATCCCGACAAAGCTTCATACACATCCCCCTGTAACGACACCAGCCCGGAAGCCAAGGCAAAATCCAGGGCCCTGTTCAAACGTTCGCAAGCGGCAGCATAGTTTTTTCTCTCCAGGGAAATCCTTCCCAGGCCAAGGTATATCATTCCCTCCTGGATAGGGACACCCCGGGTTGCCGCAATATGGTCCAGGGCATTCCGGTAATGATACTCGGCGGAATCATTTATGTGCATTTTCCGATAATTCTCTCCGAGTGCCTTTTCATTGGTGGCCAGGTGCAGGTTTCTTTTAAAATCGTTCTTCAGCAACGCAAAAAAGGTACCTGCTTCCCGGTCGTTTCGTACGGCTTCCCTGAAATCTTTTTTAGTTACCGAATAATAGGCTTTTTCCTGGTATAGCAGCCCCTGGTATTCATTAGATACTTCTTCCGGGCTTATTTTCCGGCTGATCCTTATGCCTTTATCGAGATAACGCTTCCCTGCATCGGGAAGACCTGCTTCCCTGTATTCACTGGACAATGCGCCGCAAGCCCTGGCCTGCCATTCATATAATCCGGTTTCCGAAGCCAGGCGTTCCCCCTTTAAAAGATAGGTAATTGCTCTTTTATCTTTTTTGCGACGGTATAACCCGGCCAGTAACATCAGGGATTTTACCTTGTGAGAATTGTTGTCCGAGGTACGGTAAAGGGAATCGGCCGTTTTCAGTCCGCGGTCCAGGTTCCGGTTTTCCGTATAAAGGCGATAATAAATACTGTCAAAAGTATCGTGCTGTTGTGCGAAAAAACTACCCGGCAAGCACATACATAGCACAGGAATAAAATATTTTATCATGGTATAGGGTTGGTTAACGGGGCATGTATTTTAAGTTAATATTCACATAAGCGGTTCTCTTTTAAATAAAACGGTCACCCGAAAAAAGGGAGATCAAAGATTATATTACACGGTGAGTCAGTGCCTCCCTTTCCGTATTTTACAAACAAATATACGCTTTATAGCTAAAAAATCCTGAATATCACAAGGAAACATTGGTAGTCCCGGAAGCTATTTTATGAATAGCATTTTACTTACGGAGAATTTTACAGTTCTGACAAAAGGTCTCCAAAATCATAATGCAACATAGAATTTATCCTTCCTATTGTAGAATTTGTTCTACACCAATCCCGGATCACAATAAAAACTTCGGATCCTAATAAAATATAACTACATTTATCACCATTAACCTTAAAAACATTTTGTACATGAAAAGAATTATACCCGTTTTATCCCTGGTATTGTGCTCCGTATTTGCTTATGGCCAGAAGATGGAAGTAAAGCAAGGAGACTTCGGCTTTCTGAAAGGACAGCAGCAAATAAATGTTGAATTCGTTTACGACAACCTGAAAATCCACAAAGACAGCCTTTCCGAAGAAGAATACGTAAAAACAAGGATCGCCGACCTCGAAGAGGAAACCAAAGGAAAAGGCAAAAACTGGGAAAAACAGTGGACAAACAGCCGGGAATTTATATTTGCTCCGAAATTCCTGGAATTGATGAACCGCTACCTTCACAAAAAAGAAAACATCTATTTTGCAACTGACCTTTCCGATACGAAATACACGCTTGTTGTGGAGACCGTATGGATATATCCCGGGTGGAATGCAGCCGTTATGAGACAACCCTCAAAAGTATCCACTGTTCTTAGATTTGTGGAAACCGCCAACCCGGATCACATACTGGCCGAAGTAACGAGTATCAATGCACCGGGAAGAAAATTCGGAGGCACTTTCAGTAACGAGGACCGCATAGGTGAGAGTTATGCCAAGACCGGAAAATCCTTTGCAAAACTTATCCTTAAAAACGCATTTTAAACTTGCTGGGGGCATAATATATTGAAGCCGGGCTACAGGGTCCGGTTTTTTATTTGCCCACAGCTTCCCGGACTATTTTTCCTGTTTAATATACTGTGCCACGGTTCGTATAAGCCGGTTGTGCTTGGTAACAAACGGGTTGGTTTTATCCCATACATATCCGGCCAGTACGGCACATATCTGTTTTTTCACCTCCTTATTTTCCCTGTGATGGAAAAACAGGGCCTGTAAATTTCCCGTGTACCATTCCTTCACATAGGTGGCAAATACATCTACGCCTGCCCTGATATATTCCGAATATTCACTTTCCCAGTCCACAACCTCACCGTCGAGCTGCCTGGATATCAGTTTTGCCGCCAGCAAGGCCGATTCCGTAGCAAAAGTCACTCCGGACGAAAACACAGGATCCAGGAACTCCGCGCTGTTCCCCGTCAGTACATACCCTTTCCCGTAAAGCTGTTTTACCGATTTCGAATAGTTCTTTATAATCACGGGCTCAAAACAGAAATCAATATCCTTAAACCGCTCGTAATAATAATCCGAGAGTTTGAGCATTGCCGACAGCTTCTCCCCGGGGGTACCGGGAAAAGATGTTATAAATTCCACAGGGCCTACATAACCTATACTGGTCATGCCATTGGAAAAGGGAATGACCCACAGCCATGTTTTTGTATCGATGACATCAAAAGTAATAAGGGTCCCCTCCCTGCCCTCGGGCCTTCGCTTATCTTCAACATGGGTGAAAACGGAAGCATGTTCGGGAAGTGAGGACGGTTTATCCAGCCCGAGCATCCGGGGAAGTACCCTGCCATAACCACTGGAATCCACAATATATTGGGCTGTAATAGTAAGGGAATGTCCCTCATTATCTCTCACCCGGGTCGTTGAATTCCCGTTATCGTCAAAGTCCACATCCGTCACTTCATGTTCAAAAAGGATGTCGATCCCCTTTCGCTGTAATTCATTGGCCAGCACCTGGTCAAAATCCGCACGGGGCACCTGCCATGTCCAGTCCCATCCCTTCGTATGCTTTTTACTGAAATCAAATTCGCAAACTTTAGCTCCTTTAATAAACCGGGCGCCCCGTTTAATTTCAAAACCGCAATTTCTCAAAGCTTCCATAAACCCGGCCTCTTCAAAATGGTCCATACACCTCGGTAACAGGCTTTCGCCGATAACAAACCGGGGGAACCTGCTCTTTTCCACTACCCTGACTTCAAATCCCCGCTGATGTAAATAAGAGGCCGCAACACAGCCCGAAGGCCCCGCACCGATGACTAAAACATCTGTAGTAATAGCATTCACCTTGATAACGGTTTAAATATTATTATAAATTTGCAGACGAAAATAAGGCATTTTGTATTCAGCAGGCAAGATATCTTTTTTTAATTTTAAACCCGCTTTGAAAAAAACCAGATGTTAATACTAACCAAAAACCTGGGAATAGACGAGTTTTCCAAAGTCATTTTTGAAAACAAAACCATTTCCATTGCTCCCGAAACGCTGGACAGGGTAACGGAGAGTTTCAATTTCTTAAAATCGTTTTCCGAAAACAAGATCATCTACGGTGTTAACACCGGATTCGGCCCCATGGCCCAGTACAAGATAGAAGATAATGCCAGGATTGAGCTGCAATACAACCTTATAAGAAGTCATGCTTCGGGCTGCGGTACTCCTATTCCCCCCATGTACGTAAAGGCTGCAATGCTGGCCCGGATGAATACCCTGGCCCTCGGGTATTCCGGGGTACACCCGTCGGTAATAACGCTTATGACCACCCTTATTAACCGCGATATCCTTCCCGTCATTTATGAACACGGAGGAGTCGGTGCCAGCGGCGACCTGGTGCAACTGGCCCACCTGGCCCTTACGCTGATAGGCGAAGGCGAAGTATTTTACAGGGGAGAAAAAAGACCTACCGAAGAAGTATTTGAAAAAGAAGGCCTGACCCCTGTAAAAATTGCCCTTCGTGAGGGATTGGCCCTGATGAATGGTACTTCCGTCATGACGGGAATAGGCATTGTCAATACGGTCTATGCCCAAAGGCTCCTTCGCTGGATGGTATCCTGTTCGGCCGCCATCAACGAAATCGTGGGGGCCTATGACGATCACCTTTCATATGCATTGAACCAGACCAAAAAACACCGCGGGCAGCAGCAAATTGCTCAGGTCATGCGCCGTCACCTGGAAGACAGTTCAATGATAAGGAAAAGGGAGCACCACCTATACAACAATGTCGCGGAAGAAATATCCGTTTTCGAAGACAAAGTACAGGAATACTATTCCCTGCGCTGTGTGCCCCAGGTCCTCGGGCCCGTACTGGATACCCTCACCGGGGTGGAAAACATACTTATGGAAGAGGTCAACTCGGCCAATGACAACCCCATTGTTCACCTGGAAGACCGGCAGGTATATCACGGAGGCAATTTTCACGGCGACTATGTGGCCCTGGAAATGGACAAGCTCAAGACCGTAGTGACCAAACTCAGCATGCTGTCCGAAAGGCAACTGAATTACCTGTTAAACCCCGGCCTCAACAAAAAACTCCCTCCTTTTGTAAACCTTGGCAAACTGGGACTGAACTTCGGTATGCAGGGCGTGCAGTTTACGGCCACATCTACAACGGCCGAAAACCAGATGTTGTCCAACCCCATGTACGTACACAGTATTCCCAATAACAACGATAACCAGGACATTGTCAGTATGGGGACCAATGCCGCACTGATTACCAAAAAAGTCATTGAAAATGCCTTTGAAGTTCTTGCCATAGAAACCATTACCATCATACAGGCCATAGAATACCTGGACATACAGGACAAAATATCTTCGGAAACGAAAAAAATGTATTGCGATATTAGACAATTAGTTCCTATATTTACCCGGGACATTGCAATGTATCCTTATGTCCGCAAGGTCAAAGATTTTATTATGAATACATAAAGTTCACATTCATACAAGATATTAGTAACAAAACGGTTATAACTCCATCCCTTCCCCCTGACCTCATAACCGTTTTGGCTGACTTTGTAATAACCGGTTTATAAACCACCAAAAATCAACATTATGAAACACACTGGCTTCCTGTTCCTGCTCTTAACTCTCGCCTTTAGTTCACTTTATGGCCAGGAACTTGCACTCGTAAGAGAAAACAACCTGTTCGGATATATCAATACCTCGGGAGAATATGCCATACCTCTGCAATTCGAAAAAGCAGAAAGCTTTTCCGGGCAGTATGCAGCCGCTATGAAGGACAAAAAATGGGGGTTTATCAACAGTTCGGGAGAATGGGCCATTCCCCCCCAATACGATAGGGTGAAACATTTCAACTCGGGATATGCCCTTGTTTATTCCGATAAGAACTGGAAGTATATAGACGCTTCCGGAAAGGTCCTGAAAACCCCTGTATCTGATAAATATTATGATTTTAATGATGGTGTGGCCTTTTTTCGTTCGGGAAACCTCGTTGGTCTTCTCGGTACGGACGGCAAACTGGTGGTACAACCAAAGTACGGGATCATCCGCCCGTTCGAAAACGGATATGCCCGTGTAAAAAAAGGCGAGTTGTGGGGTATTATCGATAAAAAAGGAAAGGTTATTGTCCCTCCCGAATATGATGAAATAGGCAATTACAGTGCTACCGGAACATGGGCCAGGAAACAGGACCGGTTCGGGGTTATCACAAACGGTACATTTGTCCCAGTTGAAGGTGCTGATAAGATCTGGGATTTTAACAAAGACTCTGATCTCACATATGCCAGGCGCAATAAAAAGATAGGGTTTATCAATAATAAGGGAAAATGGGTTATTGAACCTGTATATGATAAAGCCAGGGCTTTTGCCGAAGGGCTTGCCCCTGTGAACAACGGCAGGGATTGGGGGTATATCAACACTTCCGGAGAACAAGTAGTGGACTTTCGTTTCCGCGATGCCGAAACTTTTGCGGAAAACGGCCTCGCACCGGTCAAGGAAAAGGACTGGGGTTTTATAAACACCTCGGGAGAACTGGTAATCCCGGCAGAATACGGTATAACTCCCGGGTTCTCATTCCTCTCCGGAAATGTCCCGAAAGGTTTTATAAATGGTCTTGCCAGGGTAAAATACAAAAGAAAGTGGGGATTTATCAATGAAAAAGGAAAGCCCCTGGGAGGTAAATGGTATCAAAATGCCGAACTTTTCACCAAAATAAAATAAACGGTCCGGTATCCCGTCTTAAAAAGAGCTAATCTGAAAAACATATTGTCAATACATTGAAAGCAAAGAAGAAGGAAAACACGCTGAAAAAATACGCCCTGGTCACCGGAGGGTCACGGGGAATAGGAAAAGCGGTATGCATACAACTCGCGAGGGAGAGCGATCATACCATTTTAATTAACTATAAAAATAACAGGCACGCTGCAGAAGAAACACTCGAAGCCGTGAAAAATGCAGGCGGCAAGGGCGAATTGCTCCCGTTTGACGTTTCAAATGCAGAAGATGTAAATACAACTCTGGACCGGTGGCATGAAGAGAACAAGGATGCCGTTATAGAGGTCATTGTCAACAATGCAGGGATCACCAAAGACAACCTGTTCATGTGGATGCCTCCCGAGGACTGGAACAGTGTGGTGGACACCAGTCTCCACGGATTTTTCAATGTTACCCGTCATTTAATACAAAAAATGCTGGTACACCGCTACGGAAGGATCATCAATATGGTGTCGGTGTCCGGATTGAAGGGAACAGCCGGACAAACCAATTATTCCGCTGCAAAAGGAGCTGTTATAGGGGCTACCAAAGCACTGGCACAGGAAGTCGCCAAAAGAAACATTACGGTAAATGCTGTTGCGCCCGGATTCATCAAATCGGACATGACCAGCTCACTCGACGAAAAAGAACTCAAAAAACTGATTCCGGCCAACAGGTTCGGGGAGGTCGAAGAAGTGGCTCACCTCGTCGCTTTCCTGGCCTCGGAAAAGGCATCGTATATTACGGGAGAAATTATTAATATAAACGGGGGGATCTATTCCTGACAGCTAAAATATGTCCGGAAAAAAGATCGATCTGCCTCAATCGATACATTTCCTGCTTGTGCTCCAAATTATATTTTTTGATATTTGGACCGGATTTGCCGTGTTTCCCGGAACACAATGGTTCCGGAAAACATTGAACCCGTAACTCCGAAAACAAACTTAAAGACAGTAACATTACATGAGAAAAGTGGTAATCACCGGAATGGGAATTTATTCCTGCATAGGTAAAAACCTGCAGGAAGTGAAGACCTCTCTATACAACGGGACCTCCGGTATTGTCTATGATAAAAAAAGGGAGGCCTTCGGCTATCGTTCCTGCCTTACAGGCATGGTAGAACAACCCGACCTGAAAAAACACCTTTCGCGCAGACAGCGCATCAGTCTTGGGGAAGAAGGCGCCTATGCCTATATGGCCACTGCAGAAGCTATGGATAATGCCGGGATAACCCAGGACTATCTGGACAAAAATGAAGTAGGTATTTTATACGGCAACGACAGTACGGCCAAATCTGTTATAGAATCCGTAGACAGGATACGGGAAAAGCAGGATACCACACTGGTAGGTTCGGGAGCCATATTCAAGGCCATGAACTCCACGATCACGATGAACCTCGCCACCATATTCAGGTTAAAAGGCATAAACTTTACCATAAGTGCGGCATGTGCCAGCGGATCACACGCTATCGGCATGGCCTACCAGCTTATCAAAAGCGGGTTACAGGACTGCATTATATGCGGGGGCGCCCAGGAGATCAACGAATTTGCCATGGGCAGTTTTGACGGCCTCGGCGTTTTTTCGGCACATACCGAAAACCCTGAAAAGGCATCCCGGCCATTCGACCGCAGCAGGGATGGCCTCATTCCCAGTGGTGGTGGCGCTACGTTGATACTGGAAAGTTATGAATCGGCTGTGGAAAGAGGGGCTCCCATTCTCGGGGAGGTTATCGGATACGGTTTTTCTTCCAATGGCGAACATATTTCAACCCCAAATGTTGAAGGCCCTTCAAAAGCCATGAAAAAAGCAATTGCACAGGCAGGGATATCCGTTAAAGACATTCAGTATGTAAATGCACATGCCACATCCACCCCTGTCGGAGATGCCAATGAGGCCCGTGCTATCCTCGAAGTTTTTGGCAATGACTGTCCTCATGTAAGCTCTACCAAGTCTATGACGGGACACGAATGCTGGATGGCCGGGGCAAGCGAGGTGATCTATTCCGTACTGATGATGAAACACAGGTTCGTCGCTCCCAACATCAACCTGGAAGAACCCGATGAATACGCTTCCGGGTTAAGTCTGGTCCATAAAACCATAGATAAAAAAATTGATGTATTTTTGTCCAACTCGTTCGGATTTGGAGGAACAAATTCGGCCCTGATCGTAAAAAATGTTGACTAAATATGAATAAGGACATTATCGTAGAAAAGATAAACAACTTTCTCGTCGATGAATTCGAAGTAGATGAAGAAGAGATATCCCCGGAAGCCAACCTGAAAGAAACCCTGGAGCTGGACAGTCTGGATTTCGTAGATCTCGTGGTAACCATCGAAACCAATTTCGGGGTTAAACTCACCGGCGAAGATTTTGCAGGTGTACTGACACTCCAGGATTTTTATAACCTTATTGAAAACAAATTAGGCTGATTGGTATAACTTTACTTCTCATACTTTTATGACAACCGAGTGGAAAGGCAAATCCAGGGGCACAGTTCTCGGATACAGGATATTTGTATTCTCCATGAAAAAGTTCGGCCTTGGGGTTGCCTATTTCATACTCTGCTTTGTGGCTTTCTACTATTGTCTTTTTGCACGGGAAAATTCCCGGTCTATCTATTATTATTTCCGGAAAAGACTGAAGTATTCGAAATTCGGAAGCCTGGTATCCATATACCGCAGCTACTACGTCTTCGGACAGACCATCATTGATAAGGTGGCCATATCGTCCGGGATGAGAGACCGGTTTACCTATGAATTTGACGGGATTGAAAATATTCAGGATACGCTGAAACAGAAAAAAGGCGGTGTTTTGCTCAGTGCTCATGTGGGTAATTTTGAAATCTCGGAGCATTTTTTCGGAGATCTTAAAGAAAAAACCTCCATCAGCCTGCTCACCAATGACATTGAACATACCGCTATACGTGAATACCTGGACAGTGTTACCCGGAAGTCTGATATCAACTTTATCCTCATCAGAGAAGACCTCTCCCATATTTTCGAGATCAATGCCGCACTGGCCAGAAACGAGATCGTCTGTATTACCGGAGACCGTTTTGTAAAAGGAGCCAAATACGTTACCTGTGATTTTATAGGAAAAGAAGCCCGTTTCCCCGCCGGCCCATTTTTGCTGGCGTCCAGGCTTAATGTTCCCGTACTTTTCGTATTTGTGATGCGGGAAAAAGGAAGGCATTATCACTTGTATGCGAGAAAGGCAAAAGCAGGAAAAAGGGATTCGGAAGCCTTGCTGAAAGAATACGCGGAAAGCGTTGCCCGGATACTGGAAAAATACCCCTTACAGTGGTTTAATTATTTTGATTTCTGGGGTACAGGGAACAAATAATAGATCAATATATGGATTAACCCCGACAAAAAGTGCATGAAACAGGTCCTCGTCATACATTATTCCCAATCCGGACAATTAACCGAAATTATCGGTAATGTTACCGCCGCTCTTGACCGGGCTGACGATATTACTGTTACACATTACCGCATTGAAATGGAGACTCCCTTTCCCTTCCCCTGGAAAAAAAGTGAGTTCCTCGATGTTTTCCCGGAAACCTTCCTCCGTAAACCCCGGAAAACAAGACCTGTTCCTGAAACCGTTATGAACGGTAATTACGATTTGATTATCTTCGGTTATCAGGTCTGGTACCTTACTCCTGCCCTGCCCGTCACCTCGTTCCTGAACACTCCCGAAGCAAAAACATTATTTTCCGGAACACCGGTGGTTACCGTAATCGGATGCAGGAACATGTGGATCATGGCTCAGGAAAAGATGAAGCGACAACTCAGGGACCTGAATGCCAGTCTTACCGGAAATATAGTCCTGGCAGACCGCCACAGCAATCACATCAGTGCCGTTACGATCGTACACTGGATGTTTTCCGGAAAAAAATCGCGCTTTCTCGGCCTGTTCCCCAAACCGGGCGTATCGCAAAAAGACATTGAAGAAGCCGTAAGGTTCGGACCTGCAATTTTAAAACACCTTCGTACCAACAACCCCGGGAACCTTCAGGCTACCCTGTTGAGCATGGAAGCTGTTAAAATAAAGCCCTTTTTAATTACCGCAGACAGGCGTGCCAACATCATATTTTCAAAATGGGCCCGCATTATCACTCAAAAAGGAGAAGAAAACACATCAAAAAGAACATTATGGATAAAAATATTCAGTTATTACCTGATTATTGCTATCTGGATCATTGCCCCCCTGGTTTTTATAGTATTTTTACTCATGTATTTCCCCTTGCGGAGAAAAATAAGGAAGGATATTGCTTATTATTCATCCGTTAACATGAGAACGTAGAGCCCGATTGCTTAACCTCTTAAAACACGGTTCCTGTATAGCTGCGATCTATAGCAGGATATTGTTTCCCGGTATTCGGGACACCCATTTATATTGTGCAACCTTAATTGACCGATGAAAAACGTTTACATAACCAAAACTGCAAAATTCCTGCCCAACCGACCGGTGGGCAATGACGAAATGGAAAAAAGACTGGGTATCATCAACGGAAAAGTGTCCAGGGCAAAAAACATGGTATTGCGCAGCAACCGTATAAAAACCAGGTACTATGCCATAGATGACAACGGAAACATTACCCACAACAATGCACAGCTCACTAAAAAGGTGGTAGAACACCTTTGTCATGATACACTTGAACCGGAAAACATTGAACTGCTGTCCTGCGGCACCTCCAGTCCGGACCAGATACTGCCTTCCCACGCGGCTATGGTACACGGTCTTCTGAAGAACGGTAACATGGACATCGGTACTTTTTCCGGTGCGTGCTGTTCCGGGATGCACGCGCTCAAATACGGATACCTTTCCGTAAAGTCGGGACAGACAAGAAATGCGGTTTGTACGGGTTCGGAACGCACCTCTTCATGGCTGAAATCGTCTGTCTACGAGGATGAGATCAGGCATCTGGAATCTCTCGAAGAAAATCCCATCCTGGCCTTTCAGAAAGATTTTCTGCGCTGGATGCTCTCCGACGGTGCCGGGGCTTTTCTCCTCGAAGACCAGCCGAGAGGGGAGATTTCGCTGAAGATCGAATGGATGGAAGGTCACTCTTATGCCCACGAAACAGAATCCTGCATGTATGCCGGAGCCGAGAAACTCGAAAACGGCAATCTCAAACCCTGGAGTGAATACCCTTCCGACCAGTGGAGTAAAAAGTCTATATTTGCCGTAAAACAGGACGTAAAGATCCTGGAGCAGCACATACTCAAGAAAGGAGTGGACAGCATGAAAATATCCATGAACAAGCACAATCTTAATCCTTGTGATATAGATTATTACCTTCCACATATATCTTCTTATTATTTCAGGGAAAGACTGTATGAAGAAATGAAAAAGCAGGGAGTGGAAATTCCCTGGAAAAACTGGTTCATGAACCTCGAAAAAGTGGGAAACATAGGTGCAGCTTCCATTTATATCATGCTGGAAGAACTCATGGCCTCGGGAACACTGAAAAAAGGAGACCGTATATTGCTCTCCGTACCGGAAAGTGCCCGTTTTTCATATGCTTATGCCCTTTTAACCGTTTGTTAATTATGATAGAAAGATCACTCCCTATAACCGATGTACGACAGCTTATCCCGCAAAAACCGCCTTTTGTGATGGTGGATACCCTCCTGGAATTTTCGGACATGAAAGTGGCTTCTTCCTTTACGGTTAACCCGGAAAATATCCTTGTGGAAGATACTGCACTCTCTGAGCCCGGTCTTATAGAAAATATGGCACAAACTACCGCGCTGCATACCGGATATGCCTGTTTTCTTCAGCAAAAAGAACCGCCTACGGGATATATCGGGGCCATAAAGAATGTGAAGATCTCCGTGCTGCCGCAAATAAACGAGACCATTACCACCAAAGCCGAGATCCTTCACGAATTCATGGGAGTTACCGTAGTGGGAATAAAAGTATTCAACGCTAAAGGAGAAGAGATCGCTTCCGGGCAGATGAAAACCGTAATTGCCGGCTGATGAAAACACCGCTCCATTTAGATATCAGGACCCTGCTCCCGCACCGCGCCCCTTTTTTGATGATAGACAATATACTGTCCCTCACCGATGTCGATGTCACCACATCGTTCCGTATACAAAAAGATTGTATATTTAATGACAACGGCACATTCAACGAAACCGGACTGATAGAAAATGCCGCCCAGACCTGTTCGGCAATCGTGGGGCAGCGTTATTTCAAAAACGGCAAGCTCATAAACCGGAAAACCCGGCTGATCGGTTTTATTAGCACCATAAAAAATGTAACCGTCAATACCTGCCCGGAAGTGGGGAGGACCATTGTGTCAAACGCCACCTTAAAATCCCGGTCCGATACCGGTCAGTACTGCCTCTGTTCCATGGAGTGCGTGGTCAGGGAAAGCAATAGAGAATTATTATCTTGTGAAATGAACCTGATAATTCAGGAATTAAGTGTATAACACCTTCGTTCATCGCAAAAAATGAAAAAAGAAAACGTACCACAGGACCGAAGCAACCTTGAATCCGCAAACGGACGGGAACTTTGTTATGCCGTAGATAAAAACGGCAGGTACACTACTGTCAACAGTTCCGGGTGGGACCCTAAAACCATAGCCCTTGACAATGCGATCAAAGAGATAAATGCCCGTGCCGAAGATGCCAGGCAGCGCGTACTCGGAGGACAAACCAGCCCGATAGAATATTACATGGAACTCCATAAAATGGACATCGGCATCCTGGCAGCCTATACGGGATTCTGGAAGTGGCGGGTAAAGCGACACTTTAAGCCAAAAATATTCAAACGATTGCCCGATAGAATATTACAAAAATATGCCGATGTTTTCAATCTGAACATTGCCCAACTAAAAAACTTCGAAATACCACATGGAGATTAACTTTACGCATCACCAGTCGGCCCATTGCGAAAACGGCGTGGTTTCCAATTTAATGAGACACTACGGATTTGATGTCAGTGAACCGATGGTATTCGGTATTGGTTCGGGCCTTCTCTTCTGTTACATTCCGTTTTTGAAGGTCAATCATGCCCCTGCCATAAGTTACAGGGTAATGCCGGGTTTTATTTTCAAGCGTTTTGCCAAACGGACGGGGATCACCTTTAAGCGTGAAAAATTCAAAAATCCGCAGTCGGCAAAGCAAAAACTGGATGAAAATATCGATAAAAACAATCCCGTGGGACTTCAGGTGGGTGTGTATCACCTGGAATATTTTCCGGATGACTACCGTTTTCATTTTAATGCCCACAACCTGGTGGTCTATGGCCGGGAAAACGGGAATTACCTCATAAGTGACCCGGTCATGGAAACCGTAACTTCACTTACTGAAAAACAACTGGAAAAAGCCCGCTTTGCCAAAGGTGCATTTGCCCCGAAAGGACACCTCTACTACCCTACAGGTTTTCCGGAGGCATTACAACTCGAAACCGCCATTATCAAAGGAATTAAACAAACCTGTCGCGATATGCTTGCTCCCGTGCCCATTGTGGGCATAAACGGAATACGGATGACCGCAAAACGCATCCGCCGCTGGCCGGAGAAAAAGGGGACCAAAACAGCCAATCATTACCTGGGGCAAATTGTTAGAATGCAGGAAGAAATAGGTACGGGAGGCGGTGGTTTCCGGTATATTTATGCCGCATTTTTACAGGAAGCCGCCGAAGTACTGAAGAATCCGAAACTGAAAAAACTATCAGAAGAAATGACGGCAATCGGTGATTCCTGGCGTGATTTTGCCCTGGAGGCTTCACGTATTTATAAAAAACGTAACGCCAAAACCGATATAAGTGCCTATCGCGATATCGCCGATCGACTGGAAAGCCTTGCCGACAGGGAAAAAACCTTTTTCAGGGAACTGCAAAAAGCCATACGATAAATGATAAGGACAGAACGCGTTTCAAAAATCTATAAGGGTGCAGACCGGTATTCACTGACCAATCTGAACCTGGATATTGCCGAAAAGGAGATATTCGGCCTGCTCGGCCCGAACGGCGCGGGGAAAACCACCCTGATCTCCATTTTGTGTGCCCTTATCAAACCGACTACCGGGTCATTTTCCATAGACGGGCTTAACTATACCAAGCATAAAAACCGGCTTAAACAACGGATAGGTATTGTACCGCAGGAATACGCCCTCTACCCTTCCCTTACTCCCGTGGAAAACCTGAGATACTTCGGGAGCATGTACGGACTGAAAGGCCGCGAACTTGACGAAAAAATACATACCGCCCTGGAACACCTGGGGCTGACATCTTTTACCTGTAAAAAGATAGCAACCTTTTCCGGCGGAATGAAACGCCGGGTCAACCTGATAGCAGGGGTTCTTCACCGCCCGAAGGTATTGTTCCTGGATGAGCCCACCGTTGGTGTGGATGTGCAATCCAAAAACGTCATTATCCGTTTTTTGCACGAACTCAACGAAAAAGGGACCACTATTATTTACACCTCCCATCACCTGAACGAAGCTGAAATGTTGTGTTCGGAAGTGGCCATTATAGACCACGGCAGGATCATCAGTAAAGGAAAACCCCGCGAGCTTATAAAAAACTGCGAAGGGGCACATAACCTGGAAGAAGTTTTCCTGAGTTTAACCGGAAAAGCACTGAGGGACCATGCATAAATTAATCGCATCGACATACAAGGAGTTTCTTTTACTCATCCGCGATCCCGGCGGTATTGCCATATTGTTCATCATGCCATTGGTGCTTCTTGTCACCATAACACTGATACAGGACAGCACTTTCAAAACCGTTAGCGATACCAGTATTCCGGTATTGGTGGTCAACAAAGACAGCGGACATGTTTCGGAAGACATTCTCAAAGGGCTCAAAACCTCGGGCGCATTTGAAATCGTCTATAAAAATTCTGAAGAGACCGCCAGGTCACTGGTTTTCAGTGGCGACTACCAGCTCGCTGTCATCATTCCGGAACAACTTACCTCGGGCCTGGAAGAAAGGGTCAACCGGAATGTAAACGGTATTATGGCCCGAATGGGCTTTGCCGAAAATGACAGTATACCGTCAAATAACATTTCTCCGAGGGAAGTAAAACTCTATTTTGATCCCGCCGTACAACAATCCTTTAAAGGCAACATAAAGAACGGGATAGACAAAATGATCTCCCGCATAGAAACCGCGGCCATTTACAGGACCTTTCAGCAACAACTCAGTGACGACCCGGGCGAAAAACTGTTTGATACCGAAAGTTTTATCACCTTCCGGGAAATACTCCCCGGAAATGAAGGCCGGAAATACATTCCCAATTCGGTACAACACAATGTGCCCGCATGGTCATTATTCGCCATATTTTTTATTATTGTTCCCCTGTCCATAAACATTGTAAAGGAAAAAGGGCAGGGAACTTTTGTCCGGCTACGTATCCAGCCCGTGTCTTATGCTACCGTGCTGGGCGGGAAAACCATAACATACCTCGCGGTATGCCTGATCCAGTTTTCACTGATGCTGCTGGTTGGCATATACCTGTTCCCCCGCCTCGGGCTTTCCCGGCTCGATGTTTCCGGCCGTTTGCCGTTACTCCTCGTTGTTATCTTTTTTGCAGGACTTGCGGCCATAGGCCTGGGGCTTCTGCTGGGCACTATTGCCCGCACACAGGAACAATCGGCCCCTTTCGGTGCCACCCTCGTCGTGATCCTTGCCGCCCTGGGCGGAGTATGGGTACCCGTATTCATCATGCCGGAGATTATGCAGGCCCTGTCGCATATTTCACCGATGAACTGGGGACTCAATGCCTTTTACGATGTATTTTTGCGGAACGCGTCTTTTTCGGACATCCTGCCGGAAATTGCTTTGCTGTTCCTCTTTTTTGCCATAACTACCGTAACCGCAGTAATTTATAATGAAAAGAAAAACGCAGTATAAAACAAAAGAGCTATCCCATACCACACAGATCAGGGTTCGTTTTGTGGAAACCGATCCGTTAGGTATTGTATGGCACGGGAACTATATTCAATATTTTGAAGACGGACGCGAAGCCTTTGGCAGGCATCACGGCATCTCCTATCTGGACCAGAAAAAACACGGCTACGCTACCCCGATAGTCAAATCGGGTACAGACCACAAACTTCCGCTGCGCTACGGAGATATTGCCACCGTAAAAACAATTTATGTAGACAGCCCGGCCGCCAAAATAGTGTTCCGTTACGAGATCTACGACCAGCAGGAACGACTGGTATGTACCGGGGAAACCGTACAGGTGTTTGTGGACAATATGGGAGAAGGCGATCTTTCACTTGTCATCCCGCAGTTTTTTATGGACTGGAAGAAAAAAGCAGGACTTGCGGATGACTGATATTTACCTTTCACATAACAATATCATCTCGTCCCTCGGTTTCGACAGTGAAACGGTCGCAACCAATATCGGTAACAAGGTACCGGGACTAAAACGGATAGAAGACATCAACATTTTACCCCGGCCTTTTTATGCTTCCCTCATAGATGAGGATGTCCTTAACGACACGTACGTGAGTTGGCCCGGTACATCTCCGGAAAAGCCGCATACCCGGCTGGAAAAAATGATGATATGCGCACTGGCCCCTGTCATCCGGGCATCCGGAATACCGGTCGGCAAACGTACCGGGCTCATTATTGCTACCACCAAGGGAAATATAGATGTACTGGAAAAAGACAGCCCGTTTCCGGAAAGCCGCGCCTATCTCGGTGAGTTGGGTAAAAAAATTGCGGAATTCTTCGGTTTCCGGAACAACGCCATTGTTTTATCCAATGCCTGTGTTTCGGGTATCCTCGCTGTGGCCATTGCCAAACGCTATATTTCTAACGGGATGTACGATCATGTTTTTATCGTATCCGGAGACCTTGTCACCCCGTTCACCCTTTCGGGTTTTAATTCGTTCCAGGCATTAAGCCCCGAACCCTGCAGGCCGTTCGACAAGGACAGGACGGGTATCAACATCGGTGAAGCAGCTGCAAGTGCCCTGGTAACAGGAAGCACCGACAAGCTTGCAGAAGAAGCAGTCTTTATCCGTGGTGAAGGTTCTTGCAATGATGCCAATCATATTTCCGGGCCATCGCGTACCGGAGAAGGACTATACCGAAGCATCATATCCGCATCGAAACAGGCTTGCATACCGGCCGAAGATATTGATTATATCTCCGCTCACGGTACCGGGACTTTGTATAACGATGAAATGGAAGCCATTGCCTTTAACCGCCTCGGGCTTGAGAATACCCCGGTCAACAGCCTTAAAGGTTATTTCGGACATACCCTCGGGGCTTCCGGTTTACTGGAGACCATTGTGGGAATGCATTCCCTGAAACGAAATATGCTCTATCCTTCTCCCGGCTATGAAAAGTGCGGGGTAAGCCAACCGATCCGGGTCATTACGGAAACCACACCGAAAGAAATGCGGACATTCCTGAAAACAGCTTCCGGTTTCGGCGGATGCAACACTGCCGTGATCTTTCAGAAACCAGACAAGAGATAGAAACGGACCATGAACAACAATTTTCACATAAAATCTTTTTGTACGATACGCCGGGGAACAATAACCCTTGACAATACCGCAGTTTACAATACCGATGAACCCGATTTCTCCACTTTTATAAAAAGCGCTTACAAAAGCCTGAGCATCAATTACCCGAAATTCTTTAAAATGGACCGCCTGAGCAAACTGGCCTTTATGGCGGCCGATATACTGCTTACACGGGAAAAGGAGAACATGGATAACCCGGAAAATACAGCGGTCCTGTTTTCCAACAGGGCTTCAAGTCTGGATACGGACAGAATGCATCAGCAGACCATTCAAAACAGGGATGATTATTTTCCCAGCCCGGCAGTATTTGTGTACACCCTGCCCAATATCTGTGTCGGGGAGATATGCATAAAACACAAGCTCTACGCTGAAAATAGTTTTTTTATCTTTGACCGGTTCGATCCGGAACACCTTTGGGGGTATGCTAACAGTCTTCTGATTGACGGCAAGGCGGAAAACGCACTTTGCGGCTGGGTAGAACTGGACGGAGCACATTACGAGGCATTTCTGTATCTCGTCAGCCGAGAGGGGAACATAAAACACAATAAAACGAACATAGCGACCTTATATAACACCTGATTTATGGAACAATTAAAACGTGAACTCAAGGAAAACATTATCAATCGTCTTAATCTGGAAGACATCTCCGTAGAAGATATCGGGGACGACGATATACTCTTCGGCGACGGCCTCGGGCTGGATTCCATTGACGCCCTGGAACTGATCGTAATGCTCGACAAAAATTACGGCATAAAACTGACAGACCCCAAGGAAGGACGGTCCATTTTTGTCAATGTCAGCACTATGGCCGCCTATATTACCGAACACAGAACAAAATAAGGTGTTTCTTTAATGAACAACAGCAGTGTTGCAATAACAGGAATGGGTATTATATCTTCCATCGGAAACGGCCCGGAAGAAAATTACCGTTCGCTTATTTCCGGGAAGGCCGGTATTTCCAGGGTATCCGGGATAGATACCATACACCGTAACAGCATCATGGTGGGAGAAATTGCTCTTACCAACCGCCAACTGGAACGAATGCTGGGACTTCCCGAAAACAACAACTATTCCAGAACGGCATTACTCGGAGAAATTGCGGCATGTGAAGCAGTGCAAAATGCAGGTATTACCGATATAAATACTTATAAAACAGGATTGATCTCTGCCACCAGCGTCGGCGGTATGGACATGACGGAAAATTATTATTACGATTACCTGGAAGATCAAACTGTTCAGAAGTATGTTGAAAGCCATCATGCCGGGGACGCTACCCGGAAGATAGCAGCAAAACTGGGCATCGAACAAAGCCTGGTCACTACCGTAAGTACGGCCTGTTCTTCAGCGGCAAACGCCATTATGTTCGGGGCACGCCTGATAAAATCGGGCAAACTGGACCGTGTTGTTGTGGGTGGGGCCGATTGCCTCTCGAAATTCACGATCAATGGTTTTAACAGCCTAATGATATTGTCAGACACTTACTGTACCCCTTTCGACGAAAACCGGAAAGGGCTCAACCTGGGAGAAGCTGCTGCATTTCTTGTGCTGGAATCGGATACTGTGATAAAAGCTGAAAACAAAGCTGTCCTGGCCTATCTGAAAGGCTATGGCAATGCCAACGACGCCTATCATCAAACGGCTTCGTCCGATAATGGTGACGGTGCTACACTGGCGATGGAAAAAGCGCTTAAAACAGCCGGTCTGCAGCCCGGGGAAATCGACTATATCAATGCACACGGAACCGCTACGGGAAACAACGACCTGTCAGAAGGACGGGCATTCATCCGGGTTTTCGGCAATAATGTCCCGGATTTCAGTTCCACCAAAGCATATACGGGGCATACCCTGGCAGCTGCCGGGGCCATAGAAGCAGTGTATAGCATTATGGCGCTGCAGAATAATGTTATTTACCCGAACCTTAACTTCAAGACAAAAATGAAGGAGTTCGACATCATACCACAGTTAAAAACAGTAAGTAAAGAACTGCAAACGGTACTGTCCAATTCCCTGGGTTTCGGAGGTAATTGCTCCACGCTGATATTTTCCAAAACCCCTTAGCAAAACGGTAATATGCGGAAAGCCATGTACATCGTTAATAATCCCATAAACCAGATGAAGTGAAAAAGGTCTACATCAACAGCGCCTGTTCCATATCGCCCCAGAATACATCGGACAATTCCGGGTTTCCGGACGCGATCATCGATCATGAGAATATGGTGTTACCCGCACAATCCCCGAACTACAGGGACTACATTGCCCCTGCTGCAGCCCGGCGGATGGCCAAAGGTATAAAAATGGGGATTATGGCCTCCAAAATAGCCCTTCGGGAAGCAGGTATCGAGCAGGTAGATGCCATTATCACGGGAACCGGCCTGGGATGCGTACGTGATTCGGAAAAGTTCGTACAGGCCATTATTGACAATGAGGAACAATACCTGACCCCAACCTCATTTATTCAATCCACCCATAACACCGTAGGCGGACAAATAGCCCTGGAAATACAGTGCAAAGGGTATAACTTTACCTATGTGCATTCCAGCGTGTCATTTGAATCGGCCCTGATCGATGCACAGTTACAACTCGAAAATGAAGAAGCCCGTAATATCCTGGTGGGAGGCGTGGACGAACTGGGAGACCACACCGTGGCCATACATCAGGCCATCGGCCATGTAAAAAAGAAAAAGGTAAGGGTTTCCCAACTTCTCGGCTCCGGTACTCCGGGAGCGGTTTTCGGGGAAGGTGCTGTTTTTTTTGTCTTGTCCTCCGAAAAACATAACCGGACCTATGCCCAACTTATATCGGTCAAAACGTTCAACACATTACCGCGGGAAAAAGTAACGGAAGCTGCTCTTCGCTTTTTGGAAGAAAATAATACGGATATTTCGGATACTGATCTTCTTATCCTTGGAAATAACGGTGATACGGATTATGACCTATATTTTGATGAACTCGCTTCCGGTCCGTTCCGGAATACTGCTCAGGCATTTTACAAACATTTATCGGGCGAATATCATACCGCTTCGGCCTTCGGTACCTGGCTGGCCGCCCAAATCCTCAAAACACAAATCCTCCCCGAAGCTGTGCAGTTGAACAACAAAACAGCGAACAAATATGATACCGTATTACTGTATAACCAGTACCGTGGGGAAAATCACAGTTTTATCCTGCTCAAACGATGTTAAACTTCAGGACGGTTAACATAACGACCATCATACTCCTGGCAGGGCTATGCATAACGGGATATTTTACCCCTGTTCCGCTTTGGTTTTTTTCGGTCATTGTCATAGGATGGCTACTCATGACCATAATTGGTTCATTTTTTATCAAATACAACTACCATGTTAAATCATTACTTTCAAACAGGGAGGTCTCCGGTAACCGGATCGCTATAACCTTTGATGACGGACCTCATCCGCAATTCACTCCTGAAATACTGGAACTTTTGCGGCAATCCGGGGCCAAAGCCACATTTTTCTGCATCGGAAAACACATCGAGGCACATCCCGATCTGTTTCGGAAAATTATTGACGGTGGTCACTCCGTAGGGAATCATACCTATTCCCACTCCGGTTATTTTGGTTTTTTTTCCTCGAAAAAGGTAGCCCGCGAACTCGAAAAAACAAATCGAGTGGTAAAAGAACTCACCGGATTGAACATGCGGTTGTACAGACCGGCCTATGGCGTGACCAACCCTCATATAAGAAAAGCGCTTAAAGTAACCGGGCTACATTCCGTAGGGTGGAGCAAACGCTCCCTGGATACTACGGCACTGGATACGGAGACCGTTTTAAAACGGGTCACTACCGGCCTGAAAAAAGGAGACATTATCCTGTTGCACGACACCAGTGCCAAAACCGTTACCGTTTTGGAACGGTTATTGTCGTTCATGCAGGAGCGGAATATGCAGTCGGTGACCGTAGATTCACTTTTTAACATCAAGGCCTATGCGTAATTTTGTTTACATACTCATTTTAACCGTAACCACCCTGCAGGCACAAACCCCAATGACTGCTGCCGAAGCTGTTTCCTTCAGGGAAAAAGTATCCGAAAGGGCAACAGCCGTAAAGACCATTACAAGCAATTTTACCCAGCGCAAACACCTTGGCTTTTTGTCCAATGATATCGTTTCCGGCGGAAAACTGGCATTCAAGGCACCGGATAAGGTGAAATGGGAATACACGGAGCCTTTCGAATATACTGTGGTTTTCAGGGATGAAATGCTCTACATTAACGACAGCGGAAAAAAAAGCCAGGTGGATATGGGATCGAGCAAAATGTTCGGGACACTGAATGACCTTATCGTAAAAAGTATCAGGGGCGATATGTTTGATGATAATAAGTTTTCCATAACCTATTTCAAAAAAGAAAAGCGCAATGAAGTCCGTTTTTCCCCGAAAGACGAAAGTTTTAAAAAACACATCAGCGCTTTTCTGATAACGTTCGACACCAATGGAGACGTGACCGGGATCAAAATGACAGAACCTTCCGGAGACTATACCCATATCACTTTCAGCAACCGGACCGTAAACCAACCCCTGGATGATGCGATATTTACCAATTAGCATATGCCTGCTGCTCGTGGTGGCCTGCGGGTCTTATCCGGAAAAACACCATTTCTACCCCGTGGAAACCAGGGAAAAAACGATTGTAAATCCGTTTTTCTCGGAAGCGACCAAGGATTATATCTACAAGGCAAGTATTACCTTTAATGATAATGTTTTCGGAGGGCTTTTTATCGTTAAAAAGCTGGGGGAAAGACATCACCGGATAGCTTTTACCACGGAAATGGGTAATAAGATATTCGATATATCCCTGTATGAAGACAAACACGAAGTACATTACATCCCCGATAAACTGGACAGAAAACCGTTAATAAAATTACTGACCCGGGATTTCAGGGTACTGACCCGCGAAAAAAATCCTGTTGTCAAATCATATTCAAATAATACCCGGACGGTTTTAAAAACCGTTTTATGTAACAAAAAATACTATTACTATACCCATAAGGGCGTCCCGGTCAAAGTGGTCAGGGCAAATGCACAAACGGTCTTTTTATTCTCGGATATTAGTGATAATATTGCCGGGGATATCCGGATCATGCATAAAAACATTAAATTGAATATTAACCTAAAGGCAATCCATTAATATGAAAAAGCATTTACTTACTGCATTATTGATCTTCGTTACGGGTACTTCCCTCTTCGCCCAGGTAAAAGTAAGACCTGGGATCAAAGCCGGGTTCAATGCGTCGACGATTACAAATACGGAAAGTTCTTCACGCAAGATCGGGTTTGACGGAGGCATGTTCGTCAACATTCACTTTGCACGTTTTTACGAAATGCAGGTAGAGACCTCCTATTCCAACCAGGGGGGTTCATGGGACGATTATAATTATTACGATCCCTATGAAGATGAATATCTCTATGCAGGTGAAGACGATATGAACCTGCATTATTTTACCCTTGGTGTCGCCAACAAGTTTTTTGTTGTTCCGGGGGCGGGTTTTCATTTCATAATTGGTCCCAGCCTGGATATTCTCCTGTCCAGCAGTGATGAATACGACATTACCCCTGCCGACCTTTCCTTTTTTGCAGGTATAGGCTATGAATTCCCCACGGGACTGGGCCTGGAAATACGTTACAAACAGGGTGTTATAGATATCAGGGACGGCTATGCCGATTATGTGGATGATTACGACCTGGATTACTACACCAGCGACAGCAGGTTAAATTCCGTACTCCAGGTAGGTGTTTTTTACAAGTTCAATTTTTAATAGTATGCTGCTGAAAGATTTTTACGTACTGAATACCCTTACGGTCACAGACAACCTCGCCACTGCACATATCACCATTGACAAGGACCACGAGATATTCAAGGGCCATTTTCCGGGTAATCCCGTAACTCCCGGTGTTTGCATGATGCAGATCATCCGGGAACTCACGGAAAAGGTGGTGAAGAAAAAACTGTTCATGGCCTCGTCGAGCAATGTAAAGTTCATTGCCATTATCAATCCCGAAAAAAATCCCGACCTGGAACTCAAACTGGATATTTCTGAGGCCGACGGAACATATAGGGTTAAAAATACCACCCGGTTCGAAGACACCGTTGCCTTAAAACTCACCAGTACGTTTACCTGTAAATAAAAATTATATCCGATGAAATTGTTCATGTTTTTTATGGCAGCTTTCCTGTTTCATCCGGTTCATACAGACCTGAAAGAGATTCGTGCCACTTATAAAGAAGCAGCTCACGACAAAAACAGGATTGAAGATTTTTACACCTTACTTGCCGATGTTACCAAAAAAAGTGATCCTGCACTGGTAGCTTACAAGGGAGCCGCCATTGCCCTTAAAGCAAGGTATGCCAAAACCGTAAAGAAAAAGAGGGAAGGTTTTCTGGAAGGCGTATCCTATATCGAACATGCCATTGAAACGGCCCCGGAAGCCCTCGAACCCCGTTTTGTTCGTCTCGGTATCCAGGAAAACAGCCCGAAAATTCTAAAATACAAAGACAATATTGAAGAAGACAAAAACTTCATTCTCACACATTTTGAGAATATAGATTCGGAAGACCTCAAAAATCATCTGAAAAACTATATTTCACAGTCTTCCCTCTTTTCAGCTGAAGAAAAAACAGTAATTTCGGGGCAGTAACAGTACAGGAGTGAATAACCAACACAGCAGACAACATATGCCCGGATACAAGGTTTGTGTACTTATCCCCACCTATAACAATGAACGCACACTGAAGCGTGTTATAGACGGTGTACTGGCACATACCGGGGATGTTATTGTAATCAATGACGGTTCGACGGACACCACGGCAGAAATTCTGTCTGCTTACCCGGAACTCCGGCAGATACACCTTCCCGAAAACAGGGGAAAAGGCCTTGCACTGCGTACCGGTTTTGATCTTGCGGTAAAAGAAGGATTTGATTTTGCCATAACCATAGATTCTGACGGACAACATTTCCCGGAAGACATTCCCGTATTTATCAACGTACTGAAAAAAGAACCGGACCCCGGGGTTCTCCTGATCGGTGCCAGGGACATGGACCAGGAAAGTGTTCCCGGAAAAAGCAGTTTCGGCAACCGGTTTTCCAATTTCTGGTATTGGGTGGAAACCGGTATCCGCCTCAGCGACACACAATCGGGTTACAGGCTTTACCCGCTACGGGAACTGGAAAAGCTGAGTTTCTTCACCAACAGGTTTGAATTTGAAATAGAAGTCATCGTAAAGGCAGCCTGGAAAGGTATCCGGGTAAAAAATGTTCCTGTACGCGTATATTATGACAAAACCGAAAGGGTCTCCCATTTCCGGCCGGTAAAAGATTTTTTCCGGATAAGCCTGCTGAACACCTGGCTGGTCTTTCTTACATTTTTTTATATCCGCCCCCGGGAATTTTTCCGGAACATAAAAAAAAAGGGCTTTAAACACTTTATCATGGAAGACATCCTGGGCAGTTACGATTCTCCCAGGAAAAAGGCACTGTCCATAGCCCTCGGGGTTTTTGTGGGGCTTTCCCCGTTCTGGGGCCTCCACACGCCTATTGTTATTTTTATGGCCCTTGCGCTTAAACTGAACAAGGTCATTGCCTTCACGGCTTCCAACATAAGCATCCCTCCCTTTATTCCGTTCGTGATCTATGCCAGCCTTGAGACCGGGAACTTTATACTGGGGGAAAAACACAGCTTTTCGATCAGTGAAATACACGGTAATACCGACATTCTGAACCACATAAAGGCCTATGTTATCGGCAGTTTTTCACTGGGGGTCGTCGCAGCTTCCCTTTTCGGAATGCTGGCCTATGTTTTTCTATCGTATTTCGATAAAAAAATGACGCTGCACAATGGATAGGCTTTTCTGCAATATATACCATAAGCTCGTTCGGAAAAGGCCGGGGTTTTATATACTTTTGGCCGTACTCTTCACCTTATTGGGCTTTACGGCATCTCAAATACGCTTCGAAGAGGATATCACCGGACTGATCCCCGAAAACGAAAAGACGGCAAATGTCCAAAAGGTACTGAAAGCCACAAATTTTGCGGACAAGATCATTGTCGATATCAGTGTACAGCCCGAAGGCAGCACGGAAGACCTCACCCGTTATGCCGCGCAGTTCCTGGACAGTGTCCGCCAGGATTCCGGGAAGTACATCAAACACATACAGGGCAGCGTTGCGGATGAGGATGTTCTCCGTACCCTTGATTTCCTCTACCGTAACCTGCCCCTTTTTCTCGATCGTGAGGACTATGCCGTTCTGAAAGACCGGATACATAAAGACAGTATTGCCGCCATTACCCGGAAAAATTACAGAACACTGATAGCCCCCACCGGGATCGTGGCCAAAAAACATATACTGAAAGACCCGCTGGGATTGTCTTTCATTGCCCTCGAAAAGTTACGGCAACTCCACGCAGGTGATGATTTTGTCATTCAGGACGGCTTTCTGTTCAGCAGGGACAAAAAGCATATCCTCCTCTTTATCTCCCCGGCTTTTGAAACCGGTGAGACCGCCAAAAACGAAGCACTTGTCAGGAATCTTCACCGCATAAAGGACACGTTGAACCGTTCCTTTCGCAACAAGGTCAAAAGTGAATACTTCGGAGCTCCCTTAGTGGCGGTGGCCAACGCACAACAGGTAAAACAGGATATTCGTGTTACAATCAGTGTGGTGACATTGGTGTTGCTTCTTATTCTGATCGGGTTTTACAAAAAGCTAATTACCCCCGTAATACTTTTTATCCCGACAATTTTCGGCGGATTGCTCGCCCTGGCCTTCCTTTATATCCTTCGGGAAAGAATATCGGCAATTTCACTGGGCATAGGCTCGGTATTGCTGGGCATTACCCTGGATTATTCCCTGCATATCCTGACTCACCTCAGGAATAACAATGATGTCAAAACATTGTACAAAGAGACCCTGAGACCCATCCTGATGAGTAGCCTCACCACTGCCCTGGCCTTTTTGTGCCTGTTACTGTTGCATTCCCAGGCACTGCAGGACCTCGGTATTTTTGTAGCCATAAGTGTTATGGGAGCTTCCTGTTTTGCCCTGCTTTTTATTCCGGGGACTTACGGAAAAAAAGTTCCCGCCGGACATATCCGTAATTCCCTTCTTGACCGTCTGGCAAAATATCCTCTGCATAAAAACAAATGGGCCATTGGTATCCTGGGGGGAGTATTACTGATATCCCTGTTCACCTATCGGGAAGTCCGGTTCGACCATGATATCACCAAACTCAATTACGAACCTGCATCCGTAAAGAAGGCCCAACAGCAACTGGAAAGCTTTACCGATATCGCATCAAAGTCTGTTTATATCATTGCTTATGGCAAGACCGGGCAGGAAGTGCTGGAAACCAATGACCGCATTTACCGGAAGTTAAAACAACTCAAGGCAGAAAAACGGGTACACAGCTTCAGTTCGGCAGGTATTTTTCTCACTTCAGAAAAGGTCCAGGAGCAAAAAATAGCCCTATGGGAATCTTTCTGGGATGAAAGAACAGCAGAGCAAACCAGGAATTACCTGGTGGAAAGCGGAAATGAACTGGGTTTTAAACCGGACAGTTTCAACGCTTTCTTTGAACTGTTGGACAAGGATTTCACCCGTTTACAAAGTGAAGACTACGCCGAACTTGATTTTTTTCCGACAGAGGATTTTATTTCCGGAAAGAACGATCTGGTCACTGCCGCTACGGTAGTAAAGGCGGAAAAAGAAGAGATGCGGGAAGTCTTTCATACCTTCCGGGATTATCCCGGCACAATGGTCATAGACCGTCAGCAGATCAACGAAACTTTTCTGGGGAACCTGAAAAATGATTTTAACCGCCTTATCGGGTATTCATTTCTCGTAATTCTGATACTTATTTTCCTTTTTTTCAGGAACTTTTCCCTTACCCTGGTCACCTGCATTCCCATATGCCTTACGTGGATACTGACCATTGGCATTATGGGAATGGTTCATATGGAGTTTAATATTTTCAATATCATCATTTCCACTTTTATTTTCGGACTGGGCATTGATTACAGCATATTCATGACCAACGGATTGTTACTGGAATACAGCACGGGAGAAAAAACGGTCGTTACCTACAAAACCTCCGTAGTACTGTCGGTGATTACCACGATGCTGGGCATCGGGGCACTGATATTTGCCAGACATCCGGCGCTGCATTCCATTGCGCTGGTTTCGGTAATCGGCATACTCTGTGCCGTGTTTGTTACTTTTACCATCCAGCCCCTGCTTTTCCGCATTTTTATCGGTACGCGTAACAAAAGACCGGTAACACTCCGGCTGCTTCTGCATTCTTCCCTTTCCTTCCTGTATTTCGGTACCGGGGGAATTTTGCTTTCCCTGCTGAGTTCTACTCTAATGAAGATCATTCCCGTATCGAAAAAAACAAAAATGCGCTGGTTCCACATCGGGATCTCCCGGTTTATGAAATCGGTATTATACACCAACCCGTTTGTGGAAAAGAAGGTAATCAATCAAAGTGGGGAAAATTTTAAAAAACCGGCACTGGTCATAGCCAATCACACTTCTTTCCTGGATATACTTGCACTGGGCATGCTGCACCCCAATATGATATTCCTTGTCAACGATTGGGTTTATCGTTCCCCCGTATTCGGTAAAATAGCACAACTTGCAGGTTTCTATCCCGTTTCAGGAGGAATCGAAAAAGGGATCGGTCATTTGCAAAAGAAAGTGGAACAGGGGTACTTTCCCATAGTATTTCCCGAAGGAACAAGATCCCGTACCAACAAAATAAGACGTTTTCACAAGGGGGCATTCTATCTTTCCGAAAAACTCGGTCTTGATATTATCCCCGTACTCATTCACGGCAATTCGGAAGTCCTTCCCAAAGGCGACCACATCATAAGGGACGGTAGCATCACGATAAAGATACTGGACAGGATATCTCCGGACGATCTGTACTGGGGAAATAATTATACCCGGAGAACGAAGAACATCAGCCGGTACTTCAGGAATGAATTTCAGAAGCTACGTGATGAGATCGAGCATGACACCTACTTTCATCCTCTCGTACTGGAAAATTACAAATACAAGGACCGCCGGATATACAAAAATGTGAAAGCGGCCCTGAAGACCAATGCGGACCAATATACCAAAATCCTGAAAAGCACGGGAAACAGGGATACCATTATCCACCTCGGAAAGGACTGCGGACAACTCGATCTCCTGCTCATACTGTATAACGCGGAAAGAAAACTGACCAGTCACATCGAAAATAAAAAAACGAGGGCCATATTGCGCAACAGCTATACCGCAAACCGTTCAAAAATGTTTTTCCCCGATACTGCGGAAGAAGCATTGGCCGGTAATTTTCATACTCTCATTATTTGTGAAGACCGTATCGGGGAAGTAAATTGGGAAACCCTTGTGGAAAACGGGATGAATAGATTAATTTTACAAAAGCGAAAAGAAAGATCAAAACCGGATCTGCCCCCCCGGGGTTTTGTTCTCATTTTTGAAAACGACAACCTGTTGATCTGTGAAAAAGAACGGTAACCCCATGACACAGTATGGCGATAACAGAAATCGCAGTATTTTTTACTGAAGTCATAATTCAAAACCACGGATAGATTTATTATATGAAGCAACATTACGATATTGTTATCATAGGAAGCGGCCTCGGCGGACTGGTCTCGGCAAACATACTGGCACGGGAAGGTTACAGCGTATGTGTCCTTGAAAAAAACAACCAGTACGGGGGCAACCTGCAAACCTTTACAAGGGACAAGACCATTTTCGATACCGGAGTCCATTATATCGGCGGCCTTTCCGAAGGACAAAATCTGCACCGTTATTTCCGGTATCTCGGTATTACGGACGAGCTCAGCTTGAAAAAGCTTGACGAAAACGGTTTTGATGTCATTACTTTTGATAATGACGACAAGGAATACCATTATGCCCAGGGTTATGAAAATTTTATCGATACCCTGTCGGCACAATTCCCCAAAGAACAAACCGCAATAAAAGCTTATTGCAGCAGGTTGCGGGAAACCTGTGCCCAGTTTCCCCTTTACGAACTCAAACACGGAAAACCTTATTACGACAATACCGAGGTATTCCGGACCGGGGCAAAAACATATATCGATTCCCTTACCAAAAACAAAAAACTGCGGGCAGTACTGGCCGGAACAAATTTTCTTTATGCCGGGGATGCGGAGCGCACCCCTTTTTATGTACATGCCCTTTCGGTAAACTCCTATATTGAAAGTGCATATCGCTGTGTAAACGGGGGGAGCCAGATCTCCAGAATCCTGATCCGGAAATTAAAGCAGTATGGCGGGGAAACTTATAAATATCACGAGGTCACCGGGTTCGATGTCGGGGAAAACAGGATTACCGGCGTTCGTACCAAAAACGGAAAGCAGATAAAAGGGAACACATTTATCTCCAACATAGAACCCAAACTCACCATAGACCTTATCGGGGAAGACAAATTCCGGAAATCTTATGTATCGCGGATAAAAAACATAGAAAACACCGTTTCGGCCTTCAGCCTTTACATTGTCCTGAACCCCGGCACTTTTAAATATCTGAACCGGAATTATTACCACTTCAGGGATCATACAAAAGTATGGGATGCACAGAATTACACCGAAGAAAGCTGGCCCGAAGGATATATGGTATCCATGGGCGTTAAAAAAGATACCCGTACCTGGGGAGACAGCCTTACGGCTATGACCTATATGCGCTATGAGGAAGTAAAACACTGGGAAAATACTTTCAATACCGTAGCGAGCAAAAACGACCGCGGGCAAACCTATGAAGAGTTCAAGGCCCGGAAAACCGAATGCTTTTTACGGGAACTGGAGAAAAAATTCCCGGGCCTGCGTGAATGTATTCATGCCGTTTATGCCTCCACTCCCCTATCATACAGGGATTATATAGGCTGTCACCAGGGCTCGATGTACGGTTATGTTAAGGATGTCAACAATCATATGCGGTCTTTTGTCTCCCCCCGGACCAAGATAAAAAACCTGTTTTTCACCGGGCAGAGCATCAACATGCACGGTATCCTTGGAGTTACCATAGGAGCGGTCATTACCTGTTCGGAAATACTGGGCAAGGACTACCTGCTCAACCAAATAATCGAAACCAGTAAACAAGAGGAAGTTTCATAAAAAATCCGGCAACATGGGACAGTTCAAAACCATACCCGTACCACGAGTAAAGAACATTACCAAAAAGGAATTTATAGAAAACTACTATAAACCACGCCGCCCCGTACTCATTGAAGGCCTAACCGAAAACTGGAGCGCCCGTAAAAAATGGACCCTCGACTATATTCAGCAACGGGCCGGAGACCAGGTAGTGCCCCTTTACAACAATAAGCCTGCAAAAGGAAAACAAAGCGTTTATGCCCCGGTGAAGGAAATGGAACTCTCCCGCTATATCGAAATACTGAAAACCGAACCTACCGACCTGCGTATCTTCTTTTACAATATCCTGGATCACATGCCGGAACTCCTCAAGGATTTCGAATATCCCGATATCGGGCTGAAATTCTTTAAACGGTTGCCGGCCCTGTTCTTCGGAGGTGGCAATTCAAAGGTTTTCATGCATTACGATATCGATCTTCCGGACAGCATGCACTTTCACTTTCACGGCGATAAAAGCGTGACCCTCTTTTCCCCGGAACAGACAAAATACCTGTATCGCGTGCCCTTTTCCATTCACAATCTCGATAAAATAGACATGGACAAACCGGATTTTGACAAATACCCCGCCCTTCGGTATGCCCGAGGTATCCGGGCCGAAATGAAACACGGGGACGCCTTGTTCATGCCCGGCGGGTACTGGCATTATATCAAATATCTCAACGGCGGCTTTTCCATGACCCTGAGAGCGTTGCCCCGCAAACCGGGAAAATTTGCGACAATGCTCTACAACGTGTTCATCATGCGGCACTTTGACAATAATATGCGCCGGTTTTTCGGGCAGAAATGGCTGGATTACAAGGAAACACTCGCCGTAAAGAAAACAAACAAAAAACTGGTCAAATTACAGGGGATTAATGCTTAGGGCATACGCAATAAAAAAGGCAGCAGGTCTTTCCGCCATACTCATTATGCTGGCGGGGTGCGGTATTTCCGGATCCCTCAGGGACCGGCCCGATATAACTTCATACCATCAGACGATCCCCGAACGAACAGAAATTTCAGACACCTCTTTCGTCTCGGGCAATAACTTCCTCCGCAGGAACAAACAGGGCCTCTGGGAACTTTACGTCGAAGGCGACCCCATGGAACGGGGACTGGCCATGGGAACCCTGACAAAAGAACTCTTCCGCAGGCAGGAACGCGTATTCCTTTCAAAAGTGGACGAACTGGTCCCTTCAAAATTCAAAAAGGCCCTTCTTCGCAAATTCCTGGCCTGGTACAACCGTAAGGTATATAAGCATGTACCTGAAGAATACAAGGCCGAGATATACGGTCTTTCCCGCTATGCGTCACCGGAATACAACAATCTGGCCGAACCCTACCTGCGGGTATTGTATTTCCACGGGGCACACGATATCGGTCATGCCCTGCAGGACCTCGCCCTTGTCGGATGTTCTTCCTTTGCTGTTCGCGGAGATAAGACCGGCGACGGCAGTCTTCTCATAGGCAGGAATTTTGATTTCTACGCCGGGGATGAATTTGCCAGGGAAAAGATCGTCGCTTTTGTAAACCCCGATAGCGGCTATAAATTCATGTCCGTTACCTGGGCAGGGATGATCGGCGTGGTTTCCGGAATGAATGAACACGGACTTACGGTGACCATAAATGCGGGAAAATCCAAAATACCATTGGTGGCCAAAACCCCTATTTCAATTGTTACGAGAGAAATCCTCCAGTATGCTTCCACTATTGAAGAAGCCATTGCCATCGCAAAAAAAAGAAGTGTCTTTGTCTCCGAATCCATATTCGTAGGCAGTGCCGCCGATAAAAAAGCGGTCATCATAGAAGTATCTCCGGAAAATTTCGGGGTCTATTCCGTTCCGAATTCCGACCGGATGATCTGTACCAATCACTTTCAGAGCGATGCCTACAAAAACGACCGGCGAAACAGCAGACATATTGAAGAAAGCCATTCCGAATACCGTTACGAACGCCTTGAAGAACTTCTTACGGAATACCGAAAAATCTCCCCGGAAATTGCTGTCAGCATACTCCGTAACAAAGACGGCCTGCACGATAAAAAGATAGGTTACGGGAATGAAAAAGCCCTGAACCAGTTACTGGCACATCACGGCGTGGTGTTCAAACCCGAACAACGCCTCGCCTGGGTATCTTCCAATCCCTATCAACTGGGAGAATTTGTTGCCTACGACCTCAACACCATTTTTAACAGGTATAAAAATGACAATCCCGCGTCTGTTTCTGTTGATTCGTTAGCCATTGCGGAAGACCCGTTCCTCTACACCGAAGCCTATCGGAATTACGAAAAATACAGGCAACTGAAGAAAAAAGTGCAATACCATATACAAAACAAAAAAAGCATTGCCCCCGAAACCCTGCGTGAATTAAGGGAAAGTAATCCGGACTTATGGGAAGTTCATTATCTCATCGGAAAATACTACTATCAGAAGAAATATTACAAAGCAGCCCTGCCGGCATTCCGGGAAGCGGCTTCCAAAGAAGTGACCACCGTACCCGACAGGGAAATGCTAAACCGGTACATCCGGAAATCCGAAAACAGATCAAACAGGTAATCCATGATCCCCGATATAGAAAGAAAATCACCGGAAGAAATAAAAGCATTCCAGGAACAGAAACTGGCTGAGACGCTCCGTTATGTCTCCGGGCATTCGCCGTACTACAGGAGAATATTCGAAAAGCACGGCGTACAACCGGAAGATATCCGTACCCTGGAAGACCTTGCACGAATTCCCGTGACCACCAAGGACGACCTTCAGCAATACAACGATGATTTTCGCTGTGTAGACAGGGAAAATATCATCGATTATGTAACCACTTCCGGAACGCTCGGCCAACCGGTAACCTTTGCCCTTACCGAAGCCGACCTTGAACGCCTGGCCTATAACGAGGCCATATCCTTTGCCTGCGCCGGAGTGCAAAAAAGCGATGTGTTGCAACTGATGACCACCATGGACCGCCGTTTTATGGCCGGGCTGGCCTATTTCCTTGGGGCCAGGAAACTCGGGGCAGGGATCATACGGGTAGGTGCCGGGATACCCGAACTGCAATGGGATTCCATTTTAAAGTTCAGGCCCACCTACCTCATCGCTGTACCTTCGTTCTTGCTGAAACTGATCGAATATGCCCGCCAGCACGGTATAGACCCCGATCAGTCAGGGGTTAAGGCCGTGATCTGTATAGGTGAGGCGCTCCGCAACCAGGATTTTTCACCAAATAAACTGGCCGCCAAAATAAAAAGCGGGTGGAATATCGAACTTTATTCCACCTATGCCTCCACCGAAATGAGTACCGCTTTTACCGAATGCGAACACGGACAGGGCGGACATCACCACCCGGAACTCATTATCACGGAAATACTGGATGAAAACGGCACTCCCGTACCGGACGGCAGTATAGGCGAGCTCACTGTTACCACCCTTGGTATTGAAGGTATGCCGTTGCTCCGATTCGGCACCGGGGACATGGTCAGGGGTCACACATCTCCCTGTCGTTGCGGTAGAAACACCATACGACTGGGGCCGGTGGTGGGCCGTAAAAAGCAGATGATAAAATACAAGGGCACTACGCTCTATCCCCCGGCCATGCAGGATCTGATGACACATTTCAGCGAAATCGACTCCTATGTCATCGAAGTGTCCCGGAACGAACTGGGTACCGATGAAATCCTCATCAAGGCGGCTTCTTCCAAACCTTCGGAGGCCCTTTTACAGGAGATAAAAGATCACTTCCGGGCCAAACTACGGGTACTTCCGGGCATCGAGTTTCACACTCCGGATCATATCAATGCCCTTCGATTTCCGAAAATGAGCCGTAAACCGGTACTGTTTATCGACAAAAGGCAGGAGTAGATTGTAAAAAATTGTGGTCCGGCCTCCTTTGTCTTTAATTAAAATCCACCATGGCTTTTACAACATTGGTTTCCGGCTTCAGCCAGCTGTCGAAATTCCCGATCATCTCGGTATAATGCACCCGATGCGTGATAAATGAATCAGCCGGGAATTCCTTCAGGTGGGCTATGACGTTTTCGAAGTCCTCAAAAGTGGCATTCCTGCTGCACATCAGGGTGGTTTCCTTCGCATGTATCTTCGGATGATTATAAACCAGGTCTTCTTTGGACAGGCCTACCAGCACATACCTCCCGCCATGAGCCATATAATCGATCCCGCTTTCAAGGGCCTTTTTATTGCCCGTGGCATCAAAAACCGCGGTGGCCATATCGTCATCGGTGATCCCGGCGACCCTCTTAACCGGGTCTTCGGATACGTGCAAAGCATGATCTGCCCCGATCACATCTTTGGCAAATTGCAAACGGGACGCTACCGCATCAATGGCAATGACCCTTGCCCCCGATATCTGTGCCAGTTTTATCAGCCCGAGCCCTATGGGGCCGCACCCTACCACTACGACGATCTCTCCCGGTTTCAAAGAGGCCCTTCTCAGGGCATGCGCTCCTATGGCCAAAGGTTCTACAATGGCCATTTCTTCATGGGTAAGCCCGTCCACGGGAATAAGGAGGTCGTTCCTCACTACGATCTCCTCCTGCATTCCCCCGTCGGCATGTACGCCCAGTACGCGGATATTGGCACAGCAATTCGTCTTGCCTTTCCTGCACGCTATGCAATCCCCGCAACTCACATAAGGCATTACAATAACCTGGTCGCCCGGTTTTATCCCCCTGTCATTCTCCCCGATCGCTATCACCTCCGCGGCCAGTTCGTGTCCCAGTATCCTCGGGTACTGAAAAAATGCCTGGTTCCCGGCATAGGCGTGCAGGTCTGTTCCGCAAATGCCTACCTTATGGATCTTCAGCAGGGCATGACCATCGGTCAGTTCCGGTTTGGGTTTGTCTTTCAGGGCAAACTTGCCCGGGGTTTCACATACGATATATTTCATTGTATATATTATTTATTCAGATGATTCTTTCTCCCTTTGGAGAGATTGATAGTAGATTGAATAAGATTAAACTCCAATCAATCTTCTATCAATCTTATTCAATCTACTTCAATCTTCACTTCCGCCATTTCCAGTCCTTCGGAACGGGCTTTCAGTATAACATCCTCTTTTTTTCCGTTTGATTGTACAATAACAAGACATTTTCCGTTAAACGCCTTTCGCTTTGAGGCTTTAAAGGATTCCGTACCGGCCTGATAACCATTGTCCACTCCAGCGATCTTCCCTCCTCCCGATACTTCAAACCGGACCTCGTTACCGGCACATGGCACAGGGTTTCCATGCTTATCCATAATATTTACGGTCACAAAGCACAGGTCCTTTTTGTTGCTCTTTATCCTGCCCCTGTCCGGGAGCAGTTCCATGCCCGAAGCCTTTCCGGCGGTGTGTATTTCTTTTTCCAGCACCGTTCGTCCGTTTTTTCTCGAAACGGCTTTCAGAGTTCCCGGTTCGTACTTCACCCGCCACATCACATGAAGTTCGCCATTTTTCTTTGATCTTTTCCCGAGAGATTCTCCATTCAGATAGAGTTCCACCTCATCGGCCTGGTTGTAATAGGCCCAGACGTCCACCTCCTGTCCTTCTTCCCAGTTCCAGTGCGGAAAGATATGCAATACGGGCTTATCTGTCCATTCGCTCTGGTACATATAATAAACATCTTTCGGAAATCCTGCAAGATCAATGATCCCGAAATACGAACTTCTGGCGGGGTAAGGATACGGTACAGGTTCCCCAAGATAGTCAAAACCCGTCCAAATAAAAAGTCCGGCCATAAAATCGAGATTTTTTACGGTTTTCCAGGCTTCTTCGTGCGTTGTTCCCCAGTATGCGGCTACATGGTCGTAGGCGGAAACGGTATGATCCTCGTTACCTTCGAAAGGCGCATCATATGCTTCGGGCCAGTGCATGACACTATCCGACGGCATGTCGTAATGGCCCCTGGTGGCAAGGCCCGAAACATTTTCTGATGCGATGATCTTTTCTCCCGGGTACCATTCGGGAAAGTTTTTATAATCTCCCCGCTTGTAATTGAAGCCGAGAAGATCCAATGCCCCGGACCGGTAAATGTAATTCTTTTCGGGAATGTTCTCCGTCAGGGCGCAGGTGACGGGGCGGGTGGTGTCCAGCGATTTTACGATGTCCGTAAGCTCTCTTGTGATCGTTATCCCCGTACTGTCGAACTGTTCCCTGATCTCGTTACCGATACTCCACATCATCACGGACGGGTGGTTGCGGTCGCGTTTTATAAGGTCTTCGAGGTCTTTTTTATGCCAGTCGTCCCAGCCGGTATGATAGTCTTCCTTTACCTTTTTCTTTTTCCACACATCGAAGGCTTCGTCCTGGATGATAAAACCCATTTCATCGCACAACCGCAGCAATTCGGGGGAATGCGGGTTGTGGGCCGTACGGATGGCATTGGCGCCCATGTTTTTCAGCAAGGTCAGCTTGCGGCGCAGGGCATCTTCGTGAACTGCCGCACCCAGGGCGCCGGAATCGTGGTGAAGGCATACGCCGAGTATTTTCATGGGTTTTCCATTCAGTGAGAAACCTTTTTCCGCATCAAAATCAAAATAGCGGATGCCGAGCGGGGTTTCGTAACTGTCGGTCTGCTTATTACCGTTATATATCCGGGTGTGCACTTTGTATACATACGGATGATCCACATCCCACAACACCGGGTTTTCCACAAGAAGGTCCTGGTGTATGACAAGGGTTGCCCCGGAAGCGATCTCCCCGGAGGATTCCGACCGGACTACGACTACATTATCGGCGTCCAATACTTCGGATATTACCTTTAATTCTCCGGGTTTGCCACTATTATTGCCTACCGTCACTTCAAGTCTTGCCTTTGCCGATTTTTCCGACACTTCCGGGGTGGTGATATAAGTGCCCCAGGGTTGTACATACAGTTTTCCGGTAGCAATCAATCTTACGTTCCTGTAAATACCCGAACCGGTGTACCACCTGGAATTGGGCTGCGGGGAATTATCCGCTTTTACGGCAATAACATTAGGGGTTTCTCCGAAATTCAGGTGGGGAGAAAGATCGTATCCGAAGGAAATATAACCGTTAGGCCGCTTTCCGAGGTGATGTCCGTTGATCCACACCTCGCTGTTGCGGTAAATACCGTCAAATTCAATCCGTACGGACTTGTTTTGCCAGTCCTCCGGCATCTCAAAGGTCTTCCTGTACCAGCCTTTTCCGGTAGGGAGGGCACCGCCTTCGGGTCTGGCCGGATGGTCTTTGCTGAACCCGCCTTCTATGCTCCAATCGTGGGGCAGGTCCAGGGTTCGCCATGCGGATGCGTCGAATTGAGGTTTTACGGCTTCGGGGTGATCGCCCGGCTTAAACTGCCAGTTTTCGTTAAAATCCATCACTGCCCGGGCGGGTTTCTCTTCCGTATTACATCCACAGCACAGGAGTATAAATACAAGGTATAGTATGCGATGTGTTCCCTTCATTTCCTTTATTCTATTTTTCGGACGGAAGACCGGTGACAGATGACAGATGGAGAAATATCTTCTGTCATCCGTCACCCACTATCTGTCCCTCTTTATTGAATCAACCATTTTAATTTGTTCCTATTGAAATTCCAGTTTGTCCAGTCTGAGCCCTTCCATATTTTCGGCAGACAGGCTCACCTTATATGTTCCCGCATTGATATATCCTCCGGTGGTGGTGTTGAGTATGCGCCATTTCCTGTCTGCTACGGGAAAGCTGATCTCGTCGTCCTTTAACAGTATTCCATCCGCAGATTCTATTTGCAGCCTGACCTGTACAGGGCTGTCGCCCATGTTCATATACCTGAACCGCAGCAGGTATTCTCCGGCCAGTCCGGGATTGACCTCCCAGGTAATACTGTTATTGCCTTTCTCCGGGAAGGTGATGTAATCTTCTTTTTTGAAATGCCCCTTCCCTGTTCCCTGACCGGATATATCTGCTTCTTCCGCTTCATGTGTAAATACGGGGCGGGAGTTCTCTCCTTCATCCATCCGGTATTCGGGGATCGTAATTATGGTATACATGGCAGCAGGGGTGTTATCTTTCCGGTTTCCGTTCGGCCCGAAGGCCACCGTTTCTCCTTTTTTTGCCCTTTTCCGGTAAAGGTTAAAAACCGATCCATTGTTGTTGGCTGCTTTTTCCCCGGTATTTTCGTAGGCGGAAAGCCATTTTGGCAGCGGTTTTACCGTTTCATCCAGCAACACATATATATTCGAATTTTTAAGGGGAATAAAGCTTTCCTCAAACTCCTTATCCTTCAAAACATCGGCAAAACGCAACCAATCGCCTCCATAAAGCTTGTATGGCAAGGGTAAGAACCTCGCATTGGTATCGCTGTATTGTTTTTGTCCCCGGTCCAGCCAGGTCATTGCTTCGCAAAATTCGTCGTACTTATCGTCCATATCGATATTCACGATATTTGATGGTGATGCGGGAGCAGGCTCCGCATCCGGGTTTTCCGCAGCAATGGCAATAGCGGAGATCACGGCCTGTCCGGATGCCACTTCGGGGAATGATATTTTCAATATGCCCTTATTGGCCTTAATCGTGAATGTCTTCTTCAATACCGTATCGTGCCCGGCTTCCTTCCAGATGTCAAGGTCTTTTAATACTACACTGTCATTGATGGCCACGTCAAAATTTCTCCACCCGGTGCAGTCGGTTGTTCCCGTGGTGCCGTACCAGGGTTCGATAAAGAACAATTCTACCGTGTAATTCCCTTTTTCTACGGGGAACTCGTATTGCAGGCGGTCTGTTCCGTAGCGGAAACTCCGGAACAAATCCCAGTTTGCCGTTCCCCGTATGGGATCAAAGACCCTTCGTTGGCTGGCGTAGAAATCCGGGAGGTTCTCAAAATCGTCTGTCCACGACAGGGAGCCCCAGGTACCTTCCCTGCTTTTATGGACGTCGGCGGCCCAGGTATTTCCGAAGGTATCCGTAAACCCGGGGCCTCCGGCATTGACCCGGTATATGTAGTTTTTTTCCTTTTCCGGTTTGAGGACGTCTGGGTCCGTTTCTTTTAAACCCTCCAGGTCGGGGGATCCGGGCAAATGATCCAGTACAATACAATCCGTGGCCACTTCCTTGCCGTCTTCATAGCCTACGGCATAGAGGATGTTGTACTTTACCGGGACATCATCCCATTGAAAGTGTTTTCCCCGGCCGGGATTTTTCTTTTTTCCCAGTGAAATGTGTCCGGCCCCGTTAAAAAGCTCTACTTCGTCACAGTTGGAATAGACGGTAATACTATCCTTTATTCCCGGCGATGTCCAGCGGTCCGGCCAGGAATGGGATACGATATAGGCCATGGGCTGTGTTTCCACAGGGGCATAATTGGCCATATACATATAGTAGGCATCCAGCGGTTCTCCCCAGACGGTGAACAGTCCCTTGTAGTTTACCGGGCCTACCCTGTCCATATCTCGATAGGCTTCCCCGTTCTGTATCCTTCCGGGGTTTTCATGGGAGGCAAAGAGCCAGTTGAACTGCCCGGCCACCTTATCCCTGACCGATTCGGCCTGTTTTACCTTAATCTCCATCAATTTGGAAAAACGGTCTTCGCTGTATTTCCCTTTCTGGCGGAAGGGGCCTTCGGTGTGCAGATCGGCCGTGCGCCATGCACCGTATTCGCCGTTGAGCCATTCCTCGCTGAGTTCGTTGCCGTAATTAAACGGATCGCCTCCATAGGTCCCGGACCAGTTCTGGATGACGTTCCAGTCGGTTCCTTCCCCGCCGTTGCAGGTGGTCACTTTTCGCTGGGCGGAAGCGGTAGGGTCCATTTCACGGATGATACGGGTGCATTCTTCGGCGAATTCCTTCGGGATCACGCTTTCGTTCTGCAAACCCCAGAGCACTACGGACGGGCTGTTCCGCCTTTCCCTGATCCACTGCCTCAGCAATGTTTTAAAATTTTTCCTAAATTCTGGGGTATCGTACCAGATATGTGCCGAGAACTGGCTCCAGAACAGGATCCCTTCTTTATCGAGGTGTTGCTGGTACCTTAGGTTATGGGGTTGATGTGCTTCCCGGAAGGCATTAAACCCTGCGGCCCTGACCTGTTCTACCCGTGCCCGGACCTGCCTGTCGGTAAAGGCATGGCTCCTTCCCATAAGGTGTTCGTATTCGCAGGTACCGTTGATAAAAAGCGGTTCCCCGTTAATGAAAAAACGGCCGTCATCTCCTTCTCTTCCTACCGGCCAGCTTATCCGCCGTATGCCGTATGATGTTTTTACTTCGTCTATTACAGTATCTCCGTCGGTTATTACGGTCGATAATTGGTAGAGGTATGGTTTTCCGGGGGACCACAATTCGGGGTTGATGACATCTAACCGTTCTGTTCTGCTCATTCCCTTTCCGTTTCCTTCTACTGTTACCTTGTCTTCATTACGGGCCACCACCTTACCGGAAGTGTCGTGCAATTTATGAACGATCCTGACTTCACCACCGGAGGCCCGGTAATTCCTGATCTCGGTGTTTACAAACAGCTTGGCTTTTTCTTTTGATATGTTTTCGTCGTTCCAGATATGGACCCCGAACGGTTCGATACGGATATCATTGGTCACCACCAGCGAAACGGGGCGGAAAATCCCCATGGGCTGCGACCCTTCTGAAAAGCCCCACTCCCCGGAACAGCCTCCGCAGACCCAGGGCAGGTCGGTGATGAATGCGGGGTGTTCGGCTTTGACCGCAATGGTATTGGCCTTACCGAAATGCAACAGCTTGGTTATATCGAGTGTAAAAGTGGTCCTTCCTCCCCAGTGTTCCCCGGCCTTTTTGCCGTTGACCCATACCGTCGCATAGGAGCCTACACCCTCGAAAAACAGGAAATAGCGTTTTGTTTTATCTTCGTTGTGATCTACATACAGTTCTTTCCTGTACCAGGCTGTTCCATGGCGGTTGCCATGTTTATTCCTGCGGAAGCCTTCGTAGCGGTCCCAGTTGTGGGGAACATTGACCTTCTGCCAGGCGGTATCTGCGTAGGCAGACCGGATATATTTATCATTGTTCAGGGTATCATTACCCGATACGGTCATGGTTTTCCAGTTGCTGTTCAACGGGATCACCTGCCGGACGGATACTTCCTTCCCGGGATTGCCGCACGAAAGGGTCAGTAAAAAACAAAAAAGACCTATGGCTGATAATTTTAAACGCATTCTTTCTTTTTAATAAAATACCCAGTCTATGGCTTCTTTTTCGTTTTCCCCCATTAACCCGGCATTCCTGGAGATTATATTTTCATCGGCATCTATAAAGCCCAGTATCAGCACCCTTCCTTTTCCGAGTTTGAGTTCGTTCTCGCCTGGGTCAAACCTATACGTATGAATATTCACCCTGGGCATATTTTTTATTTTAAGGGCATTGGCCAGTATTACTTCAGCCTCTCCCCTGAGATTCCCGGCAGCATTGGTTTCCAGGGCCGGCGGTAGCAAAAAGCGTTTCCGGTCGGTATTAAAATAGCCTACCACGACTTTAACGGGCCGGTCATTTTTAAATCTCAGCTGTGTGCCTTCTTCTATCTGTTTTTCCTTCGGGATATATATGCCTTGTAGTTTTTCCAGTTCGCCTGCCGCTGCTTCTATGGTCACCCCCTTGTAAAACGCTTGCTCGTGTTTTACAGAAAACCCTGTTGTTCCGACATTCAGTATTTCGACTTTCGCAGGGGACCAGGGGTTTACTGCTTTCTTTTCCAGCTTGCCGTCTTTTGAGGATTTCAACCGCTCTATATTGCGCTCCAGGTTGGCCAGTTCCCTTTCGTAAAGGGGCAGCATTTCTTCCCAGGTCTTGTACTTTCCGTCATTGCCGCCGATAGGAATACGCCTTTGGGCGGTTTGCATGCTGTTGGCATACAGGTAGCTGCCCTTTGTAAGGTCCACAAGCTTCCTGTAATGTGTTATACTGTTTTTTAAATGGGGAACGGCTTTTTCCAGGTCGGATACTTCGCCGGAATACTGATAGCGGAGCACAGGCATCATAGCCTTTACTTTTTCCGAAAAGAAATCGGCAAAGGCCTTGTAGCAATGCATATCGTTCCTTAACCGTTCAAATTCGTCCTTGTCTTCAGTAACATGGGGTACCACTTTTTCTATCGCTTCTACGGCGAGTTTGCCATGTGTTGTTATCTCCTCGATGATCTGCGGCGGGGTTTCCCCGGTGTGGGCTTCGCCTTTCCATTCCTTTTCGGCATAATCGATCAGTTTTTCTCCCACGGGACCGCAGGATTCATAGAAACCGGGGTACACTTTCCATTTGTACGGGTTTACCAACTGGCTTCCCAGCATCCCGAGCAGGAGGGTCTGCCGGTTCCCTTCGGTGATGCCGAACCGTCTCAGGGTCTTGGGAGCGATCTCCCCGCTTTGCTCGTAGGCGTCGAGAATATTCTTTCCGTCTTCCCTTCCCACTCCGTATTTACCAGCCAGGAGATCGCTCCAGAAGGTTATTTCTTTCTGACGGTCCCGCTCACTTTTCCAGGCGTAGCGCGCCCAGGCTTTATACCATATCCAGTCGCGGTCCATCTCCAGCAATCGCGGTTCGGTTTTATCGGCCGTATAGGGCCAGTCCCAGTACGATGCCTGCGGATATAAATGCAATGCATCGGCGCCATGAACCCTGTGCATGGCCTTGACGCTTTTCTGGATAAAATCGGGTGAACCGTAGCGGAAAGGCTCCACGTTGGCCAGGATGTGGACATTGGATATATGTACGGAACCGGCTTTACTCAGTTTTTTGTGGATCTCGGACCACGGGCCGCGGGGCTCGTAGGTGGTCAGGGATTCGCCATTATACTTATGTGTTGTATACAGATTTTTATATAACGGCAGCGCATGCTCCATGACCAAAGGGGCATCGGTATCGTGTGCGCGGAGTATTATGGGAGGCTCGTCCGTTCGTCCCAATGCCTTTAAGCCATCCTTTACACCGGGGATGACAGTTTCGGTAAACCACCTGACATCGGTTTCTTTACCGCTCATGGCTTCACCCAAAGCGACCAGTAAGCCTACGTTGGGATATTTTTCGATAAAAGCGGCTATGGATTTCCGGGTATAATCGGCTATCAACGGGGTGATCGGACGCTGTCGGTCCTGCGTTTTAATATTGTGGTGTTCGGCAAAAGGTTTGGAGACAATAATGTTATAAAACATCTGTATGACCCAGATCCCTCTTTTGTTCGCTTCCTTGGTAAGGAACTTAAATATTTCCTCGTTTTTTCTGAACGTTTCCTCGTCTACTTCCACCGCATAGGGGTAGTCTTTCAGTTTCACAAGGGATGCGAACGGGTGACCGTTCCACAGATAGAGGGAGTTCATGCGATTCTCCACCATCATGTCGAGGTATTCTATCCAGAGTTCCTTGTCGTAGAACCAGGGGAATGTTTCGGGGGTATAGGGATACTCGTATACCGTACGCCCCGGGAGATACGTGGGTTTCTGAAGCCCGATACAGCTGCCGCGTAAAACCATTTCGGGGGCATCGGAAAAATCCAGCTTAAAATCGATCGCTCCTGTTTTCTTTATCCTGTCGACCACTTCCATCGCCCCGTAGAGCCCGCCGGAAGCGTCGGCACCTTCGATACGCATCACATTTGCTTCGGACACAATGCGAAAACCTTCTTTCTTCAGGTCGATATTTTTATTTTCACGGATATGGATCGTTTTTCCCTTGGCCTGCAATGCCGTAGTGTCGGCAGACATATCTACGGTGTAGCCTGCTTTTTTCAGGGTAGTGGCCAGTTTTTCGGCGCCGAACGTTATGCGGGGGGATGTGTTCTCCCGGGTTACTATGGTGATATGTTTGTCCTGCGTACAGGAAAGCATAAAGATGCATAGTATGATGTGGTATAGTAGAACTGATCGGGTTTTCATGAGTTATGGTTTATCCTTTTTTGATCGGAATATTACTTTTCGGAGGTCCTTCGCTGCGCTCGGGATGACACTTTATGTTTACTACTCCTGAAATACGGACTTCAGGTAGGCTACATTGTCTCCGTAGTTTGCTTTTACGTTTCTCACCATGTTTACATCTCTCGATCTTTCCACGATAAGCCATCCTTTCCACTGCATCCGGTCGAGTGTTTTTTTGACAGCGGGCATGTCGATCTGCTTATCGTTCCGGAGCCATACACCGTCGGTATTGGTGCAATGGATCTGGGCGATGTATTCTTTCCCGAGGGTCCGTAGTTCTTTGCTGATATCCCTGCCGTTTTCCACGGCATTGGCAAAATTGAAGGAACTCTTTACAAAAGGGGAACCGACCTCTTTGAGGAAACGTTTTTCTTCCTTTGCATCAAAAGAGGTCTCCACGGCAATGACGGCGCCGATATTCCCTGCTTTTTCCCCGGCTTTGCGCAGCCGTTTTACGATTTGGGGACGGAGTTCCGGGTTTTTTACCATGTCTCCCTGTACCCCGAGGGGTAAAAAGGCCACCTTGACATTCATCGCTTCCATCGTATCTACCGTATCCTGTACCATACGATCGACCGTGGGCCGTTTGGCAAAGGACTGGGCATAAAACCCGGACATGGCGATAGAACTTATTCCCACGCCGAGTTTACGGGACGTTTCGAGAAACTCCTTTCGTATTTCCGGGTCTCCCAGTTTGCTGTCGAAAGTTTCGCGGGAACCCAGCCCGCCCATGTCGAGTTCGATACCGTCTGCATTGATTTCTGCGGCCAGGGAAAAGGCGCTTGGTTTTTGTCTTTTCAGGATCATCCAGTCGCATACGGCGATCCTGTATCTTTGTTCTTTTCCATTCGTGGTCATGGCCGAAAGAGGACTGTAACAGGCTCCTGCCACTATTCCGGCAGTTGCCAGGGAAACGGTCTTCAGAAAATCCCTGCGGGGATGTTTATATTGGTTTTTCATTGTTATAATTCTTTAAGTAATGCCACTCGTCGCAGACGAGCGGCGGATTTCGGTAGATTGATGAAAGGTCGCTTTCCAACCTTGTTCAATCTCCTATCCATCTATTTCAATCTTTTATTCATTCATTTCATTCCTATTAATTCTTTGCTTCAGCAACCTCTTCTTCCTGTGTGCCGGTTCCCGGCCAGACACCGTTTTCTATGGGATAAGAGATCATCTTGTCAGGATCGATCTTCACGTATTTGATACGTTCACGACGCCAGGTATAGACGATATGGATCATGCCATCCGATCCCTGGATCACGGAGGGATAGGAATACTGGCTGATCTCCGAATCTTCGAGGATGAGCGATGCTTCCCAGTTAACTCCGTCGTCGGAAAGGGAAACGTGAAGGGGGGTTCTGGGGCCCTTGACCTTTTCACCCGGGGGTAATACGTGGTTATAGACCAGCAGATGCCTTCCGTCCTGAAGGGTCACGGCATCCGTACCGGAATTGTTGTTCGGAAGGTTCATCAATTCCATGGTCGACCAGGTTTTGCCGTAATCTTCCGACCATGATGTTCCCAATGCCCTGTTCCGGGTACGGCAAATGATCTGTAATTTTCCGTCGCCGTGGTTAAGAATACTGGGCTGGATGGCATTGATCTTTTCCGGTCCCCTTGAAATGGAGTCGGTCATGCTCCAGGTCTCTCCGAAATCGGGGGTGATCTCCATGTGTACACGCCAACCGTCGCCTTCGGTACTGGACGGGCACACCAGGTCACCGTTTTCCAGTAAAACCGGTTTGTTCTTTACCGGGCCGATATAGCCTTCGGGCAAATTTTCGGGTTCTGACCAGGTTTCTCCCCCGTCGGATGAAGTGGTCAGCATACCCCACCATTTAGAGGGATGAGGCCCTATTTTATAGAACAGCATCAGGTCCCCGTCCGGTACCTGATACAGTACGGGATTCCATGTAGGGTAACGCAGGGTATCATTAATGACCCCGTTGGCCACTTCTACCGGGGTATCCCACGCTCCATCCTTGTTTCTGCTCACCCAGATCCCCACATCGGGATGGCGTTCATGGGTTCCGCCGAACCATGCGGCAACGAGTCCTTCGGGTGTTTCGGCTATGGTAGCGGCGTGACAGGAAGGATACGGAGCTTCTTCGTAAATAAATTCATCCGTGACAATTCCCTCTTTCCAGGTCGCTTCATCCGGGGAGGGCTTGGTTTTGCAATTACTGAGTGTAAGTGCTATACAAAATGCTATTCCTAATTTGAGTGTTTTCATATTTCCTTTTTTTTGATGGATGCTTCGACTTCGTTCAGCAACCAATAATTTGTGGATTAAAATACGATGAACTGCTGGGGGAAGCATCCTGCACTATCCCGAACAGTTTTAGTGATTTCAGTTTACGTTAAACCTATGATCTCCCGGTCCGAGTTGCAGGACCAGCCTGCTTCGCTCCTTCTCAAAAGGTATCCCGGCACGATCCAGTCTCCTGTTGTCCAGTTTTACCTTTTCGGCATTATTCCCGGGGAGGTAGACCTCTGCGGTAGTATTCGGAGGGATGGTGATCTGCCATTCCAACCTGCTCCCCTTTTTCTTCCAGCTGCTTTTTATCAGGCCTCGTACGGATTGATAGGATGCATCGACATGATCGAGTCCGTCCGGAAAAGCGGGTTTCATCACAATCCTTTCAAAACCGGGCGCTTCGGGATCACTTTTTATTCCTGCCAGGTCTTCATAATACCAGATCAGCAAGTCGCCCAGCAACATCACATGGTTTTGGGAGTTCATTTCCGGTTTGGCGGTATTTCCGTTCCAGAGTTCCCAGATGGTGGTGGCCCCGTTCTCTGCCATGTATCCCCAGCTGGGATAGGTGGTATTGGATGCCAGCCGGAAAGCGAGATCGGCCCTTCTGTATTCGGTCAGGGTACGCATCAGGAACTGGGTACCTATCACCCCGGTACTGATATGGCTGTTGTTGGTTTTTTCGATGGTGTAAACGATGTTTTCAAAGACCTCTTCCTGCAGGTCTTCGGGAGTGATGCCGAATGCGAGGGGGAGCAGGTTTGCGGTTACGGTATTATTGTCGTAACTGTATTTGTCTTTATCAAAAAACCGACGATTAAAGGCTTTTGTCATTTTCCCGGAAAGCTCCTCATAATACCGGATATCTTTCTGACCGGCACCGATAATCCCCGCAAACTTTTTCATCAGTTTTAAAAGGCGGATGTAATAGGCGCTGGCCAGCAGCACGCCATCGGTCTTACGCCGGGGGTCGCGCGAATGGATGAGTTCCGGTGATTCGGGAGGGACGCACCAGTCGCCGTATTTGTCCCGCGTCATCAGGCCGTCTTCGAGATAGTTGGTCTCCATGTATTTCACCCATTTTTTCATGGAAGGATAGTGTTCTTCCAGTACCTTTTTATCGCCGTACTGGTTGTACAGCATGTCGGCCACATTGATATAGGTTCCGGGCCAGGTGACATTATCGCCGTAGTAGCGCCAGAATGCAGGGGCCACATCGGGGATACCCCCGTCCTGTGTCTGAGCGTTTTGTATATCATCGAGCCATTTGGCATAGAGGGTAACGTTGTTAAACACAAAACTTTCTCCATACGCCCCGGTGGCCCGATCGCCCAGCCAGGGCTGCCTTTCGTTGCGCTGGGGACAATCTACGGGCATGCCCTTGTAGTTTCCGCGGATGCCCCAGTAGGCGTTTTTGAATACCCGGTTGAGAATATCGTTTGACGACCTGAATGTTCCCGTGATTTCCAGTTCGTCGTAGACCACTTTTCCCACGAAATCGTCCTCGGATGGTTTTTCGGGATATCCCGAGACCTCCACATAGCGGAAACCGTGGTATACAAACTTCGGCTCCCAGGTTTCTTCTCCCTCTCCTTTCAGCGTATAGACATCGGTCACCCTGGCATCCCGGAGATTGGCCGTGTATAACGAACCGTCGTCTTTGAGGGATTCGGCAAAGCGGAGGATGATCCTGTCGCCGCGATCTCCCCGGACCCGGATCTGCAGCCATCCTACCATGTTCTGCCCCATGTCCAGGATATATTTCCCGTTATCCAGCTTTGTGACGGATACGGGAGTAAGTTCTTCCATGATCGTCATTCCGGGGGTCATCTGCGCTTCGTAAAAACCGCCGGGTTCCTGGACATAGGTGGCCTGTAACCAGTTGCTGTCATCAAAACCGGAACGGTTCCACCCGGGCATTTCCCTGCGGGCGTCGTATTCTTCCCCGTCGTATTCATTATTGGTGCGGATGGGGCCGTCGGCTGTGAGTTTCCAGCTTTCGTCGGTCTTTATGGTCTCCGTGCTGCCGTCGGTGTATTCGAGGACGAGCTGCATTGCCATTTTCGGATAACCGAAGGTTTTAATCTTATAGGGCTTATAATTCTGCCTCATGGCGAAATACCTTCCGTTACCGAGTATGGTCCCGATGGCATTATCACCCTGTTTAATGTGCGAAGTGACATCAAATACGTTGTATTTTACGTTTTTGGTGTAATCTGTAGGGACAGGGGCCAGCACCCGGTCGCCTATTTTTTGACCGTTGATATAAAGTTCGTACAGGCCCAATCCCATGATATAGGCTTTTGCTTTCCTTATCTTCTTTTTTGTGTCGAACTCTTTTCTGAGGTAGCGGGCGGACAGCCTGGAGAACTGGCTGATGCTATCACCGGGAAAGGCTTTGTCCATACCGATCCACCGGGTGGATTTCCATTCGGCATAGGTGAGGATGCCCATACTCCAAAACGCCGGGCTACTCCATTCGGTTTCTCCCTTGCCGATCCATATTTTTACTTTCCAGTAGGCTTCTTCCCTGCTCTGTAACGGTTTTCCCCGGTATTTGACGTGGACGGAATTATCGCTTTCCACTTTGCCGCTGTCCCACAGGTCGGCTTCATCATTGTTCAGCTTTTCTTTTGTTGAGGCCACCATCACCCGGTAGGCTTGTTGCCGTACGTCTTGTTCCCCGGTTTGCAGTATCCAGCTTAAACGCGGTTGAATGACGTCAATGCCTTCGGGGTCGGTGAGCATTTCGCATCTGAGGCCGGTTACGCTCACTTTTTCTGTACCGGCGGTTGCAGGCATGCTTTGTAAGAGGCAGCCGAACAGAAAAAGATAGTATAGGAAATGGGAATACATGTTTTTTTTGTGATTTATAGTTTTTATTACTCAGAGTCCCCTCGCTACGCTCGGGGTGACATGGAATTTCTGTTTCAGTGTTATTCGGTCACGATTCTCTCCAGCTTTTCGGAAGCGGCTATCTCCTTGCCGTTGCGGAATATTCTAAGCCCTTTTCCTTTGCCGTATTTTTCCCCGGTACGGTCCCATAAAATGGTCAGGTAATAGCCGTGGTACAGTACGTTATCCAGGCAGAACCAGTCCCATTTTTCTTCGGGGATCAGGGGGTTGATTTCTATTTTTTCATCGGCACGGGGCCTCAGGCCCACCAGCCCGGTAATGATAAGGTCATTAAAGGTGGAATGGTTGTAGTAACGGCTTCTTTCGCGGTCGCCCATCAGCCAGTAGCCGGTGGTTTCATCGAGATATTCGCCGATATACGGCCTGCCCCGGTAATACTGGCTTTCCACGTATAGGTTCATCAGTGTGAAATAGTCTTCCTGGTCTACGTATTCCTGCCGGTAATGGTTGAGCACATTGGCCATCGCCGTCATGGTCTGTGAAGTGGCAAAGGGCCATACGGCCCCGTCCCATTCGCAGGTTCCCGTTCCGTGTGTGCGGAACCTCGGGCTGCGCCGTTCGGCTGTGGTAAGGCCGAATGGTGCCAGGAAACCTTCTTCATCCTTTACCTGTTGCCATGCCGTCTCATAACCTTTCCCCTGTTCGGGAAGATTGAAATACCAGGGGATAAACCCTATGGCTTCTCGCACGTTTGCAGAGCTGTCGGCTTCCTTGTTTGTTTCAAAAAAACGATCGGCAGGGTTCCACAGTTTTTGCTGAACGAGCCTGCGGAGGGTATCGGCCTTGGCTTCATACAGGCCAACGAGTTCGGTCTCACCTTTCATTTCCGCCATTTTTGCAATGGCCCGGGCATTGCCAAACATATAGCTGTTGATCGTCGGCCTCGCGTTTTTTTCGTGGCGTGAGCCGCTGAGCGATTCTTCCATACCGTCTTTTACATCGTATTGCCAGAAGAGGCCGTCAGGGCGTCTCCTGTCGCCTTCCCAGGCTTTGTATTCATCTACAAGGTCGGGGAACATGTCCAGAAGGAATTCCTTATCCCCGTCTACCAGGTAACGGTCGTAGAGAGATGAAGCCGTCCAGCTGCTGAAGGACCGCAATTTGTTCATCCGGCCCCCGTCCTTTCCGCGATACCACAGGTGGACATTCTGGTCGAGATATTCGGGATTGTGCAGCCAGCGCAATTCGTGGATGTGATGCCCGAGGGCACAACTTATCAGGTTGTATTTGTCGGCATACGAACGTTCTACCAGGAATTCGGTGACGGCGTAACCCTGCGGTGTGTTTTTAATGTGCTTCCTGACGCTCCACCAGCGGTAGTAATACAGCTCCTCGAAATTGTCCTGCGGACATTCGAACAGCGGAATATTCGCTTTCATCCAGGTCCATGCACTGTCGTTGGGAATGGCCTGTTTAATGTTCTCATCTTCCATCCGGTTGAAATAGGTGGCATAATGTTCAAAATCACCTGCCTTCAGGATAGCCGGTTCTCTTTTTTCGGGATGGTTACAAGCTGCCAACGCGCATAGCAACAAAATGCAATAAAAGAAGTTCCGGAACCCGGTACGGTTACATCGAACGGAATCGGGATACTTTTGCCGATGAAACCCCTCGACTTCAGCCTGTCCTGAGTTTATCGAAGGGGTCGGGGTGACAGGGAAGTTTTGAAGTGATCTCTTTTTAAGAAATTCATTTATTTTTTCTCCGAATATGTTTTTCTCTTTCATCTTATCTTGCATAGAACGTATAGCTTTTACCCGCTTCCGTGGAAATGTCATACTCGTGATAGTCCGGAAGCTTTACCTTATTTAATTTCGACTTGTCGGAAACAAGGGGTTTCTTTATTTGCGGTGTTCGGAACAGCGGATTGGGGTTTTCTCCCCGGGCCTTTTTCAAACGGGTTCCTTTGAGCGCGGTTTCCGTTCTCAGCCTGAGGTTTCCTCCCTTGCGGGACCGTACGGTCACTTTCCGGAGTCTGCCGTTCTTCCACTCCATGCCGATCTCGAAGCTTCCCCTGGAGACCAGGCCTTTTATTTCGCCATCTTTCCATTCGGACGGCAGTGCGGGAAGGAGGTGAACGGCTCCATCGTGACTTTGCATCAGCATTTCGGCTATCCCTGCTGCACAACCAAAGTTACCGTCTATCTGGAACGGCGGGTGTGCGTCAAGCATATTGGGATAGGTTCCGCCGCCATCTTTATTTGTAATAACCAGGCTCAGCTGATCCTGTAAGAGTTTATAGGCATGATCGCCGTCCAGCAGTCTTGCCCAGAGGCATACTTTCCACCCCATGGACCAACCTGTGGATTTATCTCCGCGGAACAACAGCGAAGTTTTTGCGGCATCGAAAAGTTCGGGATTCCGGAAAGGTGAGATCTGGTTGCCGGGAAACAATCCGTAAAGGTGGGATACATGCCTGTGTTTATCTTCCGGATCATCCCAGTCGTTCATCCATTCCTGCAGCTGCCCGTATTGTCCCACCTGCATGGGGGCCAGTTTTTCTTTTGCGGTTTCCAGTTCCGCTATAAAGCCTTTATCCTGTGAAAGTATTCCGGCAGCTTCGGCAACATGGGTAAACAGGTCGAAAACAAGCTGGTTATCCATCGTGGTCCCGGCCGCTACGGATGCATTCCCCGCATGACTGTTCTCCGGTGAAATAGAGGGTACGACGACTAGCCAGCCGTGTTCGGGTTCGGGGACCATAAAGTCGAGGAAAAAACGGGCGGCTCCTTTCATGACAGGGTATATTTCCCGGAGATAGTTTTTGTCGCCCGTATAGAGATACCTTTCCCAAAGGTCCTGGCACAGCCATGCTCCCCCGCTGGGCCAGAGCCCGTATTTTGCGGCGTCTATGGGGCCTGTAAACCGCCAGATATCGGTGTTGTGATGCAAAACCCATCCGCGGGCGCCGTACATCATTCCAGCCGTTTCCTTTCCCGACTCACTGACTTCTTTGGCCAGCCGGATAAAGGGCTCGTGCATTTCCGAAAGGTTGGTGACCTCGGCAGGCCAGTAATTCATTTCGGCGTTGATGTTCACCGTGTATTTGCTTTCCCAGGGCGGGAATAGCATATCGTTCCATATGCCCTGCAAATTGGCAGGCTGGCCCCCGGGCTGTGAGCTGGAGATCAGCAAATACCTTCCATACTGGAAATACAACGTTGCCAGTCCGGGGTCGGATTGTTCCGAAAATTGTCTGATCCTTTGGTCGGTGGGCAGTTTATCGGCTTCGGTTGTTCCCAGGTCGAGGGATACCCTGTCCATGAATTTTCTGTAATATGCGGTATGTGCCGCCTGGATCTCGGAAAAGTCCTTTTTCAATGCTTTTTCCAGCAAGGTCCCGGCTTTTTGTTCTTCATCTACGGATAGTTCCCTGTAGTTTTTAAAATTCGTGGCTATCGAGATATACAGGGTGGCTTCATCGGCATTATCCAGGCTGATGATACCGTTTTTTACGGTCATGTTTCCGCCCTTGTGGGTGGCGGCCACTCTGCCCTGGAACTTTACTTTTCCGCCCTGTCCTTCAACGGTACTGGTAACCCCGGAAAGTACCAGCTGCTCGCCTTCGGTCCGCGGATCGGTATTGTCGAAAGGGCTGTTCATGGAGATGTTACAGGTAATGCTCCCGGGACGATCGGCGGTGAGCCTTACGGCCACCACATCATTTTCAAAAGCCGAAAGGGCTTCCCGTTTATACGTCACTCCGTCAACGGTGTATTGTACGGTAGCCGTTGCGTTCTCGATATTCAGGTCCCTGTAATAATCGGTGTAGCCGGAATGTCCCGGAAATGAGATATACAAACTCCCGAAGGTCTGGTAGGGCATGCCGTTGTTGGTTTTCGACATCATTTCGGCATCGGCAAGGGCCTCGGCTTCTTCGTATTTTCCCTCAAAGATCAGCCGACGTACTTCGGGCAGGGCCTTCAGGGCTTTATCATGGGCATTGTTGTTCGGCGACCCGGCCCAGATGGTCTCTTCATTCAGTTGCAGGCGTTCTATGGAAGGGTCGCCGAAGATCATGGCGCCCAGGCGGCCGTTACCGAGAGGGAGTGCTTCGTTCCAGTTGGATGCAGGGCGGTTGTACCATAGTTTTAGCGGAGTATTGGTGGATTGTGCCTGTAGTACGGTACATCCGAAATAAAGGGTTAGTGTTAGTAAAAATATTAGTTGTGATAATTTCATTGGTTTTTTATGGGTTTTTGATTGTTATTTCTTCGGGGGACACCCCTCTGTCTTTACTTCGGCTACGCTCAGTAACCGCAGCATCTCCCCTGGAGGGGAGAAGATTCTTCTTTTTATCTCTTTTTATCGCTTATTTTGTTTTCATGTTCTTTTCACCAAAAAGTTCGTATAGTTTGTCAATGTCTTTTAAAGCACGGGGCGGGAGTTTTTCTCCTTTGTTCCCGAATACTTTCAGGGTGTTCTCATCTTCTATCTTACAGCCGGATTCGTCGATCTCTCCTTCTTTGTTTTTTACCTTGTTTATATCCAGCCCCAGGTGTTCTGCCATAAAACGGTATACGGCCATTCTTTTTGAAGTACCGTAATCGTGTCCCTCACCGGGAAAATGGGCGTTCTTCACCCTGTTTTCTTTGTCATAAAAGCCGTAAATGCGCCGGACAAAAGGATATTCCAGGTCGGCCACGGTACGGGTCCAGTCCTTGCCGTCGGAAACGATGAGTTGCGGGCGGGGGGCTGCCATGGCTGCGATCTCGGCGTTGTTGGTCCCGTCGCCGCAAAGATGGACGGGCTGGCCGCTCTCGCACGGACAGCCTCCTGAAAAATGTGAAGAGACCATAACAACAGGGGCCGATACGGTTACGCGATCGTCCAGTGCGGTGAGGAACAGGGTATGCGATCCTCCTCCCGATCCCCCGGTAACGGCTATGCGGTCGGGATCGGCTTCGGGCAACGACAGGAGGTAATCCAGCAGACGCATGCCGTCCAGCACCTGTACGGTGGCTGCAATACTGTTCCAGTGGTAACCGGGGAATTGCAGTTCGGACTCTCCCCATCCGAACAGGTCGTAACCGACCACTATAGCGCCCATTCTGGCCAGGGTAGCGCTTCGTACCTGCTGGCTTTCCCTGTACCTTCCCTCACTGAAGTGTCCGTTAGGGCATACGATCACCGGGTGTTTTCCTTTCAGCGGGTAGGGTTTATATACGGACCCCGTGGCAAAAACGCCGGGCAGGATCTCCAGGCCTATGTTCTCCACGCTGTAACCTTTGTATATGCGCTTTTCAGTGAGTATGGGTTTTGTTCCGGGTGCGGGCGGGGCCTTGTCGAGCCAAAGCACGCTGTTCATACAATTTTTCAGGGAACCCCTTCGCTGCTCCCAGCTTTCCCGGTCGTTGTAAAGGGTTTCGAGGTAACTTAGCCGTTCTTTCCCGATCTTCGGGTAACGCCGCGGGTATTCGAATTTTCTTATGGTGTACACGGAATCGGATTCCTTGAAAAACGTAAGGTCGAACGGGGCCAGGATATTGGTCAGTGATATTTCGGGATTGCCGTAGCGGATGCGCCAGTCGGCATAATCCAGGGTCTTGTCTTTCAGCAGGTCTTTTTTGTCCTCAACCTTTATTCCGAAGATGCGTTCTATTTTACGGATGGTTTGGGTTACGGGTTTATTGTAGCGGGTGTCGGAGTTTTGGGATAAGGCCGGGGTACAACAGAAAGTTAGAGCTAACAGGAACATTATGACATCCCTCCCCGGCCCTCCCTTCTCCCGATAGCTATCGGGAGGGAGGGAGAGTATCGGCTTCGTATTTTCCGAAGAGTATTTATTGTTTTCTATATGTTGCATTTGCTACAATTTATGACTTACCAAAGTGACATTGACACTTTTAATCATTCTTCTCCTTCTGTACAGTCGGGGTGTCTTTACCGCCGACCCCTCGACTGCGCTCGGGGTGACCGTTATTACATTCTATTTTATAAATTCCCGATCCCAGTCTGAAAACGGGGGATTTACTGTCTTTTTCGATATCCGGTACCAGGTCTGAATTGTTCAAGGCCTTACCGTTCAATACAACCTCAGCGTTTTTACTGACCGGAAGTTTTATCGTGGCCGTGGTATTGGCGGGGATCTCAAACGTAAACCTCAGCTTGTCTCCTTCCTTGCTCCATTCGGAACGTATGTTGCCGTAAACGGATTTGTAAGAGGCTTTGACATGAGTCATATCTCCCACTGTCCGGGGCTGAAGGAAAAAATGTCTGAACCCGGGGTTTTGCTTATCAGGGACAATCCCGGCCAGGCTCTGGTAGAACCATTCTTCGATCTGGCCCATCATAAAGTGGTTGAGGGAATTGCCTTTACGCGGGTCCCACTGCTCGGTGAGAGTGGTCAACCCGAACTTGATCTGGAAACCATAACCGGGGGTATCGTAATGGTTGTGTAATTTATACATAATGTCGTTTTGACCATTTCTTGCGAGTACCTGATAAAGATAACGATTTCCCACGTCCCCGGTGGTAAGGCGGTATCCTCTTTTCTTTATATCTGCGAGAAGATTGTCCAATACCGCATCCCTGTATTCGGGTTCTGTGATCTCCATAAACAGGGGGACGGCATTGCTGAACTGGCTTCCGGTACCGTATTGTCTGGTCTCTTTATCGAAAAATTCCCGGTTAAAAGCTGCCCGGATGTTTTCCGTCAGGGTTTCATATTTTGATACGTCTTCTTTTTTATCCAGCAGGCGGGCTGCTTTGGCTACCAGTTTTGCTCCCATAAAATAATGAGATGTAGCCGAGAGGGCTATGGGACTGTTCTTCGAATATCCCGCCGGGTGCTCGCCATAGTCGTACCAGTCGCCGAGGCCGTGAGATACAATGTGGTTTTCGGATGTGGAGGTCAGGTAATCCACATACTTTTTCATCACATCGTAGTATTTTTCTATGAGGGACGGATCGCCGTAATATTCATAATACATCCACGGCAGGACCACCCCGGCCACTCCCCATTCGGGGGAATCCGTGAAATCCCCACCAAAGACGATATACTCGGGAGCGATATTGGGGATGAGGCCATTCTCCCGCTGGGCATCGGCTATATCCTGCATGATCTTGGGAATAAAATTTTGCAGCCGGTAATTGTAAAGCAGGCCGGGGCCGTTAAGATGGGTCTCTTCAAGCCAGCCGAGCTTTTCCCGGTGCGGGCAGTCGGTAAACACGCTGTGAAAATTGCTTTTTACGGCATTATTTATCAATTCATGGGTGCGGTTAAAAATATCATTGGAACATTCAAAACTCCCGGCATTCCCGGCGGAATTATAGACAAAAAGGGATTTGACTTCCGATACAACGGGCCGGTTTTTATCTTTAACTTCCCTGTAATTTGCACCTTCCAACTGAATGTACTGAAAACCGTAATAACTGAACCGCGGCTGCCAGGTCTCTTCTTCCCTGCCTTTAAGCGTGTATTCGTAATAATAGGGTTTCCCGGAGCCGCCCTGTGCCACGGTACCGTCGTCCTTTAATGATTCGCCTACCCATATCCGGATGGTCTGTCCTTTTTTGCCTTTTACTTTTATCGCGGGAAAACCGGAGAGGTTCTGCCCCATGTCAAGGACGTATGTTCCGGGCCGGGGTTCATCGGTATGTTTAACCGTATATTCTTCTAAAGTTTTTACAGGCGGAGCGGTCTGTGCTCTTAATTTTCCTTTCGGGGATTCCTGTACCACTACGGGTTTCCATTTGCTATCCTCAAACCCGGGACGGTCCCATCCTGGCTGTTCGAGCCTGGCATCGTAATCTTCCCCTCCGAAAATACTGTTGAATACCACAGGACTACGGGCATATTTCCAGGAACTGTCGGAACGGACGGTCTCTTCCGTCCCGTCTTCGTATTGTATTTTCATTTTCAGGAAGAGTGTGGGCGGGCCAAAACTCACAAAGAATTTGGAATAGCGTCCTCCCAGCGTATTGTACATGCCGTTGCCCAGCATTACGCCGATAGCGTTCTCTCCCTGATTTAGCTTATCTTTGACATCATAAATGTTGTAATACACGGTTTTATCATAATCAGACCATAAAGGGGCGAACTCACTGTCACCTATTTTCTCCCCATTGACAGTGAGTTCGTATTGCCCCAATCCACTTATGAAAACCATAGCATGTTTTATCTTTTTTCGTGCAGAAAATGCCTTTCGCAACATGATGCTCCTGTATGACATGGAGTCGGCGGCGGCAATGATGGAGTCCCTTTTTTCGCGTTTGAAGGTCGGGGTATGGTATTTCCTTCCTTCGGGCAGGTGGCTGTTTTCCCTGCGGATGGCCCCGATCCACCGGGCATCGAGTTCTTCTTTTCCGGGGGCCGTAAACCATGAGTTTATTTCGCTCCAGGGCGAAGTATTTCCGTGATTGTCGGTTACACGAACCTTCCAGAAATACCTTTTCCCTCTTTTCAGTGCCTTTCCTTTATAGGAAATCCACTGGCTTTCCCCGGATCCCACTTCCCTGCTGTCCCAGATATCGGCTTCTCCTTCCCGGAGTCCGGCTTTTGACGAAGCTACCTGTATATGGTAAGTTTCCTGTTGTATATTATATCCTTCCGATTCCAGTTGCCAGCCCAATCGCGGTTGTTCTGCAGTTATGCCCACGGGGTTGACCGCTGCTTCACAGGTCAGGTGAACTGCCTTTATGGGAATGCGCTTATTTTCACTGCATCCTGAAATAAGAAGAATGAGTGATATCCATGTGATAATATGTCTGTAAAATGTTTTCATTAATCTATACTGTCAGTTCGGAGCGCAATCGAAACGCTTCGCTCAACCGAGACCCCTCGACTGCGCTCGGGGTGACAGGGGCATTACTATTTATTAATTTCTTCCATAATCTTCCGTAATCAATGAACCTATATAAAATGCAGCTTCCGGGATCTGTTTCCCGGTAGCGGGCAGGTCGTCGTAATTATCGGCCGGAGTGTCCGGAGTGGGGAAATGACGCTGCTCGCCGGTACGGAACATGATGCGTTCAAAGGCGCTCACCGGGGCATAGAAAATACGTGTGTGTTTTTCTTCTCCGTTGATCTTCATGGCATAGGATCGCGTAGCTACGTCGAGTTTTATTTCGATGTGATAGTCTTTCCCGGCTTCGTATTCAAGCAATTTTTTAAAGCGTGCCCCGGCCTTTAGTTTTAAAATACCGTCCCGGTCGAAAATAAGCCGGACCGCAGGCAGTCCTTTCCTGTTCTGAAATTCCACCTGCAATATGCCGTGATGGTTTTGTGCTGGCTGTACGGTAAAGGAGGCCTTCAGTTTTTTTGTGGACGGGATCACCCGTTCCGCCCGGGCGTAGTCGAACGGGTCCTTGTCTTTCAGGGCAAGCCACTTTTTGTTGCCTTCTCTTTTTTCTATCCTTACGGGCGCCTGTACAAGATCGTAAATATTCCAGCGTTTCAGTTCTTCCCCGTCGGGCAGTTGGTCAAAAACGTCATTGGCGTGTTTTTCCACCTTTCCGGTAACGGGGACAGGTACGGAGGCTACCCAGATATCTTCCTTGTTCATGCTGTAGGTCACCCAAAGGTCTCCGCCGGGGGGTGTGCCGTTACCTTCCAGGATACCCCGGACGTACTGCGGGCCGTAGGACTTGTAGTTCCCGCCGTAGCGCATGGTACTTATTTCACCATGAACCAGTAAGAGGTCTTTATACGTCAGCCCGTCGTCACTTGTGGATATACCAAGTGGCCAGCGGTATTCGGACGGGTTGTATACTGTGGCGAACCTGCCGTCGGAGGTTTTTTGTCCCCATATCTTGGCATTGCTGTTTACAAAACCGGGGGCGCGGACGGGATGGTATTCCCAGCTTTTTCCTCCGTCCTTACTTATGGAAGTGAGTGCGTGTTTCCAGAGGCCCACGACCCTGCCGTCATCAAGATGATAATAACTGAAGGCCTTAAACTGTTTTTTAAGCGGGATAAGCGGATCGTCCCTGTCAGCTTCCTCCACCCATTGCTGCATCATCAGGGGTTTCGACAGGAGTTCGTCACAGGCTTTTACAAATCCTTTGTCCTCACTTTCCTTATAAAAGGGAAATTCTGATTTGGACTGATCCCAGGTCTTATTGTAGCGGATAAAATAAATAGGGCCAAAACTTCCGTCCTTATAGATCTCCCGCACTGCTCTTCCGATGCCTTTACCGTCGTTGGGATCGTCCTTTTCGTCCATGGCAATACCGTAGTAGGCCAGGGTTAACAACCTTCCGTCTGAGGCGACATAGAACCCCATGCGCTGGTGCATTACGGCGTCGAGATTTTTGGCCACACCCTCGCGGCCTTCTTTTTTCCATCCGTCGGGTATACGGTATACGGGGAAAAGGACTTCGGGTTTGCTCCAGTCCTTCCCGTTTTCCGATGTCATCAAAAGCGTCTGGCCGGGCGGTACGTGTTCACTTACCGGATCGCTCAGGTATTGTACGAAGTAAGTATTGTTCCAGTAAGCCATATTGGGGGCGTGATTGTAGGTCCAGCCAAAACTGTCGGCCGTTTCCGGGTGTTCCCTGCTGGCCCGCATGATCTGCCGGGCGTGTACACCTACCGCAGGACTTAACTGCCCGTGGTGATAATCGATATTGGACAGCGTTTTGCCTGTGTAGTGTACGGTATCCTGTGCTTTCCTTATCTCCCTGCTCTTCGCCTTCAGTGTTTCCAGTACTTCCGCAGATACGGTGCTTATGGTTCCGTGTTTGTGGCCTTCGGGAAGGCTTATTTTATCGTTTATACCTTCAAATGTCCTGAAATCCGAAGTACGTACCGCGCCATAGTTCTTGTCCTTATAATTGTCAAAATAGATCAGCCATTTCCCGTCTTTTTTCAATACTGTGGGGCCTTCGGTAAGGAATCCCGTAAAAGGTTCGGAAATATTTTCGAAAGGCCCCAGAGGTGATTTGCCAAAGGCCACTTTCAGGTTGCGCATGGGGCGGGTATTGTCTTTGAGTACAAGAGCATAATCGTCTTTCTTCCGCTTTACGATCACGGCATCTATAACGCTGAAACCGGGGTCGAGAAAGAGTTTTGTTTCTGAGAAACTCCGGAAATCCTTCGTGGTCACATAATACATGCGGTGGTTGTTGTCTTCTGCTTCCTCTCCTTTTTCAAAGCGGTGCGGTATGGTGGATGCCCAGATGATGATAAAACGGTCTTCTTCATCGTCGTAAAACAGTTCGGGCGCCCAGACATTTACGGTCTCGGGCTCGTGTTCCATAACCGGGATGAACTTTTGTTCGGACCAGTGCACCAGGTCTTCGGAACTGGCATATCCGAAGCCGCTACCACCTTTCCAGTCGGTGGTCCAAACCATGTGATAGGTGCCGTCGGGACCTTGGGTTATGGATGGGTCGCGCATAATACCGCTTTTGCCCACTCCGGGTTCCAGGTAGGGGCCGCCAAGGTCTTCCCAGTGGTAGCCGTCTGTGCTATAGGCCAGGTAAAGCCCGTCTGTTGCGGGTTCACGGAAGGAAGTGAAGATGTATATTTCATCGTCTTTTCCCGTGGTGCAGGAAAAGAGGAATAACAGTAGTAACAGGCTGTATATCGGTCGGTTCATTCGGTATCAGGTGGTTTTTTGTTTTTTTTTATGGTGTTTTTTCTTTCGCTCTCCCTCTGTCTTCGACATCTCCGGGGAAAGTCAACTTTTATGATTTTATAGCTGACGTGGGGACACCCCTCTGCCTGCGGCATCTCCCCTAAAGGGGAGAAATTTTTCATCTTTTATACATTAACTTCGGCTGAGTTCAGGATATCATATCGACTCATTATCACATTGGCACATTGGCCAATTATCAAATTTAAACCGAGGTTAAAATGAGTATCCAGTCGTTTCCTTCTTCTTTTTCGCCGGGGGGATCGAATTCCTGTTTTCCTTTGTTCGGGAATGTTCCTATCTTTTCCGTATTTCCGTTACGGGGATCGAACCAGGAGGCTTCCACTTCATTGCCCTGTATTTTTCCCATGTTTACCGTGATATTTCTTCCGTTATAGGTGTATACCAGGGCGTAGTCCTCTCCTCTTGTCGCTGTCTGGTAATCGTATTTTTCACCCTGACCGGCTATGAGTGACTGATCGGGAATGCGTTCGAAATAGGGGTATTTCAGCATGAGCTGTCTGATGTATTTCATCTGCCCGGCACCGGGATCGTCAATGGCATCGGTCCAGTATTTTTTGTTCCCGTAGGCCGATCCCTCGTCTACCGGACGGTGCATCTGCATGACGGAACTGTGCCCGTAGGTAAACCCGGCCGCCCCGGCGAACACCGACCAGTAGGCATACCGCCTGACGTCCCTGGCTTTCCAGAAGGGCTGGGTGGTGTCGTGCAGGCCCTGGGGGATGCCTTCATAGGAGGGTTCGCCGTCCAGCGTGGGTTTTACAGGGTCCAGGTTGTAATCGACTTCCACGTAACGCCAGTTATCTTCTCCGAAGCCTTTTTCGCTGTCGTCCTGGTCGTACCGCCTGTGCCCGGACTGGAACATATTGAAATCCATCCACGATTCGTCGTGAAACCAGTCGGACGACTGTGTCCGGCCCCGGGGATGGAAGGTGACCAGTTTTTCCGGGTTATTTTCTTTCAGGGTCTTTCCGAGGGTATTCCACACTTCGGTATATTCATTGCCGAAGGTATCGCCTCCGTTGAGCCAGATGACGTTACTCCGGTCTTTATAGCGCCCGGCCAGGAAACGGGCGTATTCCCGGGCTTCTTCCTCGCTTACCTTCCCGGACTTCACATTGGAACCCCAGACGGGCACCAGGGCCATGTACAGCCCTTTCTTTCCGGCACTTTCCACAATGTAGTCCACATGGTCCCAGAAATCGTATTCCTTTTCGTTCTCAAAACGGTTTCCTGGCGTGGTTACGGGTTCCGCCACATTTTCTTTTACCAATGCGGTATCGCCATATACATTAACGGCGTCGAGGGAATGTAAGGTCATTACCTGTATGACATTGAACCCTTTTTCCTTACGGTCTTCGAGATAGGCGTCGGCTTCTTCGCGCTTCAGTTTGTTGAACAGCAGCCAGGCGGTATCGCCCAGCCAGAAGAAGGGTTTTCCGTCTTCGGTGGTGAAATAGCGGTGGTTATCCGAGATCTTTAACCGGGTAATGGCCCTGGTTTCTTCTTTTGTTTCCGCATTGTCTGTTGCCGCTTCCTGTTTTTTTTCTCTTTTGCACGACAAGAGGGTTACTATCAGCAGCGCTACAAGTAATGGATATGTACAGCTATGTTTTTTATTCATTTTATCCGTGGTTTATTACAGCATTAATTTTGATGCCTCCCGGATGTTCCTGCTGAATTCGAATGGTCTTTGCAGGAACATCAGTAACAAAGCGGGACCTCTCGACTGCGCTCGAGGTGACAGCGTCATCTTATTTCAGGTTTTTATTACAAATACAATTTGTCCGGTTTTAAGAGCATTGATCTGCTGTGTTTCGCCTCCCCGTATCGTGTTTTTTTCCATGATCTCGCCATTATCCGGGTTTATCCTGTAAACTTCGAACTTACCTTTATAATTACTTAAATCGAGTTGAACCCCATCTTTCTCCCTGAAACAGAACAAATAACGCTCTCCCGGTTTTTCCAGCCTCCAGGGGCCTTCGCCTTTTTCATCGGCTATCTGCATTCCGGGAAGTGCCTTGTAGAACTCCGGCAGGTCTATTTCGGGGATGGCGGGCAGGGAGCCTCCGGCCATGAGCACGGCCCATCCGAACCTTCCGGCAGCATGGGTGGAATAGATCACTGCCTTACCGGGGTATTTTAAGCGGTATTCCCTTACCGCCCGGTAAACCTGCTCTGCCGTTTCTTTTCCGGTATCCGTTTTGCGGGCATGTTGCCTGGGAGCAAGGTGTTTTCCTCCTTCGGGGGCATAGGCACTTCCGTCTTCCTTATAGTGCCAGTACCGGATGTCTATGATATCTACTGTTTTTGACCGTTTCGGGTCTTTGAGGATGGCATCCTGGACATCTTTTGTAGCACTGAGGCCTATCAGGGCATTATTTGCGGTTTCCTTTTCCCAATGCTTTATGACATCCAGCCAGAATTGCATGAAATGGAGCGGTCCGGTGTATTCGGCACTGGTCAGGTGGATGACATTGGTGTTTTCTGCAAAATTTTCCAGTCCTTTCCGGATGTATTGTTTGTGCAGTTTTTTCCTTACCGGATGCGTGGTGTCGTAGAACTGTTTTGCCAGGAATATGCGTTTGTCCCCGGCATAGGGCGGTGGTTCGGGGAATCCGGTATTATTGATGTTGTTTGCCGGCCGCCAGGGGGAATCGGCCCAATGTGCCCCGGCTTCCAGGATGTTGTGCTGAAAATACTGCTGGTGGACGAGGAGCCTGACTTCGGTTTCGGCCTTGTCGGCAAATGTTTTCAGGCGCGACCAGTACCAGTGATTGTATCTGGTAAGGTCGTATTTGCTAAGCCTGTCCCAGGCTTCGCCCTGTCCGCTTCTTGCAAAAGGCTGTTCGTAAAAAGGGGGCCAGACTTCGTCATCGATACGCCGTACACGCTCGTGGTCGTCCCTTCTCCTTTCGTACCAGAGGCCGTAATTGTGTTCAATGGCAGCTATATTCCTGTCTTTCATGTATTCCACCACCTCATCGAGGTTGTCGGTATATCCTAATCCGGTGTATCCGGGCACAAACCGGGTGATGTGCGGCCGGGCCCTTTCGACCTCCCGCTTTCTGAGGCTGCCTCTCCACCAGGGAACATCGGTCCGGGAGCCGGTGACCAGTTTTCCGTTGGATACGATCCTGCCGTTCATTATGGTTATTTTTTGAGGTGAGGGCGACTGTTCATGATCGGTATTCCGGTTGATATCGTCTATACTTTTTACTTTTTGATGGCCTGCAGGAATGGGATTACGGAAAGACGCCCTATCGATCCATTCCTTCAATTCCATCGGGCTTTTTCCGGCCAGGGCCGTAAGGGCTTCGGCCTGTTCCGGGGTGGGACTGGTAGACGGCTCGGTGCCCAGTTCCATCAGGAAAGGATCAAACGGAAGTGCTCCCAGTCTTTCCTCCAGTTGAGTGTAATACAGGCTTCTCGGCGATATATGACTGTTTACCTCCTTCCAGTAACCATTGCCCGAAAACTGTCCCCATACGCCAAAAGCCCAGTTCCGGGACATGGGAGGGCTGTAGCATTCCATTTTGGAAGCGGAACTTTCCCATATTACGCTGTTGGCAGCGCCCCACCCGGCGCCCTGCCCGGCCTGTTCCCGGTTTTTCAGGCTCAGGGCATCGCCGTCTATGGTCACCACGTCAAACAATACCCCGGAGGCCCAACTGCCTATCGCTCCGCTGAAATTGTACGGCAGGCGGGCATAACATTGTACAAAGGCATTGGGCCCGGCCGTACCGTAGCCTCCCACGGCAAAATCGTGGTAGCCGTATTCGGAATAACAGCGCTGGAAGAGCGTTTGCTGCCCTTCGGTATAAAAGGTATAGCGCCGGGCACCGCCTGTTTCGGAAACAGGTTCGAGGGATTTACAGTCTTCTACGGTGATCCGTTTTACGGTAGCATGTAATTTTACCGCTCCTCCCGCAAAATGTTTGAAGGTGACCTGTCTCACCCAGCTATCTTCTGCATTTTCTATAATAACACCGAACCAGCGGTGGTCTTCGTCTTTTTTATTGCCGGTGTCGTATTCGGAAACCATTTGCAGGTTTTCCACCCCGGTCTGCCTGATCCTACCGGGCCATGAATACGGAATCACCTCCGTGGGGCCATAAGCGAAATCCAAAGTCATGGTAAGTGGAACTTCAAATCGTACCCTGTTACCCTTAATCTCCGTTATTTCCCTGTCCCAGCTGATGTCGAAGCTTTCCGGTTTCCAGCCTATCCAGCCGGTCTCCCCGCCGAATTCTTCCATGTTCAGCGCTTTTATCCACCGGGAAGTGGGTTGCCTCCGGATCACTATTCTGTCTCCCGTTTTCAGCTTATGTCCGCCTGCCACATTTAATTCCACGGCATTTACGGGAACATAGGCATCCGTAACGGGCAGTGTATCGCCATATTTGCGGTTGTCTGTACCTTTTATCCTTATCAGGGGTTCCCTGGTCTTTCCCCTGCCCAGCAGTACGGTTCCTCCCTTGCTGTTACCGCTTCCCCTGAGGATCACCCCGGAGTGCTTCATATAGAGTGTTCCCGCTACGGAGTAAATTCCCTTATCGAGCAGAACGGCTCCTTTTATGCCGTTTTTTCCGGGTTTAAGCTGCCCGACATAGTCCAGTGCCGCCTGTATCCTGGCCGTGGCATCTCCTTCCCTGGAGGGCACGACCACTTTTATGGGAACATCGGGTATGGGGACTTCCGATGCCATATATCCGCAATGGGAAAAATCGGGGACGCGATTGCCTTTTTCATCCGAAGTGTATATGAGCTTTGAATTTTCTCCTTTCCGGATATCCGGATATTTTACCTGGGCACATAGGGTAAAACAGATGAAAAAACAGGATGAAAAAATGACAGGCCATCCCCGAAGTTTTATTTTTGTTTGTATTCCCATGTTTGGTTATTGGGTTATTGGGTTATTCGGTTACTTAGTTATTAGGTTTTTAAAGGTTTTAAGTTACTGTTTTTTGATTGCAGCGGGTTTGGGGACATTTGACACCCCTCTGCCTTCGGCATCTCCCCTTACTTCGACTTTGCTCAGCACAGGCAAGGGGAGAAGTTACTATCCTTTTGACTTTGTTTGATAATTTGATAAAAACGGCAGCAGAACGCCGGCAGACGGGAAACATACCGTACTGCCAACGATCTTTTGCCTACACAACTAACTACTAACTCAAATCACCATTCTCTACTGGTTATCTGCTTTTCTTGCTCTTATTCTTTTTTGCCATTCCTCGCCTGCTTTTTTAAGGTCATAACCTTCTGCAGAGAGGTAATTATTGATCTTACCCTTGTATTTTCCGAACCAGCCGTGCTTTTCTTTGGACGATCCTGCGTCCATGGCATGTTCCCTGGCTTCGGTAAGATATTTCAGGATCGTGTCTTTTTGCGTTTGGGTCAGGTCGGGCAACATGTCGAGAAAAGCGTTGTAGGTTTTGGGTGCTACTCCATAGGTCATACCGTCCTTTACCCCGGTTACCTGTTCGGGAGTTAACTCCTTCGATAATTTTTTTATGTATTTCCGATGCAGTCTTTTAATGGATTTCGAAGCTTTTTTCCTTAGCTTTTCTATCGCTTTTTCTTTTACCATATCGCTTTCGGAACTCTTTCCTATGGCTTCAACAGACTCGTCTCTTCCATCCTGAATTGTACTCAGGTCCCTGTATTGTTGTGCAATAATATCTCTTACCCGCATCTGCTTTTCCGCATCGTTTATCCCGAGGGTCTCAACGATTTTGGCTGCCCGTTCATTAGTGACTTTTATATAGGCTTCATCGTGTTTTTTCTGGGCTGTGATTACGTTTAAAAACAGCAAACAGCTTATCAAAAACACGCCCCCGGTCCACTTTTTTACATTTTTCCCAAACATAAACTTATGGTTAAAATAATAAATCATAAAAAACTAATTAACAATTTTATACAAATTGGAATAAACGTTTTGTTTATCCGTAATTCGGACTACTCATTGTGCTATTATTGCAGCAATCCGTTAGACCAGTCCTTCAACGTATCCCTGTTGTTTTTAAGGTCTGTCCAATCCACTTTTTCGGTCGGGTCGATACCGTTGAAATACTTTTCAATATTAGTATATCCGTCACCATTGATATCGCCATTGGCATCGGAAGGATCGTCGGGATCGAGGCCGTATTTTTTCTCCCATTTGTCGGGTATGCCGTCACCGTCGGAATCCTTATAGGGTTTTCCTTTATATTCCGGATACCCTCCTACCTGCTCAATATTCATAATAATTCCTTTTTTATAGGAGTCTGCGGGGAGCCTTCTTTTTACATATTCTTTCCCGGTGTCCGTTTCCAGTCTGTCGGAATACTCGATTTTTCCGGTACGCACCTGCCTGATTATCCTTTTGTCTACCGGATCTCTTTCGGGCAATGTGGCCCCGGCATTTTCCAGCACGTATTCATAAGCCTCTTTGGCAGACATGAGGGTGTAAAAAGGAACATCGAAAGGACGGTTCTGTTTCATATAGGCGAAGTGTTCTTTCCATTCGCCTTCCGGCGATCCGCCCAACTGTACCCCGCCATTCCAGTTGTCCCGGCTCACTTCGGGGTTTCCTTCCACAAAGTTTCCGCTGATATAGGCGCGGCCATAGGTTTTCGGGTCCAGCCAGCCGGATTCGGGTTTCAGGATACGGTGTCTTACATCATCGTCCGGGGTAATCGGGCCGGGTTTGTAATAGTTATTGATAATGTTGTACATGGACCGGTAATCCCCGCCGTCTACCGAGCGGTTCCACCAGTTGAACAGCACATTATTGACAAAGGTGAAATCGCCATACATTCCTATGGAGGGGTTTCTGCCTACATTATCGGCCCACAAATTCCTGAGAAACGAACTGTGCATTCCCCCGATGGTGCTTCCGAAAGCGTGATTGTAGGTATCCAGTCCTTCCGAGGAGATCGAATTCTGAATGGTAATATTGGCCGTCGGAAGTTTTTGCCGGTCGGAGTTCTCATTGGGCCTGAACATGTTCCTGTACATCGACATGTTTTCATCCAGTCCCCAGCTTACCGAGCAGTGATCTATGATTATATTGCCCATCGGGCTTCCCCCGAGAGCATCGTCTCTCCGGGTAACATCGGTTTCTCCCCTTCTGAAGCGCATATGCCTGATGATGACATCGTGCGTATCTACCTTAAAGGTCTCCCCGGCCACACATACACCGTCTCCCGGTGCGGTCTGTCCGGCTATGGTGATATAAGGGGCCCTGACGCTAATGGGTGTCTTCAGCCTGATAATTCCCGATATGTTAAAAACCACGGTCCGGGCTCCCCCGGCCTCGCAGGCCTCGCGTAATGTTCCCGGGCCGCTGTCCTTTAAACTGGTCACCACGTATATTTTACCTCCCCTTCCGCCGGACGTAAAGGCCCCGCCGCCCTCGGCCCCGGGGAATGCCGGGATATCGGCTTTTATAAAATCGCCGGGATGTGACCCCCAGACCACATAGGGTTTGCCTGCTGCCCTTTCCTTTTTGATGACGGGGAATACTTCCTTTTCCCACTTTTCGACCAGCCTCTTTTCTTCGGCCTGCATCCTGGCATCGGTCCTTGCCTGTTCATCATCGGGGATTTCGGGATACTGTGCACGGGCCTGAAAAGCCGTAAATACAGAACATACTACTATCGAAACAATTCTTAAATTCATCTGTCCGCTTTTACCGATCTTTTAATCATCACTACCTGCTCCTGCCGGGCAGTAACCGTTAATGATCAAAATAATCATTGTTTTGTGCTCGATATACACCGTTTTTTTACTTTTTATACCTGGCCAATCCTTTTTTTAATTCGGCCAGTGTATCCCTGTTATTTTCGGGATCTTTCCAATCTACTTTCTTTTCGGGATCAATTCCGTTGATATATTTTTCTATATTGGTATACCCGTCACCATTGATATCACCATTGGCGTCGGAAGGGTCATTCGGATCGAGCCCGTATTTTTTCTCCCATTTATCGGGCATACCGTCCTTATCGGAATCCTTGTATGGTTTTCCCTTATATTCGGGATACCCTCCAACTTGTGCAATATCTGTTATGATGCCCTTTTTATAAGAATCGGCAGGGAGCCTTCTGTGTTCGAACTGGTAAAAGGAACCGGGATCGAGCCCTTTTACATATTCGGGTTTTCCCGTTCTTACGGTCCGCACTACACGTTCATCCACAGGATCCCTTTTCGGGAGTGTTGCCCCTGCGTTGTTCAGTACGTATTCATAGGATTCTTTTACAGGCATTATTTTCTTCAGCCAGGGCATGGGAAGCGGGGACCTCGCCTTCATGTAGGGAAAATACTCCTTTGCATCTTCATAGGGCATCAGTTCACCGTCCTTGCCTTCTATCTGAATCCCTCCGGCCCAGTTGTCCCGGGTTACCCGTGTATTCCCTTCCACGATATTGCCATCGACATAAGCTCTTCCGAACACCAGAGTATCCAGGTCGCTTCTTCCGGATTCCGGTTTTAAGATGCGGTGACTTACCGGTTGATCCAGGGGCGTTACGGGACCGGGTTTATAGTAATTGTTGATGATATTGTACTTGGCCTTGTAATCTCCCCCGTCGGTAGTGCGGTGTTTCCAGTTGAACACTATGTTGTTCACAAAATTAAAGATACCGTTCCAGCCGATGGAAGGGTTACGCCCGGCATTGTTTGCCCATAAATTGCGCATAAAGGAGCAGTTCTCACCGCCCAGGGTACTTCCGAAGGAATGGTTATAGGTGTCGAGGGCTTCGGAAAAGATACTGTTCTGAATGGTGATGTTCACCGTTGGCATTTTTTCCGCTTTGTAGTCGGCCCCGGGCTCGTACATATGGCGGTAGATGGACATGTTCTCATCGAGGCCCCAACTGGCAGAAACGTGGTCTATAATAATATTTCCTACCGGATTCCCTCCTATGGCATCGTCCCTTCGGCCCACAAAGGTTTCTCCCCTGCGGAAACGCATGTGGCGTATCACCACATCGTGAGTATCGATCCACACGGTTTCACCGGCTATGCAAACCCCGTCCCCGGGAGCAGTCTGCCCGGCAATGGTGAGGTAAGGTGCACGGATAATGAGCGGGCGTTTTATTTTAATGATCCCTGCCACATTGAAGACAATGATCCGGGCTCCTCCCTGTTCACAGGCCCATCGCAGGCTTCCGGGACCGCTGTCGTTGAGATTGGTCACCGTGAGCACTTTTCCTCCGCGGCCCCCGAAGCTGTACATGCCTCCGCCTTCTGCCCCGGGAAAAGCCGGGATATCTGCCTGCGGCAGGTCGTCCGGACGAAAGGCCCACGGAATATAGGGTTTACCTTCTTCGGCCTCTTTTTTTACTATGGGCCAGGCCTTTTCCCAGGCTTCATCAGAGTGCTGGTATGCTTCCTCCTTGATCCTTTTTTCTTTTGCCCTGTCTTCTTCTGTCAAATCCGGGTACTGGGCAAAGGCTGCAAGGAAAAAGACCATAAACAATGATGATAATGCAATTTTTTTCCGGGTCATAATTCGTTTTTTATATTTATGTTTTACTTTAAATAATATATTTCAATAGGTTAAATATAAAATACTTGATTGCATATAATATCAATCTTCATATATGTATTTCCATTTCTTTATTCGCGATAATCAAAAGTTCCTTCGCCTCCACTGGCATCTCTCCACCCAATGGTTTGTTCAAGCCAGGGATTTTGAGTTAACACACCGGAATTCAGCCCCATTATATAATAGTTTTGCTTCCAGTCGATCTGGGCTTGTTCTCCGTTGACATTATCCATGGGAGTCGGTAACTCCTCAAATTCAAAATTATCGCTATAGATTGTTGCCAATGACTGTAATTGTTCTTCAAAGTTACCGGCATCGGGATCTACAACAATATCTTCACGGATTCCTGCCAAAGGATCATCTGACGTAGCCACTTCATTATACTGCAAGTAATGTCCTGTCCGCTGTGTCCCATTAAGCGGTGTTACCCCCAGTTTTACACAGGTATTGTTACCGGCTGAGGCATCGTCATTATAAAGCATCCAGCGCTGAACATCCCAAAAGCGTTTTCCTTCATAGGCAAGCTCTACCCTACGCTCATATAAACAAGCCTCTATAGCGTCATATTTATCTGTTAATGTACCTATCCCGTAATTATTCTCAGATGGGATACCGACTCGGTTCCTGACTTTTCCCAAATAGGCCGAACAATTTGCCATATCTCCCATTGCTGCATAACACTCGGCAATATTTAGCAATAATTCTGCATATCGATATTCAAAAATATCGGTCCCTGAATACTCAAAACCGCTCTCATTGGTTACTTCAGTATTGGTCATTTTACGAACAAATACCGGGCTCGATACCTGGTTATTATCGCTATAATAGGTATTGTCGCTATCATCTACCCAACGGTATGCCCAAACGGCAGACTCCGTATCTTCTTTATACCCCCACTTGCTGCCTGAAAAAGCAAATGTTCTGTAAAATCGGGGATCGCGATCGAGAAAGAAAAGAAATTCATCATACCCGTTAGCTGCAGTTGGTCGTGAACCATCGGCCATAGGGAACAAGTCAATCATTTCTTTTGGGACTTCCTGCCCTCCACCGCCATCCTGACTGCTTAAACGAATATTCTGTTCCCATGAATTATTTAAATAACTGCTTGTATTACCGCTTCCCAATAGCTGTACCGTAACAGCTTCAGAGCAGAAAGTATTATCGAGCGAAAACATTTCATCCCAGTCTTTGGCTGAACTTCCGTATAATCCATATCCGTCTGCCGTTAACTGGCTTTCTGCTTCCAATCCAGCCTGTAGGGCCATTTGCCAACGTTCATTACTCTCCCAGTTTTTATTAAACAACGGACTGGCATAGGTTAACAACACCCTGGCCTTTTGTGCCAAAGCCGCTCCTTTTGTAAAACGCCCGTAATCTGCCGGTCCCCAATCTTCGGGTAACAAGCTTGCTGCCATGTCAAGATCTGCAACTATCTGTTCTACTACTTCTGTAACACTTGCCCTGGGTAATTTAATCTCTTCATCCGTAACTGATGCTTCCTGAACCGTGGTTACAATAGGAATTCCACCGTAAATACGCATCAAATCAAAATACTGAATAGCGCGGAAATAATACATCTGTCCTTTTGCCTGGTTGCGAAACTCTTCATCGAGATTGGCTCCTTTGACATCGATCTCTTCCAGTAGGGAATTACAGTCCCTTATCCTATGATAAGGTTCGTTTTTCACCTTGTTCTCCAGCTTGGTTCCATAGTAACCGGAAGCATCGTCTGCATCCATAAGTGTAAGGGTCGGGTTAATCAGGTCACGAATACCTCCTATCTCTTCAGTCATTCCGGAATAATCACTTGTATAAGCCCCGACCAGAATGGACAACGGAGATGTATATCCCTGAAAATAATCGTAATACACATTATTGATATACCAGTTTACACGTTCTTCACTTTGGTAAAATGTATCGTCATATTCACCATAGTTCTGCTTTTCTTCTAAAAAGTCATCGCTACAAGAAGCACTGATGATAACCAGTAACAGTGCCACACTTATATATATATTGATCTTTGTTTTCATAACTGCTATTGAATTAAAATTAGAATGTAACGCTCAAATTCACCGTCCATGTTCTAAGTGTAGGATAACTGACGTAGGAATTATCATACATATTGCGATACTTGTCGGGATACGGATTATAGAGATGCCATAGGTTATACCCAGTTACTCCCAATGAAGCATTCTGTATAGCCAGTTTGGATAAAACACTTTGAGGAAATTCGTAACCAAGCGTAAGATTTTTCACTGAACAACTAAAAGTATTGAGCTGCCAGAAATCTGATGGAGCTGCTATATAATCATAATAAGCCAGGTTAGGATATTTTCCGTCTACGTTATCATCCGGGTCATACATATCTGTCCAGTAACTTTCATGGGCCCACATATTATGGGAGGAAGATGTTCCCTGTTTCACTATATCAATAGCCCTGTATCCGCCCCAGGAGGTACTGATCTGGGTTCTCATATAGAGCGACTTATAATTCATTCCCAGATTGGTCGTAAAGCCGTATCTTCTGTTCTTATCCACCAGTTTGACGTAATCCAGATTGTCTGTAATTCGTCCATCCGGACCAGCTTGGGTACCGGTCTCGCTATTAAAATCACCTCCAACGTCCTTATAAGCCATCATTCCTTTCTGCAGGGCATCTACCGAATTTATATCAAAATACATGGGGTCAACACCGGCATTATTGGCTCGTTCAGTTAAGTATCCCCAATATTTCTGAATATCTTCATCCGTACGTAAAATACCGTCTCCCGTAGATGTTTCTTTCCATGTCTCAAATCCCCATGTCGGATAAAACAATGATGCTCCTTGCTGCACAACGTTGTACGACGGATGCTGAAGTGCTTGTTCGGGATATTCTTTAACCTTGTTATTGGAAATTCCGAAGTTCACACCCACATTATAACCAAAATTATCATTTATCTGGTCTCTCCAATTCACACTGACTTCTGTTCCCCAGGCATCAACAGCTGCATAGTTCTGTTCTGCAAATCCACCTCCTACTGAAATCGGAACCCCTGCGGTACCGGCCATATCGGTCAGCATATCTGTGGTTCTGTCATAATAAAAATTGGTCCCTATCTGCAGTCTGTTTTGTAATACATTGATGTCAAGCCCCACGTTGTGCTTAATGGTATTGTCCCAGCGTACATCTCTGTTTGGCGTTACCTTGGGTGATAATCCGCCTCCCAGTTCTCCACCGTTCTCTCCGAACTGAAATCCTTTATCGGTATAAAGATCATAGTATTGCATCCATCGCCAGGCCTTAATATTGTCTTTTCCGGTTTTACCGATGGAATAACGTATTTTCAAGTGGTCAACCCATGGAAGGGCATCCCGGAACCAGTTTTCTTTAGACATGATCCAGCCCACCTGGACTGAAGGAAAGAAACCCCAGTAATTTTCGGGTGCGAATTTTGTGGAAGCATCGCTACGGAAAAGAAACTGAAATAAATACCTTGATTTATAACTGTAGTTTACCCGTCCCAGGTAAGAAAGTGTCCCGGCCTCTCCTTTATACGAGGTAGAGTTATCGGACAACTCCCCCGCAGTTTCATGAGTACCCAGGTAATCTGCAGATGTTCCCTCATAAGCTAAACGTGTACTTTTATAACTTGACTCGGAGCGCTCCATACCCACCATAGCACTGATATCATGGTCCCCGAAAGTCCTTGCATAATTAATAAAGAAATTGACCTGTGTACTTTTATTATCATCATTATTATAATAAACCCTTGAATTACGCTCGTTGGTCTCTATCTTATAATCGGAATCTTCGGCTGCGCTGGCCAGGTGGTGCCCTTCATTATTATAATTTGTAATTCGCGCCAATGTATAAGGTAACTGTACCTGTTCTGTACGAACGGAACTCTCACTTCTGGCGAAAGTTCCCTTTAAAGACAAACCTTTAATGAAAGGCACTTTATAGGTCAATGATGCATTGACATTATACGAGAAATCTTCAGTAACCTGCTTTGAACCGTTGTTCAACGTAGCAAAATAGTTCCAGCCCGCAATAGTACGGTTGGAGTTTGCACTTTGAAGGTTACGATCCGTACGCGGAAAAGGGGACATCCAGTACTGTTCACCGTTAACCATTGTTTGCCAGGGGATATATCTCGGCATGTGAAGCAGGTATCCATAGTCCGCCTGCTCTCCCCCTCCCGCCTTGGAACCGTAGCTGCTGTCATTTATATTCGCTGCGGCTTTGGTAAACGATTTTTCAACATCTCCCGTATTCCCCGAGACGGAAACCGACAAGTCAAAACTATTGGAAATTTTCGCATTGATCCCGGTACGGAAGTTCCATTTCTCATAGCTCTGCTCTCCGAGATTGGCTCCCTGTGTAAAATAGGTGGTTCCTGCAAAATAAGTAACTTTTTCACTTCCCCCGCTTACGGTAAGGGCATGTTTTTGCTGTCCGGCAGAAGACCAGGCTTTATCTAACCAGTTATAATCCAGATTTTTCATCTCTTCCAATTCTTCGGCAGAAAAAAGGTTTCTCCCCTCATCATCCCTGTTATCGGCCTTTAAGAACCTGTTGTGCCACAGACCATATTCATAAGCACTCATGGTTTTGCTATGGCTAACAGCATCATTAAACGAGAACTGACCGTAATAATTGAATTTGGTCTTTCCGGGTCGCCCTCTTTTTGTTTTGACAACGATAGCACCCTGTGAAGCCCGGGCACCGTAAATAGCCGCTGATCCGTCTTTTAAAACCGTAATGCTTTCTATCTCGGAAGGATCTAACCGGTTAAATGTTTCCAGTGTTGGCAAACCGGTTTCGGGATCGACCTGGATCATATCATCGATCACTACCAATGGAAGGGTGGTATTTCCATCTTTTGAAAATCCGAAGGTCTGGCGGATCTGTATGCTGGCAGCTTCGCCGGGACGACCGCTTCCTCCTGAAACGGACAAGCCGGGAACCCTTCCTACCAATGCCTCAGACAAATTAGAGACCGGCAAATCCACAACTTCATCCACATCAATATTCTCCACAGCACCGGTAAGATCTTCTTTCTTCTGTTCTCCGTATCCCACAACAACCACCTCTTCCAATTGGGCGTTATCCTCAACCATTCTAATATCAAAAACAGAAGGCCCCTCTACTGCTCTTTCCTGGGATTTCATTCCTACAAAGGAAAAAGACAGGATATCACCTTCGGAAGCCTCGATTTCATACTCCCCGTCAAAATTAGTAACTGTTCCGGTATTGGTCCCCTTAATCAAAATAGTAACACCCGGAAGTGGATCTCCCGAGGTATCGGTAATTGTTCCTGATACGGTAACGCCTTCCCCATCTTGTGCGCAGACAACGATACTGCCGAGAAAAATAAAGACCATCAGCAACTTCTTTAAATGTTCGTGTTTCATTGGTTAATGGTTTTGGTTAATTATTCATAAAATAAAGTTCTCGAATCCCATATAATCGATTGACTATGACACAATTAAAATCTGTAATCGATTGCATTAGTGTATGGAATACATTTATATAATAGTAAACAACAATGCCCTGTCTTCTTCCTCCCGATCTTTTAGGGGAAAGACGACTAAAGTGAAATAATAATCTGGTAATTATTTCGGTTCAATAATGATGAATAGTCAAATATCCCCAACGGTTTTTAAAAAAGTGTCCTGTACTGTACTGCTTTTTGCATTTTTATCTGATCCGCTAACTCCTGATCGAAAACGTTTTCGTTCGTATTCAGGATGAATACTGAGTTCAGCACATTTTTCGAAAAAAGCTACCTTTTTGTTTCCGCTGAAAAAATTTTGTTTACAACCCAATCTTACCCTGGAATTCCGGTAAATTATATTGTAAGATCATCAATATGGCAACCAGACGGTCATCTCTCCTTCTCCACGGTTTCCCCAGGTGAAATAGGGCACAAATTTCACAGGAATACCTTTTTCCTCTGTTTTCAAAGGACGATATAACGATTTCTTCCACTTCCCGCTCTTTATTCCGGCCGTTGCTTTTAATGTCACCACCTTCCTGTCGGCTATCGACCGTTTTTCAAGATCAAATCTGGTCTCAGGGTCAAGTACTATTTCATTTATTCCGGTATTCGCGGGTATATCTTCTGATTCCAGACAATATACCAGCGGTCCCCTTTTTACAGCCACCTGGTTCCTGGCTTCTTCCACCAGCGGATTGGCTTCCATCAGGGTTACGGGCATGGGCAGGTTTAACACGATCTCATCGCCGCTCCTCCACTTCCGGTTCAATGCTGCATAGGTCCCCGGCCTGATATCCCGTACGGCCTTCCCGCCGTTTACCCGTATGTCCGCACCTTTGCACCAGCCAGGAATACGGAGAAAGAGCCCGTAAGGTGCTTCCGGGGTCTTTTTTATTTTGAGTGTTACCTTTCCATCCCACGGGTAATCTGTTTTTTGTTCAACCGATATTTCCGTACCGTCCGGCAGAGCGGTGGTGAGCGTATTGTTCCCGTAGAGGTTGACATAAAGGCCCTTTCCGGATATGCTGTAAGCATAATTGTTAACTTCGGCCAGGGTCCGGGTGACATTGGGCGGACAGCAGTTGGACAGGGCTATATAGCCTTTCCGGGTATTGCCCCAGCGCTGTTCGAAAGGCAGGTTGTCGGTGACCAGAAGCGGGTTGGTGTACAAAAATTCCGTTCCTTCCAGGCTAATGCCGGACAATACGCTGTTGTAGAGGGACAGTTCCAGGACGTCGGCATATTTTGCCTTGCCGGTGATCTGCAGCATGCGCCAGTTCCACAATACGTTCCCGATATTGGCACAGGTCTCGTTGTGTGCGGTGGCATTCGGCAATTGATAGGGGCGGCCGTAGGCCTGGTGAATCTTCTGTACTTCGGCGGGATCGTAGGATGTCCCGTCCGGAGAAACCCCGTCATACAGGGCCCCGCAGGCTCCGGTGATATACATTTTGCGGTACACTACATCTTCCCAGATGGATTTGAGGTTTTCCAGCAATACCTTCTCCCCGGTCTCGGCATACAGGTCGGCCACACCCGCATAGAGGTAATTGGCCCTCACCGCGTGGCCCATGGCATTTTTCTGTTCCCGGAAAGGTATCCTGTCCTGGTTGTCGTCCGTACCGTCATCGGTAGTTCCCCTTATGTCGATAAGATTTTGGGCCAGTTCCAGGTACCTGTCATTCCCGGTGGTCCGGTACATTTCCACAACACCCATGTAGTGCGACGGACAAATGGCATTTCTCGCGAGTTCGGGAGAGGCTTTTTTATAAAAATCATAGAGATAATCGGCTACACCTTCCGCCACTTTCAGGAAACTGTCTTTTCCCGTGGCCCGGTAATGCACGCAGGCTGCGGTCATCAGGTGACCCATGTTGTATTTTTCAAAGCCGAGCTGCTTTTGCAGTTCTTCTTCGCCCAGGGTGCCCCATCTTTCTTCGATCAACACCGGGGTATGCAAATAGCCGTCCTTACGTTGTGCTTTGGCTATGAGCGAAATGGCCTTATCCATTTCTTCGTCCAGCTTTTTATCTCCGGTAGCGGCATACATGGCGGCCATGGCTTCAAATAACTTGTAGAAATCACCGTCGTGAAAGGAAGGGCCGTCGTGTTTTCCCTTCATCAGTCCGGCTGCGATCTCGAAATTGCGATAGGCATGTGTGGTTTTGGCATCGTGATAGAGTTTCCACATAAAGGGCAGGGTGTTGTTCTTCTCTACCTCAAACTGTTCTTTCCAGAAGCCACCGGTCCAGGTCACATCGTCCAGGTCTACGCTTTTCAATTTGGCATAGGGGCTCCCGGAGGTGTTGACCAATGCTTTATCCTGGGCATTTGCATAAACTGCGGCCAGGATAAACGGAATTATAAAAAATCTGGTTTTCATTATTTGGTTTTTTTAATATTGTCTGCCTTAATGTTCTTGTTGCTTTATTAAGTCTCCCCCCCTGTGTCCCCCCTAAAGGGAGGAGCAATAACGCTTTTTAACAGATATAAATCCCCCCTTTAGGGGGGACACAGGGGGGGTGTTTCTATTCCACAAAAACATTCACCCTTCGGGTCATGGTATCGCCGGAAGCATCCTTTACCTGTATTTCAAAATATGCCATTCCCTTTTCGGCGCCTTTGAATCTTATTTTACCTTCCGTTACAGAGGCACTAACATTTTCTTTGTTGACGATGGTGTACTCCGGCCCTTCCCGGTATCCCCTGAAAAGTGCTTTTGCACCCAGGGAGGCTTCCCCGCCTGCTTCAACAAAATAGTGCGGTTGTGCTATCCAGTCCAGGTAGTGGTCCAGTTCCGTGAAGCCGTCCCTGTTTTTATCGGTGTTCGTATCGGAAAAATCACCTGCTCCTGAATCCGGGTTCAGGCCGCGGGCCTTTTCCCACCAGTCGGGCAGGCCGTCGTGGTCGGTGTCCCAGTCTGCGGGTCGTTTTTCTTCCGGGTAATCTTCCAGTCCGCCCACATCTTTTTCCGTATCTATCATGCCCCCGAGTGCACTGAATTTGCCCTTGTAGGTGTAAGTACTATCCATGGTTTCCCGCAAGATCCGCTGATCATGTTTATCCAGGGGGAGATTGGCTCCCACGTCGGACAGCACATTTTTGTATGCCGCACGAGCCGGTTGTGTGGTTACATAGCTTTTAAAAAACGGCTGGTCGACAAAAGTTTCATAGTCCACAATCTCTCCGTTCGAGATGCGCGATCTGCGTCCCTTTTCCTGATTATTTTCATCAAAGTACCCCGGCATTACGTTCCCGGAAAAGTAGGCTCTTTGTATTCCCTTACCGACGCCCTCGTGATCCATGGTCAGGGCGTAAAAAAGATCGGTTGCCGGACCGGGTTTGTAATAATTATTCTCAAATACTACTTCGTGGGCACCCCCGTCTGTGGTCCGGTGCCCCCAGTTGTACACTACATTGTTTCGCATATCCAGACGGCCTGTGTAATAGCCATCTCCGCTCAAACCGCCGCCCATACTCCAGTTCCGGCCGTAATTATGGGCCAGTAAATTGTGATGAAAGCTTCCTGTATTCCCTCCGATAGTCGCTGCATATCCGTGCATTTTTCCTTTTTCGTACTTATCGTGCCCGGCTACGTTCAGTGCCTCCGAAATTAATGTGCGCTGCAGGGTGATATTGTGCGCGCCCCTGGAACTAAAGCCTTCGTCAATGGTCCAGCTTACCGAGCAATGATCTATAATGCTATGGTCTGCGCCTGTAAGTCCCATGCCGTCATAGGTTGTTCCCGATCCGATCCGCACACGTACAAAACGCGTTATACAGTCATCCCCGGTCAGGCCGACAGGCGCCCTGGTAATTACAATTCCTTTTCCGGGGGCGGTCTGGCCGGCAATGGTCACATATTTATCATTCGCGATCATTCGCGATTTCAGCCGGATCTCGCCCGATACCCGAAAGACAATGGTCCTCGGACCTTTTTCCTCTTCAACGGCATATCGCAGACTTCCCGGGCCGCTGTCATTCAGGTTGGTCACTTCAACCACTTTTCCACCCCGGCCGCCAATGGCAAACCGTCCGTAGCCTTCCGCCCCGGGAAATGCAAGCTGGGCAGGCCTGAAAGACCAGACTGTTCCTCTGGTGGTTTCCCCGTTCTCATCCGTTTCATCCACTCTCCAGTAATAGGTCTGCATGGAATATAAGTCCGACACATCATACGCATTGGTGTCCATCTCTCCCTTGTACTCCTCGGAAGTTGTCTTTGCATTTTGTACAGCCGTCTCCGATGTGCCGAAATACAGTTGATGTGAGGTGTTCCCTCCGGGCGATTCCCACTTTAAGGTCAGGTTCCCGTCAGCAGCCACATGCTCGTCATTGTTTTCCGGAAAAGGGTTCCGGGCCTGTTTCATTTTATTCGGATAATCCAGTTCAAAACCATTTACCACCAATTTCTCTCCCGGCTCTTTACTGACAAACCGGACCGTTACACTTTCGTCCTTCTTCACATGAAACCGGGTGTAAACCATCGCCGCATCAATAGTGGATGTAGATTTATGTGTGGGGCGGACCATTTCTACTTTTTTACCGTTCACAAATATGTCCACAGGAGAAATATCCGTCGATTCCTGCCCGTCAAACCGGTTGTGAAAACTCAACAGGGAATGTGTCCCGGGCGAGAGTCCCCGAATAATCATTTCCAGCTCTCCTGTTGCCATGAGCCCGTCACTCACCAGCCGTGCATAATGCGGGGCCTGTATGTTTGTTTTATACCAACCGGACTGCATATCTCCATTCAGCTGAACGGTAATTTCACCGAATTCCTTTTTCAGATCTCCAGCTTCCCCGATTAACCACGGTTCATATTCCGGGTCATGAACTTCTCCCAGCTTTCTGCCGTCAAAATCAAAGTCGACTTTTACCTGCTGTTTTTGTACGGTATTCTCCCTAGCACATTGAAAAGCCGCCGAAAGTATCGCGATAAGCAGCAATGCCCTGCCTATTTTAGTTTTCCTCATGAGTTCCATACTTTTTTATTTTTTCTGAATTCGAAAGATTGAACATATTGATGACGTCATTTTCCCTTTGCTTCGGAATGACGTTGAGCATTTTCAGTTCTCCGTTTATAAGCTTTGCTTCCACGGTGGTATTTCCGGGGGCATGCAGTTTGAAATGCACATCCCAGCCTGCCGGCCAGGCGGGAAAGAGGTATATTTTTTTATCCACCGCCTGTAACAGCATTTCCTGCATGCCTATCATCCCCGAGCCTCCCCGGTTGTGATCGGGAACCCAGTCGAAACCGGGGCCCCAGAACGCGGGGAACCTTCTGCCGGAATCTGCCATTTTTTTCAGGGTGAACCGGGCTGCTTCATTGGTCATCCCCATCCGGGCGGTGAATATGTTGTCCTGCTTCCAGCCTATGTGACTCCGGAATTTTATGGCATCGGGGTCGTATTTCCATGTATTCTGTGCCGTTTCCAGCCCGGGTCTGCCCACACCGTAAATTCCCCAGGGGAAAACAGGATAGAGTTGCGGTACTTCGGTATTGTTTACCCTTTCCCAGAGTCTGGCCGGGCTCAGCACTTTATGTCCTTCCATTTCCCGGTAATTCAACGGCGGGATACGGCCCGATACTTCCCGGATATACGCAGTTCCGGTATCGTTCAGCATCCCATAGGGCAATTCCAGCAGCCGTTGTGTAATCACCCTTAAAGCGGATATGGTGGCATTGGCATTGTAGGTCATTTTATAGGTTTCGGCGGCAGAACCGGGGTACAATACGAGGTGACCGTTCTCATCCAGTGCTTTTGCCCCTCTTTTACGGGCCAGGTATTGGTAGTGTTCGTCAAAAAAACGGATACAGCTTGTGACAAAAGGCAGGTATTTCCGGATATCATCGCCGTTGTACCGATGACGTTCGAGCATCATCAGGCAGAATTCGAGCACGGTATCCCACTGGTACTCCAGCCAGGCGTTGTACTGCATGCCGGGGTCGTAGTCTTCGGGGCGATCCCAGCCGTATTCGGAAGGGTTGGGTAATCCGAAATTTTCCAATTGCTCCGTAAAAGAAGCCCCGTTGTGATCCCAGTAGACCTTGCTGCGCAACTCGGCATTTTTCTGCAGGTCCAGGTAAAAATCCAGCTGGGCATCCATCATGTCGAAATCCCCGCTTTTAAGCATCGGGAAATATACGAGGCGCTGGTTCTGGGCGGTCATTGTTCCCCCGCCCCAGTTCCGGTGGTCGGGGGTGAATTTCAGGGTAGAATCAACGTACACGGGATCGTAGGTAAAAAGTCCGCCGTTGAACTTGGTCGGATATTTTCCGTAGGCATTACAACCCAGCATATAACGGAACAGCTGGTAATTCCGGCCGGTCTGCCATACAGAGTCTTTGGAAGTACTCCCCTGTTTTTTGACATAGATAAAACTCCGCTCCCAGAAATTATGCCACCACGCTGCGGTCCGCTTTTCCCTTTTGGTGTACTTTTCCCTGTTATATGTTGTTATATTTTGCTTCAGCTTCTCGTGCCAGGACTCCACCTTTTCTGCCTGTCCGGTATGCAGGTAGATATGCAGTTTCTGACGCTTTACCGGGTCGGGGGTATATAATTTCCAGGCCTTGAAACCGGTGTCCCTGTACTTTCCCGTCGTCGTTCCCTCCGGCCGCATGCCCGGCGCGGAAATATAACCGCCGGACGTCCGGCGGGCCAGCGGATTGAACATTTGTTCTTTTACGGCTTCCATGCCCTGCTGCTTTACGGCCACATCAAAAACCGTCTCTTCCCGGTTGCGGTGGTAGAATTTTATCCCGTTACCTTCGAAAAATACGGAATCCCTGTAGGTGATAATATCTCCCTGCGGTGCCCATTTGTAGGAATTGGCATTGTTGGCCTTCCCTTCTACTCTTCTGTTTTTATAACGCCAGTTCTCATAAAAGGCACTGACGAAAACGGGGGCTGAACTTTTGATATCGGCATGGATCACGGGTGTAAAAACATCGACCCACAATTTGACCTGTACATTACCGCCCTCTATTTTCACATAGCCGTCCTTTAATACCAGCTCCTGTTTAAAATCCTCATCAAAAGGGTTGGGCTCCAGCCTGATCTTCATTCTCCCCTGTTTTAACAAGGTGTTGTGTTCGTCGAAAGTACCGCTCCGCGAAATATAGAAATACAGGTCGCCCTGCTCCACCCAGACATTCAAACCGATATCGCCGCCGCCCAAAGGCATGGACTCCGAAGCGTTTTTGCTCTGCTCCGTCCATACGGAGTTGTAGTCCTCCAGCACCGGGGTTTGTGCCCGGGGGATGGCGGTGAGGATCAGTAGTATGTATGGTAATTTGTTTTTCATGTTGCAGGTTACAAGTTGTATAGTTTGTTTTTGGGATTACGCAATGGTTTGTGCCTGGTCAAACCCTCTCCCCATTGCTTCGCTCGGGTACCTCCCTTCGTCTGAAGGGAGGAGTTTTTTATTGTTTTTTCTACCATCATAATTTAGTCTTATGTCATTTACTCTCATTCGTCTCGACACCTCTAAAACTACCCCGTTCAATCGTCACCGGTCCCAGTAACCCGGCTTTCAGCAATGGGGTGTTTTCCAGCCGGAAAGGTGCCGTGGTGCGGGTAAGCCTTTTTTCTTCCGGCAGTTTTTCATCACCGATAAGCCTGTTGGCCCAGGTATTGGTCACTTTTATGACGAGTTTGTTCTTTCCCTGTTGCAGTGCTTTTGTAATATCCACGCGGTGCGGATAGGTCCAGATGGTCCCGCAATCCGTGCCGTTGAGGCGTACTTCGGCTATATTGGCTATTTCCCCGAGGTTCAGCCATACGTTTTCTGTTTTTCCGTTCCAGTCAAAGTCTTTTTCATAAACCGCGGTCCCGGAATAGTAGCGAATGCTGTCGTTACCGGAAGTACTCCAGTCAAAAAGCGGGGCGGTTACGGGGGCTTCCGGTCCGTGGAAAGCAGGATCGAAAGTGATCTTCCAGTCGCCTTTTGCTTTTTGCACTTCGGTGTACTCGTTCCAGTTCGTTCCTTCGTCGCGGGAGGTTTCCCCGGTTTTTTCCCTGAATCTCACAAACACGGAAGCATTTTTATCCAGTAACAGCGGGATCACGGTACGCCCGTTTTTTATGGTCCACCGGTTCAGGACGGTAGTTTGTCCCGTTACAGGGTCATACAGTTCGGGGACTTTCCCGGTCACCCGGAAAGCAACATTTACGCTTCGATTCTGTTCCTCCTGATTGGAGATAAAATAAATATCTTCCGAATCCGTACGGCGGTGGGCCCAGGCCATATTCCTCGTTTCCACGTCCTTTTCCGGGGTGGTGAATCGTATGTCCGGCGCAATCCCCAGTGGACTAAAATTGCTTTGCCGGTACGGAAGCATCACTACTTTTCCTTTCCCGATCTCATGAATACGGGGCGTGCTCCCCGCTGTGCCGTTATCCTCCGGCCATAATTCCCGGATAATGGCCTCAAACTTTTTATTTTTTCCCTGCATGTCAAGTCCGGGCATCCTTTCGGGCCTTTCACCGAGCAGTACGGTAGCCCCTTCCTTTACGAGTTCCAGTATTTTTTGCGCCACCTCAACGGACATCACGGGGTTGGGCGACATTTTCCTGCTTCCGGGAAAAACCAGGACGCTGTAACTGATCCCGGCACCAAAATTCACTTTGCCGTCCTTCACTTCGGCACGGTTAAGCAATACATCGGGATTGAACGAATCGTATTTGTACCCGTACAGGGGATCGATCCAGTCGGAAAGATCGGTCATATTGGCCGAGTGCGTCACTTCTTTGGGCATTCTGGCCAGCGGCTGCCCTTTATTGGCCAGTCTTTCCTTTTCCCTGTTGACGATATCCCCACCGAATACACCGGGTAGGAAAGGGACCAGCCGGTCCGGGAGTACGGCTCTCGAGGGAAGTTCTTCACCCGTAAACACGGCCAGGTCAATAACAGGTTTTCCCTTTTGTAAAAGGAACTGTACCCGCCGGGCATAATCTATCCATGCCTTTCCGGGTTCCCACCAGGTCTGGTCGCGCTGCAGGTAGGTGCCTACGCCGTCCAGGGTCATGCCCGGTTTCCGGTCTGTCCAGGGGTTATGCACAAAAACATGGTAGAAAAAACGGTTGATGCCCAGGGCATAATTCCTGTCGCCCAATGCTTTCAGCTTACCGGGATGTTCGTCCCAGTCCATGCGGAGTTCGGTATAGGCTTCGGCCTGTACGATATCCTTTCCGTAAATATGTGCCCCCGAAACGGCGTCGAGTATGTCGTTGGGTTTATCGTGTGTCGGGCTTTTTAACCAGAACTCCCCGCCGGGATAATCCACATGCTGAAAGTGTTTCAGGGCATCGCTGACCATGGTGGGTGCCACGTTTTCGGCACTGAATTTCACCCCGGCCTTTTGCGCTTCTTCGGCTATGGTCCCGAAAAAATTATCGGCCAGCAGTTCCGATATGGTCTTGCGTACGTCATACAGTACTTTTTCCGAAGTCGTAACATCATCGAGGGGAATACCGGCCATGACCGGGAGGTAACCGACCAGGTCGTAGCCCCTTCGTTTCCTGAACTCTTCCCGGAATACGGGCGACCAGTTCTGGCTGCCGCATTCCCAGCTGTCTATGTGTAATATTTTCAACACCCGGGAAGCGAGTTCCGGCCCGGCGGTACGTATGGCCTCGCCAAACCATTGGTCGAACTGGAAACGGACAGCCTCTGGATTGAACTTATCGACCTCCAGCCCTTTTCCTCCGCCCCCGGTGGCATTGGTATGCCCGGTGGAGATATGGGCAAACCGCATGATCTTCCAGCGGCCGGGAGGGGCATTCCAGGAGAGTTTTCCTTCCGGATCGACATGACTGCTGATATTTATAAGTTCTTCTTTAGCGATACAATCTTCTTCCGGGATGTAACTTTTACCGGTTTCCGGGCTGATCCTCCATACCGCCCCGGATTTTCCTTCGTACTGGTCTATCAGGGGTTCTTCGGAAAGCACAATACCGCTGACCTTCAGGGCGGGTTTCCACTTGGCTGCATCAAGGTCTTCGGCACCGGGCTCCGAACCTTCGGGATCGTAAACAAACCGGAAAAACCGGAAAGTCACGGGATTTATACTGAACGTATAGGGCGCATCCGTATCCTGCCAGCCGTGGCGCGGGGGGTTCAGGCGGGTGACCTTTTTAAAGTTTATACCATCTTCACTTGTTTCGATTATAAGACGGTGGGCCTGGTAATTATTTCCCCTGGTGTGAATTGTTATTGTCCTGCAGGTAAAGGGTTGGTCAAAACTATATTGTATCCACCCTTTTTCATACATTTTAAAATTCCCGTCTTTTCCGGGATCGGCCAGGAATGCCGGGTTTTTGCCTGCCAGGCTCGATGTTACTTCCGGTTGCAGCCGGGCGGTGCTCCGGTAGTTTTTCTTTACGGGAAGGGCAAAAACGGCAATGTCCCTGTAATACCCTTTATAATCCGGGGGTGCGGGGAGCCGGATATCGAGTTTGTTCCCGCCTTCCACAAGGGTATCAGACCACACCACTTTCTGCATGGATAGTTCCGGGGTGATCCAGGGTCCCCCGGCTACGGCAAACCCGTCGGAAGCGTGCATGGCCAGCTTTATGCCGAGACGGTCGGCTTCGGTCATGGCAAATTTTACCATAGCCCACCATTCGGGACTCAACTGCACCACGGGCGGATCGATCAACGGGGGATCGGCCGGTCCCTTGATGGCCATCAGGTACGCTCCGCCTATCCCTGCCGCTTTCATGGCTTCCAGGTCGGCAGTGATGCCTTCCCTGGAATACGCGGATTGCATCCAGTACCAGTACACCCAGGGCCTGGACGATTCGGTGGTGGGCTGAAAACCGGCGCCTTTTTTCTCCCCGGGGGGGTTACAGGAGAGTATGCTCAACATGAGCAGGATGAACCATGGTGTTTTGTTTGGTTTTTGCATTTTCAGTATCGGCGTTTCTGGTTGCAATAAAGGATTTCCGGGGGACGCCCCCTCTGCCTTCGGCATCTCCCCCTCAAGGGGGAGAAATTCTTTTTCTTTTATACTTCAATTATCTTATTCGTATTTTTATTCGAATCGTTGTAATACGGTGTCGAATTCTCCCGTAAACGGGACAATGTAATAGCTGTAATGGTAATCCCCGGAAGGGATCTGGTATTTTTCCAGGGGTTGGCCTACATCTGACCAGCTGTCGTTGCCGCCTATTCCCATTTGTTTCAGGTCTATATTTACCGTTAAAAATCCGGCGTTTTTCAATTCATGGGTGTGCCTGGCTTCATCAATGTTCTTTTCGGTGTAGGGCCAGGCACTCATGCTGAGTGGTTTTTCACGGGCCATTATCAGTATTCCCTTCTCTTTTTCCGGGGGTGTAAATGCCATCCACCGGACATCGGTACGGTTGCCGTTTTCCTGGGGCATGACATAGGGTTCCGTAAATTCTTCCAGGGGAAGGGAATACCGCCCTATGCGAAAACCGTGATTGCGGTCGATATAATTTTCCAGGGGGCCTTTTCCATACCAGGAAACCAGGTCGTAAGCCCGGTTTATCCCTGTCTGCATCCCTATTTTGGGGATATTCGGTAAATCTTTTGAGGCTTTCAACCGATAATCGACGCGGATCGTGCCATTGCCGTTTACGGTATAGGTCACTTCTGCTTCGGCCTTTCCCTTAATGATATCGTAACGGCTACTGACCTTTATTTTACTTTTGTTTTCCTCCCGGATATTTACTTTTTTCAGTTCGGGGACGGCTTCGTACCAGGGTCTTAATTTTTCGTGCGGTTTCCAGCCTTTGCGGTCATTGTCGGTCAGCGGACGTGTAAAATGCGGCAACAGCGGTTGGGTTATCTGCTCATCTCCCTTAAAAATATATGAGGTCAAGGCTCCGTTCTGCCTGCTGAATTTTATTTGGAAATCTTTGCCCTTTATCTCAAAATAGCGATTGGTCTTGTTTTGTTGGAGGGGAGAAATATTTTCCTCTCCGGACATTGCCGGGATATTACGTTCTTTGAGTACAAACTGGTCGGAGGCCACTTCATGGCCTTTCGGGGCCCATTCCCGGTCTTCGGAAAGCCGGAAGGAGATATTCAGAAGGTATTCGGGACCCTCTTTTAATTCGGGCAGGTAGGGAGCCATGTTCAAAAGCGTGTCTTTCCCGGCCTGCAGGGGGAAGGGTTTACATTCTTTTGTCCATACCTGTTCTCCGTTTTCCAGGAGTTGCAGCACGGGGATATATGTTTCCAGCGATTTATCCGGGTGGCGGTTTTTAACCCGGATCTTTAAATCGTCCGCAAGCCGGCTCCCTACGGGCTGAAAGATCCATTTGCATTCGTACATGGCTGCTTTGGGCCTGCCGTCGGAGGCGGCAATACCGTTGATATTGAAATTCCCGTCGTGCAGCTTTTCACCGAAATCGCCCCCGTAGGCATAGAACTCCTTCCCGCTTACGGAATCGGTTTTCAGCAGACCCTGGTCCTTGAAGTCCCAGATACATCCGCCCATGACCCTCGGTAAGGACCGGAACTCGTCCCACATCTCCTTCAGGTTCCCGGTGGAGTTCCCCATGGAATGGGCGTATTCCACAAAAATGATCGGCCGGGTGTCTGCTTTCCGGTCAACCAGCAGTTTGGGCGTGAACAGCCCGGGATAGAACCGGCTTACCATGTCTACAAAAGGTTCGTCGGTGGGATTCTCTATTCTGTGCGCGTGATCTTTCGGATAATCGGGATGACCGGGGGGCAGATATCCGTCCATAGCCGGGTTGCCTTGTGCGGGTTCGTAATGTACGGGGCGCGTAAGGTCAAAATCGTGTACCCAGCCGGCCATCGCGGCATAGGCAGGGCCGTTCCCGGCTTCGTTGCCCAGGCTCCACATCACTACGGAAGGGTGGTTCTTATCGCGCTGTACCATACGGGTGAGGCGTTCCATGTGGGCATGCAGCCAGCGGGTATCGTTGGCCAGTTTTCCGCCCAGTCCGTGGGTTTCCAGGTTGGCTTCGTCCATCACCATGATGCCGTAACGGTCGCACAGTTCGTAGAAATACGGATCATTGGGGTAATGACTGGTTCGGATAAAGTTAAAATTGAACTGTTTTATGGTCTTTACGTCTTCTTCAATATCTTTTCGTGTGAGCGCCTTTCCGCGTACCGGGTGATGATCGTGGCGGTTTATGCCGTATACATAGGTCTCCTTACCATTGATAAGCAGTTTGCCGTTTGATTTGGAAAACTCCACCGACCGGAAGCCTACTTTACTGCTTTTGACCTCTTCGATCTCCCCGGACGGATTCCGGAGGATCAGCAGCAGGGTGTACAGGCTGGGATGTCCGGTACTCCACTTCATCGGGTTGTTTACCTCCGCTTCGAACATTCCGAATCTGACATTGTCCAGCCTGGGATAGCTTTCGTTGAGGATATCCTCCACATCCTTTTCCATCGGCCGGGCAAAAACCTTACGGTCCTCGGGGTCATAAAGCTGCACCTGTAATTTATACCCTTTTATACTGTCACCCGTAAGGTTTTCTATTTCAGGGCGCAGTTTAAAGAGGGCATCGCGATAGTCTTCGTCCAATTCCGCCTGCCAGAAAAAATCCTTTATTCTTATTTTAGGTTCGGCCATCAGGAATACTTCGCGCTGTATGCCGCTCATCCTCCAGTGGTCCTGGTCTTCGAGATAGGAGCCGTCACTCCAGCGCAGCACCTGTACGGAAAGGATATTTTCGCCCTCTTTCAGATAGGGTGTTATATTGAATTCCGACGGCAGAAAACTGTCTTCCCCATAGCCTACAAAATTCCCGTTAAGCCATACCCGGAATGACGAGCTGACCCCGCCGAAATGCAGCGTGATATTGTGATCCTTCCAGTCTTCCGGAACGGTAAATGTTCTTTGGTACGATCCTACGCCGTTATAATCTCCGGGAACAAAGGGCGGGTTTACGGGACGAAAGGGATATACGGCACTTTTGTAAATGGGAATGTCGTATCCCTGCAGTTCCCAGTTGGACGGTACTTCGATCTTATCCCATCCGCTTATCCGTGTCCTGTAAAATTCCCGGGGTGCTTTCCCGAGGTTTGGGGCATAGTTGAAATCCCACTGCCCGTTGAGCATTTTCAGGCGGCTTTTTTCCCGGTTTCCTTCCAGGGCGTCTTCTACTGTTTTATAGGAATAGGCCGTGGTACGGGCAGCATCCCTGTTCAGGCTGGTCACCAATGGGTCTTCCCAGGGCGTGTTAACAAATTTGTCCGGTGGCCTGGGTATTCCCGCAGGTTCGCCCGTTACCGTTTGTGCCCATGCACAATACCCGGAAAGCCAGAAAAATACGGTATGGAAAAACAATTTATTCATCGTCCGGTGTTACAAAATGCATATCGCTTTCTCCCATGTCTCTGGAAGTGGCTACTGCTATGCCCCGCTGGTCCTTTTTGTTGACGGCGCAATAGAAATGGTACACCACGCCGTTGTGCTTTACCACGAACGATTTATGCGCAAAGCGGTTGTCATAATCCTCGGAGGAACTGATCAGGTCTTCCCCTTCCCAGTCCTTCCAGTGGATCAGGTCGTTGGAGACGGCAAAACGGTTAAAGGCGCCGTCTTTCCAGAAGGCCCCGAAGTAGAACATCACCCACACATCGTTGATACGCTGAATATAGGCGTCGCCTGAAATTCCCTTATGATGATTGATGACAGGGTCCTTGCCGAACCGTTCCCAGTTTTTCATATCGTCAGACACCGCCATGCCGATACGTTCGGCGCCATGTGCCGGGTTAATACTGTCTCCGCGGGCATTGTAGTACATGATGAAACGATGCCCGGTTTCCCTGTTTTCATCCCTTATCACGGAGTTTTTGTACATGGTGCTGTTGTCCCACCAGCTTACGTCCCTGTCTTTGGGGGTAAGTACGGGTTTGTCGAGCCGTTTCCATTCGTGTACTTCCGTCGGGGACTGTTCGGTATAAGCCATGCCAATAGACAATATCCCGGCTTCATAACCCCGGCTGTCCCCGCCGAAATAACTCATCCAGTATTTGCCGTCGTATTTTTCCCAGGCATAGCTGCCTCCCCATTCGTTGTCCTGAAGGGCGATGTACCCGGCTTTCTGGTTGACATCCCAGTCGGTGGTATCGGAGAAGGACATGATCTTTCCTTTTTCTTTCCAGTGCAGCAGGTTATCGCTTTCGGCCAGCCAGGTTTCGTAGCCCCGGCCATCATACATCAGGTAGGTCATATACCATTTACCGTCTTTTCTGAAAACACTCGGGCAATCCATTTTCAACGAATTGTCCGGCGGCACCATGACCAGACCGTATTTGTAAGGCGTTCTGACCTCTTCGTATATTTCCTGCATGACCTCGTCGGTGATCTCCTTTTTCTGATTTTTCGGGGTACAGGCGGCCAATATCCCGGTAAAAAGAAGGATTATTGTCCGGTATGTTCTGTTTTTATTCATTTTCAAAAGTTTTTTCGTGTCATCGCGAGTCCCGATAGCCATCGGGACCGACCAAAGGAGGCGAAAGCCTGCCCTGATCCCGGTCGAAGGGCGGCGATCTCATGGAGGCTGGTAGCATACCTTCAATACTTCGACAGGCTCAGCAACAGGCACGCGCATATCTGCCGGGAGACTGCCGACGCTTCGCTGGCAGTGACGTGTATTTTCAACTTTATTCCCATTATCAATTTGCTTTAAATTTCATATATACCGTATGCTTTTTAGCTCCTTTTATCCATTGTGGCTGAGATGATGGTCCTACCAGGTCTGTGGCGTTTACCTTGTTCCTTACGGCGGGAATGACATCAAAGAATGCGATCCCGGTTTGCGGCAGGGTGTAGAGTAAGGCATCCCTTCCGTCTCTCGGGGTGTATACCCCCAGGTAGGTTTCCGGGTTTGCATTGCTTATCCGGATTTTCCCCTGGTCGGTGCGGAACACGGCCCATTGCCACTGGTTAAAGTATCCTTTGAATTCCGGGTATATGAAAGATTCCCCGGGAACAGGGTCGTTGTATTCATTTTCCCATACATCCAGCGCAGTTCCACGCAAACGATTTTGCCATACGCGATACGGGCCTTTGCCAAGCCATTTTATCCCTTTCATTTTTTCCTCGGGATAGTCGAAAGAAACACCGACCAGTTCCACCACGCCGTGGTATTCGTATTCGTAGTCCAGTTGCACGGTGCCGTCTGCTTTTACGGTCCATATCACTTTACGGAGCGGCCCGAAATAATCGGCCCTGACGATCACTTCCCCGTCCTTCTCTTCTGCCGAAATACGCTGTAATTTTTCCTCGTATGCTATTTCCTTATAAATCCGGTCTTCCCCTTTTTTGGCTTTTTTGTCTACGGTTCCGTCCAGGGTCCTGTCCCCTCTCCGCGCAGCGATAAAACGGGGGCCGTTCTTAATATCAATTACTTTCCCGGATTGCATTACCTGCACCAGTTTCCCGGTTTTCCGGTCTATCTGCAACCGGGTTTCCGAGGCTGTTACTTCGTAATGATCTTTTGTTTCTTCAAGAGAAACCGTTCCTTTTGTTTTTTCTGCCGGTTGCGGTTCCTCTATTTTCCAGGTATAGGCCCAGGTCCACAGTTCTTCCCCCTGCGGGCCGAGTGCTTTCAGGTAAAGTACATCGGCCTTTTTCCAGTCCCCCGGAAGGTCGATACGGAACTCCCCGGAGGTATGGGGAGCGATATCCGGGCCTTTAACCGTTTTTTTCCGGATGGTTTTGTGCCCGCTCTCCGGGTCTTCCGGTTCGGGGAAACGCGCCAGTTCCCATTCAAAGGTACAGCGGTTGATATTGGTAAAATCGTAGCGGTTTTCCAGTTGGAAAATACCATCGAAGTCTGCGGGCAGCTTTTCTTTATTAGTGACTACTACAGGCGACCATATTTCCTTTATGGTATAAAAACTCCCCTCTTTTTTGTGATGTGGCCCTACGATACCGTCGGCACCGAAATTTCCCTGGTTGTCTATCCGGCCGTCCTGGTCGGTACGGGCAATACCTTCGTCGGCAAAGACCCAGAGGTAACCGCCGCCGCTCCGGGGGTGTTTTCGCATGACTTCCCAGTAATCGTTCAACCCGGCTCCGTGACCGCCGTCGTACAGGCCGTGCAGGAATTCCGTGGGCATAAATATTTCTTCTCCCCGGAAATATTCGAGTGTTTCGCCATAGGAACGGTAGTGCATGGTTTCCACCCCGTTCAGTTCCTGCTGCGGATGCAGTACGGGCCTGTGCTGTATGTCCCAGATCTCAAACTGGTTGTCGAGGTTGGTATTCCAGCCGCCTTCGTTCCCGTTGGACCAGAAGATGACGGAAGGATGATTGAGATCGCGGGTCACCATTTCCCGGACCAGTTTCTTTCCCACGGCATCGTCGTAATGTCCGTGCCATCCGCCGAGTTCGTCCATTACATAGAGCCCCAGTTCGTCACAGGCATCGAGGAATTCCGGGTCCGGGGGATAATGGGACAGCCGTACGGCGTTCATGTTCATTTCTTTGATAAGTTTTACATCGGCATAGTTCAGTTCCCTGTTGAGCGTTCGCCCGGATTCCGGCCAGAAGCTGTGACGGTTCACTCCTTTCATCAGTACGCGCTGCCCGTTGACGTAAATACCCTCCCCTTTTTTGATCGCTATGGTCCGGAAGCCAAAGCGGTCGGACACCTTGTGCAGAAGCGTATTGCCTTCGTACAGTAAAAAATCAATGTGATACAGATTCGGGGTTTCGGCTGTCCACTGTTTTATATCGTTGAATGTTCCGGACAGCCTTACCCGGTCGCTTCCCGGGGAAACCACTTCTTCCAGGGTCTCTTTCTTTTCTTCTTCGGCATCGATGATGACTGCCCTGACCTTGAGTTCCGAAGTTCCGTTACCCAGAAATACATCAGCAGAAAAACTTCCGTCAGCTTCAGCCTTTATCGCCGTACGGTCTATATGCCGGGAAGGAAGTGCTTCGAGGAAGACAGGACGGAAAATACCGCCGAAATTCCAGTAATCGGCCCTTCTTTCGGCCAGGTTTATGCTTCCGTTCTCCGATTCCTTGCTTACGGTCACTTCGAGCAGGTTTTCCTTTCCGTATTTCAGCAGGTCGGTAATATCGTATTTAAAACGGTAAAAGGCGCCCTGGTGTTTCTCTCCCGCCGAACGGCCGTTGATCTTCACTTCGGTATCGGTCATGGAACCGTCAAAAACGATCCGTACCCTTTTCTTTTCCCAGTCCCGGGGAACGGTGAATTCATATTTGTATTCTCCTATCTCATCTGCAATGCCTTCGGGGTGAGGCTTGCCGTAGAACTTAATCCCGTACTGGTATTTTCCGTAACCTTCCTGCTCCCAGACGGAAGGGACATTAATGGTTCCCCATTCCCCGCTTTTTCTTCCCCCGGAGATTTTGAATTCCCAGGTTTCGGTAGCCCCGTAGCCCCTGCCCGAAAGGTAGCGGATCTCTGTTTCCCTGCTCTGCTGTTGCGCATCGACATGAAAGGGGAAAAGCAAATAAAGAAAGATGTACAAGAGAACTATTGGCTTCATCATATCATTACTTTAAGTGTTTGTATTTTACCCGGTATGTCTTTCCAGGGGCTATTGTCAGCTGGTAAATATGGTCCCCCGTTTTTACGGGTTTTGCTCCCCTGCATTCCGGGACGTTCCTGCTTTTAAAGACCAGTGTTCCTTTACCTCCGGCCCCGGTTACGCGTATTTCATTCCGGCTGCAATACACCGTTATTTCCCCTTCGGGGGCCGGGACTTTTCCTTCCATCCATTTCAGTCCGCCGAGCTCCGGCCTCACTTCATAGGTGGCATATCCCGGGGAAGTGGGTTTTACGCCGAGGTAATATTTTCCGAACAGGTAAACCGGGCTTGCCCCCCAGGCATGGCAGAGGCTCTTTCCGAAAGGGCGTCCGTACATGGCAAGCTGGTCTGCGCCTTTCTCCTGCGGATCGTATTTTTCCCAGAATGAAGTGGCGCCGAGTTCGAGCATGCCGCCCCAGTAGTCGCGTATCTCGTCCAGTACGTATTCCTGTTCGCCCATTTCGCAAAGGGCTTCGAGTTCGTAAAAACGCATATAGGGCGTGGTGATCTGCTGTACTTCGTCATTGAGCAGTACGTTTTGTTTTACGCCCTGTTCCTGCTGCTCGTCCAGGTAACCGAAGAAAATGGCGAACATATTGGTGTAGCGCGTTATCTTGTCTGTCGTTTTTCCATCGACACGATTGTGCAGGAAGGCCTGTTTTTCTTCGGACCAGAATGCCCTGAAAATATCGTCTTTTAATTCGGCAGCGAGTTTTTTGTAGCGGGAAGAAGCATCGGCATCGTCCATGATCCCAGCACACAACGACATGGTTTCCAGGCTTCGCGCCAGCAATAACTGTTCAAAACTCACTTCGCCTTTCTTGCTCAGTCCGTCGGCCCAGTCTATGAACACCCAGTCGCCGGGCAGACCTTCCATCATGTTGTTATCATTCCGCCTTTCGAGGCAAAAATCCATCAGGCTGACCATCCTCGGGTATACCTGGCGGATAAACGCCTTGTCACCGGAATAGCGATAATAGTCATACACTCCCAGGAACCAGTAAAAGGAATAGTCCATGATGGTGTTGATATGGCTGTTTACCGGGTCTTTTCCCCGCAGGGCGAAGAGGGTCCGTTTTACCGACGGGTTGTCGAAGAACAGGTAATAGTTCATCAGGTAACTCTGGTAGGCATCGCCGGACCATATCCAGCGGTCGCGCTTAATGCCGTCGATAAAAAATTCACGGGTAGTCAGGTGCATGGTATAGGCCGATACGTCCCATATTTTATTCAGGAGATCGTCCGAACTTTGAAACTCGCCCCGGTATTCCAGCGGCAGGTATTCGTACTGCATGGATACGGAGTCGAGTTCTATACCTCCTTCGGTACGTACCTGTACATAGCGGAATGCTTTGGAGTTCTTGAGTGTATACACTTCCGGCTGTTTGCCGTTAAATCCAACTTCATCGAGGGTTTCACAGGCTTCTGCGGACCTGGCTTCTTCTTCCGACTCTCCGTAGTACAGTTTTACTTTTCCTTTTCCCTTCAGGCCGTGAAGCCTCATATACCCGAAGGTTTCCTTTCCGAAATCCGCAATAAACCCGGCGCCTTCCTCCTGTACGGCAACGGTGTACTGCGGTTGGGTTGCGAGCCGGAATCCGGAAGGCAGGGTTTCGGCAGTGTTGAAATCCCAGCTTCCGACCTGTTGCCATTCGGTACCCGACTGCCCGGAAGCCCGGCCGGACTCGTCTATCCATTCCTTGTCCTCGAAAGTGACCTTCCAGGAAGGATCACTCTTCAGGTATTGCCCTTCCACAAACAATGCCGGGGTCTTTTCCTGGTTGTACACCTTAATCGTAATGCTGTGTTCTCCCGGCGGGATGGTCATTTTTTCCGGATCGCCGGAATACATTTTTCCGTCAAGCTGGATCTTGCATTCTCCTTCGGCCCTGATCATTACGGTATCGGTTTCCGGAACAGAAAATTCCTTATTGAACGTGACCAGTGCATACGGGCTGTAATACCGCCATAAAGGCGGGAAAAATGCGCCCCTTTCGGTTCTGCGGGCCTGCATCTTGTTGCTGAGCCATATTTCGTAATCGCCGGGGTACCATATCCAGGTGGGTCCGGGGTGGTTTTCCCGGGCATGGGCCTGAGGGAGCTGCGATATGATCGGGAGGATCATAAGGATGAGGAGGATGTATGTTTTTTTGTTGGTCATAATTTTTTGGGTTTATTTTTTTGGGGGGACACTCCCCTTGGTCCCCTACTTCGACTACGCTCAGCACATCGCCTCAAGGGGGACAATATTTATCTTTATTCATTACCGTTGAACAAAAGGTACAGGATTATCATGACAAGCGCCAGGATGCCCCATAGCCATTTTACTTTGCCCCGTATCGGGGGGATTGTTTTTTCCTCTTCTTTGCCTATTTCTTCTTTCTTCCCGGTAGCGAGGGAGATTCCCACGATCAATACGGACAGAAGGATAAAAAGGTAAAACGACAACAACAGGAAATGCGGCCAGAAACCATGGCCTTCCGCGGGGAATACCCACAGGTAAAAGATCCCGGTCCCCATGCTCAGGGCTGTTCCCCATATAAGCACCGTATTGACAGCTTTTGCCGTGGTCCTTTTCCACAATACGCCAAACAGGAACACGGTGGTCATGGGCGGGGCTATAAACCCGAGTACGGACTGGAAAACATCAAAGAGGTTCAATCCTTTGATGCTGTCTATGGCCAGCGTAATAAAAACGGCAACGGCCGCCCCGGCAAGGGTGACCCGGTGTCCTGTTTTCCTGATCTCCTTCCTGCCTGCATCCGATTTGTATTTCTTTACATAGATATCCATGGTGAATACGGTGCTGAGTGCATTCAGGGCCGAGTCTACCGTGCTTACCAAAGCCGCGATAAGTACTGCCATGACCAGGCCCTGCATCCCCGGGGGGAAGAGTTCCGTAACCATGGTCATATAAGCTTTGTCCGGGTCATCCAGTGACGGGAAAAGCACATAGCAGAGTATCCCGGGAAGGATAAACAACGGTACGTCGAGTATTTTGAGCCACCCGGTAAAATTGGCCCCCAGTTGTCCCTGTTTCAGGTTTTTCGCCCCTAAAACGGACTGTACCATCGACTGGTCCGTACACCAGAACCATACGCCCATTACGGGATAGCCCAGTAAAATGGCCGGCCAGGGATACGCTTCATTATCCGAAGGCAGGAAAAGGTTCCAGTATTCCGCGGGTGTTGCGGTTTTCAGGGTACTGATGCCTCCGGCCTTATCCAGTCCGGTCAATGTTAAGGCCAGTGACACGAGAATAAGCAGTATCATCTGGAACACGTTGGTATAGGCAATGGTTTTCAGTCCGCCTGCAATGGTAAAAAAAGCGGCAATGGCCAGCAGTACCATAATGGACACTAACATGGGAAGCCCCAGTATCTGCCGGATGAGTATCCCCCCGGCAAAAAGGGTGAGCGACAACCAACTGACCAGAATGGTGATCAAGGTATACCAGGCTAAGATATTCCGGGTAGAATCGCCAAACTTCTGTCCCATATAACCCGGCAGTGTCTGCGTTCCTGCCCCGAGATAACGCGGGGCAAAAACAGCGGCGAGCAGAAAGATGAACACGAAGGCATACCAGGCAAAATTCCCGGCCACCACCCCGGTAGTAAACCCGATACTGGCCGATGCAATAAGCATGGAAGGCCCTACATTGGTGCCCCACATCGTAAAACCGATACCCGGCCACCGCAGGGAATTGCCGGCGAGGAACATATTCTCGCCCGCACCGGGTCTTTTCCGGAAACTCACCCAGGCACCGATACCGATAACTACCAGGAGGTAGAGGCCTACTACAGTGAAATCCAGGGGTTGTAGTTTGTCGTAAATTTTCATGATCTGGTCGGTTTGCAGGTTTTTCGGTTGCCGATTTCGGGTTTTTTGTTTAAGTTTTTTTCATCTTCCCTGTTACCCCCCTGTGTCCCCCCTAAAGGGGGAACTTTATCGCTATTAAAAGGACCTATGGTTCCCTCCTTTAGGGGGGACACAGGGGGGCAGGAGATCATTAGTCTTTTTCTTCCAAGCCGTATTCTTTCAGTATGATTTTTACTTTTTCGGGTTTTCCGGTTTGCAGGGATCGTTCCATGGCTTTCAGCAGGGCTACGGTGCCTATTCCTTCTCTTAAATCGGGATAGGCAGGGCGGTCCTCCCGGATGCAGCGGGTAAAATATTCAAGATAGTTGCGGTATTCACCTGCGTGGTGGCTCTTACCTTCAAAAGGGAAATAATACTTCAGTTTGTGTTCCCAGGTGATGATACGTTCTTCTCCTTCCCTGTCGGTTATCGCGTAACGCAGGTCCATATAATCGCCCTGGCTACAGCCTTCGGTTCCACGCAGGATACAACTCATTTCACTGTCCCTTGTCACCGGCTGAACGGGGCCTGTATACGCCCCGGACACCCGGGCGATCCGTCCGTCTGCAGCACGAAATACAAAATGCATGGTATCCGGATTTTTTAACCCGCCTCTTTTTCCGTTGGCGCTTAACATACCGTACCCCATAACTTCTTCTATGTCGGGAAGATACCAGCGTATAAAATCCACAGGGTGACTAAGACCGCCATAGAGCCACTTAAACGACGGTTCCAGTGCCCAGGGTTTGGACAAAAACCAGCGATGGTCGGCATGGTAATAGGCTTCTACGGTGGTGAGTTTACCGATAAGTCCTTCATCATAATCCTTGCGCTGCCTTTTCATGGGTTCGAAAAAACGGCTGCTTTGTCCTACAAACAGTTTCAGTCCTTTTTCTTGTTGAAGTTTTAACAATCCGGCAGCATCTTGCAGGTCGTCGAGCAGGGGTTTTGTACACACTACGTGCTTTCCGGCTTCCATGGCCATTTTTATATGTGTGGCATGCAAATGATCGGGGGTATAAATGGCTATGGCTTCTATTTCCGGATTGCTGAGCATCGCGTCGTAGTCCGTGGTATAATTGCCGAAACCGAGTTCTTCCGATCTTTGCCTGCACAGGTCCGGGTTCAGATCACACACCTGTATTAATTCTATTTCAGCACTTGACAAGGCGGCATGCATGGTGCTGCGTCCTTCTCCGAGCCCGAGTATGCCGAGTTTTAATTTTTTGTTATTTGTCATTGTGTTTACAGGTTGGTTTGTGTTGTTTTTCGGGTGACGTCTTTTTTATCGTTTTTTTATCTGCGGGTTTGTTTTTTCTTTCCGGGGGACACCCCTCTGCCTGCGGCATCTCCCCTCAAGGGGAGAAAATTTATCTTTTTAACTGTGTTTATTCTTTTAGGATGTCACGGAAGGCCAGTTCTATACCTGCTTTTTCGCGGATCTCTCCGGATACGTCCGGGCCGTTGTTCTTCCACTCGTTGCCGGGGCCGGGGGTGTTGGAAAAGAACTTGTCCTTTTCCGTCCAGTTGTCTTTTATCCTGATATAGGACGAGCCTTCGTCCAGGTAGATATACTGGTAATGGTCCGGTATATGGGCATAGGGGGCTTTCATTAAATCGTAAATCGCATTCTCACTGATCTCCGTATCGGGCTGGGCCGACAGGGTGTATACGCCTCCCACATCGTACATTTGCCTGGCAAAACGGTGTATCCTGTTCGCATGCACCAGGTTGTTCCTGGATGCATTTACGGTTTTTGTCCATCCCCAGCCCACACATATCCCGGAATAATTGACATCCCTGATCTCGTTGTGCACTATGGCAACATCCTGTGCGTAACCCACGCTGATCCCCACACAGCCCCAGTCTTCGTTGGTGGCATCGGCGACCAGATTGTTGGCTATCCGTATATGGCGAACAAGTTCGCGGCGACCGGAAGGGTTATAAGGCAGGTGGGCCTCAAAACCGGCATCCCCGAAAAAGCCAGCCTGTATCCCCGTTCCGCCGATATCGCGGAATACATTGCCTTCTATCCGGCTATGGCTTACTCCCGTAACAAGATCGATCCCGGTAGCGGCCATATGGGTAAAACGACACCGTTCTACCGTAATGTTACGGGCATACCGCACTTCCATCCCGGCAGGTTGCCGCCCGATCCAGGCCTGGTTTTCCAGGGCGGCCTTGTCCGGGGTTCCCGGTTTTTCCAGCTTATAGGCATCGAGAATATAAAACCCGGCCTGCAGGGGAACATGCCCCTTTTCTGAAGGCCGTAACCAGGTGGTATGCGCAAAGGTTATCCCTTTAAAACCGATATGTGATACGGGGCGGTCTGGCGTACCCGTAATTTTAGTAATCGATTGCATAAACGGGGCAAAAATTTGGGCATCCTGCATGTTTTCTCCCTTTCCCGGCCAGTAGTACAGCTTGCCCGCTTTTTTGTCCAGACACCATTCCCCCGGTTCGTCGAGCAGTTCGGGAACTCCGGTGAAATAAAAGGCGGAGTTCCCGTTGTATTCGTTCTTTTCATCGATAAAAGGGGCCGGCCAGGGATGTTCGAATTCTATACGGCTTTCGGGTTGGTAAAATGTTACCCTCGCACTGTCTCCCGCAACTTTCAGCGATTTAATCCTGAGATTCGCTATGGCCCACCATTGGTGTATTACAAATTCCAGTCTGTCCGTATCCGCAAATTTTTCCCGGGGCGCCGGGATCCACATTTCCTCCTTGTCTTTATCTACAGAAAGTATCCTGTCCAGCCCGGTAGGGTGGAAATTCGAGGCCCTTCTCGCTTTCTTACCGTTTACCCAAAGTTGCCGGAAATCGAGCTGTTGTCCCCAGCGGGTAGGAATATCCGTTACCCAGAGTTTGCCCTGTGCCTTTTCGGGTATCCGTTTTATTTTACCGGAAAGCTTTTGCCATCCGTTTACTTGTATCCCTCCCGAGAACACCGGGGATGCTCCCGGGGCCGCTACAACAGTTGTAGGTCCTTCTTCGGTACCGGAATCTTCAGGATGGATGAGCAAAGGTTCGTCAAAAACATATTTTCCGTCCCTTACTACAATAGCTATCCCTTTCCTTACGTTCGGATCGGACAACCTTCTCAATTCCCGTGCTTTTCTTACGGCCGTATGTACCGTAGCAACCGGGGCTTCTGCGGTTCCCGGAGCATTGTCGTCCCCGGAAACAGACACCCATATTTTTGCCTGACCAATTGCAGTAAGTGGTAACAGGGATGAAATCAGCAGGATATACAGCCCATATGTAAAATCAGAATACCTCAACGTAATAATGTATTTTGTACACATACAAAATTAGGGTATTGTATAACAAGCACTGTCCTGTACTTTCATGTATATATAATTCCAGATATTACGACTGGTTTTCAAAACCTTAAAACACTTTCGGCGTTCTCTTCCGATAATGATGGTCGAGCACATTAAAAACACAATACACTAATTTACAATTTATTGAATGTGCCTTGTGTATAAATATACCCCGTTTAGCTATAATTTGATGTAGTTCAGCTAAAAAAATTGCACGATTAGCATATTTATTTGTAACTTTTTAATGCTTTTAACTGTAAGAATTTGCTATAAAATTATTATATATCGAAACACAAATACCCTTAAATCATGAAATCACACCTACTCAAGCCTCTTCTCCGGAAGTGGGTCACCCCTCTTGTCGTATGTTTTACATTCGTTAATGCCCTATCCGTTCGTGCACAGGTAAACACAGGCGGAAATGCCACTACGGCCGATCATCAGAAAGAGATCATAGGTTATATCACCAACTGGGATGCCTGGAAAAGCTCATCAGCCGGGGTGCCTTCGGCCGGTGCACTCACACATCTTAACATTGACTACTCCAAGTACACCATGCTCAATTATTCCTTTTTCGGTGTGGCCGTGGACGGTTCGCTGCACAGTGGTGACCTGAGAAACAAGAACATCCACCAGGAAGGCGAGGTCCAGGAACCGGCGGATATATTCTTTACCAGTATATATGACAGCTGGGACATGCTCCTGCTCTTCGGTGAGATCGAAGCGGTCCATTACATCAGTGAAGATATCAAAACCCGTGCGGAAGCCCAGGGTTTTGTAGTGGAAGTCAATGGAAATACCTGGGAACACCCGGACTGGGGCCTTAGCGGCACCCTGCCCCTGCCCCTTCATAAAGAGGACGGCGCCCCGGGCGTCCTGGAACTCGCCCATCAAAACGACGTAAAGGTCATGGCCTCCATAGGCGGATGGAGTATGTGCAAGCACTTTCCCGAAATGGCGGCCGATCCGCAAAAAAGGGCCACCTTTATTGCCGACTGTCAGAAACTCATCAATGCCGGGTTTGACGGGATCGACCTTGATTGGGAGTATCCGGGCCCCTACGCCGGTATGAACTTTACGGGAAGCGAAGCCGATTTCGGGAACTTCCTCACCCTGGTACAGGAACTGCGTGCCGCCATCGGCCCTGACAAGCTCATTACGGCTGCCTTTTCCGCCGCACCGGAAAAGATCCAGGGATTTGACTGGCCGGCGCTGGCTGCGGTTATGGACTATTTTAACTTTATGACCTACGATTTCAACGGAGGCTGGTCGGATATCGCGGGGCACAATTCTCCCCTGTACGCCTATGACGGTGCCGAGGCCCCGGATTTCAACTGGCAATCCACACTCGATGCCCTTACCGCCATGGGTGTCCCGAAAAACAAAATAAATTTCGGAATGCCCTTTTACGGCAGAGGCGTGGTTACCGACGGAAGCGCCGGACTCAATGTCACCACCAAAAAAAGGAATGAAACCGTACAGCCGGACGGTCCGGTTGTTACGGCAGCAGATTTTGTAAACTGGCCCAGGGACGTTTACGACGGCACACCCAACCACTTTTATATTAAACAACAGGCCATCAATACCGGGGGCTGGACCCGGCACTGGGACGATCAGGCCAAAGTACCTTACCTGACCAAAGACAACTATTTTCTGAGTTATGACGACGAAGAGTCCATTGCGCTCAAATCACAGTTTATTGTAGACAATAACTTGGGCGGGGCCATTGTATGGACCGTTTTCGGCGACTTGGAATTCGACGGTACGTCCGAAAACTTCGGCAATAAACTGAAACGCTGGTCTTCCATGGCCTCTCCCCTTATAAATACGGTCAACGAAGCCTTTGCCGGGGACGGGAGTACACTTCCTTCGGCACGCATTACATCCCCGGAAGACGGAACCGTTTTTGATGCCGGGGAGAACATTACCATCGAAGCTTCGGCCTCGGGAGGTACCATCACCGGGGTGGAATTTTTTAACGGGGAAGACAAACTGGGTGAAGATACCGAAGCCCCGTACAGCTTTACCTGGAACAACGTTCCCGAAGGCAGTTACAACATTAAGGTTATTGCCACCGGCGATAGCGGGAATACGGCAACTTCGGAAAGTATTGCCATATCGGTAAAAGCCGCTTCTGCCTGCCCGGACAACTTCCGCATTGTAGGTTACATGCCTTCCTGGCAGGGCACCGCTGCCGAGATACAGTACGATAAGCTTACACATATCATATATGCCTTTATCAATCCCCGGGCCTCCGGTGACGGAAGCCTTACGGCTATCGAAAATCCGGGAAAGCTTCAGCAAATTGTCTCCGGCGCCCATGCCAATGGTGTTAAGGTGATGATTGCCGTTGGCGGGTGGACCGACCTCAACAACCCGGGATTCGAAACGCTGGCAGCCAGTGCCACGGCCCGGCAGAATTTTGCAGACAACCTGCTCGCCCTTGTCAACCAGTACAACCTGGACGGAGTTGACATCGACTGGGAATATCCCCGTGAGGGTAACCAGCCGCAAAACTATGCGGCCATGATGCAAAAGCTGGGGGAAGTGATGCACAACAACGGAAAACTCCTTACTGCCGCAGTGGCTGCGGTAGGCTATTATGCAGACGGTATTCTGCCCGAAGTCTTCCCGCATGTGGATTTCCTCAACCTTATGGCCTATGACGGTGGCAGCGGAGCAACGCACTCGCCCTACAGTTATGCCGTGGAAACACTGGACTACTGGCTGGGCAAAGGGCTTCCCGCTTCCAAAGCAGTACTGGGAGTGCCTTTTTACGCCAGACCTTCATGGAGTTCATACCGCCAGCTTGTGACCAACGGGGCCGATCCGTACAGCGATACCTATAACGGGGATTATTACAACGGTATCACCACCATACGACAAAAAACCCGACTGGCAGCCGACAGGGCTTCCGGGATTATGATATGGGAACTGTCACACGATACCAATGACAACATTTCCATATCCCTGCTCAATGCCATTCACGATGAAGCGCCCGGTGACTGCCAGGACAACGGCGCTCCCAGTGTGTCTCTTACAAATCCGCCAAACGGAAGTACCCTAACCACGGGAGAGGCCGTTACCCTTACCGCCACCGCCAGCGACGACGGCAGTATTACAGAAGTTGTTTTTGAAGTAAACGGACAGACACTCACAGCCTCCGGATCGGGAACTTATACCGCGTCCTGGACACCGCCCGCAGACGGGAACTATACCATTAAGGTCACAGCTACGGACAACGACGGTAATACGGGCAATGCACAGGTTACCGTTACCGCCGCTTCGGTTTCCGGTTGTTCGGCTCCGGCCTGGGATGCCGGTACCACCTATGTGGCCGACGACCAGGTTTCGCACAACGGCGGACTGTACCGCGCAAAATGGTGGACACTCAACGAAGACCCTGAAACGCATTCCGGCGAATGGGACGTATGGGAATATCTCGGTCCGTGTAACGGAACAACCGCTGCAAAAATATCCTCCACTAACACTTCGGGAATGTCCGGGGCCGTACTCTATCCCAATCCCTTTTCGGGTACTGCTACACTGGATGTAGATATTACCGAAAACGGCAGAACCGAAATCCTGCTGTACAACAGAACGGGAAGACTTGTCAAAAGGCTACACGACGAATTCCTGCAAAAAGGCAAACATCAGTTTACGATTAACGGTTCACGCCTCGCGCCGGGGATCTATTTCCTGAAAATCCGCAGTAACCGGGAAAAACCCCGGACCATTCCGGTAATAAAACATTAATCCAGGTCTGGCACTCGTTTGAACGCAGCGGAAACGAGCGCCGGGCTTAACAGGTCGTTTGGTAAATATTATCAGGCATTTCAAATACCGATATAGAATAAACGAGATATTTATTGCAAACGGGCACCGGTAGGGTACGTAGTACCTACAAAATTAAAACAGGTTACCGACCAGGTACCCCAAAAAACATTCGTGTATCCGTGGCAAAAAACACCTCTTTCCCATATCATGGGGAATCACAATCACAACTAAAAAACCCTAAATCTTACATCATGAAAAAAACACTATTCCACATTGTTATTATGCTATTGCTGCCCTGTACCTTTATATGGGCACAAACCTCCGTTCCATTCACCATTAACAACCACTCCCCCTATCCTGACGGCGAACTTTACATAGCTATTGTCGGAGAAGACCTTGCCACTCCCAGCCAGCATGTGTGGGTTAATGCGGCCAATGGGACCACCCTTCCCATGGACCCGGTTTACAACACCATGCAGGGGCCCGTTATAGCCGGTAACGCCGGACCGGGCGGAGACGGTAAATATGCCGACTGTTTTACCCGGCTCAGTGATATCCCAAACCGTACCGTCACTATCCCTCCCATTCAGGGATGCCGGGTGTTTATTGCCATCGGTAGTCCGTTGTACCTGTATTTTTTCGGGGCTTCAGGGAGTCAAAGGGGATACGCCTCGCCCAGCTATACCAATCCCACCGACCCGAACACAGGGATCAAATATGAGATCATCGAACTCACTAATGACGAATACGGTTTTTTCGGCAATCCTACCCGGGTGGATTCCTATCAGTATCCGTTGACCATGGAGCTCTACGGCAGTGACGGATATTATAAAAAAGTGGGGGAACAGGCTACACATGAAGAAGTGCTTTCTGCTTTTCCTTCCGGTGTCCCTGTGGAATTCCAGGGCTGTCTCGACACCGAAGCCGGGGAAATCATCGCTCCGGGAAAGATCGCGGACTTTGCAGACGGTAGTGTGGGCACCATGCCTACCCCCGGACCTTATGTAAATTACATGAAACCCTATGTCGATGCCGTATGGGCCAAGTATGGCAATGAAGATCTTATTTTTGATTCCGGTGATGCCGGGATATGGCAAGGCAGGGTGCAGGGCGAACAACTGGTCATGCAGGCTGTTTCCGGGGGCTTCGAAGGCCGTACGGCCATCATTACCCGCAGACCTACCACGCAGGAAGTTTTTGAAGGTAAGGGGGTGCTGGACATGGCTGTACAGGACGGCACTACGGACAAGCTGGTCCAGGCACAGTTATGCGCTGCCCTCAACAGGCATGTTATTGATGTTACCACCCCGAACGCAGGCCTGCAGGACTGGTCGGATGCTTCGGAATACTACCAACAATCGCCCTGTAACCATTATGCCAAATTCTGGCATCAGCAGGGGATCAGTATCGACCGGCTTTCCTACGGATTTCCCTATGACGACGTATGGGATTACTCCTCTTCCGTTCATACCCCCAACCCGGAAAAAGTGGTGATCGGTTTCGGGGACAACAGCGATACGGAAGCTGACAACAGCCAGGACTGGCAACTGGTATGGCAGGACGAGTTTAACGGCAGCATCGGGCCGGACTGGGTGTTTGAAACGGGCAACGGCAACTCCGGATGGGGCAACAACGAACTGCAATACTACCGTCAGCAAAATGCTTCCGTACAAAACGACCAACTGGTCATTACCGCCCGCCGGGAAAGTGTGGGAGGATTCAATTACACCTCGGCCCGGATGAAAACACAGGGGCTGAAATCCTTTAAATACGGAAAGATCGAAGCCCGTATCGCCCTGCCTTCGGCAACAGGACTCTGGCCCGCTTTCTGGATGCTGGGCAACAACATAACCTCCGTCGGCTGGCCTGCCTGCGGGGAGATCGATGTAATGGAACATATCAATACCTCGCCCAACATACACGGTACCATGCACTGGGAAGACCATAACGCCAGCTATGCCAACTATGGCGGGGATACCCCGGCAGATGTCACGGCCTATCACGTCTATTCGGTGGAATGGGATGAAAACTACATACGATGGTTTCTGGACGGACAGCAATATCACGAGGCCGATATCAGCAACGGTATTAACGGTACCCATGAATTTCACGAAAACTTTTTCCTCCTGCTCAACATGGCCGTCGGGGGCAACTGGCCCGGGTTTGAAGTGGATAACAGCGCTTTTCCGGCCAATATGTATGTCGATTACGTCCGGGTATACCAACGCAACGGTGATGGCGGAGGCGGAAATGATGGTTTTTCACAACATATAGAAGCAGAAAATTACAGCAGCATGAGCGGCGTACAGACCGAAACCACTACGGATTCCGGTGGCGGACTGAATGTAGGCTATATCGAAACGGGCGACTGGATGGCCTACAGTTCCATAAACATTCCCGCTTCCGGTAACTATACCATTGAATACCGCGTGGCCAGCGAAAGCGGGGGCGGACAACTGTCACTGGACCTCAATGCAGGGGCTACCGTACTCGGAACCGCCAACATCCCGTCCACCGGCGGATGGCAAAACTGGACCACCATTTCCCAAACAGTATATATCGACGCCGGCACTCATGACTTCGGTATATATGCACAGAGCGGCGGATGGAACATCAACTGGTGGCGTATTGTACAGCAGTCCACGGCCTCTGCCCTGCAAAAGGAGGGAACAGAAGAGCCGGAAAACAGCAGTATCCTCTACCCGAATCCTTCCTCCGGGGTCATACAGGCCCGATTTGATGCGGAAAACGCCCGTATTTCCATCCACGATATGACAGGCCGCACGGTCGTCCCTCCCCGTACCGTAAAACCCGGCGAGCAAATAGATGTATCGCGCCTCGGGAACGGCATCTACATCCTTCGGATGGATGTGAACGGGGTACAGCATACCAAAAGGTTTATACGGCGGTAAGTATTTATTTTTTGAACCACGAATACACGGATTATTTTTGGAGCTTGTGCCCTTCCCTACCTGTACAGGCTCCGAACATTCCTCCACATAAAACATTCGTGTATTCGTGGCTCTTTTTCCCCACGGTTAAAATCCGGCGTTTGCAACAAGCTTTTTGTCAAACCGCCACAACGGACGCTTTTAACCGCTAAAAATCAAATTACACCCAAAATAATCCCTCTCAGATAAGAAATAATCCTTCTCAGATAAGTAATTGTTAATGTTAGCTGCTAAATTCAGGTGTTTTACGGATTTCCTTTTTTAATACACATCCGTTACAGCTATCTTGTCCTTAAAACGCTATTATGAAAAGGAACAGGAATTGCTATTCAGGGTTTCATGTAACACAAAACAAATGGAATATATGCTCCTTTACAAAAAACTGCACCATTCCCTCAGCAGGGAAGAAAAGGCTGTTTTCGACCGGTGGTATTCCGCATCGCCCCACCACAGGGAATATTTCAGAAGGATGAAAATGCATTACCGGAACAACCGTCGCTCGGACATCGACCTGGAAGCATCCTCGAAAATATTGATGCGAAAATTAAAGTTCCTGTAGTTACACTTCCGATGCCGTATATCATTAAGCGGATTGCGTTATTCGGTCAACATGCAATAACCCGACAGTCCGGAAACTGTAGCTACCGCTTTTAAAATACCGGAAAAATATTAGTGGTCCATAGTTTTTAGTTTCGGAACAGGAGGTTCTACAGAACCCGGGATTTCAAACCCTACTGCGACACAAGGGAGGAGCCTTCAGGGCAATTATATAAGGAAAAAACAAACAACATTCGTGTATCCGTGGCAAAAACAACAACGAAAAATATAAAAAATCCCTTACAGATAAGTGAAAATCCTTCTCAGATAAGCGATCTCAAAATGAACCTTGTACATTTACAATACGAAACATCAACAGAACTTTTCAGGTCAAAATGCGCAAAACGAACCTGTACAAATATAAAATCATGGATTAGCGAACAATCTAACAACCTGCCCCAATGCCACATACCCCGCCCGAAATACCGCCTTTTTGTCCCCGGCCTTCCGGGATATATTGCCCGGCGCCACCATCTGCCCTTTTCCCGGGCATGGCGCTAAGCCCCCGGACCGGAATCCACAGCATTGACACAACAGTTAATTTTCTCTCCCTTGCCCGTGTTAGTAGCCGTGAGCATGCCTCTACCAAACAACCGGAGATTTCCATAGCACAGATAAAACCTTCTCCGGTGCTCACGGCTTCTTTTTCGGGGCAAGTGCGTTCATATGAATTGCCATACAACCACTACACAACATGCAACCCCTGAAAAGCCATGAAACTGAATATGGACAAAGACCAGATGGAAGGTCTGTTTCACGTACTCACCGAAATAGCCTACGGAAATTATGCTTATCGGTTGAAAAAATCCGGTATCAATAACGAATACGATACCCTGGCCACGCTTATTAACACCATATCCGAAAACGTGGAAGGCCGGGAATTTATGAACGGTGGCAGGGATTCCCATTATTCCATGCTCACCTTTATCCTCGACAGGGATTTCCGGATAGAAACCGTCAACGATATTGCCCTGCAGATCCTGGACCGGAACCCGGAAGAACTCACGGGGCAGCCCTTTACCGGGATTCTCACCGAAACTTCACAGGACTACTGGCAATACCTGAAGGAAAAACTGCTGCAAAACCCTTCGCTGATCTTTCACGACAAACTTACCTTTAATGTCCACAAATGGGAGGAAGTTCCCGCCCATTGCAGCCTTACCCGGCTCCGGGATGCCGATGTGACCTGTATCACTTCCGTTAAGATGCGGAAGCGGCACACCGCACTGGAAGACCTCCTGGAGAAGATCCCTTCCGGTCCGCAGGAGACCGGTAACCACATTCCGCTTCCGGACATGGAAGATTCCGAGAAGAAGATCATCCGGGAAGTGGGCGAATACATTTGTGAAAACCTCGAAGAGCCCCTGCCCCCCGTTAACAAAATTGCCCGGAATTTCGGCATTAACCGGGAAAAGTTGCGGGACGGTTTTAAGAAACACTTTAACCTGTCTATCTATAAATACTACACCGAAAAACGGCTGGAACGCGCCATGCACCTGATACGGCATACCGACATGTCCATAAGGGAGATTGCCATGTCTACCGGTTACAAGGTGTCCTCCAGCTTTTACCGCGCCTTCCGTCTGAAATACAAATGTACTCCGGGCGAGATCCGGCAATAGCGGGCCACAAAGACACGACTGTTTTTCTACGGGGAAGTATAACCGGGGTTATCCGCATATTATTGCCCGATGCAACACAAACCAGAAACGATCAGTGCATTAGTACCTCAGGAAAACGGGGCACAGGTTCATGAATGTTTTATACAAAAATATACTAAAAGTTAACCGGCAAACTTGTTTACGGCATCATTGCCGAAAGGCAATAAAACAAAAAACAATTAGTGTATTAGTGGCGGCAAAAAACACCGGAAATTGCAGAATTAGGAATAAAAACTGCGGAATTAGGAACAAAAAACTGTGAAATTAGGAAACTTTTCAATTTTTCATTCCGGAACTTTACAATAGTTAAAAACCAACAATTATGACCCTTTTTGCAAAAACAGACCGACAAGAGTTTTTGGGGTTACAAGCCGGGAGTTCGGAACGGCCCTGAAGTGAGTTACGGATAATGAAGCCCTGCCTCCGGACTCCGGGTTTTGTGACACCTTGTTCTTTGGATTGAACGGAAGATTGAATGATGAGTTGATAAGTTATCCGGTTATTAAGACAAAAACCAAACACCCCCGAAAACTTCGGAACCGTCAATTCACCAACTAAAAAACTAACCAACCTTTATATAAAGTTTCGGAGTTCGGAGTTTCTGAGTTGATGCGTTATAAAAAACGATCAAAAAACCCGAACTCCAAAACTCACAAACCACTAAACCGAGTACTATAAAAAAACAACCTGAAATCTACCCCGAAAATGAAAAATTCAATATCAAATTACATAGTTAGATATCGCAAAATTTTCATGGAAATTATAGCTTTTCTTCTGGTGATACTCTTTATGTATACAGGTATGACAAAGCTATTGGATCACACTCAATTTTATTATAGTTTAATTAATAGTCCGCTATTTGAAGATAAATCCTTAATTTCCTTTATATCTTCGTTTATACCCATTGTAGAAATCATAATCGCCTTATGTATTGCTTTTCCAAAAACCAGATTAAAGGGATTATATGGCGCATTTATACTTATGTGCCTGTTTACTGTTTACGTTGGTGGGATTCTTGTATTTAGTCCCAATAGGCCTTGTTCCTGTGGTGGTGTTATTTCCAGCCTTGACTGGGGAGAACATTTGATTTTCAATGTTTGTTTTACTTTACTGGCATTGACAGGTATTTTATTACACAGAAGAAATAATACAAATACCTCCTTAACCAACACAACTCTTTTAAAACATTAAAAGTAGATGGGTTTACACCCATATTATTAAAAACTTCTTGTTGCAACAGAAGCAGGGGTAAGCTGAAAACCTGTAGAAAAAGAGTAAGCAACTTTTATTAACCTATTAATATTTTCAACCATGAAAAAGTTTAAGTTTATTTTGCCGGTAATGGCTATCTTGTGTTCTGTCGGATTGTCTTTTGCATCTGTGTTCTCAGCTATGAATACAGGGCTCTTTGTCGAACTACAAGATGGAACTCCCTATGAATTACAAACACAAGTTAATTGTGAAGTTAATGAACAACTGTCAAACCAGTGTGAGGTAATTATAGAAAGCCTGGCCCCCGAAGAAGGACCATATCAGGTATATGACGATTCCAGTTTTTCTACACCGTTAAAAACTAATGAGGTGCCTCCAATTGTTATTCCTGATTAATTCTGTTAAAAAAAACCCTGGGAAAATGTTTTTCCCAGGGTTTTTTATTACAACAATTTTGTTTACGGTGTATCTACCATTTTACTTTTTGCTATATATTCAGAACGGTATTGTTCTTTTAAATACTTCTTAGCTGTCTTTAGAATATCTTCGCGAGTAAGAGATTGTATATAATTCAATACCTCTTCTATAGTTACAATGTTTTCCCCATGGCGATAGTATTGATATAACTTCTTGGATTTTTCCTGAACATTATCATTAGCTATAGCTGCTTGGTATTTTTCTATAAGCCATCGGGCTACTATATTAAACATATCTGTCGTTAATTTCTTTTCTTTTAACTCTCTCTCTATTTCTTCCATATCCCCCAGTACCAGCCCCCATTCTTCTGTTGTACAATCGACATTTATTGAGATTGTACTCCATTGTAAAGAGGACATATTCTGTTTACCAGCATAAGCTATATATACACCACGCTTTTTAACATCACGTATATTTTGTACTTCCCGCATTATCACGCGGCCTAAGAAATCCAACTTAATATCCTCTTGCCAATTATAGGAGGTATCCATAGGCCATACATACCACCACCTTATCTTGGCATTATCCAATCCTTCTTCTGGTGTCATTTCCTTATACAACGATACTTTATGAATTTCCCTAGGTAAAACTGGTGGTAGACAATCTATTGACTTATCATCACCAGGTAAATTCCCCAAATATTTGGTTAGCAAATAAATTATCTTTTCTTCAGGATATTTACCACTAATCAAAAAAGTAAAATTACGGGCATTTCCATAAATATTCTTGTAAGCTTGATAAGCCTCATCCAAACCTATCCCTTTTGAACTTTTAAAACGTCGCGTTCCACCAGGCGTCACAATTGTACTGTCCTTAGCTATGGAAGTTATTAATTTATCCTTCATATCAAAGTTTAAAACACCACTTTGTCGGTGCAAATACATTTCCTTTTCCTCATTCTTCCATCTTGTAAAGGTTTTTGTATCTTTTCTGGGAGCCGTAAAATATAAGTATATAAGTTGTAATAAATCTTCCAAATCGGACAAAGTGGCTTCCCCTTTTATCCCGCTTGTCGCATAATCGATATAGTGCTCAATGCCGTAAGGAAAACTGGTCTCAGCAAAAAACTGCTCTAATTCGAACTTGTTCCACCTTCCTACCCCAGAATAGTTGAAAATAGTAGGAGCAAAAACCGCAGAACAATACTCGTCTTTGGAAAAACATGAAATTCCTTTGGGGCTAAAACCATGCACCAGGACCTTATCTGGTGTACTATCTACATTTTGCAACACTACCTTTACCCCATTTTCAAATTTAAGTTCCTTAACACGAAGTTCAGGGTTCTCCCTCTTCGTATAAACAACATCAGGTAATCTAGAAACCTCTTCTTTACTCATTAGTGATTCCGGGGCGGTTGGCTTGTATATATTGGCAATAGGAGCAGCCTCTTCTATCCAGTGGCGCACTTTTTTTTCCGTATATGACAAGGCTTTATTTCCTTTGGCGGCAATAATACCTATATCATCCGGCATCTCGGATAAAACTTCCAAAAACCAAGTATGAAGTTCATCCAAAGATAGATTTTCCAACCACTTTTGCAATCTCTGGTTCTTATTGACCGGAAGAGCCTCCCCATATACATCATAACTCCAAATGGCTTTCTTCCAATAATGTGGATTATCCTCTATATTTTGCATTCCCTGTAACTTATCCTTTCTAATCTTGTCCCATTCTTCTTTAGTGATACCATTGGACTTAATATCTTTGAGTATGCCAAAGGCCTGTTGCAAGCCTTTCCGTTCTTTCCCTTCCCCAGCTATAACCCTTATGAGGTTACCAGATCGACTGTAATTATAATGAAGTTTATAAGAGGTTTGATGGGTGTATTTCTGATAGTAGTCAAACCTAATCCGAACAACATTCTTCAGAAGTTCTTTTATTAATCCCCTTTTCACTCCAGCCCAAGTTCCCCTTTCTTGGTATTTAGAATTCCGTATTAACGTATAAATGCCTACTTCATCATTCGATAGTCCTCCAAACGCTTCTACATCATTTTCCAAAACAACAAACTGACAAGGTCGACGCAGGTAATTCAGATGCCAATCTTCATGAGGGCGAGAATCTGGATTTACCTGAAGTTTTGAAAACATTTTCCGAATCTGATGCTCCATGGCTTCTACATCTTTAATGTTCCCTACCACAACCAATGAAGCAAGATCCGGGCGATACCAATCCTTATAAAACCTGATTATTTTTTTTATATCTAAATTTTGAAAATAATGTTCATAATTCTCCGGCTTTATGAGATCTGCTCCACTGCCATAAATTGCATTAAACATCTTAGATTGGATATAATTATCCTTATAATGACGTCCAACTATTTCTTCATAGATAGCCTTTCGCTGCACGTCAACATCATCTTTTTGAAACTCTACCTCTCTTCCTACAATGCCATGAAACCATGATAATCCAGTCTCCAATGCTTTTTTACTATCTGCATCTACAGGGAAGTTAAATTGATATTGAGTATATTCAATCCCAGTATTGGCACGAACATCTATCATATCCATACCTATAGAGTTTAATAATTTTGTATTGCTATATAAATGGGTGAAGTTTTTGGTGTGTAAAGCTGCCATATGTTCCAAAAAATGGGCTACATCCCTTTTATCCTTACCTTCATGACTATGACCTACCTTAATATACAAACTCATCAGTACTTTAGAGTTTTCCGTATCCACAGGCTTGATATAATACCTAAAACCGTTATCCAACTGTCCAAAATAGATTTCTGGGTCAAGAGGTTCAGTACTACGGTTATTTTCAACTGTTTGTCCAAAAACTGTGATTCCATTAAAAAGACCAAATAGCAATAAAAAGCTTTTTAAAATTATCATAAGGATTTTGTTTTTGTAATTAATACCCAGGATTTTGGGATAGATTGGGGTTTTTATTTCTTTCTTCTTCAGGGATGGGGTAAAGAAGGTCCATAGGCTCTATCGTATCATCTTTGGTTTGTCCCAAAATATCCGAAGCTTTGCCCCACCGTTTTAAGTCCATCCAACGATGTCCCCATTCAGTAAACAGTTCTTTTCTTCGCTCCTCCAGTAACAACTGTTCTAATTCTTCCGCATTAGCACTTGGGTTTATCTCAGAAATCAGTGGTAGATTGGCTCTTTTTCTTATCACGTCCAAATCAGATATCGCACCGGGAAGATCCCCTAATTGCACTCTGGCCTCTGCCCGTATTAAATATTGCTCCGCTAGTCGTAATACCATAGAATATTCTGATATAGTTTCCTCTGAGCCTGAATCATCAAACTGTACTTTGTACTTATACGGGTAATTATAGACCTCGCCATCCTCTACTATGTTCCCTATCCAATGTTCTGATCGTTTGTCGTCCGAATCCCAAATAGTCATAAAACTATCTGACAAAACCACAGCATTGCTAAACGCAGAGGTTATTATAAATTGATTGCCTTCATTGGTATGCCCGAACCCCTCACCACTTCCTATAGGTGAAATCTGCCAGATCGCTTCTTTACTATTGGCCATAAATACTACGTCCGGGTCTTCCAAAATTTCATAAATAGCTGTTTGCTGTATAATTTCATTGCTTAAAGATTCGGCCTGCTTCCAGTTTTGTAAGTAAAGATGGACTCTTGCCAATAATGCCATAGCGACATAACGATTGGCATAGATTCTTTCTTTATCTTCATATTCGATCCCTAAAACATCAATAGCATATTCCAAATCGGAAATAATTTGTGTATAAACAAGGCTCAAATCTTCTCTTGACGCTAGGGTATTTACACTATAATCAGTAGTCAATATTAATGGTACATCACCATAAAGATTCACCAAATAGAAATAACAAAATGCACGGACAAACATAGCTTCTCCATTCAGACGCTCTACTACGATATCGGATAAAGTATTGGAATTTTCAATTCCTTCCAAAACAGCGTTGGTTTGATATATAATATTATAGGCACTATTCCAGATAGAAAGGTTTTTGCTATTTTGGATCGTTATCTCATTCTGAAGAAATTCCAAATTCGTTTGATTGGAAGAGATAACCATAAAGGTATCCGCAGATAATCCGGATAAAAATGTAACAGAACTGGAACTTCCTGAAGAAAATTGTACATTAAACAATTGATTATAGATGCCTTGCATTGCATCTAATGCAGTGTTATCATTTGCAAAAACTGTTTGGGAGGCTATCTTATCGTCCGGTAAGTCAACATCCACAAAATCCTCGCAGGAAACGAAAAAGAAAAAACTTGCAAGTATCGCTGATGTATGTCTGGAAAAAGTAATTTTCATAATTACAGCTTTTAAAATTTTAATTGAATGCCTAAAGTCATACTTTTTAAAACGGGTAAACGGGTAGAACCTCCCGGAAATTGAGGATCTAAACCTTTGTATCCGGTTATCGTGAAAAGGTTCTGGGCATGGGCATAAATACGACAACTTTGAGCAGAAAAAGAGCCCAATACCTTTTTGGGTAGATTATAGGAAATCGACAATGTCTTTAACCTTATAAAAGAAGCATCTGAAAGAAATTGATCACTATTCCTAAAATTAATATCCGATAATAATGCTTGAATAGATTGTGACGCCCTTTGTATATTGGTTTCATCTCCTGGTTGTTTCCATACATTATAATTTTCGATAGTAATATTTCCATACCGTCCAGGAGGAACAGTATAGTTATATGGAGCCTCCTTGTGCTTTACAAATTCCATTAAAAAACTAAACGATAAATTCTTATATCGAAATTCGTTATTGATTCCACCAAATAGATTCCTTCCATTAAAAGAGATCACTGTACGGTCGTTGTTATCCAACCTTCCATCTTCATTGACATCAACTACACGGTAAAAACCGGTATCCGGGTCTATGCCATCATATATATATCTTAATGAAATATTTAGTGGATGTCCAACTCTATAGGTATTTGCATAGGAAGAACTTTCTAAATCCGGATAACTAATCAGTTTATTTTTAGGAATCGATAAGTTCAATGCAGTTTGCCATTGAAAGTCGTTTAATTGGATATTCATGGTCGATAATTCAATTTCCCATCCCATATTTTGTACGGTAGCCGGTAAATTGGCTTGCACCAAACTAAAACCTGTAGTGCCCGCCAAGGGATATCCTACCAATTGGTTGGACGAACGGTTACGATACCAGCTTACTCCAAGATTAACCCTGTTTCGAAAAAAACTTAGATCCATTGCAGCTTCCAGCTTCTTATTCTCTTCCCAGGAATAATACGGATTACTAAGTTCCGTCGGATAAAGTCCACCAGGTCCCGGAGTCGGTTGATAAGTATCCAAATAGGCGTAATCGCCTACCTGGTCGCTTCCCGTAATACCGTAACTTCCTCTAAGTTTTCCAAAAGACAAAAAAGGCATGCTCTTCTTTACAAAATCCTCTTCAGAAAAAATCCATGCGCCGCCAATCGCACCAAAATTCGCAAATCGTCTATCCTGTCCAAACCGAGAAGAACCATCGCGTCGGCCCGTTAAATTAATAAAGTACTTTTTATGCCAATTATACCCAATGCGACCAAAAATGGCATGATATCGATATTGTGCATTTGTGTTAGAATTTATTCTAACCTCTTCTGCGGCTGCCAGGTTGCCTATTAATCGTTTGTCTGAATAGCCGGTTCCAGTTATTCTCAAGGTATTGTTTTCACTATGTTGAAATGTAGTTCCCAGCAATGCTTCTATGTTTCCAATACCTGTCTTTGAACTGTATATTAGTTGAGGTTCAATAATCCAGGATTTTCGTTTCGTATCTCCATGAAGTGAACTACTGGTCCTGCGATCCCAGTCCGCGGGGTCATAGGCATCAATCGATCGTTTGACCTTTTCATTCATATTCAGGTGTGAATATCCCATATTGGCCTTCAGGATAAGGTTGGGTACTAATCTATAAGACATGACCAGATTGGATACCAAATTATTGGTTTCTGCCCTGGTATCCTGGTTGGTTACGGCCAAAGGATTGGTCCATGTTGAATTTTCCCAGTTTAATAATCCATCCTCGTTATACAATTCCGGTGCATTTGGAGGTAAAATAATCGCATCTCCAACAAAACCTTGTCCGTGAAAAAGTTCATTATCATCCACCCCATAGTTTACGGATAGGTTCATATGGTATTTTTGATTTTTTGATCTATGGTTGAGATTTAACCCCATAGTTACCTTTTGATATGTAAAATCGCCTGGAAAAACATTTCCCTGACTATGATAAGCCCCACTCAAACGATAGGATGTAGTTTCATTCCCTCCCGATATTGCCATATTTAAATCTGTAACCTGGGCAGTGCCTCCGAAAAGCTTTTTCTGCCAGTTCGTGTAACGATCTTGATCCCAAACCACTAAATCTACAGCATTAAATTCGGTTGGAGTAACCCCATCATTTTCAAATGCTTCTTTGCGCAATGCCAAGTATTGTTCCGTATTTAAAAGGTCCAATTTATTTGATACCGTACTAATCCCACCATAGATTTGGAACTCTACTCCAGTTTTTTGAGGAAAATCTGAACTTTTTTTTGTAGTAATTAAAACCACCCCATTAGCACCTCTGGAACCATAAATAGCAGTCGCGTCGGCATCTTTTAAAACTTCTATACTTTCTATATTGGATAGATTTAATGTATTTAAAGGATCTATCCCCACGGAGGTTAGTCCTCCTGAACTACTTAAGACATTAGAATCTACAGGAATCCCATCAATGATATATAAGGGTAAGTTTCCTGATGTTCTTAAGCTATTTTGACCTCGTATGCGAAAACGTGTTTGTGTTCCCGGTACTCCACTTTGTTGTATGATTTCTACCCCCGCCATTCTCCCTTGTAATGCCTCCAAAGGACTCACAATAGGTTGGAGTTCTATTTCTTCAGAAGTTACACGACTAATATTTCCTGTCCTCTCCCGGTCTTTTACGATATAATATCCTGCATTGACCTCCACACCTTCCAGTGTAGTAACAGCTTCTTCCAACTGTGTATTCACAGTAGTACGCCCATCCACAGGAATCTCCACAGTTCTATAGCCCACAAAAGAAAAGGAAAGGATATCCGTGGCACGTACCGTAATGTTATAATTACCATCGGCATCAGACATGGTGCCACGGGAAGTCCCCTTAACAATAATATTAACTCCGGGCAAGGGGGTATTGTCCGGCGCGGCTGTTACCGTGCCGCTCACCCGGAGTTGTTGAATTTCAGTGGAAGTAGCTCCGGTTTCAGCATGTTTCTTTCGGGAGATGATTATTGTTTTGTCCGGTTTTACTTTATAGGTATACTTACTCAAGCTAAGCGTATTGCCAAGCAACTCCGAAACTTTTATCCGGCCTTTTTTTACAGCTATGGGCGAAAGCCCTTTTAGAGGTTCTTTTTTATAAATAAAATAATACTCCGTTTGATCTTGTATAAGGTCAAATACCTCGAATACGGTCATGGTGGCGTCCGCATCAATATCGACCGTGGTTTGGGGAAACCCGTGATTTGATGTAAAACCAAAAGTAACCATACAGAACAAACCTATAAATGCCCTCATTAAAAACAGTATTGCTTTTTCTACACGGGAAAAATGCGTGTTTGTTTGCCCAATTTTCATAAATTTGTGTATTCATTGGTTATTACCTAACTAATGCTCTATAAAAGGGAAATGTTTCGTGTTGTGGTGACCTTAACTTTCCCTTTTTTAATTTTTAATGTATTGGGGTTTACACTATTTAAAATTCTTTTGTCTTTAGCTCATAGGCAATGGTGTTTTTAGTTATATGTAGCTTCTAATTTGAAGAAGCTTCTTTTACAAGTATTTTCCTGCCTTTAATCTCAAACTCTACATCCCTGTCAAATTCAGATATAAGGGACAACAGGACTTTGATAGGTTCCCGTCTGCCCAATACGCCGCTAAAGCGGATATTTTGTAAAGACTTATTCTCAAATTCCACTTCCACATCATACCATCGGGATAAGGTTTGCATGATTTCCGCTAAGGGTTTTTCATCAAAACCGAAAAATCCATTCCTCCATGTAATATAATTATTGACATCTACAGTACTCACAGTGATCTCCGGATCATCTTTCGTTACTATAGCCTGCTCTCCGGGTTTCAGTTCTTTTTTGGTATTACCAGTATTCACAGCCACTTTCCCCTCCACCAGGGTGCTGGTCACAGCCTTGTCCTCGCGGTAAGCCGACACGTTGAACTGTGTGCCCAGCACTTCGATCTCCTGGTTTCGGGTAGTTACCCTAAAGGCGCTGCCACCGTGCTTTTCTGCGGAAGTTACCTCGAAAAAGGCCTCACCATAGCGTAATTCTACAATCCGTGGCTGTCCGTCAATGAACGTATTGGGGTACCTGATCTTCGTATCCGAATTGAGCCATACCCTGGTGCTGTCTGCCAGCAAAAGCAGGAATTCCCCGCCACGGGGTACGGTAAGCTCGTTATAACTGATTTCTTTTGCGACGTTTTCATCCGCAGCATACACTACAGATTCACCGTCACTGTTTACATTCCCCGAAGTGTAGGCTTCTCCTTTTTTCAGGGGCACCTGCGTGCCGTCTTCCAAAGTGAGGATGGCTTTGCTGCTGCCTGTTTCTATTTTACTTTCGGTTGCATTTCCCCTTAAAACATCATCGTAGAAAAAGATACCGAGGGAAATGAACAGGACAACAGATGCTGCAATCGCATATTTCCAATATGATTTTTGTTTTTTTGTTTGCTCAACCGCGGGAACATCAGCGGGGAGCTTGCGTTCCACATTTTCCCAGGCGGCAGTTTTATCTATATCCATACTGTCCGGAACAAGGTCAAGGTATTTTTTCCTTTCTTCTTCAAAGTATTTTCTATTCTCAGAAGACTCGTTATACCATTGATCAAAAATTTCCTCCTCCTCTCCGGTTAACAGGTTCAACAGCTTCTTTAATATCAGTTTGCTTTCCATTTTCATTATAAAAAATCCTTAAACACCCTTGCGTTTTATTCCCGGGCCGGTATTGTTTTATCCCTTAATTTAATCTCACGTTAAATTCCACCTGTTGCGGAGTCAGGCATTGTTCATCCGTACAGGCCATAAAAGTGACACTGCCCTCCAGGGCCTGCGCAGTCTTTTTTTCCACTTTTACCTGTTGTACAAAATCCACGATCCCCATATAGTAGCGGGCGTCCACCATAAACACTTCCTCATATTTTTCAATAAGACTGCCTTCCTCTTTGGTTTCCCCTTTTAACTCTACCGCAGGGTTCTCCCTGAATTCAATGGCCGTAGGTATCGGGCCACCTTCTTCAGTATGCTGCGAATAGATACGCCATGGATATTCCATTTCGGCAGAGATACGTACCTCATAGGTCTGACTGTCCAGTTTTTTGGACGTAAATTTCCATTCCACCGGATCAATGCCCTGGGCGGAAACGACAGAAAAATGGAATACAATCATCCACAAGAGACACAGATAACTTTTCGAAACCATACTGTTTGAATTTGTTTTATTCCGGCTTTACACCGCAGGGAGTTTTGGGGAACTCCTCCTGTAATCAAGGCAAACTGTCTTGTCCAAAATGGGCGCGGGCCTTTGCAAACCCGCACCCTCCAAACAATTCTAACTCAAATAACCCTAACTACCATGAGAATAAAGTTTCTTATTACCGATTCCGGAAGATCTGCAACCGGGAATCCGGCAGGTTTTGACATACACCTCTTTTACTTCCTTAATTATTGCAAACCGTCAAAACCCGCAAATGGGCTTATTTGACCAACAGGTACCCTGATTGTACCGGGACCGGCTTTAATATTCGATCTTTTCAGAGAACTAACAATTTTTTAAAACATCCGTGATAAAAAAAACGGTTATTTAACCTTATGACAACATTTTATTAAAATCGACGTCAAAAAAGAAGATTTTTTTTTGATTTTTCTGTTAGGGAAGTTTTATGAAGAAGGGTCGGTACCTCAATAACCGCGCAGGCCCGATCATGATAAAGAAGAAAACGGGGGAGGTAAAAAATTACGGTGCTCTGGGGTTTACAGAAAATGGTTTAAAACCAGGGGCAAAGATTTCGCGATCTTGTCTTTTGCCCTTTCCAGGTACTTTTTTACGGTAGAAACACCTATTCCGAGCTCCTCGGCAATCATTTTATATTCGTATTGGTTAAAGTACCACAGTTTAAAAACTTTTTGCATTTGCGGGGGAAACGTATCTGCCATCTTTACCACGGCACGTAAAAAATCTTCCCGGCTTTTTTCCTCCTCTTTGTTTATAAGTGGGTTATAGTCTTCTGTTAAAGCAATATAAAAATCCTTAAACTCCAGATCATCCTTGATGCCTACGGCCTTTAGCGCATTCAAACAGCGATTCCGTACCATAGTATACATATATCCCTTTAAAGAGGTTTTTATATCGAGGTGATCGGCATTTTCCCAGATATAAATAAACACTTCCTGGACCAGGTCTTCGCTCTGGGCCGAATCGTGCAGGTAATGATTGGCATAATACACCAGTTCTTTATAAAACCTGTCGAAAAGCTTTTTGAAGACAACACGGTTCCTTTTCCGTATTTCGCTAATTACAAAACTTACGTTCATAACAACCTCTTATAAATCAACCCTGTTGAGGGTCCTCATTAATACTCCCGTAATACGTTCTGTTACAAAAGCAAGAAAAGCCCGGGTTGACAAGAGGTGGTGAAGCGTTTTTACAGTCAGAGTAGTTTGCATCCATATCCTTTATATAATACAATAAACTTTTACCGTACTGTTAAGCTCCCCCGTTTAAAAACGGAATAACGGGAATGATACCTGTAACAGCAGGTTTTGTTTGCGACGATATGACCCTTGGTCGGCACTACCGTCTGGTTAAACCTGTAAATTCATGTACTCATCGGGAGACGGGAGAGGTAGTTGTCCCGTTACCGGTCACCGAAAAGACCAGTATCCCTTATGCGAAAATCCCGTATAACAGAAGAGTGGAAGTCCATGTAGGGACTTGAAAAACAAACTTTCACGGTTGGTTTAAAGGGGTGATAGGTTCCGGTATATCCTCAAAACAAGGCCGAGGACTTATGGGATTTTCACATATCTATTTAGGTTGCGTGGATATGCTATATCAAATATAACAATTATTTATACTAAACATAACAAAAATATTACATTTAATACCCTTAAACACCGACTACTCTCAAAAAATTAGTCTGAAATCTAAGAATATGACAATTCACATAAAACAATTACCTATTGTTGTTCAACATGTTGCACGATTCTGGTGTATGCAGCACATTTTTAGCATTCCCTGTTGATAAATTTTGTGTTAAAACGAATTGGTGCCGGCCCCGCATAGCTTTGCCGCAAAATCTTTAAAAAGCGAGGCTACCCCACCCCGCTGTAGTTCCTGCCCGGCCATACGACCGGGAAACCGTCTTTATATTTCTGCATGCCAAATATTTTCCCGGGTGTGGCGAAATCTTTATGATAAAAGAAACTTTTGCTTATGAGCTAAAGAAGAACTAAAAATCCCGGAAGGTAAAACAAACGGGCGTGGCAACTCCTCTTATCTACTTGAGGTACTGGTATACCCTGGAACGATAAGAGAGCCCACGCCCGGGTCGTGAGCATCCCTGCTTATCGTCTCGTTCCTTTAAAATTACCAGTTTTCAAGTAGAGACTCTAAGCGAATGCTTCTAATATTTTCCTATAAGAAGTTTCGCAAAAATAAACTTTTCTTTACAAATATATACAAAAATATTTAATTGGGGATATATCCCAAAAGTATATTTGTGAATAAATGCAAACTTGTTCACAAATACAAGTGAATGAACCCTGAAGACCCGGATAAGACTTTAAGTGAGGTTTTAGCTGCCATTGGAAATAAAATCAGAAAGGAAAGAGTGTCGAAAGGTTATACCCTGGAGGAAATGGATGCTTTATGCGATATTGATCCCAGTGATTTCAGCCGAATTGAAAATGGAAAAAGCAATCTGACGTTTAAAACACTGGTGAGGATAGCAATGGCTTTAAACCTGGAGTCCATAGATGTATTCGGTATAAGATTTTCTTTAAAAAATGATTCCGGCGACTAAGCCACTATAGACCGAAAGTCTGTTTGGCTACCGATACACGAATCATTTTAAAAACACGATATTCCTCAACAACGCAAAAAGCAAATACCGGGAAAGATGAATCAGCAGGAACCCCTGAAGAACTTACTCGAAAAATTCCGGGACAATACCTTGACCCGGAAAGAATTTGACCGGCTTGCGGCCATGGTAAATGACCCCGCATCAAAAGATGAGATCAAATTCTGGCTGGGCGAACTTTGGCCGGACGCAGACACAGGCGGAGAAATCCCGGGAACAGGGAATAACTCCCCTTAACATGAGTTTCGATTTAAAACAAATCGATGATTATCATGTTTTTACAAATTAAATATAGCTATCACCTCGAGACGTGACATTTAGACAACCGCATAAATTGAGGTGACGGTTAAAAGCGTCATCGCCAGCGAAGCGTCGGCGATCTCCCGGCTGGTATGCGCCTACCTGTTGCTGAGCATTCTAAGTATTGGAGGTATGTTGCTGCCCTCCATGAGATTGCCACGGGCAAAGCCCTCGCAAAGACGCTTCTCTGCGATGTGCAGGGAATTTCTCTAACACGTCATTGGTAGCCCCTCGACAAATCAAACATATGATTATCAGGTGATAATGAATCGAACTCACGTTCTCCTTAAGAATTTTTTGTATTTTTATACATCGGCCCCGCAAAAGTTTTACGAAAAACCGATGCGTCTTAAATAACCAAATACTTTTTCTTTTCAATAGCTATTGGAGACCACCGTACATTCTATAAGGAATATTGCAGGCCGGTTGGAACGGATCTGGATCAAAGGTTGTAGGGTATTTGTTTGTTTCCGGTTTTGGTTTTGCCACGGATACACGAATGTTTTTTGGGTTGAATGTGGCAAGTGAGGTTGTATTTTAGTTATTTGGTTATTTAAGCATCACGCATGAACTAAATAACTGAATAACCCATTAACTTAATTTTAATACCCCGAATGCTCCCGTTAGCAAAGCTGAGAAGATACGACCACCGTGAAAAAGCCATGTGTCCGTGGCAAACAAACACTCCAAAGCAGAAAAAATTCATGTTTAACTTTTAATATCACAATTATGAAACGCAAAGCAAAAGCCGTATGGGCAGGCAGTATCAAGAAAGGAAAAGGACATCTTAGCACAGACAGTTCCGTATTGAACCAGACCCCGTATTCTTTTAACAGCCGGTTTGCCGAAGGTACGGGCACCAACCCCGAGGAACTCCTCGCCGCTGCACATGCCGGGTGTTTTACCATGAAACTAAGCCTCGACCTTACCGATGCCGGATATGAAGTGGAAGAACTCAGCACGGCATCGACCATTACGCTCGACAACGGTAAAATAACCCGCTCTCAGCTGCAACTCGAAGCCAGGGTCCCCGGTATTGATAACGACACCTTCCAGTCCATTGCCAAAAAGGCAGAAGAGACCTGCCCCGTAAGCCAGGCCTTCAGTTTTGAGATCGCACTGGAAGCAAAACTGGTTTCCTGATCATACCAACATCAACGCAAAGTCTGCAGGTTTTGGTAAACGGTAAAACCATTATTCAGGCAACACCGCTGATAAAATGAAAAGACATTTCAAAAAAATCCGGATTTTGTGGTCCTCTGTGTAATAACAGGCTATCACACAACACCCTGAGAACCGAAAAGAGTGTTATAGAAATTAAAAGTATACAAGCATCCTCCTGTGACTTCTCAAAAGTTCTGTTATTGCTGCTGTGCATATCAGGGAGAATAATATTGAACTTACGTCCGGAATACCTATAAAAAATATCAGAATTCAACCCGTTAAATGCAACAAAATATTTTATTCTTATCGCTTATTCACGTTAATTCCGTACTCCGGTCCCCTGCTAAACCCGGTAAAAACAAGGCCCGGGAGCGTGTAATGCACCCCGGGCCTTCGGGTTTGGATTGTACTGCTGTGTAAATGCCTGTACAGCGCCTACAATTTAAAAAACAAATTTCTGAAAAGTAAGTTTCCGGGCCTTCTTTTTTACACTGACCACATTGGTCCCGGAAGCCGTGGGATAGCTTTTTAAAAGTGTTTCCGTACCGATATTATTTATAAAGGCCGAAAAACTGCTGTCGTACAGTGAAGAGAACACCGTAAACCTGTCGAACACGATATTTTTATACCCTTTTTCCCCGGAACTGAACCTGGAATACAGTCCGGCAAACCTGGTATTGTAAGGCCGGAGCCTGTAATTGTTGAAAGTCTTGCTGTTTATCATATGTCCGTCTTCCTTTTCCAGGATATAAAAGCGGCAAAAGTCCTTCCCCCTCGCTGAATATACCGATACCCCCAGGAAATGCGGCGTTACATCGAGGGTCAGGTACCGGTCGAAACCATTGGTATTGCGGAACACCGCTCCCGGGACTTCGCTGTATTTTTTCCAGACCGCTTTCCCCTCCCCGTCGTATTTAGCGATCAATACGCCGGAATCACCGTCCTGCGGCCTGACCCCTGCATAGGCATAATAAGCCTTTTCGGAAGGGTCGTAAACCACTGCTCCCCCGGCATCCTCGGTCGCGAATTGCCCGGCCAGCGCCGTCCTGGTTTTATAGGGATATTCGGGCGCCGTGTGTTTATAAGAAGAAAAGGAATCCCTGTTTAAATGCAACGGGGCAAATTTCTCCTTTTCCGGATCATTAACTTCGAAATCGAATTTTGTGCTGTTTACCAAACGGCCCCGGTAATCGTAGGTGAGGCAGAGGTATTCCCTGGAGGCTTCCGCAGCTTCCTTAACCAATGCCACAACAAAAAGAGTGTTATCGAAATACAGCAGGTCCGGACTTTTGAATTCGGCCTTGCCCGGAATATTCAATATTATCCGGTCTTCGTTCCCCCCGGAAAGACTTTTGAGGTGCAGGTAAGCCGTTCCCGGATATCCCTCATCCCTTTTTTGTACGGCAACAAGATATTCGTCATTAAGGAACTGTACCCGGTCTTTTACCGCATGAGCGTGGCCATCAAAATAAAAACCGGTGCCCTCACCTGCCGCGTCCCGGATTTCCGGGAAACGGGACAATTTATTTTGATTGAGGTGATAGTACTCCCCGCTTTGCAGCATACCCCGCTGTTGAAAAACCGAGTTTTTACCCGTCCGGGACACTGCCATGACCTCATCGCCCGTCACCTGCTCCCTGCCCCGGAACGTATATACTTCATCCAGGTTTTCGTCCAGCAGTGTCATACGGGTTCTGTGGGGCGAACGGACATTTTCCAGTATAAAAAAACTGCCGTTCCCCGTAACGTCGTAGTCCCGGATCCCGGAATTGTGGTCTACCGTAAATTCCAGGGTCTTTTCCTGGGCCTGCAATGCAAAGACCGACAGGCAAAAAATCGTAGTGTAAAAGTGCTTCATGGTGAGGTTAGTTTCACGACAGAGAACATCTTTAAAAAACCGGTGCTCCCCCGTCAAAATTTCGGTTAGCCGAAAATACGCTGCTATCCCTTTTCCATAAGAAAAAATCCCGTAGAACGAGTTCTAATACAACATAGAACTTGTTCTACAGGATCGTACAGGTAATTAAGATTACACTTTGATTAACCGGATTATTGAAGCTCCGGTGAGCTTTATCCGGTGAGCTTTAATACCCCGGTAACCCATTAACCACAACCCGGAATTACAGCATCATCCCCCCGGAGGCTTCGATGCGCTGCCCGTTGATCCAGCGGGCTTCTTCCGTACATAAAAAGGCTACCAAACCTCCTATGTCTTCCGGCAGACCTGCCCTTCCCAGCGCGGTAACACCTGCAACGTGCCGGTTGATCTCTTTATCATCCCTGACACGGCCACCGCCAAAGTCGGTTTCTATGGCACCGGGTGCCACCACATTAGCTGCAATACCCCGTGGTCCGAGCTCTTTTGCCAGGTATCTTGTAAGTACCTCAACAGCCCCTTTCATGGAACCGTAAGCCGATGACCCCGGAAAAGAAAACCGGGCCAGCCCGGACGAAATATTTATTATACGCCCGCCGTCGTTCATAAAGGACAAGGCTTTTTGTGTAAGGAAAAATACGCCGCGCAGGTGGATATTGAAGATCTCGTCGAACTGTGCCTCCGTGGTTTCGGCAAAGGGGGCGTAAAGCGCCGTTCCCGCATTGTTAATGAGAAAATCGAAACCGGGACTGCCGGTTTGCTCTTTTAATTCCGGGCCGAGCCGGGCAAAAAAACTATCAAATGAATTTACGTCACCCGTATCCAGTTGCAGAGCAATGCCTTTTTGTCCTTCCGATTCGATTTCAGCGATCACTTCATCGGCTTTTACCTTATTGCTGTGGTAGGTAAGCACCACATCAATTCCTTTCTTCGCGAGGTTTATGGCCATGTCCCTTCCCAGTCCACGACTACCGCCTGTTATGAGGGCGGTTTTGTTTTTCGTTGTTGTCATTGTTCCGTTTTTTTATTAGTTATTTTCTACGGAACAAAGGTCGGGTTCAACACTACCGTACTGTTTGCAAATAGCAATCCGTGATTTGCAAAATTCAAATATTATCTCTTCAGGAACGGAATGCCAGTGGTGACAGGGAGGTCTGTTTTCTGAAAAAATTGGAAAAGTGGGCCACTTCATCAAAACCGAGGCTGTAAGCAATCTCGGAAACATTCCAGTCAGTCTGTTTCAGCAATATTTTGGCTTCCTGTACAATCCGGTCGCTGATGATCCCGGTGGTGGTCTTCCCGGTATTTTCCTTCAATACCTTATTGAGGTGATTGACGTGTACGGCCAGTCTTTCGGCATATTCCTTTGCTGTCCGCAACTGCAGCCGCTGGTTGGGCGGTTCTACGGGAAACTGCCGCTCCAGCAGTTCGGCAAACAGCGAAACAATCCGTATGGCGGCATTCTGACGGGGATGCAGGGTAGTAGCCGGCTGAAGTTTCTGCCCGTAGTGAATGAGTTCCAGGACAAAATTGCGAAGCAGGTCGTATTTGTACTCGTAATCCGAACCCAGTTCATTTCTCATTTTCCGGAAGACTTGGCCTATTTCATCGGCCTCCTCATCGGTGATCTCAAAAACCGGGTAGCCGCCCGATTTGAATATGGGGAGCTCATCCAGCACCACGCCGACCTTGTTTTTAATAAGGAAATCGGCCGTAAACACACAAAATGATCCCGACTGGTTTTCATCAAGCGGATACCAGTGATAGGGCACTTTAGGCGTAGCAAACAACAGGGCGTTTTTTTCCACATCAATGATCTTATCGGCATATTCCGCCCTGTTTTTTCCGCGGATAAGGCTTATCTTGTAATAGGCCCTGCGATTATAGGGCATTATATTCCTCTGCTTCACCTCTTTGATAGTTTCCGAGATGTCAAATACGTTAAAATGGCCTATTTCCCTGTGAATGCCCGGTGGTAAAAGTGCATTGATATCCCTTCCCGTGAAGTTCACGGCTTCTTCATAGAATTCTTCAAGCGATTTGGTCCTGATCTGTTTCATTACATCCCGGTTTATAAAATTCAAAGATAGCGAATCTTACAAAGATGGATCAGCCTTTAGGACGTTATCGTTTTTTTGTCCGGAAAATAATAGCCTTTCCGCAATGTATTATTCTATGGCGTACATGAATTTCGCATCCCGGATATATGTTTCCGGCTGGTAGGTATCGCTGAAACTCTTGTCCAGATTTTCTAATTTTTGTCCGAGTTCCTGTATTTTGGAGGCCATGAAATCTGCCTTTTTGTACCTTTCTATCAGGTCGTTGTATTCGGTAATGTTATGTTTGACCCTCCGGGTGATCTCGCCGAACCTTATCTTCAGGGTCTGTACTTTTTCCATTTCATAATAAAAGGTCTTCTTCCACTCTTTGGGGCTGTCCCCTTTCTCATCCATTACCCGCTGCCTCGCCAGTTCTTTCAGCCTGTTGAGATATTCCAGTTTTTCATTGCCGTTGGTTTCTGTGATAAAACCCGATTCAAAATCCGTACGGGATTCTCCTATCAGTCCCAGATTGTAGTTCAGGGTTTCTTCATAAAGTTCCTGTAGTTCCTTCAGGGATTCGTTTATGGAGGTCCATTCGTTCTCAATGGCCAGGATGTCGTTGGAATACTGCCCCAGGACCATCGTCACGGCCATCATCTTTTCACTTTTTTCGCGCAATTCCCTTTTACTGCGCCCCAGGCTACTTATAAAACTGGCTATACCGTCGAACAGGGTCCCTACCACCGGACCTGTGAGCGGGGTCCCCTTCGTAAAGCTTGCCGTGGTGGACAACATATCGTTCAGCACCCCGATACGCACTTCCCGGTCCTTTTCCTTGTTGATAAACACTTTGAATTCTTCATACCAGCCTTCGTATTCCGGGTAGTTCATAGGGTTGCCGGTCTGGTTGAGCGCCGCAAAAAAACTGCTGCTGCTCTGAAACAGATTGATCGGCTTCAGGTCCGATTCAAGAAAAGCAAGGTTTATGACCGCGGTTTCATAATTCCCGGAATACAGGCCGAGCTCCCGGTCATTTACTGCCTTCTGTTTGTTCTCTATAGCGTTGATCCTGTCGGTGAGGTTCTGGATACGGTCCTTGTTCCTTCTCAGTTCATTTATTTCGGCATCCAGTTTCAGGATCAGGGAATCGGATGACAGGATTTTACGATTGGATTCGGCCAGATCGTGATCTATCCTCGATCCTATTTCATTAATAATTTGTTGCTTTAATTGTAAATCGTTGAGTTCCTGTGAAAAAGACGGAGCTTGTGAAGCAAACACAAACAGCATTAAACGGAGTAGTTTTGTTTTCATGATTTTTTGATTTTGTTGGTTATTCCGGTTAGTTCAGGCAGGGTTGCGTCTAAAAAGGCATGATGTCCGGCCTGACAGTAAATATAAAAGGAATATTCGAAAGCCGTTACGGGGATATTCCCCTTTTTTACAAGTTTTAAGTGGAAAAAGGATACACAATAAGGTTTTGGAGTTGGGGAGTTTTGGAGTTGGGGAGTTGGGGAGTTTTGGAGTTGACAGGTTATTAAGTTATTTGGATGTTATAGCTTATAAATAATCAAAAGGAAACCATCACTATGCAATTATCAATACCAACTAAAAAACTCTAAAAAGCATCCGTGGCAAAACAACTATTGGTACATCTGTGTATTTGTAGCTGAAAATTTGTGAAGACTAAATTCTTATACACTAAATTACAGCGATTTAAAACCCTGAACCGGCATCAATAAACAGCGATCCTAAAATGTGTTAATAACCTTTTTAAATCTTTTTGAACTCCCGCTCAGAACCGGCGGTTTGATGCCGTAACTTAGTTTTCCCCAATTAAAAAGTAAATATTCTCTCATTTGCTTTTCCAGAAATCTGGTTTCAAACATTTTACTAAAAATACAACGTTTTAAAAAACAAAAGTACTATGGCTATTTTTGATAGAAGAGTTAACTATAAACCGTTTGAGTACCCCGATGTCCTGCAATTTACCGAGGCAATAAACCGGTCGTTCTGGGTACACAGCGAAGTGGATTTTACCGCCGATACCCAGGACTTTCACTCCTACCTGAACCAGGCGGAAAGGACGGCCATAAAAAACAGCCTTTTGGCTATTGCACAAATAGAAGTTGCAGTAAAAACGTTTTGGGGAAACATCTACCAGCATTTTCCGAAACCGGAATTTAACGGACTGGGGAGCACCTTTGCCGAATGCGAATTCCGCCATTCCGAAGCCTATTCCAGGCTGCTGGAAGTGCTGGGGTATAACAACGAGTTTAAGAACCTGCTCGAAGTCCCGGTCATCGGGGAACGGGTGGACTATCTTTCGCAGGCCCTTAAAAATGCCAATTCGGAAGACAGGAAAAAATATGTGGTATCGCTCATACTATTCTCCATCCTTATAGAGAACGTATCGCTTTTCAGCCAGTTTGCCATCATCCTGTCGTTTACGAGGTTCAAGGGATTGATGAAGAACGTGAGCAACATTATTGCCTGGACATCGGTAGATGAACAGATCCATGCCAATGCCGGGATTTACCTGGTGAACAAGATCAAGGAAGAATATCCGGATTTCTTTGATGAGGAAACCGTTGCACACATTAAGGAGACCGTGAAACATTCTCTCGATATCGAAGGGAAAATACTGGACTGGATATTTGAAGACGGTGAGCTCGAGACCGTAAAGAAGAACGATCTGCTGAACTTTATGAAATTCCGTATTGACGACAGTATGGAAAAAATAGGAATGGACAGGATTTACGGGATCACGGCGGCCGAATACGCCCCGCTGCGGTGGTTTGAAGAAGAGGTCTTTGCCAACAGCCTGGACGATTTCTTCGCCAAAAGGCCCGTGGACTACACCAAACACGACAAGAGCATTACAGCAGATGATTTATTTTAATATTAAAACGAAATTGCAGGGATGATTACGAAAGAATTACCATTAGCCACGGAAAATGATATTACCCTGAGGGAAAAACTCTGGTGGAAAAACGATGAAAGCGAACAGATACTGAACCGCGGTTACCTCTTAAAAGGCGAAACCGTGGAAGGCGCCATTGACCGGATCACCACGGCGGCGGCCAAGCGATTGTACAAACCGGAACTCAAAGAATCCTTCCAGGAAATGATAGAGCGCGGATGGATGAGCCTCAGTTCTCCCATATGGGCCAACATGGGAACGGAAAGAGGACTGCCCATTTCCTGCTTTAACGTTCATGTCCCGGACCACATAGAAGGGATTACGCACAAACTGGGGGAAGTGATCATGCAAACCAAGATAGGCGGCGGAACTTCCGGTTATTTCGGTTCCCTGCGTGCCCGCGGAAGTGCCGTTTCCGACAACGGGAAAAGCAGCGGCGCCGTGAGTTTCATGAAACTGTTCGATACCGCCATGGACACCATTTCACAGGGCGGTGTAAGGCGCGGGGCCTTTGCCACTTACCTGGACATCGATCACCCGGATATCGAAGAGTTCCTGAAGATCAAGGATATCGGTAACCCTATCCAGAACCTGTTCTTCGGTGTCTGTGTCCCGGACTACTGGATGCAGGAAATGATAGACGGCGATATGGACAAGCGCAAGGTATGGGCCCGGGTACTGGAAAGCCGGCAACAAAAAGGGTTGCCCTATATCTTTTTTACCGACAACGTAAACCGGAACAAGCCGCAGGTATACAAAGACAAGAACATGCAGATCAATGCCAGCAACCTCTGTTCGGAGATCATGCTGCCTTCTTCTGCAGACGAATCCTTTATCTGCTGTTTATCGTCCATGAACCTGGAGTTGTACGACGAGTGGAAAAACACCGAAGCCGTTAAACTGGCCATCTTCTTCCTGGATGCCGTATTGCAGGAATTTGTGGTTAAAACCGAAGGCAATCACTACCTGGCTTCGGCCAACCGCTTTGCCAAACGCCACAGGGCCCTCGGCCTGGGCGTGCTGGGCTGGCATTCCTACTTACAGAAAAGCATGATCCCGTTTGAAGGCATGGAGGCCAAAATGAAAAGTACCGAGATCTTCAAACACATCAGGGGAAAAGCCGACAAGGCTACCGAAGAACTGGCAAGGATCTACGGCGAACCCGAAGTGCTGACCGGGTACGGAAGAAGGAACACCACCACCCTGGCCATTGCGCCTACCACTTCCTCTTCGGCCATCCTGGGGCAAACCTCGCCGGGAATCGAACCCTTCAGCAGTAATTATTACAAGGCCGGACTTTCCAAGGGGAACTTTATCCGGAAAAACAAATACCTGAAAAAATTACTGGAAGAAAAAGGACAGGACAATGAAGATACCTGGAGGAACATCATGCTCGACAGCGGCAGCGTCCAGAAACTGGATATCCTGTCCGACCACGAAAAAGCGGTGTTCAAAACTTTCAAGGAGATCAGCCAGCTGGAGATCATTCAACAGGCTTCCATCCGTCAGAAATACGTAGACCAGTCGCAAAGCCTGAACATCAATATCCCTTCCGCCGTTCCGATCAAGGAAGTGAACAAACTCATCATCGAAGCGTGGAAACTGGGCGTTAAAACACTGTACTACCAGAGAAGCCAGAGTGTTTCCAAGGAAATGGTAAACAACCTGGTGAACTGCAGCAGTTGTGAATCCTGATACATAACAAAACTTCGGAATACCGGAAAACCAGTCTTGTTATTAAAACAAGACTGGTTTTTTTATGGTGCCCGCCTGCCCGTATTATAAAACACCACTGACACACAAAAATTTTATGCGGAACTACTTGCGATAAGCAGAAACAGATACACTCAAAATGACTGACCACTCTGCTTCGCAATACCCGTCACACTACAAAAAAATGCCCCCGGATTCCGGGAGCATTACTGAACATTTCTTTTTCAGGTACGCTATTATTCCGCCGGGTCCAGTTTACTGATGGCAGTGATAACGCCGCCCTGTACCTCGAGTCCGCGGGTAGCAGAGGCAGTCGCTACATCGATATTGTAAACATAACTGCCCGCTTCTGTCGTGATCCCCACATTTACTACACTGCCGTCTTCAGAAACATAGTTGTTCATGTTGGTTACGCTTACGATCCCGGAAGCCTCGGGAACCCCGGTAACCTCGGTAACCGTTTTGTTGTAAACATCGATAACAACATAGATATTTCCGCTGCTGTATGCCGAGGTCTTTTCTTCTTTCATAATACCAATGAACCTGCCGTTACCGGCATAGATATGATCTGTAATGTACAGTCCGCCGGTGGCTTCTTCCAGGTTAAAGAAATAATCTTCGTCGAATTCAGTGGTCCCGTTCTTAATGCGGGTTATGGCAGAAGGTTTGGTAGATGTCACTTCACCGTTGGTAGTTGCCACCGAAGAAGAGAAGGCATAGGCATCCCCGTTCTCATCCACGGTAAGCCCGTTTACGAAATAACGGCCTATATAGCTGGTCCGGTCATCGTAAATAACGGTTTCCAGTTCCATTTCCGGATAGGAATACACGGCAATATTGGCCTCGTCGGGATATGCTGTCCCGAAAGTATCATTACAGCAGGCCTTTACCGTAAAATAAGGCATATAGACCTTGTCTCCCACCTGTGTGATCCAGGAAAAGAAGGCGAGTTCCCCGTTTTCCTTATCGGCCAGTTCCCGGGTATTGATCTGCCCTTCGTCCACAAACTGCGAGGTTTCGGTGTTCAAACGGTACCAGTAGGCATAAGGCGCATCCGCACTCCTCGATATCTTCACCATAAGGATATCGTCATCCACGGCGGCAAAAGCCTGTACGGTTTCAGACTGAAAATTGGACAGCCTTTCCAGTGCTCCTTCGTTATTCAACTGGTAGGTGGTCACCGCACCGGGGTTGCCCTGCCCGTAGAGGAGGCTGAAAAACCTGTTGTTGCTGGTTACGTAATACCGGTATGTCCCGTCCTGTTCAATACCGTTCCCCTGTGTGGTAATGGTGCCGCCGGTCAGATCGTCTGCCGTAAGGATGTAATCGGCCACACCTTCGGAGGCTGTGGGAGTTGCGGTTATTATATATTTGGACTCCGCCCCTGGTGTGCCCTCGCCGCCATTATCGCCGGGAGTGTCGTCATCACTGCTGCATCCTGCAAAAAATGCTGCGGAAGCCAGGGTAAAAATGCTTAAAAAGTAAGATGATTTTCTCATTGTGTATATCTGGTTTTATTTATAAATTAAAAAAAGGTGTATTTGATCTTTCCCGTAAAGTTCCTTCCGGGTTTTTGTAAACTGAAATTGTCATAGAGGTTCCTGTTCAGGATATTCCGGCATTCCAGTGTAAACTGCAATTTGTCTTTCAGGGTATAGGTAATGTTGATATCGTGGGATAGCTGTTCCGGGATACCGTATTTGGTATTTTTCCCGCCCCTGCCGGGCCAGAAAAGGTAAAAGGCATGTACATAAAGCATATTGTACCCGATACTCATGGTATCTTCCTTCCGCAGGCCGGAAAACGTATAAGACACATCGGCATTGCCATACAGGTAGGGTATATTGGGAATCCGGTCGCGGTACACATCGTTTTTTGTAGTACCGCCGTCCAGGAAACGACTGTTATCCCGTAAATCCTGGTAGGTTACGTTCACCCCCGCCGTCAGCTTGTTGCCGTACTGATAGCGCACCTGCCCTTCCACTCCTATATTGGTAACACCGTCCAGATTATCCATGATCTGCATAGCCTGGTTGGTATTGAGCCGGCGGTATATAAAGTTTTTGGCATCCCTGTAAAAACCGTTGGCACTGAAATGCAAACGGTGCCGTTCCCCGAACTGCCACCAGTAGCCGGCACCGAGGTTAAAATTGTGACTGTGTTCGGGCTCCAGGTCAATATTGCCTTCAAGGTTAATCAGGTCGCCGTACAGCTCCTCGTTGTCCGGAAGACGATAACTTTTTTCGTACGAAGCCTTTAACTGGAAGTTATCGGTCAGGAAACAGGTCACGGCCGCTCCGTATCCCGTATAGTTGAATTTGTTCAACTGGTTTTTATAGGCCACGTCCCCGTAGTTCCCCGAAGGATTATAGGCCAGTGCGTATTTGTTCTGCTGAAAGTACTGCTTGCCGAACACGGTGGCATTCCAGTCGTCAGACTCATACCGGTAGCCGAGGCCTGCTATATTTTTCAGGGTTTTCTGCGGTTGTTCGTAAATGTCGCTGTCCGGGTCCAGTTCGTCCTCCCCTTCCCGGCTGAAGGTGTTGAAGGTATTGTTTAATGTAAGCTTGTGATGCTCGCCTATGGCATAATCCCAGTTGGCCGAAGCGAGACCGTTGTTATTCCTGAACTTATAGCGCGAATAGGACCGTTCGCCGCCCGGGTTGGGATACTCCTTGTACTGTCCCAGCCAGTTATACCTCCTGTTGAGGGTATCGATGTTCTTTTCCTGTCCGAAATTGTAATTCGCATTGAACCTGAAGTCCAGGCCCTCCGTTAAAAAATCGTCCTTTTTATATTTCAGGGTGGGCATTATAATATTTCCCTTGCGATGCCATCCCCCGAAAACACTGACCACCCGGGCACCCGTCTGGATCTCCCGGTAACTGTTCCCCAGGGTAACTCCAAACAGCAGCCTGTCCGCATAGGATTTGTTCACCACCCCGATATTGGCTACCACCGTTTCGTTGTGGTATGTATCGTGAAACCTTCTTACGGTACGCATGGGATAGTATTCCCCGGTTTCGAGATCAGATACTTCCACATCCATCTTATAATTGTTATCAGAATAGTTTTGAAATGCATTGATCTGTGCCGTAAACCCGGATTTGGCCACATAAATGGCATTGACCATAGACCTGTGCGTATTAAAAGACCCGTAGGAATAGGAAGCATCGAGATGGCTTTTTTCATAGGTGTTGGTAATGATGTTCACAGCTCCCCCCAGAGCATCCGAACCCAAGCCAATGGGTACCACGCCCTTGTAAACTTCAATCCGCTCCGCGAGGTTTATGGGAATGTTATTGAGCTGGAATGATGAACCGAAATTATCCATGGGGATACCGTCAATAAAAAACCGGACCTGCTTTCCGCGAAACCCGTTGATGGAAAAGTTCATCTGCGATCCCACGCCGCCGCTTTCCCTTACCCTTATACCGGAAACCCTGTCCAGGGCATGCCCCAGGTCGAGCGTGGTGTGATGGAGTTTCCGGGCATTGACCACGCTGACGTTATAGGCCCTTTCTTCTACCTGCCGGACAATACTTTTGCCGGAGAGCACAACTTCCTCGAGCGAATAAGGTGATTCCTCGACCCTTATACTTACCTTATTGGGACTCCCCTTTTTAACTTCTATCGCCGCTGTTCCGGGTTTGTAGCCCATGTAGGAAGTCTCCAGGATATACCTGCCTTCGTTAAGCAATAATTCGAAATTCCCGTTTTCATCTGTTACCGCTCCGTCAGCAGTTTGCCGGACCATCACGGTAGCCCCGAACACTGCCGCTCCCGAACTGTCTGTAACCGTACCGTTAACGCGGACTTTCCCCGATTGTGCGATCATGGAAACCGGCAGCAGCAGGAGGAACAGCAGTCTCCATAACTCCGGGTTTTTATACCTTTTATAACTTGTTGTTTGACACACTTTATACTTATTTAGACTTAATTATTACAATTGCGCAAAAATATTCCTTTCCGCCCCTTCGGAACCTACGCAAAACGGAGGATTATCTACGTAAAGCAGAATAATCGCTACTTTCGGGCAACGGTTTTACGTTTTAACCGGAGTACTACTGCAAATGCGATAACCGACAGGGAAATCCAGAACACATCGACCACGAAGATTTGGGAATATCCGCCGGAAAATGTTGTCCAGGGCCAAAGGCCTGTTCTGAACCCGTTGGCTACGGGTACCAGCAAACCGATACCCCCTCCGAGGATCAGCGTAGCCTTGTTTGTAAAGCAGGTATCTCTTTTTATCAGTAAAAGTACTGAGAGTGCCAGCCAGCTCCAGAAGAAAACAGTATAGATAAAGTGTTTCCTGTCATCGCCGGCACCATCCGCAAAAAGCTTCACCATAACAAAGGTGAATGCCGTAACGGGGTACAGTCCCAGGCAAACCGCCATATAAACCCGTACCAGCCATGTATTGAATCTCCGTTTGGCGCTGGCCACGTTTTTCTTGTCTCGCGCCACCAGCCAGATCAGCACCCCCGACAAAATGACAAAACAGGTTACCAGGCCGAGAACGAGGTATATCACCTTCATCCCATAGCCCCCGAAATCCCCGAAATGAAGCCTGGCCAGTATATCTGCCGATCCTTCCACATAGGATATTTCCCCGAAAGGATCTTTTTCATCCACTATCCTGCCGTCCTTCGCACGGAATGTAACATAGCCCCCGCCTGTCAGCCGGTCCCGGAACAATGGTGCTCCCCTGACTTTTATATGCATGTTGACATCACCGTAATTCATGACCTGAAGCCCGTTGATCTCCATTTCCGGCCATTTTGCCTTTGCCTGTGTTATACAGTCGTTAAAGGACATCTCTCCCTTAAAGGGTTCTCCCGCAAACGGGTATTCCACGGTTTTTTCATAGGTCATGCTTTCCTGCATTTTCCCGCCGTCATCATTGAACAGTACGGACGGTACCGGTGCGAGCATTACGGTATAACCTATAATGAGGTAAACCCCGGTAAAAGCAAACATAAACTGATAGGGCAACCCTATCATTCCAAGGGCCACATGCGCATCGGTCCATATGGTTTTCCATTTCGCCCCGGGCCTGAACACATAAAAACCGGAAATGATCTTCTTCCAGTGGACGATCACCCCGGTAATCACCGCAAAAAGAAAAAAGAACGCCACAAAACCGGCCAGGTAGTACCCGGATCTGCTGTGAAAGTTGAGGGGAGCAAAAAAATGCAGGCGATAGAAAAATTCTCCCAAAGAGTAGTTTTCCGCATAATTCCTTTTTGTCCGGCTCCCGGGGTCCAGGTAAAAGAATCCTCTTCGCCTCCCGCCTTTCGAACCTTTCTGCAGGGTAGTATCCTTGGGTGGCGACATAAAGGTCGAGATCCTTCGTTCAAAAAAGCGGTGTGAAAAATTGATATCCCGGCTGTACAGTTGCTGTTCTTTTTCCAGGGCTTTAAAAACCGCATCGTAATCGACTTCGGCGAAGTAGCCTCCGGTAATGGGTTCATTGCGTTCCCAGGCATTGATCTCGTCCCTCAGGAAGGATATCGATCCCGCAAAAAAGATCACATAGAGCAATGCACTGATAATAATACCACTTATGGTATGCGTGTGGAAAATAATATTATAAACTCTTTGAGACATAACCTAAACCAGGGGGTTAACAAGATTACCGGAATAAATAAGAACAGTGAACAACAGGGAAATCCCGAGATAAATCCCCCATACTATCCAGCCGTTCCGGGCCAGGAAAGCCAGGATCATCAATGCGGCCCACAGTATGGCCCCTCCGAACCGCAGGGTCATGAGCACATTTCCGGTATCCAGCCATACGGCAAGGGCCATGTAAAGGGTTTCCGTAACCATATATCCCCCCAGGAAGCCAGCGGATATTTTGGCAAAACGTTGTAGTGGTGACCTGGTGAGGTATTTTTTGTTAGGCGGCATATTTCTCTGTACTATAGTGATGTGCTGGAAAACTTTTTAACAGGTAAAATCATGTGGAAATGCGGTGTCTGCTTTTCACCGGCTACCCCGTTCCGGGTGTTTTCCCGGTTTTACCAGTACGGTAATAACATATTTTTCCGGTCCTTCGGCACGGAGCTTTCCCTTGCCTGTCATGTCAAACATTTTAAGGTCACGAACCGTAAACCCGGTCGCCCTCGCCGTGTTTGCCACGGCCACAGCTTCCTCAAATTGTCCGCGGGGGCGGTGTACCAAAACCATGATCCCGTTTTCGGTAAGCACCCTGTATCCTTCCCGGAGGACTACCTTCGAAACCGGCTCCCCGGCCGGGCTAACATGCAGAACCCGGTGAAAAAACCCGACTACATAAGGGACCTTCTTCCCGTCATACAATTCAAAAAGGGCTTTCCGGTCATTAATGTGGTCGGCAAACACCGCGGTTGCTTTCGCAACGAGTTCCGGGGCGGTCTCCAGCCCGAAATAGTGTACCTTCCACATATTGTTCACCAATTCGGTCACCAACGGTACAGGGCCGAATGAAATATCCAGTATCCTGGACGCCGGTTCTATATTCAGGGCATCAACCACATCGGCCTTCAACTTTGTTTCACTTGTTTTTTCCCCGGTCAACACGCTTTCATGATTAGTGTTCTCCTTTAAACAGTACAGGTATTCCCCCTTCCTGTTTACGGTTTGTATTCCTTTCCTGATTTTTGTCATGACGCTTTCCCGTAAAAGGATTCCCGCTTACAAAAACATCTTTTAACAGTAGTATTTATTTAGATTAATTTCAAATAAATATCTTTGACAGCAAATATATGGCAAGCCGGGTAACCGGAAAATACGTCAAACGGAGAAAAACCTACGCCATAAGGAATTAAAACCAGCTACAGAAAGATGGACGTGCTGCACATAGATATAAACACCCGGGCACAAACAGCCTTTAGCTTCGGCACTACGGTAACCACCAGGAACCCGTGCGGCATTACCACCTCACGTACGGTCTTTGAAACCTCTCCCGTAAAAGGATGGCACGAAGAAATGCAGATGGAGGATTTTAAAATAATACAGGCCAGGATGAAGTTTAGCGAAAAACCCGGAATCAGCTTCAATTATTCGGGTAAAGCCGTTGAAATGCTCTTTATCCTGAAAGGTTCCTTTAATGTCCATTTCAATCTGCCGGAAACCCGTCATGGTCTCAGCAAACATACCCATAACCTGTTGTATTGCGACAATACACACGGTATTTTCGAACCGGCCCATAAAGAATTACATTTTATATGCATACGGCTCCGTCCCGAGTTTTTTGAGAAATTCCTGCCCGCAGAAAAGAGTTTCCATACGTTCCGGACAGCGATCAGCAACCGTCGTACGGGCTACTTCAACAATGTCAATTACCCTGTTTCGCCACAAATGCACGTTCTTCTCCGCGATATCCTGAAAACCGACCGGGAAAGACATTACCTCAAGATATTCCTTCACGCCAGGGTACTGGAACTGCTTTTCCTGCAAATCGAACAATACGGCAACACCCCGCTGAACACCCAAAACCGCCTTTCCCCTTCCGACAGGGACAAAATATACCAGGCCCGTGATTACCTTCTTAAAAATTACGGACAGAAGATCACGCTGAACGGACTGGCAAAAAAGATCGGCACCAACGAATTCCTGTTAAAGAACGGGTTCAAAACGGTTTTCGGGACTACGGTATTCGGCTGTATCCATCATTTGCGGATGACCAGGGCCAAACAACTGCTCCTGGAACAAAAGCTGACGGTAAGCCAGGTTTCCGATATTGCAGGGTACAAAAACCCGCAGCACTTTTCAACGGCATTCAAGAAAAAATTCGGTATGGTACCGAGTAAATTTAAAAACGGGTAGAAACAAAGTACATGATCATATTTGAAGTAATAATCCCAATCAACCAAAAGAAAAAACACACATATCCCCGAAACCTTTAAAAAATACTTTTTATTTATTTTTATTAAATCTAAATAAATATATATTTGCGCTGATTTATGCGGCGCTTATGAACTATACTTTACCCTGTTTACTTATCTTTCTCGCCATATGTCTGCCGGTCCGGGCGCAACAACTCGTTAGCGGGACCCTGCTCGACGACACTACCGAACAGCCCCTGGAAGGGGTCAGTATCGTAGACCGCAAAACCGGGGAATGGACGCTGTCGCTCGAAAACGGTACCTTCGAAATTCAGGCGGACCCCGAAGATTTCGAATTACACTTTAAGATCCTCGGTAAGGAGGAACTCGTTTACACCCCGGAAAATCTGGACCATTTTGACGACCTCACCATTTACCTGCGCGACCATAACCTCCGCCTGGACGAAGTGGTCCTTGTTTCCGATACCAAAAGGTTTTCAGAAATCACCCTGGAAAAGGAAGCCCTGGACGAATCCCAGGCCTTTTCCGTATACGAAGTGCTGCAACAATTACCCGGGCAGTCCGTCTCGGAATTCCAGCCCAACGGTTTTAAGAATATGATATTCCGTACGGCAGACGTGGAAGAAGATCTTGGCAGGGCAACCAACAACGAAGCCTTCGGGAACAAGGCTTTCGGAACGGCCATCCTTATCAACGACATTCCCATGTCCAATAACGAGAACATGCAAAGCTATGTCTCCAACCCGGATAATATTTTTCATCCTTCTTTTATTGGATTTAATATAAATAACGGGGCAGCCTCCTCCTCTGTTACCAATGCCAATTTCGGGGTGGACCTCCGGGAGATCCCCACTTCCACCATTGAAAAAATAGAGGTCATACAGGGCATTCCTTCGGTAAAATACGGCGACCTCACCTCCGGGGTGGTAAACATAGAGACCAGGGCGGGTGAAACGCCCTACATGGCATCCGTATCCCTTCAGGACGGGACCACGCAGTTCAATTTCGGTAAAGGTTTCCGACTTAGTGAAAAAATGGGAGTCCTTAATGTTAATTTCGATTTCCTCAATGCCGATGCCGACCCCCGCAACCGGCTCGACGTTTTTAACCGCTACAATTTCGGGATGGTATGGAGCATTTCCAATCCCCTGAAAACTGTTAAAAACACCCTGAACCTCGGCTACAATTATAAAAAAGACAATGCCAAGCTCGACCCGGACGACAAAAAAGAACAAAAGACTAACAGCAGGTCCCGCGGGATCTCGCTCAAAAACAATTTTAAATGGAAACCGGAAAAGGCCTGGGCCGACCACCTTTCGTTAAACTTCAGCCTGAATTATACCGAGCAGTTTTCCCATACTTCAGGACTTATTAACAATGCTCCGAAAATTATTCCCCTCAGTATGGAAGAAGGGGTTTCCGTACCGGCCTTTACCCCCACCCAATACCGTGAGGTCAGGGAAGTTGACGGGAAACCCATAAGCGGATTTATAGACCTCGGCCTGGAAAAATCGCTGGAAACCGCCAACCGGTGGAAACACCATATCCTAATCGGTGCTTCCCTCAGGTACAGCGATAACCTGGGAAAAGGCCGGATCGCCGATGCCGGTTCTTTTGACACGGCACTGGGTATAAAAACCGGAAACGGCGGCTCGGGGAGAGGCTTCCGTCCCTATGACTTTTCGGAAGAAGTACGGGCCCAGCTGCAATACGGGTTTTACCTGCAGGATGATATTTCCCGGAACTGGGACAACAAGACCCTGGTGCTGTCCTCCGGTATCCGCTACGATATCCAGAACGGCTATTCCACCCTGTCGCCCAGGGTAAACGCCTCATTTTCGGTAAATGACATCAGGTTCCGGGGAGGAGCGGGACTCACCTCAAAAGCCCCTTCGCTCAATATGGTATATACCGGGCTGAGATATCACGACACCGCCCTGAACCTTACACCCGGTACCGACAAAGAGACCTTTGCGGAACTCATGCCGGACGGCCGCCGTTTTGCCCTGCTCTATACCGATATTTCGGAAGGTGACAATACAGAACTAAAACCATCGCGAGGTTTCCGGAGTGAGGTGGGGATCGATTACAATTCCGCTTTTGCAAAGTGGAGCCTTACCGGCTATTACAACCGCCTTTATGACGGGTTTACAACAGAACAGTACTGGCTTACTTCTCAATTCCCGGTAGTGGAAATCAACCGGAATACCGTGCCTTATGAATACGCGATCAACGGTTATGCCCCGGGTGAGTATTTTGGCCTCAACAGGCAGGTCAACGGCTACGAATCTACGGATAAAGGGATTGAGCTTATGGCCAACTTTAAAAAGATCCCTTCGCTGGGACTACAGTTCGGGATCAACGGGGCTTATGTACAGACCGAGAGCAGCAACAGTATTCCCGGCACTGTAATAAGTTCAAGGTTTTACGCTCCCGTAGCGCCCAGGAAACGGTGGGGCGTCTTTAAAGGTGCGGTTTCCGAATCCGAGCTGTTCCGGCTGGGGGCCAATATCCGGTATCATCTTTCCGACATCGGGTTGCTGATCTCCCTGCGTTCCGAACACTTTTTTATCGATAAAACATATACCCCGGCAAGCAACAGATACCCCTATGCCTATATGGACACCGGGTTCAATATTAGCCCGATCCCGCAGGAAGACCAGACCGATGCCGACCGCTACGGAGACATTTTCAACAGGGACGCCTGGGGCGAAGAGCTCATCAACGACGTCAACACCGCATACCACAATTTTCACCTCAGGATATCCAAGGATTTTCTCAACGGTTTCCGCTTTGACTTTTACGTCAGCAACTTCCTGAACCTCAAACCTACTTATGTGGATAACGACGGGGATGTAAACGATATTAAAATAACCCCGTTGGCATTCGGAAGTAAAATAAGTTATCAATTCTAAACACCACCAAAAATGAAAAAATTTCTATTCTTATGCAGCTTAACGCTTAGCCTGATCTTTACGGCTTGCAGTAATGATGATGACCTCGGGGGCGAAGTCCTTCAACCCGTAAGCTTTACGGTAAACCTCGCCTATACCGAAGATTTCGGCGGAGACCCGGCAAACGGGGTTACGGTAACGCTTACCGAGACCTCCACCGCCCAGGTCTATACCGGGGAATCGAACGCCAAAGGCGTCGTGTTTTTCGAAGCCGTTCAACCCGGTACGTATGACCTTTCGGCCACTATTTCCTTTACGGGAGAAACCTTTGAAGCCCGATTCGGCTTTTCTTCGGAACAGGAAGCGGTCAACTTTAACGGCGGACAGGAAAAAGTGGTCATAAACGAAAACACGGCCGCAGCCTCCGTGGAGCTCAAAACCTCAAGAGTGGGCGACCTTCTTATCAAACAGATCTATTATGCCGGGTCCGATACCAAAGACGGAGCCGTGTTCCGGGACCAGTTCATCGAGATTTACAACAACTCCAATGAAGTGATCTATGCCGACGGACTTTACGTGGCACAATTATACGGCGAAGCCGCCCTCAGAACGCCTTTGGAAGACTATCACCAACCCAACGGACAGTACGACTGGAGTCAGTCCATAGACATGAACAACGATCCCGCTGCCAATACGGATTACGTATATGCCGACTTTATATTCCGGGTGCCCGGAAGCGGGGAAGAATACCCTATTGAACCGGGTGAGAGCATTATCATTGCACAAACCGCCGTAAACCACAAGGAAAACTATATCGATAACGACGGCGACATGATCGAGATCAACAACCCCGACCTTACCGTAGACCTCAGCAATGCCGATTTCGAGGTATATGTAGGCAACGGGTTCGGATCGGATATACAGACCCCGGTAACGGATATGGAGATCGCCTATTTCAGGGGCGGTAATGATATGGTCTTCGACACCAACGGACGAGACGGTTTTGCCATTTTCCGTACGGACGAAGAGATCGATACCTACCCGCTTTTCAGGAATCCGGACGAAGATGCGGACAACGAACCCAAGTATAAGCAGATCCCGAATTCCTTACTTATCGACGCCGTGGACATTACAAGGGAAGACCAGAGCACCCCCAAAAAACTGCAGGCCGAATTTGACGCCACCAGTATATTTTGCCCGGCCGGACGGTTTTCATCCCAATCGGTGATCCGGAAAACCAAAACCACTATCGCAGGAAGGATCGTATTAGAGGATACCAACAATTCGGAAGCCGATTTTACCGTACTTGAAAAAGCAACCCCACGCGGGTTTGCAGAATAACAGTTTAAGATGAGTACATGAAAAAGAGCATTCTACTTTTATCCTTATTGTTGTTTACGGGAAGCCTTTATGCCCAACAGGACAGTATTGCACTGAACCGGGCCGGATTCTATGCTCCTTTTCAGGAAAAACTGTGGGAAACCCCCGTGATATGGCGGGGGCTTCCTTTAACGGATTTCACCAGTACCGGGCTGTACGCCGGCTATAAAAAACAGGATTTCAGGCGTACGCAATCCCCGCGGGAAAAAGCCCTGGTGGGCTTTGACACACACGGAATTTACAACGCAAAAAACGATATCCTGCTCTTCGGGGGAATGTCGGCCGAACGCTCATACGAAAAAAGCATCCCCTACAACCTCACCTCCGAACGCACCGATGAAGAGATTGTGCTTTCGCCCCACTATTACCTGGCGGAAAGAGCGGCCAACTGGGAAAACCAGCACTATAAGGTCAGGGCGGGACTGTCTGCCACCCTGTTCAAAAATATAACTATCGCCCCCAAGGTGTATTACCGGGTGCAGAAGTTTTTCCGCACTTCCGACCCGAGACCGGAGATCACTTATCACCATTACAGCGGCGAACTGCAACTGGGCTATACCCTGAGCAGACATACATTTTATGCCCTGGCATCACTGGGCCGGCGGACACAAAAAAACGATATTGACTATGTAAACGACCTCGGCCGGATCGATTCGGACGCCGCCATGCGATTTTCCGTTGGCTACGGGCGTATCATAAGGGACCCGATTCCCAATGAAACAAGCAGCATAAAAGAGAAAATATTCCTGGAACAATCCCTGGAAAAATACGGCCTGGGATATGCATATACGCTAAAGGACGGTGTACTGAACCTCAACTACCGTTTCCGTGAGACCCTGGAAGACCTTTACGAAAGTTCCAACCTGACTGACCTGGAAGAAAAACTGTTCCGGTTCCGGGTAAAGGAACACAAAACCGATATCACCTTCCTGAAATATGCAGACGATATTTCCTATACCCTGGAAGGGAGTTATACCAGTACCACAGCAGACAATTACAGCCTGATATCACCCGTAGGGCAGAATTTCAGGCAGGAACGGGAACAGCTATCCCTGTCGGGCGGAATATTGTCCCGGAACGGGGAAAGAACGGTTTATGACATCCGTTCCGGCATTACATTCAATGATCATCAGATCAGGGACTTTGTAGCTTCCGTCGATAAAAAAGTCAGTTCGCTCGAAATTTCATTCAAAGCCGACCGCGACCTGTGCCAAACGGAGAAAACCACCTGGAATTCCGGTATTTTCACCTTGTGGTATATACCGGTAACGGAAAGTTTGGATACGCCCTCCGACAGGAACACATTTATGGAGAACATCATCCTGCCCGACCAGGATTATGACGCTTCTTCCCGTCTGGATGCCGGAATAAACGTATCCTGCACCATACAGGCAGGCAACGGTAAGAACATAAAAATATACGCCCGGGGATATAACCGGTTTATTACGGACAGATCGGAAACCTATGCCCCCTCCCCGTTGTCGCAGGGGAGCAATTTCGGGCTTAACGGGGGAATACAGTTCAATTACTGAACAGCATTGCCGCTACGCCGGATCAGAAAAAACAAAATATTGTTAGTCTGTACGTTATCGAATAACGAATTTTGAATATCGAATGATGAAGTTTTAAACACCTCGGAATTCTATGGCTCAACATTCGATCAGGTTCCTAAGCCCGGCCGAAGGATTCGGCATTCACAAATCACAAAAATGAAACAAAGCATAACACTCATAGCCATTATTATCCTTACCGGGGGTATCCTGGCCTTTACCAGGCAGCCTCCGCAGGAAAAATATATCCCCGTCAATGAATTAAGGGCCCTGTACAGCAGCGGTGACCAATCCCGGTGGCCGGAACCGTTCCTGGACAGCACGGTAGCTCCCGGCTTCGAAGACATTGGCTCGCTACCGGAGATGAGTTTCCCGCAGGACAACCCGTATTCCGAGACTAAAAAGGAACTGGGAAAATTGTTGTTTTTCGATCCGCGATTGTCCGGTTCCAAACAAATAGCCTGCGCGTCCTGTCACGATTCCGAGATCGGCTGGGGCGACGGGAGAAGGTTTTCTTACGGGCATAACAGGCAACTGGGCGTCCGTAATTCCATGACCCTGTTTAATGTGGGCTATGCAGACAGCCTGTTCTGGGACGGAAGAGCGGCATCGCTGGAAGAACAGATCCACTTTCCCCTTAAGGATACCCTTGAAATGCATTCCGACCAGCAGATCGCCGTACGTCATATCCGGGATATCAGGGGTTACGGAACATGGTTTCAAAAAGCTTTCGGTGACACTTTGGTCACCTTTGAACGCATAAAAAAGGCGTTGGCGACCTTTGAAAGAACCATTGTAAGCGAAAGTACCCGGTTTGACCGGTTCATCCAGGGAGAATCCGACCGCCTTTCCGACCGGGAAGTCCTGGGACTGCACCTGTTCCGTACCAAGGCCAGGTGCATCAACTGCCATAACACGCCCCTGTTCTCCGACAATGAATTCCACAATACCGGGCTTACGTATTACGGTCGTAAATACGAAGACCTCGGCAGGTATGACCATACCGGGAAAAAAGAGGATGTGGGCAGGTTTCGTACGGGTTCGCTGAGAGAGATCGCCGTAACCGGGCCCTATATGCACAACGGGCTTTTCCCCCATCTCCGGGGCGTTATCAACCTCTACAATGCCGGAATGCCGCACCCGAAGCGGAAAGCGCACCAGTTAAACGATTCCCTCTTCCCGCAAACATCCCCCCTTTTGCAGAAATTACACCTCACGGATAAAGAAAAGCTGGCATTGCGGGCCTTCCTGTTTACACTGACCTCCAGGCAGCGACGGGAAGCCCCGCCGGAACTGCCACAATAGTTTTTGTGTTAATACGAGATACCTGATTAACCGAATATCCCGGTAACCGGGTAACTAAGTCCGGAGGGTGACACACTTCCGGTTCCCCGGCAGGTTAAGCCCCCTGAAGGTGCTCCTGCCTTTACTACCGCACCAGAGTACCTTATTCATGACCGGATGATCCGAAACCCCTTTTTGTCATTTAAGGGGTTGTGTTTACGCCGAACCGGGCTGTGTTTACAGCGGACATAACCCTGTTTGCAGCGAACACAATCCCTTACGCGGTCGTAACCCCTTATATGGCCGTTTTCCGGGGTTTAAAGCGAAAAGAAACGGGAGTTGGGGAGTTTTGGAGTTTTGGAATTTTGGAGTTAAGGTTATTGAATTATCTGGATTTATAGCTTATAAACGACTAAAAAACTCATTAACTAAGAAGTCTTGGAGTTGAGGAGTCAATAGGTTGTTAAGTTGTTTAAATTGTAGCTTATAAACGCGCAAAAAGAAGTTGTTTATCCAACTAAATGACTAAAAAACTCATCAACTAAGAAGTTTTGGCGTCTCGGAGTTGATGAGTTAACAGGTGTCAGTATTTACGAAACAATCGGCTTATGTGTGCTTATGGCGATCCGGTTCAGGGTGTTTATGGTAACAATGGCCATTATGATTTTGGAAATATAATGTTCATCAAAGAGGGCTGCAGCCTTTTGATAAGTTTCGGATGACAATCCTTGTTGTGAAATAAGAGTGATCTCTTCGGTCATCCGGAGGATAACCTGTTCCTCTTCTGAAAAGAAATCGGTTTCCCTCCAGGCGGATAACACAAAGATCCTCTGGTCTTTCTCTCCCTGCTTCAACGCATCCCTGGTATGCATATCAAGGCAGAAAGCACAACCGTTTATTTGTGAAGCCCTGATATTGATGAGCTCCGTATGTACAGAGTCAAGGTCGCAGGTTTTTACGTATTTCATCAATTCGCCCAGTGCTTTATAAGCTTTGGGTTCGGCAGTATTGATCTGAACGCGTTTTTCCATGGTCTTTTGTTTTTGTCGAATAAGTTATTGGACTATTGGGTGTGGTCACCGGCATAATACCCCCCGGTAATTTTACGGTGATATGCACCCCGGGTTTGTGGCCCCGGGATCTATTTTTTCCAGTTTTGAAGCCTGTCCAGGTACAAATGGGATTCTACATAGGCTCTCTGGTCCTTGCCGGCCATTTTTTCCAGCAGTTCCAGTGCGGAAATATAGGAGGCCAGGTTGCCGTTGGACGACAAGAACTTACCGTCTTCGACATAGCTTATTTTCGAATCGTCCTGGACTTTAAGTTCGGGATAGTTTTCCTGCAAATGGCCACCGCCGCCGATGTAAGTCACAATTTTCTTCCCGTCGGCAATTCCGGAGGCTCCGATGAGATGTGCCCCGGCGCAGTTGCTCATCGTATAATCGGTATTTTCGTTCTGTTGTTTTATAAACCGTACTATTTCCCGGTTTTCTACCTGGGCTTCCATTTCATAGGCACTCGGTACGATTATAATATCCAGTTCCGGGGCATTCGATAATATGTAATCGGGGAACATTTTCAATCCCTCTTCACTTACATAGGCCTTATAAGACTCTGCTATGATAATGACATTAAATAAGGGCTCCCCATCCCTGTCGGGTTTTGTGAAGACATCCATCGGTGCGGTAAGTTCCGTGGTCAACACCTTATCGAACAGTAAAATCCCGATAACCGGGAGGTCCGGGTCGATCGGTTTGAGGTTTTCCGACAATGCCCCGGTATCGGCTTTATAAAATGTATTGTGTCCGTCCGCCATATTATTTGAACTTTTCGGACTGCAACTTGCCGATGTGTCCGTTTCCGTTTTCCGGGTGGCGGCAGTGTGGTTTTGCGTTCCCTTTTTGTCGGTATTCTGCTGACAACTGCATAAAAAGGCAGTTATGAAGATGAATGTAATTCGCGCTATCATTTTTGTCCTGTTTTTTGGATTTCAGTGACAAAGGTAACGACCTGTTTTACCAAAAAACTTAAACTGGTTTAATAACGGTTTTTACGTATTTCACTTACGTACTCCGGTGTCAATCCCAAAAACGAAGCAATGAGGTACTGGGGTACGCGCTGGGCAAATTCGGGAAACTGTTCGATAAAGTGAAAATAGATCTCTTCCTTGGAAAAACCATAGAGGTACTTCACCCGGTTCAGGGCGGCTCCGTAGGCAATTTGATATATCTGCCGGAAATACACTTCCCAGACCGGGAATTTTTCCAGGAGTTGCCCGTAATTTTCTCCCGAGATACCACACACCTCGGTATTTTCAACGGCCTGAATGTAAAAGTCACTGTTTTGTCCCTGCTGAAACGTCAGGAAATCCCCTATCCACCAATGTTCTATGGCAAACTGTACGGTGCGGGAGATCCCCCTGTTATCAATAAAATACTGCTGGAGGCAACCCGATGTCACGAAATATATCTTATGATTCGGGCTTCCTCCCTGCGCGAGGTGTTCCTTTTTCCTGAACGAAAGGGTTTCGAAAAAGGGAAAAGAGGCTTGCCAGTCTTCCTCCGTTAAAGGCGAAAACTTTTTGGCGTGGGCAAATAACCGGTGTTCCTTGTCCATCATCTTACAATAAAATATTCCTGTAAAAATACAAATTCAAAAAGGACGGCAACACCATTCATATGCCTTTTAAAAATACTTCCCCCGGAGCAACAGTCGTTTGTTTTAAAAGGGGATATTACCATCGCTTTCTTTCAGTTTAAATCCGGTGATTATAACGCTTTTTTATCGTGTTCCGGATTGTCATGGGCATATTCCGTAGGTGTCATTCCGAAATGTTTCTGGAAATTCCTCCCGAAACTGGTCTGCGATTTGTAGCCCACGTTTTCGGAGACTTCATAAATTTTCAGGTTGGTGGTTTTAAGCAGTTCCGCTGCCTTTTTAAGCCTGCTTATGTTTATCAGTTCGTACGGTGAAAGATCCGAGATTTCCTTGATTTTCCGGTAAAGCGTGGAACGGCTCATATGCATGAGATCGGCCAGCATGTCTATATTGAGGTCGGTATCCCTGAGGTTTTCATCAATGGCCTTGTCCAGTTTAGACAAAAAGGTCTTGTCCAGGTTCGAAGTGGCCAGCGATTTCAAATGTGCCAGCGGAGAACTCGAATAATGCCCCAGTATCGTTTTCCTGTTTTCCAGCAGGTTGGATATCTGTACCTGCAGGTGGTCCATGGAAAAGGGTTTTGAGATATAGGCGTCGGCACCGGACTCCAGGCCTTCTATCTTGGCATTAAGTGCACTCCTCGCCGTAAGCAGGATCACCGGGATATGGCTGGTTTCCGTGTTTCCCTTTACCATTCTGCATAGTTCCACCCCGTTGGTTATGGGCATCATAATATCACTTATCACCAGTTGTACTTCGTAATCCGTGATCATTTTCCAGGCTTCCCTGCCGTTCCCGGCAAGGACCACATTGTAATTTTCAGACAATTCGCTGTATATAAAATTTGCCAGTTCCTTGTTGTCCTCCGCCACCAGGACCAGGGGCACGCGTCTCTCAAAACTCGGTTGCGGCCTTTCCCGGTCCGAAAGACCGGTCTTCCTGTGGTCTGTTCCCAGGGTTTTAAATTCCTCGTCCTGGTGAACCGGTATGTTGAGGACAAACGAATTTACCTCATGTTCATTTTCATCGATACAGAGCTTGCCGTTGTGCAGTTCGGCAAGGGAATGCGCAAGGGAAAGCCCGATGCCCGTTCCCGGGTTTTCAGTTTCCCCCGGGAGCCTGAAGAACGGTTCGAAAATACGTTTCCTAAGGTGATTGGGTATCAACGGTCCGTCGCTTTTGATCCAGATCCGGAATTCCGTTTTGTTTTTACGGAGTATGACGCGCACGTGGCTTTCGGAATATTTTATGGCATTAATGAACAGGTTACTCAATATTTTCTTTATGGCCCCTTCATCTACAAAGGCGTATACGTCGTCTTCGTCCTTTATCAGGTCGAAACGCAGTTTTTTTTCCTGGATGAGCTGACTGAACCGGACGTACGTTTCTTCCAGTACCTCACTGATGTTCACCTCCACAAAACTCAACTTTACATGTTTCATTTCCGTCTTCCTGAAATCCAGCAGTTCATTCACCAGGTTAATGAGCCTTGAGGTATTTTTTTCCATTATCCTCAGGTTTTCCGGGATCTCGGGAGATTTATACTTTCCCCGGAGCAGTTTTTCCAGTGGACTCTTGATCAGTGTCAGCGGTGTCCGTATTTCATGGGCAACATTGGTAAAAAACTCGATCTTGGCCTGGTAGATCTCCTTTTCCTTTTCGTTTTCGAGCTGGCGGATATGCCTGTTGTTTTTGTTCCTGGTATGCCGGTGATAATAGCGCAACAGGATATAAAAAAGCAATAAAAGCAGCAGGGTGTATATGGCATAGGCCGTATTGCTGGCCAGGAAAGGCGGCAGGACCTTTATTTCCAGTCCGTCGTTTTCGGCACTCCAGACTTCATGGCTGTTCAGGGCCTTCACTTTAAATTTGTAATCGCCGGGGGGCAATTCGGTAAAATTTACCTTGTGGTTCTTGTCCAGCGCAATCCAGTCATCGTTCAGCCCTTCGAGTTTATACCAGTACCTGGTCATTTCGGGAGCGGTATAGCTCAGGGAAGCAAACTCCAGGCTAAAGGAAGACTGTTTATTGTTCAGGGTGATTTGCCGGGAATATGAAACGGATTTTTCCAATGGCGAGTTTTTCTCACCAACCGGAATTTCCCTGTTGTTTAGCTTTATATCGGTAATATAGACCGGAGGTTGATGGTTGTTTTTAATAAACCGGTCGGGGTTAAAACGGATCAACCCGTTGACACCGCCGAAATACATCGCCCCGTCTTCATCCTTGAATGCAGAGCTATAGTTGAACTGGTCGCTGAGCAAGCCGTTCGACCTCGTGTAGATTTTTAGTGTTTCCTTTTCCGGGTTGAACTCAACAAGCCCGTTGGACGTACTGATCCACAGGTTTTTGTGCTTATCTTCAAGAATGGAATAGGTGACATTGGTAGGAAATCCGTCTTTTTTGGTGAACCTCCTGAAATTATCCGTTCCCTTGCGGAAAAGATTGAGGCCGTTTTCCGTAGTGATCCACAGCCTGTGCTCCGAGTCCTCGAAAAGACCGTTGACTACGTTTGAACTGAGGCTGCCGGGATCGTTCCGGTCATACCTGTACACTCCTTTTTCCTTTGTTTCGGGGTCAAAGTAAAACAGTCCGTCCCAATACGTCCCGGCCCAGAGCACCCCGTTGTGATCTTCGGTAAAACAGGTGTAGTGGTAAGTTTCCGGAAATCCCTGCACTACCCTGAACGCGTCCTTTTCCGGCAGGTATTGATGGATTCCCGAGGAGGTAAGCACATAAATATCCTTGTTCCGGGTCCGGTAGATAAAAAATATGAAATCGCTCCGGAGACGGCCTTCATCCTCCCCTGTTCCGAAATGTTTGATGACCTTTCCGGAGTTGATATCCATAATATCCAGGCCGTGTTCAAAAGTACCTATCCACAATTTGTCTTCTACGGGCAACAGGCCGTGAATATTATAATGCGATAAACGGCCTTTTTCCCCGACGGAGGCATAATTGGTGAATTTTCCGGTTTCCGGATCAAACCGGTTCAGGCCGGCGTCTTCGGTACCGATCCAGAGGTGTCCGAAACGGTCTTTTTTGATCTCGCGGACCGCATTCCCGCTGATGGAGTTCTCCCCCACCCTCGGGAAATACCGCTGAATCGGTGTAAACTGCTTGGGATAATAATTGATCCCCCCGAAATAGGTCCCGATCCACACGCCCTGTTCTTCATCCAGCACCAGGGCATAAATGGCATTGTCGGACAGGGAATACGGATTGTTGTAATTTTTACGGAAGTTTTGATAGGTGTTGTCCCGGAGGTTGTAAATGTAAATCCCCGATTCGCTCGCAATCCATAGTTCATCCTTGTTTTTTCTCAGAAAGTCGCGGACAAACAAGGGGTGCTCTCTTTTGTCCAGTAAACCCATCAATTCCTTTTCCCGTTGCTTGTAAAGAAAGGCCCCGCGATTCTTCGTCCCTATCCACAAAGAGTCCTTTCCTCCCGAGGTGATTGTTGTGATAACAAATTCCCTGCCCGTTTTATCCGCACCCGCCAAATCGATTTTCCTGAAGGAATTATTGTCGGGAACAAATTGATACAGCGCTTCCGAAGAAGCAACAAATACTTCTCCCGATGCATTGCCTGTTAAAAAAGAGGTGTGGAACTGCTTATATCGCTCTTCCCTGCCGGTGGTTACATCAAGCCTGTGCAGGTTACCCGCTGCTATAAACCAGATATTTCCTTCCGGGTCACTTTGAATATCGAGAATGGGCTGGTTTTTGGTGCTTTCCACCAGTGTAAAAGATTCGGTTTTCTCGTCGTACCGGAATAATCCCGTATCCGTACCCACCCAAATGTAATTATGATACTCGTGAAGGCAGCGAATAAAATTGCTCCCTATACTTTTCTCATCTCCCGGCTGATGTTGAAATAATTTGAAATTATAGCCGTCATAACGGTTTAACCCGTCTTTTGTGCCAAACCACAAAAACCCGCGGTTGTCCTGTAACATACAGATCACGGAATTATGGGAAAGTCCGTCCTCTACCTGCAGTTTCTTAAAGGCATAGGGCTGGGCGTAAGACTTCCCGATGAAAAGACAACACATTAAAAACAAACAGCATCCTCGCATAACTCTGCAAATCAATTCATTTAATCCAAAACCGGCCCATACAAATTATTCCATTTTTCCACAAATCATGTCAAAATACACTGTTTTTTCCGGATAGTAAAAAAGTTGAACCCTTTTGAAGAAAAATTGAAACAATTATCCTGCCTGCATCCCGAATAAAATAATCTACTTTGAAAAACACAATTTAATAATATTTAAGTTCTCATTTTTAATAATCCGTAAAATAAAAACCAAAAAACCGAGCATTCATTAATTATGACTATTCCCGGTTTTATACTGAAAAGGTGACCGACCGGGACACTGGTTCAACAAATTGTTTCATCACGACCAAAATTCAATCCCGATGCTCCCGATCCCGATAACTATTGGGATATCGGGATCGGGATCAAAACTGAAATTCTATGAAAACTAAGCTAACTCTTGTTTACAGATTTAAATTCATTTTAATTCTGGCACTGTTCTGGGCGCAAAGTTCATTCGCGCAGGACACCGTGGAAGTTTCCGGAAAGATCACTGCAACTGACGGAACCCCCATTCCGTTCGTGAACATTGTGGTCAGGGGCGCCAACACCGGAACCTCGGCAGACATGGACGGAAATTACGCCATTACCGTTGCCCCGGACGCTACACTGATATTCAGTTATATCGGGTTTCGCACACAGGAGATCCCCGTAAACAACCAGACCACATTAAATGTACGGCTGGAGGAAGATGTCGCAGCGCTGGACGAAGTGGTTGTTGTCGGTTACGGTACACAACAGAAAAAAGACCTGACCAGTGCCATTTCGGTCGTAAAGTCCGACCAGATCCGGAAACGACAGACCACCACCGTAGCCGAAAGCCTCCAGGGACTGGCCCCGGGCGTCAATGTCCGTGGCGGCGGCCAGCCCGGGCAGGAAGCCAGGATCGAGATCCGCGGGCTTAAAAACCTCCGGAGTGCCAATCCGCTTTATGTTATTGACGGATTGATCACCACAGCCAACCGCGACTTTAACCCGAACGACATCGAATCCGTCCAGATACTAAAAGATGCGGCAGCAGCCGCGATATACGGCTCCAGGGCGGCAAACGGCGTGGTCATCATCACCACCAAAAAGGGAAAAAGAGGGCCGCTCAAGGTTACGGCCAGCTCAAAAATGAGTTTGACGGAAGTGCCCCGCTACGACCTCGCCGGACAGGAAGAATTTGTAAGGCTCAACAATATGGCCTACGACAATGCCGGGCTCCCGAGACAGGAACTCGACCTGAGTGTAAATACCGACTGGCAGGACGAAGTGTTCAGAACGGGCCTTATCCAGGACCAGAACGTCAGCTTTTCCGGCGGCGGGGAAAATTCTTCCTATTTTATTTCGGGAAATTATTTTGGTAACAAGGGCACGGTGGTCTCTACCGATTTCGACCGGATCTCCCTCCGTGTAAATACCAGCGGCAGCAAGGGGATTTTCAGCATCGGTGAAAACCTGGCCCTGTCAAACGCCAAAACCAACGAGATCGGGGGGCCGGAAACTTTAAGAGGAAACCCCTTTATCGATGTGGTGCGTATGTTCCCCACCATCCCGGTTTATGACGACGAAAACCCGGGAGGTTTCGGATACGGGAAATCGGGAGTAGCCAATACTTTTGCGGCAAACCCGGTGGCCATTGCCAACCTGATCGACCAGGAAGTCGAAAATTTCAGGATCAGGGGAAATCTCTGGGCGGAGATCGATCCTTTCCCCTTCCTCAAATACCGTTTCAATTTCGGTTACGAAACCAGCTTTGACGACTATTTGTATTTGCGGCGTGAGGGAAACTGGACATTAAACCAGCCTTACGAACCATCCTTTACCAATCAGAACAAGGCACAGTCCGAAACCAAACTTTTTGAGAACACCCTTACTTTCGATCACGAATTCGGCAAGCACGATATTACCCTCGTGGTCGGGACCACCTACCAGAAGAACAGGTACGAACAGATAAACGGAACCAAGAGAAACCTGCTGGTAAACCCCAATACCGGTGAATATTTTGATGTGCTGGACCTGGGAGACCAGGCACGGGTAGGCGGTTTCCGCAATGAATCCACGCTCATATCCTACCTCGGAAGGCTGGAATACAATTACGACAACCGCTACCTGCTCAATGCCGTACTCAGACGCGACGGTTCCTCCAAGTTCAGCGATGAGAACAAATGGTCCAACTTTCCTTCGGTCTCACTGGGATGGAGGGTAAGCAATGAGAATTTCTTTAATTCCGAAAAGATCAGCGACCTGAAACTGCGTGCCAGCTACGGGGAACTGGGGAGCGGGAATATAGACAATTACGAGTACCAGGGCTTTATCAACACCTTCGGGGCCATTGTCCTGGGAAATGACCAGGTGCTCTATCCTTCCGCTACCCAGGTAAGGCTGGCCAATTCACAGCTCCGGTGGGAAACCCTGAAACAGACCAATATCGGGCTCGATCTCGGGTTGTTTAACAACAAACTCCAGGTAACAGCCGATTACTTTATAGCCCGCACGGAAGATGTGCTCTTCGGATTTCCCATTCTCCTGTCTACCGGTAATGACGGCGGAAGCCCGGTCACCAACGCCGCGACCGTGGAGAATACGGGCTTTGAGTTCAATGCCGCCTATAACCAGGTGGTCAACGATGACTTCAGCTTTAACGCTTCCGTAAACCTCAGCACGCTTCGCAACGAACTGATCTCCCTCGGTAACGGTTTGAACGAAAGCATCCAGGGCAATACCATAACCCGTTCCGGGGAACCCGTAGGCATGTGGTATGTACTGCAAACCGATGGCCTTTTCCGGAGCCAGGAGGAAATAGACAATTATACCAATTCACAGGGAGCGGTTATCATGCCCGATGCGCAACCGGGGGATATCCGCTTTAAGGACGTCAATGACGACGGGCAGATCACCAACGAGGACAAAACCGTGGTGGCCAGCCCGTGGCCCGATTTCGAAATGGGCTTCAACGCCGGGGCACAATACAGGAATTTCGACTTTTCCATGAACTGGATCGGCTCTTTCGGCGCCACCGTTTACAACGGCTTCAGGAGTATTGTGGACCGGTTTGACGACGACAGCAACTACCGAGCGGGGGTACAGCCCTGGACCCCGGAAAACCCCGATACCGATTTCCCCAGGGTAGTGAAAGGAACCTCCCTGAGTGCCCGGTCCGACAGTGACCGCTGGCTCGAAGACGGAAGCTTTGTACGGTTGAAATATATCGGTATAGGCTATAATATCCCGACAGACGTACTGGGCAAAATAGGTTTTACCAAGGCAAGGATCAGCCTTTCTGCACAGAACATTCTTACCATAACCAAATACAAAGGGCTCGATCCGGAGTTCAGCAACAGTAATATTTTCCAGAGGGGTGTAGATCTGGGCTCCTTCCCTAATGTGCAAACATACTCATTAGGTGTTGAATTTGGTTTCTAAACAAAAAACAATCGCAATGAAAAATACAGTAATATTAACCGTAATTATATGTTCGCTCTTTGCGGCCGTTTCCTGCCAGAAAGACGAACTGGACCTCGACAACCCGAATGCCCTGACCACAGACCAGTTCTGGGTAACTCCGGACGATGCCGAACTGGGTGTCAATTCCATTTATGCCATGTTCTACAAAGACGGTCTCTGGGCCCGGTGGATCTATTTCCGCCTCGACCTTACTTCAGACGAAGGTTTCAGCCAGAGTCCCTGGGTGGAGCTGGCAGACTGGACACGGTTCGGGTATATCAACTACAACTTCTGGGAAGGGAATGCCGTAACCTGGAGAGACACGTATAAGGCCGTTTTCAGGGCCAACCAGGTCCTGGCCAATGTCCCGGACATCGAATTTTCCGATGAAAACAGGAAAGCTCAGATCCTGGGCGAAGCCAAATTCTTCAGGGCACTGTATTACTACTATGCCGGGGTGCTCTGGGAAAACATTCCCCTCGTGCTGGAACCCTCAACACCAAGCGATCTCCCGGAACAGCACACCAGAGAGGAGGTTTTTGCCCAGGTGGAAAAAGACCTGAACGAGGCGTTCTCCGCATTGCCTCTTACCTGGGACGAATCACAAACGGGGAGACCCACCAAAGGAGCTGCCAAAGCCATGCTGGCCAAGCTTTATATGCAGCAGCACCGCTGGGAAGATGCAAAAGCTGCCCTGGAATACCTGGTTAAAGGCGAAGGCGCCATGTACAGCCTCGTTGAGGATTACCGGGATAATTTTACTCACCTCAACGAGAACAATTCCGAGTCCGTTTTCGAAATACAGTTCGGCGACCAGCGCCGTGGCGGTACGGGCGAAGGGCAGGATGCCTCGGTTTCCAATACAAGAGCCCAGTTTTTTGCCCCGAGGGGGATCGGCTGGTCTGACGGCCAGGCGCGATACTGGCTTGTGGACGCCTTTAAGGAAGAACAGACCGTAAACGGCGAAATTGACGAAAGACTGCGCTATTCCCTGTTCTACCCGGACCTCTTCGAGGATTTCGGCGATAAGGTTTACGGAAAAGACTGGGAATGGGGCGATGAGGAAGCCTGGTTCAGGAAATACCAGCGGGATTATTATCGCGAAAACGAGGATTACTTTTCCGAGGTCAATCAGCGTTTGATCCGCTATGCCGATATCCTGCTCCGTTATGCCGAAGTGCTAAACGAACTGGGCATGACTGCAGATGCCTACCAGTATGTGGATATGGTAAGAGCCCGGGCAAACATGGCGCCGCTGGCCGAAGCCTATCCCGGTATAGGTAATAACCGGGAAGCCTTTCTCGATCGCTTAAAGATTGAGCGCGTCCTGGAACTCTCAGGTGAAAGTGTGCGCTGGGAGGACCTGAAACGGTGGGGCGATCTCGAAGATCAGTCCGCCGTAGATGAAATTGCGGAAAGGGACCCTGATTTCGGGAACTTCGATATCGGTAAGAACATCCGGTTACCCATTCCGCAGGTAGAAGTTGAAAACAACCCTAACCTGGAACAGAATCCGGGCTATTGATTAATAATTCATTACATGACAAAATTTGTTTTATACGGGTTTATCGGAAAATCAGTTTAACCCTAACCATTTCAACCTGGCTCAATGCAACGCCTAAAGGGAACCTGATTTTCCTCGATTCACCCTTTAGGGGCGGGGCAAAAAATCGAGGAAAATCCATCTAAGTTGAATTTTGTCATGTACTAAACTGTGGATTTGAAGTCCATAGGTTTGTAGCGGACTGAAAGTCTGTTTGCCCACGGATACACGGATCATTTTAAAAACTGTTGATATATCCATGTGCCTACCGGCATAGGCAGATTCGTGGCAAAAGCTTATAGAAACTAAAGTAACTGCAATAAAACTGCAGGGCTTAAAACCTTGAACTATATAACCAATCAATTATGAAAACAATAAAAACTTCACTAAAGTGCATCGGGCTATGTGTACTATTCACAGCCTGTACCCAAACTGATAATGTTTCCGACATAGCTGACGAAACTTACGGCAATACCAACGCTCCGGCGGAGACCGCTTCCCAAAAAGGTGACACTATAGCGTCCCGGGGAGTTACCAGGTACCTGCATGCCCAGGACGGGCCGGATGAAACGGCCGCACTGCAAAGTCTGATCGATCAATCATCTTCAGGTGATATTATCTTTATTCATGCAGGTAACCATTATTTTAGCGGTACGGTCCATGTCAATAAAAGCGGACTGACCATCAGAGGTGCCAACAACGGTACTGATCCCACAAATTATTTACGGAAAACCGGGCAGGGTGTATCGCTTCTCGATATTGATCCCGGGGTTTTAAATACCGTGATCGACTGGATATATATCGACGGAGGCAATTTACCCGAGCCCAATATGCGGGTATTCGGCAATCAGACCAGCATCTACAACAGCCACTTCAGAAACAGTGACCATTCCGGTATTTTAATACACGAGGCCAACCTGCTACATATAGAAGGTGTTAAAGCATATTACAACGGAGTCGTGGGCATTTCGCAATGGGCAAGCTCTGACAACACCATAATAAATTGCCAGACCTATGAGAACGGCGGCGAGGGAATTACCATAGACGGCGGCTCCCATAACTGTATTGTGGATAATGTATGGATTTACAGGAACAACAATCAGCAGCGGGGTGTTGGCGGTATAGGCATCGACCAGGCCAATGGTGCCAACATACGAAACTGTACGATCGACCAGACTTTCGGCCATGCCATCCGGTTCCAGAACAACTTGGACCAACCCAACGACGGGTGCCAGGTATATGATAACGTTATTACCGGCAACCAGGGATGTGCCATCAGCATAAACAAGCCTCACCTGGTCACCAACTTCGGGCAATGGAATAACACGATGACAGGCAATGCCGGAACAATTTGTTACGAAAACTGAGAAATGACGCTAAGGAAAAAAGAAGCCCGGCCCGGAACCGGGCTATTAAATAATTCATTAACCGCCCTGCAGACAAAAACACAATATCAGGGCCAAACCACGCTGTAAAAAATGAAGAACACTTTGAATTGGAACACATACGGATACGCGCTGTCCTCACTGGTATTAATTGCTTTTTTAAGCTGTAAGCACAAGGAAAACGACAAGCAGAAAACGGAAAAGCCCGAAGCAGAAACGGAAACACCTGTCCGTTCCGTCTGGACAAAAGAAAAAGCCAATACGTGGTATGAAGACCAGCCCTGGCTGGTAGGAGCAAATTTTAACCCCAGTACCGCCATCAACCAGCTCGAAATGTGGCAGGAAGAAACCTTCGATCCGGAGACCATTGACAGGGAACTGGGATGGGCCGCATCGATTGGTATGAATACCATGCGCGTTTATTTGCACGACCTGCTCCATAAACATGACAAGGAGGGTTTTTATGAACGTATGGACCAATATCTCACCATTGCAGACAAGCACAATATCAGAACGCTGTTCGTGTTGTTTGACTCCTGCTGGGACCCGTTTCCCGCCCCCGGCGAGCAAAGAGCGCCAAAGCCTCATGTCCACAATTCCGGATGGGTACAGAGCCCCGGTCAGAACGTACTTCAGGATTCCACACAATACGGAAGACTGGAGAACTATGTTAAAGGGACCATTTCCGAATTCAGGGATGATGACCGCATACTGGGCTGGGATGTATGGAACGAACCCGATAACATGACCGGACCTTCCTATGAAGATGTCGAAATCCCCAATAAAGCCGACCTGGTTTTACCGTTGCTCGAAAAGACCTTTGCCTGGGCAAGAGAGGCCAACCCAAGCCAGCCTCTCACCTCCGGGGTATGGACGGGCGACTGGAGTTCGCACGAAAACATGAAACCCATGCACAAATTACAGCTGGAACAATCGGATGTTATATCATTCCACAATTACAACGATCCGCAGGATTTCGAAGAAAAAATAAAGCAACTGCAGCGATACGGCAAACCCCTTCTGTGCACCGAGTACATGGCCAGACCTAACGGCAGTACATTCGAAGGCTTTTTGCCCGTAGCCCGGGAATATAACGTAGCCATGTACAACTGGGGACTGGTAGACGGAAAAACCCAGACCAAATATCCCTGGGACAGCTGGACCAAAACCTATACGGCCGAAACCGATCTCTGGTTTCACGAGGTTTTCCGCAAAGACGGCAGACCATACAAGGAAGTAGAAACCCGGCTGATCTCGGAACTGACATCAGAAGTAAATTCGAACTAAACCATGCCTGTACGAAAAGGTACAGCGGTTTGATGCGACATGAAATTGCATTTTGGTTGTTTGGTTATTGGTTATTAGGTTAATCAGTTTATCGTGATGCCTGAATAATTGAATAACCTAATAACCAGATGATAATTTTTTCGCACAACCAAAGTGTGATATACTGAGTCTGCTTGAAGTGCTGCAATAAATCACAGGGGTTTAGCCCCTTAACTGAAACCAATGAAAACATGAATCTCACAAACCCGGTCTTCGGCATATCGGCCTTTATACTGTTACTGTTTCTGCTTACCACCTGTAATGCCCAGCAGCCCGATCCCCCGGGACAGGTAACGGAAGGGGGAAAAGCGAAGAACCAGGCCTATCTTTTTGCCCATATGACGCACGAAGATTACGGTCGCCTGTATTATTCCGTCAGCACGGACGGGTTGCATTGGTATCAACTGAACAACGGAGAACGGGTCTTCAAAGATTACCAGGGCCATCCCGATATTGTAAAAGGCCCGGACGGCCGTTATTTTATTGCGGGAAACACCAGCGATGCTTCTCCCGATATCAATATCTGGGTATCGGACGACCTCGTTTCCTGGAAAAAACACGCGGTCTACACCCCCGATTTAAAAAGTACCCCGGGCTACGGTGAAGCCCTGCAAAGGATAGGTGCGCCCAAACTGTTTTACGACAAGACTTCGGGGAAATTCATAATGACCTGGCACACGCCCCACAAGGAAGGTACCCAAGAAGACCCGGAAAGGTACTGGGCGAGCCAGCGCACCCTCTACGTACTTTCGGAAGACCTGAAAACATTCGAAGGACCTCCCCGTAAATTATTCAGCTGGGAATTCGGCACTATCGATGTTATTATCCGGAAAGTGAAAGACACCTATTACGCCATTTTAAAAGACGAGACCTACCCTACCCTTTACTGGTCTACCGGAAAAACCATACGTATTGCACGTTCGGATACCCTGCTCGGGCCTTATTCCCTTCCGCAGGACCCGATAAGTCCCAATTTCAGGGAAGCTCCTGCACTGATCCCCTCACCCGACGGAAACATATGGTATCTGTATTACGAACAGTATCCGGGCGTTTCCTACGGCCTTTCCATTGCAGACCACCTGAACGGCCCCTGGTACCAGGCCTCCGGATACACTTTTTTCAGTGACTGGGACAAATACAGCCTTCCCCCGAAAGTAAGGCACGGGTGCATGTTGCCTATTTCAAAAAAAGAATACAATATATTGGTAAAAAAATTCGGAATAGAAAAAAACAGGAAATGAAAGAGAAAATAATAGTTGTAATGCTCCTTATCGGTGGCTGTCTTTCCGCTCAACAGAAAACGTTCACCAACCCGATTTTACCTTCGGGGGCAGATCCCTACAGTACGTATCACAACGGGTATTATTACTATACCCATACCCTCGGTGACAAACTGATGCTCTGGAAAACCAGAAACCTGGCCGACCTTAAAAATGCGGAAAGTAAACTCATATGGACCCCGCCGGAAGGCACCCCGTACTCCAAAGACATCTGGGCCCCGGAATTTCATATTATCGACGGGAAGTGGTATGTCTATTTTGCGGCAGATGACGGCGACAACAACAATCACCGCATGTATGTACTGGAAAACCAATCGGAAGACCCTTTTACGGGGAAATGGGAATTCAAGGGAAAAGTTTCTGCCTGGCCCGACCGGTGGGCTATTGACGGCAACGTTTTTAAATACAAGGGCACACTCTATATGATCTGGTCCGGATGGGAAGGCGATACCAACGGGCAGCAGAATATCTATATCGCCAGGATGAAAAACCCGTGGACCATCGACGGAAAACGCGTTTTGATCGCCGAACCCACCTATGCCTGGGAAAAGCAGGGCGACCTTGATGATGCTGCCAATCCGCCCCATGTCAATGTCAATGAAGGTCCCCAATACCTCGAACACAACGGAAAGATATTCATTGTGTTCTCCGCAAGCGGATGCTGGACCGATTATTACGCTTTGGGCCTGCTGAGCCTTGAAGGTGAAGACATTCTTGACCCTTCATCCTGGAAAAAACACCCGGAACCCGTTTTTACAAAATCGGAGGAAAACTCGGTCTATGCCCCCGGACATAATTCCTTTTTTAAATCCCCGGACGGTACGGAAGACTGGATACTCTATCACGCCAATGCCAACCCGGGTGACGGTTGCGGGGGAAAACGCTCCCCGAGAATGCAGAAAATCCGCTGGAACGAAGACGGAACACCCCGTCCCGGTAGCCCCGTTTCCGAAAAAACGGTCCTCAAAATACCTTCTGAAAAATAAATTTATGAGATTGTATGTTCATATACTGCTCCTTCTCTTCAGCGGATATAGTATCGGCCAGGACAGCTCACCGGGTAAGGAGAAAGACCCGACATTCCGTAACCCGGTCATAGCAAAGAATTTTCCGGACCCGACGGTGATCAGGGCCCTTAACGGATGGTATTATGCCTATGCCACCAATACCACCGTGAACGAAAAGCCCCTGAACATCCAGGTTTTAAAGTCAAAAGACCTTTTGCACTGGCAATCCTGCGGAGATGCCCTCCCCGAAAAACCACGCTGGGCATCTTCGGATTTCTGGGCGCCCCATGTCACCTACAATCCGCGCAATAATAAATACTACCTCTATTACTCCGGGGAATCTGACAGAGAAGACACGGGAAAATGCCTTGGTGTTGCCGTTTCCGATACCCCAGAAGGCCCTTACACGGATAAAGGGGAACCTCTATTATGCGGAAAAGGATTCGTAAACATAGACCCGATGGTATTCCGGGACCCGGATTCCGGAAAAACATTTATGTACTGGGGTTCCGGATTCGAAAGCATCAAAGTCCGTGAACTCTCCGGTAACCTGTTAGATTTCAAGGCCGATTCAGCCGTTACCGCTTTGATCCCGCCGGTAACAAACGATGACCCGGATAATTATGAAAGGCTGGTGGAAGGAGCATGGCTGACAAAACACGGAAAGTTCTATTACCTGTTCTATTCCGGCGATAATTGCTGTGGCAAAAATGCCCATTATGCCGTGATGGTAGCCCGGTCGGAACATCCCGTCGGACCTTTCGAAAAGTATAAGAACCCACGGGGAAACCCCGTTATTCTCGAACAAAACGACCGGTGGCTTGCACCGGGACACAATTCGGTCGTTGCGGACGATTCCGGGCAACAGTGGATCATGTACCACGCCATAGACAGGCAGCATCCGGAGAAAGGAAGGGTTTTTCTTATGGACAGGATCACCTATCGCAACGGATGGCCGGAAATCGGGAATGACACTCCTTCTACAACACCTGTTAAAACACCCAAAATCAAATAGAAATGCACCACTGGAAATATATCGTATTATCGTTTATGCTTTCCGTAAAAATATCGGCACAGGAAACAGAGAAAAACCAGGTCTACCTGGCCGACCCTACCATTTTTAAGGACAACGGCATCTATTACCTCTACGGCACCAAAAACGATCCCCGGATCGAGGGAGAAGGTTTCCTGGTCTATACCTCCAAAGACCTCAAAAACTGGCGGGGCCCGGCCGGTGTAAAAGAAGGATTCGCATTAAAAAAAGGCGATGCCTTCGGTACCAAAGGGTTCTGGGCTCCGCAGGTCTTCAAATACAAATCAAAATACTACATGGCCTATACGGCGAATGAACATATTGCCATAGCTACCGCCAACAGTCCGCTGGGGCCTTTTACGAACGATAAAACGGCCCTCGAAGCCCCGATAAAACAGATCGATCCTTTTGTTTTTTTCGATAACGGGAAAGTTTACATGTACCACGTCAGATTACAGCAGGGCAACAGGATATTTGTGGCTGAAATGACCAAAGACCTGAAGCAGATAAAACCGGAAACGCTGAAGGAATGTATCAACGCGCGGGAAGACTGGGAAAATACGGAAAACGCCGAATGGCCCGTATCCGAAGGGCCCACGGTAATGAAAAAGGGCAATCTTTACTATTTGCTCTACTCTGCCAACGATTTCAGGAATCCCGACTACGCCGTGGGATATGCCGTGAGCGATAATCCCCTGGGGCCCTGGAAAAAAGCCGGGGAAAACCCGATAATTTCCACCGGAAACACCGGGCAGCCCGGCACCGGGCACGGGGATATCATTACGGACGGCAATGGTTCCATGTATTACGTATTGCACACCCATTATTCGGATAAAAAAGTCCATCCCCGGAAAACAGCCCTGGTAAAGCTCCTTTTCAAGGACAACAAATTCAAAATCGACCCCGGCAGTTTCCGGTGGATCGGTTTATAATTAAAGTCTTAAAAGCTCATTATTTTCCGGTCTTATTTTTTCAGACACTTTCATTATTTCAGGGGAAACGGCTTTACATTAAATAGGTTAGTCCGTTTTCATTTTAATAAACACGCTCTGATTTCCGGAACGGTCCACAGCGGTCATACCGACAAAAAGTAAGGGGTTTCCTTCATCTGACAAGTGATCGAAGACCTGTGTGCTGTGCTCTTTTGTAAGGATGGTGTGTTTCCATTTCTCATCCCGGTATTGGTAATAGAGTACCCATTTAAAAATACCGGCTCTCCCGGGGTGTGTCCAGGTCGCATATACCTTTCCTTTTTTTCGGAAGACGTTTAATTCCGGAGGTTTCGGAGGTTCACTGTCCAGCCAGGGGCTTGCCGGAACCAGGGCCTTGTTCCTGTATGGGCCTTCGACCAGTTTTTTTGACAGGGTATCGTATTTCATGAGCGGGCCTATGCTCCAGTGTACGGTACCCTTACTCTCTTGAAGAATGCCACGGGTGATCATGATCTGGTTAACAACTTCCGTAGCGTTATCCCTTCCCCCGCCCCGGTCTATTTTTATACCCGGCCACAAATGCCTGCCACGGGTATTTTCCTTTGCCCACCATCTCAGGAGTTCGGGAAAACTCTGGCCGATCTGACTGATCTTCCAGTATAATTGGGGAGAAAAATAGTCAATCCATCCTTCATTCAGCCACAGCCTGGCATCGGCATAAAGTTTTTCGTACTGGTCATACCCTGTTACCGATTCGGGATACCCCGGTCGCCATATACCGAAAGGGCTCAGTCCGAATTTCACATACGGTTTTTCCTTTTTTATTTCCCGGTACACTTTTTTGATGAAGCTGTTGACATTGTCCCTTCGCCAGTCGCCCCGCGATAATTTTCCGCCGGAGTCTTTATACTGCTGCCAGCTTTTATCATCGGGAAAATCCTTACCGTTATTATAGGAATCATAAGGATAAAAATAGTCGTCGAAGTGTATGCCGTCAATATCATACCTGTTAACGATATCCATAATGACGGCCAGCGAATGTTCGCGGGTCTCTTCCAGTCCCGGGTCCATCCACCACATCCCGTTGGCCAGTTTAATCACAAGTCCGGGCCTTGTTTTGACCACGGATTTTTCACTGATGCCCTTGCTTTCCGTATGGTGTGCCCTGTAGGGGTTAAGCCATGCGTGCAGTTCCAGTCCCCGCTTATGGGCCTCTTCTATCCAGAATTCCAGGGGATCGTAAAACGGGGCCGGGGGCACGCCCTGTTCTCCTGTGAGGTAATAGGACCAGGGTTCCAGTTCGCTCCTGTACAAGGCATCGGCCTGGGGACGTACCTGCAATACCACAGCGTTAAAATTATGACTTTCCAGGAAGTCCAGGATTTTTATAGCTTCCTCCCGCTGTACATTTACGGGCAATCCCGGCTTACCGGGCCAGTTTATATTGGCCACCGTAGCTACCCATGCCGCCCTGAATTCTTCTATATTATACGGTATTTCACCTCCCCGGCCCGAAACGGGACTTGTAGTATTAAGAGCGGATTTACATCCCGTAACCAGGAGAAGGTACAGGAGTACGGACCTGTAAATATAACGGTAAAGCTTTTTGTTGTATGCCATTATTATTATTGATTTGAACTTACCTGCATGTTGCGGCAGCCCCTGATGAATAAGAAGCCTTTTGCCAAAAATAGCAAAAGGCTTCCACAGAAAACAACAAAGTCTACCAACCCGGGTTTTGTTCCAGTTCCGCTCCGTTATCGCCGTACAGGGTGATCTGGTCCAGCGGGATCGGTTCCAGGTATACACGCGGATCGGTAAACTCTCTTTGTGATTCACCGGCCGAAGCCGGGATGATATAGCCTTCTTCCCCATCGGTCAGCACCAGGCTCTCCAGGTTGCTCTCCGGGTAATCCGATTTCTTTATCCAGGCCCCCCGGTTGATATCGGTTTGTTGTACCATATCGGTGTATTCCAGTTTTTTCCACCGTTCGAGGTCTTCCAGGCGGAACCCTTCCATCATCAGCTCTGTTCTTCGCTCCCGGCGTATTTCCCAGATCATGGCAGGAACATCGGGGTCCCTTCGGGGATCGCTGTACACCACTCCGTTAACTGCGGGCTGCCCGCCTGCTATTTCCAGATGGGGAAGGGCTACCCCCGGCCTGTCGCGCAACACATTTACCGATTTGTCCAGGTCTGCCTGTGAAAATGCGGGGCCGCCGACAGAAGCGAGTTCTGCCGCAGCTTCGGCATAGTTCATCAGGACTTCCCCGTAGCGGATTACGGGCGCATCGGTGGGATTGAGGTTCGAACTTCCCATGGGGTCGTCTGCAATGGATTCGTTCAGGAATTTATGTGTGGCATATCCCGTAGTGGAGTAATTGGACGCCACACCGTTGATCCGCAATTCATAGGGAACCAGGGTTTCGTATATACGCGGGTCCCTGTCGGCCATCACGTTTTCAATGCCCCGGTCGCCCTGGTACAGCGGGGAGACCTCAATGGGGAGGCCGTCACTCATCAGGTAGGTTTCCACGGCATCCTTCGAAACCCCGGTCTGGGGCTCCTTGTTGTTATAGCTGTTGAGGGCATGGGTGAGTATACCCGCTTCGTATTCGCGATAGAGTATGACTTCCGGATTATTGGAAAGGCTCAGGGAATTGAACACTTCCCGGTAATTCCCCAGGGAGAACTTCCCTGAATTCATTACCTGTTCTGCAGCCCATTTTGCAGCTTCCAGGTATTCTGCCGCTTTTGAACTGTTATCCGCATGGTATTTCTGCCAGGTCCCTTCAAACAGGAATACGCGTGACATATAAGCGAGGATCACACTCCTGTTCACTTCCTGCCCGTTGTTTTCAACACTTTCACGGACATTTTCGGCAGCAAAGCGGAAATCCTCAAGCATCCTGTCCATTACAAAAGTACGGTCGTCCCTTTCCTTGTAGAGGGCTTCGGTATCATCTTCGGAGAGTTCCCGGTCGTAATAAGGGACATCCCCGAACCGTTTCACCAGATAAAAGTATTCCAGGGCCCGGAAAAAACGTCCTACACCCGTCCAGTGATTTATGGCTTCTTCTTCCATAGGGACCTCCTGTACCCGGTTTATAAAGATATTGGCCTTCCGTACCCAGGCAAAAGTCCATCCTCCTCCTGAGGTAGGCACTTGTTGTGTAAATACAGGTGGATTGGACGGTGCAAAATCATCATTAAGGGACTGGCCTGAAAAATAATTTCCCCATGCATACCCCGAACCATACCCTACAAAATTGTTGGTGTAAAATCCATAGGCAAAAGTTCTTACATTCTCCTCACTTTTCCAGTAAGATTCGTCAATGAGCTGATCCTGCGGCGGGACTTCCAGGAAATCGTCGTCGCAGCCGGCCATACCGATCGACATCAATAGTATCGTGAATATTTTAGTTGCAGTTTTCATGTTTCGGTTTTTAAAAGGTTAATTGTACGCCAAAGGATAATGACCTTCTAAAGGGGTAAACGCGGGCAAAAGTGTTGCTGTCGTTCCTCCCGGCCTGCGTATAGTCTATTTCCGGATCGATGGGCACCCCGATATCCTCGAATTCAAACAGGTTTTCCCCGCTGAAATAAACGCGTGCGGTATTCATGCCGAGTTTATCGGTAAGCCCGGACGGAATGGTATACCCGAGGGTTATATTCTTCATCCGCAGGTACGACAGGTCAAGGAGATATTTGGTCTGGGGCAGGAAATTCATGGCATCGTTAGACTGTTGCTGGTCGTTGGGTCTCGGGTAGCGTGCATCGGGGTTGTCCGGGGTCCAGTAATCAAGCTGATGCTCGTACCATCCTTCGCCATACCGGTAACCGGGGATCACAATGGGGCCATTGGCCCAGAAATCACGTTTTCCCACCCCCTGCATAAAAATATTGAGGTCAAAGCCTTTCCACCCTGCACCGAGCTGAATGCCGTACTGATATCTCGGGGTAGTATTGCCTATCACCTTCATATCCCCGGAATCGCCTACGGTCCGGGAACCGTAATCTATGACACCGTCCCCGTCCAGGTCCTTGTATTTGACATCTCCGGGGCCGTAGTGAAACCAGCCGTTATCCTCGAATATTTCCTGTGAGGCAATGCCCGCCTTTAAATTGCCGTCGGCGTCGAAATCATCTTCCGTAAAGTACCGGTCCGTTTCATATCCCCAAATTTCCCCGAGCATTTTTCCTTCGTAATTGGAATTGATGCCTTTTGTGGTATTGGCAAACCTGGTGATCTTTTCCTTAAAGTCAGACAATGTGGCCATGGCATTGATACGTAGCCCGTTGGCAAAAGTATGCCTGAAATCGACAGCCAGTTCCCATCCTTTGGTCTGCAATTCGCCGTAATTCCGCTTCGGGGATGCCGTACCGAAGGAAGAAGGCAACGTAATCCCGTCGCTGTGCATATCACTTACGGTCCGGTTATACCAGTCGAAAGTAGCTCCCAGTTTGTCCTGAAAAAAACGTACATCCACACCTATGTCGAAGGTAGTGACCGTCTCCCAGGTAAGCGATGCGGGAAGGGCACCGGGAGTTCCCGCCGTCGGGATATTCTGGCCGTCGATCACCCAGTTGGAATTGTAGGTGGGCATTACCCGGTAAATATTGCCCAGGCGTGCGTCCTGGTTCCCCACTTCCCCGTAGGAAGCCCTGATCTTCAGAAAGGACAGTGTGGGTGCGGCAAAATCCATATAATCTTCCTTGCTGATCACATATCCCACGGACATGGACGGGAAAAAAGCCCATTTTTCATTGATGGACAAACGGGACGATCCGTCATAACGTCCATTGAGTTCCAGTAAATACTTCTCTTTATACGAATAATTGATACGGGCGAAGGCTCCCAGGGTGGTCCATTTGTTCCTTTCCCCGCCCACAAACATATCCCCGGTGGCCAGGGGGAGTTCGCCCTGATCGGGGTCCAGCAGGTTTCGCTTCTGGGAATAGTGCGACCAGTATTCATATTCCTCCAGGTCGCCCCCGAGGATAAACTTGAGCGAATGGTCCCCGTAATCGGTGGTATAGGTGGCAAAAGCCTTGGCCGTATTCCGGCGGCTCCATGCCGATTCGTACTGTACCCGGTTGTACGAAGGACTGCTGTAGGCTTCGTATTTGAGGTCGGGGCCCGTGGCCCAGAAGTTATAAGCATGCAGAACACCCCCGGTCTGATGTTCATGCTGTTCCGTACGGTCGTGAGTATAATCGAAGTTAACGGTAAGTCCTTCCAGCGGACTGATGGTCCCCCCGAGGTTTACGCGCGACAGTGAATGGTTGGTTTCATTCAATTTGGCCTGTTCCACTTCCGAGATATGGTTCCGGAAGGGTTTGCCTTCAAAAGTTCCGTAAGGATAATGTGCGGGCCAGCGGGTCACATAATACCAGGGATCGTAGGTAGCGCTGGTAAAATAGAAAGGCGTTGTAAGCTTGGTGTTGGAATGCAGCACCTTTCCCCTTACGCTCAGCCAGTCGTTTATCCGGGTATTGACACTTAAGTTTAAGTTATACCTGTCAAACTGGTCCGGGTTGGCTTTCAGGACGCCTTCCTGCCCCAGGTATCCCAGTCCCAGGTAGTAATTCGTATTTTCACTTCCCCCGGATACGGAAAGGTCGTGTTTCTGTTGCGGGGCCCAGTCCCGCATAAACAGTTTCCGGGGGTCCCACGAACGGTAAAAGAACAGCCTTCCGTCCCTGCGTTCGAAGTCCCTGCCTTCCACCATTTCCATACCCAGGTCCTGGCCGCCATACTGTTCTTCCCATTCGCGCATCTTTTCAATGGCGAGCTGGTCTACGGACATCCCCACAATGCTGAAGACATCGAGCGAAGGGATTCTTCGGTTTACCGCTGCAAAGGCCATTTCGGCGCCTTCAGCCGCGGGGGCTATTTTCGGGGTTGAGGTGGGAGTTGCCCACGAAAAATTGTTTGAATACGACACGGTAGGCGCGGCATTCCGCTTACCGTTTTTAGTGGTGATAAGTATCACTCCCCATGCAGCCCTCGCCCCGTATATGGAAGTCGAAGCCGCATCTTTCAGCACCGAGATATTCTCGATATCCTGCGGGTTTATGGATTGCAGGTCCGGCACTTCCACGTTATCGACCAGGATAAGGGGCTGTGCACCGCCGGGGTTTCCCAGTGTACCGACATTTCCGCGGAGTTTTATCAACGGACTCTCCCCTATTTGTCCGCTGGGTGTGGTAATGGTAAGGCCGGGACTCACGCCCTGTAATCCCCTGGCGACATCTGTTATGGGCCTTGAATCCAGTATTTCCGGTTCTATGGTGGATACCGCCCCGGTAAGGTTGCCCCGTTTTTGGGTACCGTATCCCACAACAACGACCTCGTCCAGACCTTCAACATCGGTCTGGAGTGTAATAACGAGGGAGGTTTTGTCCCCGACAGCAACTTCCTGCCTTATAAAACCGAGGGAAGAAAAGACCAGAACGGTATTGTCCTGTTCGGGAACCTGTATGGTAAACCGGCCGTCAAAATCGGTTTCCGTCCCCGTGGTGGTGTTTTTAATAAATACGCTCACGCCGGGCAGCGGGACGCCTTCCGCATCGTAAACCTCTCCGGTTACGATTCTTTCCTGTCCCCATAACGATACCGAGCAGAGACAAATCAACAATAAGGATAGTTTTGGTAAGTGTTTCATAATTCGTGTTTTGTTGGTATGCTGGTTATTAAGTTTTATGCAAATTATTGCAATTTTTTTATGCAATACTCATTAATCCTCTTCCGGAGGTAAGGTCACTCTATGAAATTATAATTATACTGGTTTTTAGTAACTTTAATATACAAATACAACACTAATCAAGAAATTTTCGAATCATCATCCGTCTCAAAAATATGCAAATAATTGCAATATTATGCGATTTTATGCCGTTTTTTAATTGCCCGTCGGTTGTTGCGAAGTATTCTTCCCTATATTTGCAGTTATTTAATACACTTTCTGAATAAAACTCAATCCGTTACATGTTAAAGGAAGAAAGGAAACAATTTATCCTGAACGAAGTAAGGATACACAACAGGGTGCTTCTCACCGATATTGCCGAATTGGTGAAAGTTTCCGTAGACACGGTACGCAGGGACATCAAGGAACTCCACGATGAAAAAAAGCTCAAGAAGGTCCACGGCGGCGCCATATCCCTTGGCTTTTACAATTACAATACACCGGGGAAAAAAGTATATTCGATTGAAAAAAAGTCCCATATAGCTCGGAAAGCAATACGGCTGCTCAAAAGCGGACAGGTAATTTTGCTCAGTGGGGGAACGACCAACCTGGAACTGGCCAGGCTTTTACCTCCCGGGCTTTCCGTCACCTGTTTTACGCCCAGCCTCTCCATAGCCAATGAATTGCTAACAAAACAGAATACAGAGGTTATCCTCATTGGGGGAAAACTATCCAAAAACTCCCGTATCGCCGTAGGCGGAACAGCAATAAACATGCTTTCCGACATTAAGGTGGACATTTGTTTCCTGGGTACGAATTCCATCGATGTAGGGCACGGCCTGACCGAATTTGACTGGGAGATCGTGGAAATGAAAAAGGCCATGATCCGGGCATCGAAAAAGGTGGTCTCCCCTTCCATTTCTGAAAAACTCAATACCATTCAACGCTATAAGATCTGTGATATCGAAGACATAGACATCCTTATTACAGAACTGGAACCGGACAATGAAGTATTGGAAAGGTTCGGGAACAGTAATATTGTACTGTTGTAAAGTATGAGATATTAGACTTAAGACTTAAGATTATATGACGTAGGATTTAGGGGTATTAATTATAGCGTGAGTTCGATTTATAACATACAGAAAAACAGTTGGTTCACTTAATTCCCGTCGGGGCGAGCCGTCACTTCGATTAGATTCAGTGCAGGCAAGCTCAGAATAAAGTAAAAATCACACCTTCTAAGAAGGTGGCTTTTGATTGCCCCCTTAGGGGGTCTTATGATCAAAAATCAAACCGCTGTTGTTGTTCCTCAACTCGACGTTCTTCCTTTTCTTGATATTTTACATACTTGCTTATTGTCTCCTCATCAAGCCCAACTGTACTCACAAAATAGCCTCGAACCCAAAAATGGTTACCCCAGTAAGGCTTTTTCTTCAACCCAGGATAACTCTTAAACAGTTTTATCGCTATTTTTCCTTTCAATGTCCCAATCAATTTGGAAATCGACACCTTGGGGGGACCGAAACCAAAAGATGAATATGATCCTCTTGAACAGTCAATTCCTGAACCTCACAACCTTTCCATTCGCAAAGCATTTGGATGTCTTTGCTAAGCAGTGCCTTTAGTTCACCTTTCAAAATCCGAAAACGGTACTTAGGAACCCACACTATATGGTAATCACATTTATATACAACATGGCTTAATTTCTTATACTTGCTCATATCACAAAGATAGGCATAGCCCTCAGAACATTACCACCCGCTTAGCAGGTGGGTTTTTATGTTTAACTAAAATAGTAAAAACATACAACCTATTTTCCCGTTTTAAGATCATACAATAAGAATACGTTTTATCTCATTTAAGCAAGCTTTGTATTATAATTCCGGAGATGCCTGATACATTGTCCAGAGATCGTCCAGGCTTTTTGAGGTATAGGTTTTCCACAATTCGGGGGAATACGTTTTATTTCGCATATGTTCATCCAGGAGAGGCACTATATCCTTATTCCGGTTTTCGGTGAGCCATACCAGAAAACGGGCGGTGATCCGGTAGCTATTCTCATAATGATGCCCGGGTTCATAAGCGGGCAGTGACCAACCCGCTTTTTCATTGTCAACACCATAAACATAGCGTACATAATCTGCAATACCTTCGGTAAGCCATCCCGGACCGCTATCCGGCGGATAGGCCTGGACAAGGTGCATGACTTCATGGGTTATGACATCTGTGTCTCCCGGTTTTTTCTCCAGCCACCGGGAACTTATCGTAACCTTCCCGTTATGTGCATAGGCCACGCCATTATAAGCAGTGTCTATTTTAACACGTACGGTATCTGTTGCCCGCGGATTAAAATCCCTTACCAGTTTCGGATAGACCTTGAAAAAGTTTTTTATGAGCCCGGACCGTACTTCCTTCTTTAGTCCGGGATCGTCATTCGTAAAGATGAGGGTCTTTCCCTTTTTACGAATGACTTCCCTGTTTTGCGCAAGTGCGGGCACCATGGTAACCATCAATACCGCAATACATATAATTTTTCTCATTCTTTACCTGTTTTATTGTTTTTCGTTGTTCAGTACAACCATCACCGGGTAGTGGTCGGACGGAAGGCGGCTTTTATTTCCATACAATTTTATTTCCTTCGGGTAATTCCCGGTATTGACAAGTTTTTCAAGGTTCTGTTCCCTGATCTTGTACGAATCTGTCAGAATTCCGTGCTTTTCCACTTTAAAGTCACCGGATACAAATACATGATCTATCCTGCTTCCGCTTGCCGAATTAACATCAAAACCGTTATAAGTCCCCTGAACACCATATTTTAACGGGGAAAGGTCATAACTGTCGGCCAGTATTTCCGAAGACTTCAGTATTTTGTAACTCGGGCTGTTCTGGTCAACATTGAAATCTCCTGTTAAGATCACGGGGTTCCCTTTGGCTATTTCCTTTATTTTCCGGAGGATAAGGCGGGCACTTTCCTTTCGGGCCACGGTACCCACATGGTCAAAGTGCACATTAAAAAAGTAAAATTCGTATCCTGTTTCCTTTACCCGGAACCTCCCCCAGGAGCAGATACGCGGCAAAACTGCATCCCAGCCCTTATTCGGATAGTCCGTTTCCGGAGAGAGCCAGAAATCACCCTTGTCCAATACATCCAGCTTGTTTGTCTTATAAAATATTGCCGAATGTTCTCCCTTGTTTTTTCCATCATCCCTCCCCACACCTATAAATGCATAAGCTGTTAACTCTTCTTCCAGTTCATCCAACTGGTGTTGCAATCCTTCCTGGCTGCCAAAAATGTCAAAGTCATGGAAACGTATCAGTTTTGCGATGACCTCTTTCCTGAATTTCCAGTTATTGAGCGAATCCGAAGGATTATCGTATCTCAGATTATAACTTGCCACATTCATGGTTTGTGAAAAAACGACAGATATATTGACCAGAATCAATATCAATGCAACATAACTGCCATAAGACTTTTGTGTTTTCTGTTTCATTTTCAATAAAGTTTAATCGGCAGATAACGAATACGGGAAATCTTCCTGACGGGTTCCTCTTTTCTTATCGGGGGTGTTTCCCATTTCAAAATCAATTACAGCGCCTTTGAGAAGTTCCCGGTGACTCAAATAGTTTTTCGTATAATTTTTGTCATTATAATGCATGTCAAGAATGTACCGGTTTTGTGAAGAGTTCCCAGGAGCATTCAGAATTATCCGGTTACCGTTTTCCAGTTGTAAAGTGGCTTTTTCGAAGAGCGGGGCTCCGAGCACATACTGATCTGAAGCCGGGGTCACGGGATAGAACCCTAAAGCCGAAAACACATACCAGGCCGATGTTTGCCCGTTGTCCTCATCCCCACAGTACCCGTCGGGAGAAGGCCTGTACATCCTGTTCATGGTTTCCCTGACCCAATACTGGGTTTTCCACGGCTGCCCTGCATAATTATAAAGATAGATCATATGCTGGATAGGCTGGTTACCATGTGCATACTGCCCCATATCTGCAATCTGCATTTCCCGCATTTCATGAATAATGCCTCCGCCTTCCCGGGGCACTATTGCAGAAGGTGTGGTAAATACCGTATCCAATTGGCGGATAAAAGCCTGCCTGCCCCCCATGAGGCCGATCAAGCCCTTTATATCGTGAAATACAGACCAGGTATAATGCATACTGTTACCTTCGGTGAAATCCCTGCTCCATTGTATGGGATTAAAATTTTCAACAAAGTCCCCGTTGCGGAGTCTGCCTCTCATAAATCCGGTTTCAGGGTCGAACACCTTCTTATAGTTCAGACTTCTCTGCCTGTACAGGTTGATCTCTTTTTCCGGTCTTTTCAGAGCCCGAGCCAACTGATAGATGGCAAAATCATCATAAGCGTATTCCAGGGTCCTTGATACGCTTTGACGCAGGTCCACACCCGAAGGGACATAGCCCAGGTGGTTGTAATACGATACTCCTGCCCGACCTACCGCCGTCATGGGACCTTCATTGTTGGCGCCGTGAAGCAAAGCTTCATACAGGGTTTTGATATCATAATCGTAATTGTCCCTGTTTTTCAAAAAAGCTTCTGCCACAATAGATGCCGAATTATTTCCGATCATAATATTCCGGAGCCCGGGACTTGCCCACTCGGGAAGCCACCCGCTTTCCTTATAAGCGTTGAGGAGCCCTTCCTGTATTTTTTCATTCAAATCGGGATACATTAAATTCAGAAAGGGGAACAGTGCCCTGAAGGTATCCCAGAATCCCGTATCGGTAAACATATAGCCGGGTTCTACTTTCCCGTTATAAGGACTGTAATGTACGGCATTCCCCGTCTCGTCATATTCGTAAAATTTTCTCGGGAAAAGCAGGGTGCGGTAGAGACAGGAATAAAATGTTTTGTACTGCTCAGCGGTTCCGCCCTCCACCTGAATCCGTTCCAGTTCCCTGTTCCATACCTTTCTCCCTTTTTCTTTAAGCTGGTCAAAATTCAACGCCTCGATTTCTCCAAGGTTTCTTTCGGCCTGTTCGAAACTGATAAAGGAAGAGGCTATTTTAGCATTAACCTGTTCTCCTCTGTTAGTTTTAAACCCGATTACTGCCCCCGAATGATCCGATTCAGAGGTTAAAGCATCGGTCAGGACAGAATCGCGGAAAGTTTTACTCACTTCAAAAGCCTTGTCGAACTCAATGACAAAATAATTTTTAAAGTTTTCCGGAACACCTCCGCTGTTTCTCGTAGAATAGCCCATGATCTTACGTTCTTCCGGGATAACCTTAACATACGATCCTTTGTCATAAGCATCTACCACGATATACGAGTCATCTTCAGGAAATGTAAACCGGAACCTCGCAGCCCTTTCTGTAGGTGTTATTTCGGTAGTTACATTGTGGTCGGCCAGGAATACTTTATAATAATAAGGAGTGGCCTTTTCTGCTTTATGCGAAAACCAGCTTTTCCGGTCTTTTTCAGTAAAACGGAGTTTTCCGGTAACGGGCATCAGCGAAAACTGCCCGTAATCATTCATCCAGGGCGAGGGCTGGTGGGTTTGCTTAAACCCTCTTATGGTTCTCGCATTATACGTGTATGTCCACCCGTCTCCGTTTTTCCCCGTTTGCGGAGTCCAGAAATTCATTCCCCATGGCATGGCAATGGCGGGATATACATTTCCGCTTGACAGGGAAAAATCGGAGTCCGTTCCCATTAACGGGTTCACATGATCTATTGGTCCGGGAGGTTCTTTAACGGTCTGCCCATTCAGGAAGCCACTAATCAAAAAAATAATACAGAGATAGTTGAAATTCTTTGTTTTTTGCACGATTATAAGGGTTATAAATTCGGACTCTCCCTTAAAAGCGGGAGAGTCCGAGGTTAATTTTGCTATTAATATCCCGGGTTTTGTTCCAGGTTGGGATTGGCGATGGTCTGGTTATAAGGAATAGGATAGACCTGGGTATTATCGCCCCCGTCCGGGGTTTTGTCCCACCAGGTCCCGGTAGTGAATTTCCCGAACCGTATCAGGTCTGTCCTCCGCTTTCCTTCAAAAATGAACTCCCTTCCCCTTTCTGCCAGGAGTTCATCCATGGTAAGTGTGGCAGCCTCATACCTTTCGTCCGGCCAATCCGTTTCGGAGAAATACCTTTGCCTGCTCCGGTTGATTAATGACACAGCCTCGGCAGTCGCTGCTCCGCCATTCCTGCGCATCAGGGCTTCGGCCTTGTTAAAATACATCTCGGTAAGGCGGTAGATCACAAAGTCATTATTCAGGTAGTTTTCGTCATCCTGTCTCCCGGAACGGTACTTGTTAAACCTTGCCCCGCTGTTTTCTTCGCCATCTGTCATGCTTCCTTCTCCGGTCTGCCCTTCACTATTCCTTCTTATATTGTTGACATATACCATGGGTTGCCCGTTGTATTCTTCACTACCGAGAATAGGTTCATCGGTACCGTACCTATACTGGGGACCGAATAAAAACCACTCCTGTTTTCTCAGGTCATTCTCCTGGTAGGCATCAAAAGCAGAAGGTATGACCACAAAGGCATTCCATCCGGCATAATCGACATCCAGTGCGGGGGCCATATTTGAGAATCCGGCGTAAAATGCCGCCCAGCTATATCCGAATCCTTCCGTATGGCTGAACGGGAACTGGAAGATATTTTCAGGGGAGTTTTCATTGGTATTGTTAAACGGTCCCAAAGGATCCTGATCCAACTGAATGGACCCGGCCAGGGCTCCTCCCTCTCCGTTGATTACCTTATCCGTATATTCTATACAATCGTCCCACCGGGCCTCTCCGCTCCATACTTCGGCATTCAAATACAGTTCCGAGAGCATGGCATAACCGGACGCCCTGGATACCCTGCCGAGAAGTTCGGGGGATAACTCCTGTAATTTCTCTACATTTTCGAGCAGTTCGTTTTCTACAAATTCAAAGACCTCTTTTCTGGATCTGGTTTCAGGATCAAGGGGTTCACCTACTTTTGTAACAATAGGAACATTTCCCCACATATCCATGAGTTTCATATAGTGATACGCTCTCAGCACTTTAGATTCGGCCAGAATGGACTCCAGTTCTTCCTGGGTCATTCCTACGGCTTCAGGATCTATTTCCTGTACATCCTCAATAACTGCATTTACATACCCGACTCCGGTCCAGATGAGATTCCACGCATTTTCCAGCCTGGATTCCTGTGAGGTCCAGGTATGGTAGTGCTGTCGTATATGATCTCCGTTATCATAGCCATGCCTTCCTTTCTGCGGCCAGGCTACCTGGTCTGCAGAAAGTTCATTGTGATAATAAAATCCGTTTTGTCCGCTATAGGCCAGCCAGGCCTGCATATGCGTAAATGGCCTGAGCGTCGCCTGAATGATCTCCAATTCAGTATTATAAAAATTTGATTCCGAGAGTTCCGAATATGTGCTTTCATCCAGATCCATACAACCCGTGCAGCAAATAACAAGAGAGATAATCAGTATCTTAATATTTGTAGTTTTCATTGTTTTTTAATTTAAAATTGAAGATTGATTCCAGTGGTTACAGTAGAGGTCCGGGGATAAAAATTCCGATCGTCAACTCCAGGGTATAGTCCGGTATCGGATACTTCGGGGTCTTCACCACTATATCCCGTAATAGTAAATACATTTCTGGCGTTTACGTATAATCGTAGACGTGTAAACGGACTATTATCCCCGAGATTGAAATTGTATCCGAATGTAACATTATCCAGTTTTACAAAATCCCCGCTTTCCAAATAGTAGTCTGAATACTGAGGAGCTTCCGAAATATGATCGCTATTGTCTATTGCCGAAGAGAGTACATTGCCGGGAAGAAGTGTTGGATTACCGTAAAAAAGGTTAACGGTATTAAGAATATCGTAATCAAACTTTCCCCGGAAAAACAGGGTCAGATCAAAATTCTTATATTTAAATGTATTGGTCCAGGAAGCGTTAAAATTCGGAAAACCATTACCTATAACGGTATAGTCTTCTTCGGTCATTTCATCTGTTCTTCCTGTAGAACCGTCTGCTTTGTAGAACAGCCATTCCCCGTTTTCCGTAAATCCGGCAAACCTTTTACCGTAAAAATTTCCGATAGATTCTCCTTCAATATTCCTTATGGCATCTCCAAGATTTCCCGGGTTTCCGATATTTCCTCCTCTGATTTCTTTCGCAGAAAAAGTATCGTTCGACAGAGAAGCTAATTCGTTTCTCTGGTAATTTCCGGTAAGGTCCATATTCCAGGAAAAGTTCCCGGTATTCATCACAACCATATTGAGTGCAAGTTCTACTCCATTATTCTCCAAAGTACCTACATTGGTATAAAGGGTGCTATGAACATAAGATGGTTGAGATACCGTATAATTGTACAACAGATCTTCTGTTTTTCGATTATATACATCGATGGCACCACTTATTTTATTTCCGAACAATCCGAAGTCAATCCCTATATTCCATTCTTTCTTTTTCTCCCATTTCAAATCGGGATTCGGATTTTTATTGGGCCCGTAGGTTTGATAATATGTAGCGTTGCCTTCCTCATCGAAAATGGGATATTTTCCACCTGTACCCAATGTAATCAGGGATTGATAATTAGGTATCCCCTGGTTTCCCGTAATTCCGTATCCCAATCTCAATTTGAGACTGGAAACAAAGTCTATGTTTTCCATGAATTCCTCATCCGAGACCATCCAGCCTGCGGAAATTGCGGGAAAGCTCCCCCATTTGTTATTTGCACCGAATCTTGAAGAGCCTTCATACCGGATAGACCCCTGGAGAAAATAACGGTCCAGATAGGAATAATTGACCCGAGAGAAAAAGGCGATAAGAGTATTGTCTTGCTTAAAACTGTACAGGTCTATATTGGGAAGAGATTCGTCAGTAATAGCATTTCCCGAACCGAAGTTCCAGTCTTCAAAGGCATCGGTAGTAAAGCCGCTGTTGTCCATCGAGTATTCTTCCGTAGTTGAATACTGATAACTGTATCCCCCCAATAATCCGAACTGGTGGTCATCAATAGTCTTTTCAAAATTAAATGTGGGTTCAAAGGTTTTGGTTGAGGAAAGATGGTTCGATTTTTTGGCATAGGCCGTACCGTCATAAGCGCTGCCTTCATTATACTGATCCCAGTCGCGCGTGGATCGATAATAGCGATCATTCCAGCTATTCCTCTGGTACGATCCGAAAACCGAGAAGATCAGGCCGTCAATAACCTCATAACTCACCTTGGCATCGGCAGAAAAAGTGACCTGGTCACGTTTATTAAAGCGATTTTCGTAACGTGAAAAAGGGTTGTAACCGTTTTGGGGTTCATAATAACCATATTTTCCTTCATTGTATAAATCCGTTCCTTCTCCTACCGAATAAGGGGCATGGATGGGAGCTGTAGGGTTCCATTCGGACACTACTCCAAAATTCCCGCCACCCAGCAAGTTGGCATCATTAAGGTTAATGGCAAAACTACTCTGGAAATTGAATTTCTTGTCTACTGTAGACTGGCGGATATTAGCCCTTAAACCATACTCTTCCCTGGAATTTTCCTTGGCGATACCCTGAAGGTCACTCATGTACAAGGACACCCGATAATTACCGTTTTCCCCACCACCGGAAGCCACAAAATTGTGATACTGGCTCAGGTTAGACTTGTTCACGAGTTCGTCGTATATATCTGTCGAATATCCCAGGTCGTTACCTTCTCCTATGATTCCCCTGTCAATGAGATCCCGGTATTCGGATGCGGAAAGAAAGTCGGGCCTGTTACGCACAAAATCCCGGGATAAATACGTACTGTAATCAAAGGTGCTTTTCCCTTTTTTACCGCTTCTGGTAGTAATAAGAATAACCCCGTTATTCCCCCTTGTCCCGTATATGGCGGCGGCGGCACCATCCTTCAATACATCGAAAGATTCAATATCATTGGGTTGCAGCAGGTCCAGATTTCCCCCGGGAATCCCGTCTATAACGATTAACGGAGACATATCACCGGTAACCGAGGTAACACCCCTGATCTGAAAACTGGCACTGGAATTCGGGTTATTTCCTCCGGCCTGTGTAATAGCCAGACCGGGGATTTTTCCCTGGATAAGGTTTAACGGGGAGGTTACCACGCCCTGGTTAAAATCATCTGCCGAGACTTTGGATACCGATGTGGTTACCGATCTCCTGCTTTGCGTTCCGTAACCCACCACCACAACTTCGTCGAGGGATTGATTGTCAGCAAACATCTGTATATTGATGGTCGTATTGTTCCCAATCGCCTTGCTGACAGTTTTCATTCCCAAATATGAGAACCGGAGTACCGCATCGGAAGCACCGATTTCCAGGCTGTAATTTCCGTCAAAATCGGTGGTCGTTCCGTTTTGGGTGCCTTCCTCTATTACGCTGACTCCAACCAGGGGAACTCCTTCTTCATCGGTAACCATTCCCGAAACAACAAATTGATTGTTGTTTGTTTCTTCATCGTAAAGTTTCACTGCAAAGGCCGAATGTGCAGACAATACAGTAAGGATCATAAAAAGGAAAAACAGGACAATTCCCGACCTGTTTTTCCTAACCAGTAAATGGCGTTGATCGTTGCCAGGAATAATTTCCTGGTAAATGTTAGTGTTTTTTTTCATCAATAAAGTAAGTTTTAGTTAAAAGTTTTGATTTCTCTAAATTAGTAAATCGATTTAGTAAAGAAAACATACTTGTTAAAATTCATAAAAGAAAGTACTCCTGTTAAATTTTACACATATATCACTTAAACCACATAATTGTTAAATTACAAACACAAACATTAAAAATAACGTTAAATAGCACACAATAAACCATAATAATAAACATAACACCATTATTTTCAATAATTCACAAGTGGAGAAAAAAAATAACTATTTTTGCCACGGCACATCCAAAATTATTGTATCAACCCAACGCTATGGCATCCAAAAACCGACTTCGACTAAAGGATATCGCAGAAGAGTTAAAGGTCTCCACCACTACCGTTTCCTTTGTCCTCAACGGAAAGGGGGAAGAAAAGAACATTTCCAGGAGTGTTATTCAAAAAATCGAAGATTATATCAGTGAGATCGGTTACCAACCGCACACCATTGCCAAAAGCCTCCGGACAGGCCGTTCGAAAATTCTCGTGTTAATGGTAGAAGACATCAGCAATTTATTCTTCTCCAGCATTGCACGTATTATAGAAGACATTGCGCATAAAAAAGGATACAAAATCATTTTTTGCAGCAATGAAAACGATGATACCCGTTCGAAAGAACTCATCAAGTTTTTCAGGGAACGTTCGGTAGACGGGTTCTTTATTGTCCCGTCAACCGGTATCCGGGACGATATACAGTCTTTACTGGACCACAACATCCCGGTTGTTTTGTTTGACCGGTATTTTAAAGGGCTCCCGGTAGGGCATGTAATCATTGATAATGAAAATGCGGCGTACAAAGCCACCAAACACCTCATTGAAAACAATTTTTCAAAAGTGGTATTTCTCACTACCGACATCAACCAGACCCAGATGCTGGACAGGCTCAGCGGATATGAAAAAGCCATGCGTGAAGCCGGTCACGCTCCGCAGACTTTAAAACTCCCCTATCAGAACATCAATCCCCGGAGTGTTGAAAAGGCTTTTCTTAAAACCTTCGGAGGGTTTGACAATGTTGACAGCCTTTTTTTTGCCACCAATTACCTCACCCAGGACGGTATTGCCTTCCTCAAAAAAACAGATTCCGAATTAATCCATAAACTGGGGATCGTTACTTTTGACGACAATGATTTTTTCAATATCTATACTCCTACCATTACTGCAGTTTCGCAACCTCTTGCACAGATAGGGCAAGCCATGATGAAGATCATGCTGGATATCCTGGAAAAGAAAAAAACCGGCGATGAAATACAACATAAGGTAATCCCGGCAAAACTCATTATTCGCGAGTCTTCAATACCTTTAACCTGATACCATATGAGGGCATTTTATCAATATTTGGGTTTCTACTCCAACGGCACCGTAGCACCCCACGTCGGCATACCCGAGATCATCTGCATAAAGCAACACTATATTGGGTTTCCTCACAGTGGTTGTTCCGGATGTCCTGTTTACTTTCTTGCTATCTTTGCGGGACAGCACCAATAGTATTAAAAAAAGTGATATTGCACTTTTCATAATTCCAAAACTATGTATGTCGGCTTATGCCGTGCAAATAAAATTGTTGAATTATAGGGGACAATTGTTGAATACAACCGACTAACACCGGCAAAACTCATATATCATTGCTACCATCATCCTGTTGCCCTGCAAACTGGGAGGGGGTCAGCTAAAATTCCTTTTTAAATGCCTTGCTGAGATAATTGGGGGCACTGTACCCTACATTATAAGCGACCTCGGAAATGCTTTTCCCCGACCTGATCCATCGCCATGCCTTTTTCATCCGGCTTCTTTTTATATATTCCGAAGCACTCAACCCGGTTATTTTTTTATCTTGGTATGCAGTAACGACCGGCTCATACCTGATGAAAGGTAACAAGTTGCATCAGGGTTTTGTGCTGCTCGTCCTCTCCGAGAAACCGTTTTTTAATAGCATCGGGAGTGATGACTTTAAGTTCGCTCAATAATTGCTTGTGGCAGTCGAATAGCTGGCCGTACACTTCATCTAGGTAAGCGTTGAGCCGGCGGTTCTCGGGGAAGGAGCCCTTTACCCGGTCTTTGGTATTGTCCCAAAGGCTGGCTTCGATAGAGTGTTTTTACACTAAACTTCTGCACGCCGTCTGTTAACTGTAATACGTACATAAATGTCTAAAAAATAGGATTGCTCCGGGATTTTCAGGTGAAGAAGATCACACCGAATGTACTGTTTGTTTTCATGGCATTCGTCTTAAATTACACATCATTTTCCTGTAAAAACGAAAGTCAAACCGCCACTAAAAGCCTCTTAAAGATACAACAATCTGAAGAACAACTATTCACCGATTTGTTCACCAGATGGAGTGAATTCAGGTGAATACAAACGATATTAAATGCTATGACTAAAAACAAAAAGCATTAAAGATCAATAGATTAACAATTCTTTTGATGTTGAAAAGTCGGGGTGGCAGCATTATTTTTACATAAGAATTTTATAATCAAAACATTGTCTTATCGAACCCGCGTTAATTATACGATGTTACAGGATACAATAACTTTTGTGTCATCCATAACATTCCGGCATAATCCTGCAAGTTTTCTCGTTTCAAATTCAAAGGCTGTTGAAATGCGGGGCAGCCGGACCCGGTTATAAAATTTCCCCGGCAGTTTTTCTTTCCGTAGGGCCGTGAAACGGTATTTCACTTTTAAGTTATTGGCTGATATTTGGTTAACTAAGCAAAATACGCTATTTTTAAAACACCTGTATGAGTTTCAGAACGTTTCCCTAATACACTTGTCAAATTGATATCGTATACCCCGAACATACTGCGCCTAAGGAAATTTTCAGGTTTCTTTTTATTAGTGGCGGGTTTCACGTGCTGTTCTCCGAAAATGAGTGTTATTGAACCCCTTGTGGAAAACCCGGACAGTTTTTCATCAACGGGACAAGCGGTGATACCCGATAAATGGTGGACGGCATATGAGGATGAGCAGCTCAATATTTTGATGGACAGTGCTTTCGCCAACAACATGAATTTAACAAGCGTATGGTATCAGTTAAAAGAAGCCGAGGCCATCCGCAAAACACAATCCACTTTTTTACTGCCCGATATCGAAGTCGGCGCCCAAACGGCGATAAGCCGTCCGAAACCCGATTTTGCCGGAGGGGAAAATACCCAGTTGGGACTTTCGGCGGGCTATGAAGTTGATCTTTGGGGAAAGATACGGGCCGGCCTGGAAGCAGAAGATTTCAGGCTACGGGCATCGTATTACGATTATCAAACCGCTGCCATGACCCTGTCTGCCCAGATCGCAACGGTCTGGTTTCAGCTCCTTACCACCCGAAAACAGTTAAAACTTGCCACGGAGCAGATCGAGACCAATCAGAAGATCATTAAGTTGATCCGGGTCCGTTTCGGAGGGGGCCAGATAAAAGGTGTGGATATCCTGCGGCAACACCAGTTACTGGAAGAAGCCAAAGATCAACGCATCATCTACGAAACCAATTTAAGCATTTTTAAAAACCAACTCGCTGTCCTGACAGGGACATCCCCCCGGAATTTTACTGCGGAATTACGGGATTCATTACCCCAACTCCCCGCTCTGCCCGCTACCGGGCTCCCCCTGGAACTCGTCAGAAGGCGGCCGGATATTCAACGTGAACACAATTTATTGCTTGCCGCCGACCGGGATATGGCCGCAGCCGTGCGGAACAAATTTCCGCGATTGTCATTAAACCTCTCCATGCAGGCGCGATCTAACGAATACAGTGAGTTATTCTCCAACTGGGCATATACACTCGGGGCAAACCTGCTGGCCCCCGTTTTGTACTGGGGAAGGCTACGGGCCGAAGTAAACAGGACAGAGGCCGTAAAAATGCAACAGCTTTATCGCTACGGGCAGACCGTACTTACGGCTTTTCAGGAAGTTGAAAATGCATTGATCCGGGAAGAAAACCAGTTGAAACGCCTGGATGTACTGGAAAAACGGTTGACCATGGCCGAAAAGGTCAATACACAATTACGCATTGAGTTCCTGAACGGTTTTACGGAGTACCTCGATGTGCTGCTGGCCCTGGACCAGCAGCAACAGTTACAGCGGGACTGGCTGGAAACCCGGCAGGAATTGTATGAAATACGAATTAATTTATACCGGGCCCTCGCAGGGGGTTTTGATACTGGTCGGGAAAATGACGCCGGAACGAACATTCCGGACAAGACAAAAAGGTTATGAGTAAAAAAAGGATCCTCATTATTTGCACACTGATTCTGCTCGGCACAATAGCCGTGGTTTTCCTGGTCTTTAACACGGAACCCATAGCAAAGAGCGAAGCAGCCACCAGAAAAACGGCCATGCTGGTCAGTGTGGAGACCGTGAAGGAAGGTACGTTTGTCCCGGAATTTGCTGCTACCGGAACGGTACAGGCCGTAGAGGACATTCAATTGAGCCCCCTGGTCAGCGGACAGGTCATTCAGCGTGCGGCAGCATTTGTACCCGGCGGTATGGTAAAAAAGGGACAGTTGCTTTTAAGGATCGACCCTTCGGATTATGAAAATCAACTGGAACTGCGCAAAAGCGAATTGCTCCAGGCCGAAACCAATTTAACCATAGAAATGGGTCGGCAGCATATTGCCGAACAGGATTTTGCACTGGTTGGCGGCGACTCGCTTTCCGACAAACAAAGATCACTCGTCCTCCGGCAGCCCCAGTTAAATGCCGTAAAAGCACAGCTCCAGGCGGCCAGGGCCGCTGTTGACCAGGCAGAATTAAACGTAAGGCGAACGCGTATAACCGCACCCTTCGATGCCCAGGTAATTTCACAGAATGTAACCGCAGGCTCACAGGTGGCCCCCGGTGATAACCTGGGCAGGCTGGTAGGAACAGATCATTACTGGATACAGGTAAGCCTGCCCATCAATAAGTTAAAATGGCTGTCCTTTCCTTCAAAGGACAAAGAACAGGGGGCTGCCGTAAAAATCAGCAACAAAACGTCCTGGGGGCAAAATGAAACCAGGACGGGCTACCTGTACAAAAAAATAGGCGCACTCGACCGGCAAACCCGCCTGGCCCGTTTGCTGATTAAGGTCCCCGATCCATTAGGTACTGATATCACCGGCCAAAACGTCCCTGCACTTATGGTAGGTGAATTTGTGGAAGCTTATATCCGGGGGAAAGAAATAGAGCAGGTCGTAAAACTGGACCGCGATCACCTGCGGAACAACCGGACCGTTTGGGTTATGCACAACGGCAAACTGGAAATACGCAAAGTAAGTATCAGGCTGATCGATGCGCATCATGTATATGTTTCAGATGGTATTAAAGGCGGGGAAAAGATAGTGACCACCAACATCAGTACCGTAACCGACGGCGTTCCGCTGCGGACCGGAAGAGATTCGGTCCCCGATTTACAAACCGAGTAAAAAGATCACCCGTGGAAGACCGGCAACCCCATAAACAAAAAGGTATTATCGCCTATATGGCGCGTCATTCCATTGCCGCAAACCTGCTGATGTTTTTGCTGATAGGAGGCGGTATTTATACCATGTTCTCCATACAAAAAGAGGTCTTCCCGCAGTTTCAACTGGATTTTGTCGAAGTGAGTGTGGTATATCCCGGAGCTGCTCCCGAAGAGGTGGAACAGGGTATCCTGCTGCCGGTGGAAGAATCCGTCAGGGGCGTACAGGGCATTAAGGAGATCGTATCAACAGCAAGGGAAGGTTCGGGAACCGTTACTATTGAACTGGTAGCCGGAACCAACCGGATGAAAGCCTTCCAGGACATTGACCAGGCCGTGAACCGGATACGGACATTTCCGGATGACATCGAAGAACCCGAAGTGGTCTTACAGGACCGCCAGCGCGATGTTATGCAGGTTTCCCTTTACGGCGATGCCGATATATGGACACTCCGGAAACTGGCCGAACGCCTGCGGAACCGCTTTTTAAGTCAGCCCGAAATTACACAGGTCACTTTAAACAATGTCCCCGATTATGAAACCCGCATAGAAATTCCGCGTTACAATTTACGGCAGTATCAATTAACACTGGGACAGGTTGCCGATATCGTCGAACAATCGAGCAGGGATGTTCCGGCAGGGGCCGTTGAAACCAGTTCGGGGGAAATCCTGCTCAGACTGAAGGAACGCAAACAGTGGGCCGAAGAGTTCGGCAATATAACCATTGCCTCTTCCCCGGCAGGGGCACAGGTAAAATTAAGGGACATTGCCGTGATTACCGACGGATTTGAAGAAACCGGGTTTCACGGCCAGTTCAACCAGAAACCGGCGGTAGGCATGGAGATCTTCAGGGTCGGAAACCAGTCGCCGCTCGATATCGAAGAACTGGTAAAAGACATACTGAACGACTTCCAGCTACCTCCAGGTGTTCAGTACCGCATTGACAGCAACCGGGCCGACGACTATCGCGAACGTCTTTCCCTGCTCACCGGAAACGGTTTGATGGCGATCGTGATTGTCATGGTCATTCTGACCCTGTTCCTGGAATACCGGCTTGCTTTCTGGGTAATGATCGGCATGGTAATCTCCTTTATCGGCGGGATCACATTCCTGCCCGTGATCGGCGTCAGTATCAATATGATCTCCATGTTCGGCTTCCTGGTGGTTCTGGGTATTGTAGTGGACGATGCCATTGTAGTGGGGGAAAACGTATATGAATACCGCCAGAAAGGCATGAGTATCATGCAGGCGGCCATACAGGGTACGAAAGATGTGTCAAGACCGGTGTTTTTCAGTATACTGACTACCGTTATCGCCTTTATACCGTTACTGCTCATCCCGGGGGAAACCGGTAAGTTCTGGTGGCCCCTTCCCGCCGTGGTCATCGTTATCTTATTGATCTCCCTAATAGAGGCCTTCTTTATTTTACCTTCCCACCTGGGACATATCAGGAAGAAAAAGAAAAAAGGCATTCTCCTTAAACTTGAAAATGCGCAGGACAGGTTCGCCAGGAGATTCGACCGTATCATCCGGAAATATTACCGCCCTTTTCTGGATAAGTGCCTCCGGTTCCGTTACATTACGCTGACGGCTGCAGTAGCCTTGTTGCTCATTGTGGGAAGCTTTGGTTACAGCGACCATATGGGAATGATCTTAATGCCCGAAATCGCTGCCGATGAAATCGAAGCGGGGATCAGGCTCCCGGTAGGGACCACACCCGACCAGGCCGCCAAAGTGGCCGAAGAAGTTACCCAAGCCACCCGGAAAATGTTTGATGAAAACGATTTGTATAAGGTGGCCGAAGGGATAAAAACCAATGTTCGTGGACAAAATTTTATCGATGTGGAGATCGTGATGCGGCCGCCCGATGAACGTGATATGACGGCTGCCCAACTCATTGCCCTTTGGCGTGATAATATTGGCGATATCCGCGGAGTAGACCAGATCACCTTCGAAGCCGAACGGGGCCCCGGTGGATACCGCCAGGACATCAGCGTAGACCTGAGCCATACGGATATTGATGTTCTGGCAAAGGCAAGCAAGGTTTTTGTAGAAAGAATGACCGCTTTTGAAAATACCCGCGATGTGAGTGACAATTACAACAAGGGTAAAGTACAATACGATTTTAAGCTCTTACCGCAAGGGAGAAATCTGGGATTAACCGCATCTCAGGTAGGCCGGCAGGTGCGGGACGCCTTTTTCGGCGCACTGGCCATGCGGCAGCTACGGGGCAATAACGAAGTGGAAATCCACGTAAAGCTGCCGTTGGAAGAACGCAAGGACATACAAAACCTGGAAGATTTTATCATCCGGACCCCGGACAGTATGGAAGTTCCCTTAATGGACGTAGTGGAGGTGGAAGAAAAAGAAGCATTCACCTCTATCAACAGGCGGGACGGGAGAAGGGTGATAAATGTAGGCATGGATGCCGAACCGGCCAATGCCGTAAGCAGGGTCCTGGCTGCCATACAGGGCGAAGTACTCCCGCAGTTACGGGCCGATTATCCCGGGCTTACATGGACCTTTGAAGGGAGCCAGGCCGATATGCGGGAATCGACAAACTCCCTGTGGGGAACCTTTTCCATGGCGCTTATGCTTATTTATGCGTTGCTGGCATTGGCATTTAACAATTACGTTCAGCCCTTTATTGTGCTTTCGGCCATCCCCTTCGGAATAGTCGGTGCCGTGATCGGGCATATTATCCTCGGATACGACCTTTCACTGGTCAGTTTAATGGGAATGATAGCGCTGGCCGGTGTTGTGGTCAATGATTCCCTTATCATGATCGATTACGCCAACGGTATACGAAAAGACCAGCCGGCCTACAAAGCCATTCACGAGGCCGGGATACGGCGCTTCCGCCCCATTATGCTGACCACCCTGACCACTTTCGGCGGACTTACCCCGATTATCCTGGAAACGTCCTCACAGGCATTTTACCTGATCCCCATGGCCATTTCATTAGGTTTCGGGATCGTATTCGCCACTTCCATTATCCTGATCATCGTGCCCTGCCTCTATCTTGTACAGGAGGACATCCGTTCAATTATTAAGAACAGGAAAAATACCGCTGAAAAAACGGTATAACCTGTCAAAAATAACCGGACTGCTGTTATCTTCAGTATTTATCCACATCTTCCGACCCGGAAAGTGTTTTCATAAAGGCTACAATGGCATTTTGTTCCTCATCGGTAAGGTCAAGGTTGTCAAAAGGAAGCGTTTGGTGCGGAAGTTCAAAACCGAGCCCTCCGCCACCGCCGAGGTTATAAAAATTCACGACTTCTTCCAGGGTATTGTAAACCCCGTTATGCATATAAGGCGCTGTTTCGGCTATATTTCTTATTGTCGGCGTCTTAAACATGCCCTTGTGAATGGCCTCGTTGTATTTCCAGTAAAAGCCGTAATCATCGTCTAATGCATTGTTACCTGCCGTTTCCGGAACCCCGATAACCTCTTTTTCGGTATCGTTAAAAAACGGCGGTACCGTACCGTTTGTAAGCGGAATAAAATGACAGGTGGCACACAGGGCCTTTCCCATAAACAGGTTGAATCCCTGTTTTTCCGCCGCGGTAAAAGTGGCTTCTTCCCCCCTGATATTCCTGTCGAATTTTGAATCGAAATTATTCAGCGTACTGATGTAAGAGGAAATGGCCTTTATAATGTTCAGGTTGTTTTTGGGCACATTGCCGAAGGCCTTTTTAAATTTTTCGTGATACGCACTGTCCTTTAAAATATCCGTATTGAATTCATGCACCGTAACATTGAATTCGTCCTTATCAGTAAATACGGAAGATATCTGGCTCAAAAGATCTTCTGCCCTTCCGTCCCAGAAGAAGCTTTTCTGGAAAGCTACGTTCAGCAGTGTAGGCGTATTTCTCAACAGTGGTTTTCCCTTGTTATCGGTATTCGTTACCAAACCGTCGGTATAGGCTTTTTCGGGGATATGACATGTGGCACAGGCCATAGTGCCGTTTGCCGACAATCCGGGCTCGAAAAACAGTTTTTTGCCCAGTTCTGTTTGTGCCCGGGAAGGATTTTTATTGGTATTCGATGTAAAATAGGCCGGGTTAAAGGAATCTTCTTCAAAAAAGGTGGGCGCGTCGAAATTAAAAGGGAAATCATCCGAAGCTTCCCAGATTCCCGACGTTTTCCGGATGTCAACCCAGGTACGGGTAACGGGGTTCATGTAATCCCTGATAAAAGTAAACCGGTCGAAGGTTTCGAAATCCGGGTGGGAAGAAGCGTAATTTTCGGCCCGTTCCAGCGCTTCCAGAAACCGTTTGTTCAGCGTATCGTCCTTTTCCCTTACAATATCGCGAATGCTCCGGTTATATGTTTCCCTCAGGGCATCAAGTGAGACTTCTATTTCATCCATGCTCAAATAGCTCACGGGCGTGTCAAAACCGGAGGTCGAAAAACTTATGATCCTGAAGAGTTGCTGGTGTGTGGCCACAAAAAAACGCTGCGGGTTTAGGGCCCTCTTTTCCATGTCTTTTTTCAATACTTCCAGCATGCCCCTTGTAATATCAACTTCATACCGGAAGTCCGTATCCGAAACCCCGCCTTCGTAGATGCTTTCCTCTATTTTCTGAAGCCCTACGGGGGCCAGGACCTTCTGGTTGTCTTCCTTAAAAACAGGCAGGGCGGGACCGTTTACCCTGTGCCCTACTTCCGGGTTGAGATAGGAGGCGTAAGGTTCGGATTTTTTAAATGCTGTCCGGAGTTTTTTAAACATCTTTTTGGCATTCTTGCCCTTAACACCTTCAGCTTTCAGGGAATCGGCATAGCTAATGGCATCGGTTATGGCTTCCAAGTAATAATTCCGCGTGTTTTCCCAGCCGGGTATCTTTTTCAGGTCTTCCTTTTTACAGGAATATCCGATGAATATTATAAGTACTATAAAAAAAGTCTTTTTTCGCATTTCAATTAATTTTATTGAGCTATACGCACCGATGCCATTTATATTAAGTCCGCAAGCACGTGATTAACATCCGTACAACACAAAAAGGCCACCATTACGGGAATGGGGCCTTTGCCTTGTACGGTTCGTAACAATTATCTCGGTAATCCTTTTAATAATACGATCTGGGAAGCCTGGTCATCTTCGCGTTCCGCATTGGTATGCCCGTCGAGGTTCATGAAATCCTCGCTTTCCCAGTAATGCGGCTGGACGGCAAGGATAAAAGTCCCGGGAACCCCTACTTTATCCGAAACATCGATCAGCGATCCGAACTCCCCGCTAAAACCGGAGCTGAAATCGGGATCGAGGTCCTGCCGTACCACCAGTTCCAGTACTTTGGAAATATTAGCCCCGTTAAGGTCGGACTGATAGATATAGGCCGGATGGCCCCTGTCAAAAGAATTGGGGTCTTCCTGTATGTAGATAAAGTTCTCGGTCACACAAATATTGTCCGGGCTCTGTAATTCGGCCAGGTTACCGTCCATATTATTGGTATTGGTATTCCCGCTGATCACCTGTGTCAGTTTACCGGTCAGGGGCGAATCGGCATCCAGTTCCAGTTTGTAAACAGTTCCCCAGTCGTTATACGTGCCTCGTCCGGGGCCCCTTCCCGTTACTGCGAAGTACACATTTTTCGCATTTTCGTCAGAACCTTTTTGATAATCGACATCTTCTACCCGCATAAACTGGGTGGCATTGGCATCCATACAGGCCGTTTCCATTTCGACATGTGTCTTGGAGGCCCCGTCTTCAATTTCAACAAATTCAACTTCGTAGGTCACTCCCCTGTCAAAACTGGCCTCGTTATAGGCCATATCTTCTTCTACGGCAGTAACGCCATCGGCCCCGTCGGAAACCTGTTTGGTCTTTAAGACGTATATTTTACCATTCTCCAGGTCGTCGTCCCCGTTTTCGGAGTAATACAATATCACCTGGCCTTCGGAATCGCTCGAATCATCATCCCCGCCAATGATCACCGTTTTCCCGGAATAGGCATCTTTGGGTAACGGGACGGCATTCTCCCAGGAGAACTCTCCCAGGGCATCCAGTCCGAAATCGGCAGTCGGCGTGGGGTTTTCCACCCAGGGATCTATACCTTTAACGTCATAGTTGATGCTCTCTGAAGCAGAAAGGAACAAATCCCGGGAACCGCCGTGAACGGCAGCTTCCCACATGGTGGCGGAACACTGCCTGGCATAATCCGAAACCCCGGAATTCAATAGGTAGTCGCCCGATACGGGGTTCATATGTTCATCGAAAAAAATCCTGGAAACGGCATAGCTGTCTTCACAGTTCACCACATACATATAGCCGTCGTCATTATTTAAAAACCCGGCTCCATCGGCAGAACCGGCCAGTTGAAAGTTGTCTCCTATAACGTCGGGCGTACTGACCAGTGCGTAGGCTTCCACAAAATTGAACTGACCGGATAGCGCTACCAGGGGTTTTGTCCCCGATTTGTTCTCGAACATGGTGGGTTGCCCGGTAAGGTCTTCCCCGTCTTCTCCATCCACGCCATCTGCACCATCGGTTCCGTCAATGCCGTCGGCACCATCTTCTCCGTCACAGCTAAAGAGTAACAATCCCAATACGGGAATAATCAAGAGTTTGTAAAGCAGGTTAATTCTTTTCATGATTTGATTTTTGATTTGTCCCAAAAATACTTTGTCAGTACCCGGATGGCGTTAATTCAAAATTATCTTTCAGTTCCAAAACTTAATTTTATGTTAAATCGAATACCTGCTTTCGGATAATCCGAGACCGGGGCTCATTCCCGGTTTGTCACAAAGGACCGCACCGGGGACCATTTGCTCCAGTTCAGGTTCTGGTCCCTGTAGCGTACCCTCCAGTAGTAGGTTGTGCCCGGTTTTAACAACCTGTAAATTTTTTCGTCCGTCAGGTCATCCCCGGCCTGCCTGTTTTCGTTGTAATACCGGTTTTCGTATTGCTTCCAGCTATCCACCACCATATCTGAAAAACCGGGAGTGGTGCTTATCTGCCAGTTCGATGCGGCATGAAAAGCCCCTTTCCTGTCACTTTTAAATCCTGATGCCTTTAAGACCAGTTCCTCCGGATCTACATTCTTTCCCGCAGGATAGACACCTTCCGGTGTTGCCGGGGCTTTGCCGTATCTCCATACTGTAATGCTGTCTGTAAGTTCATTGTCTTTTTTCCGGTACTGGTTGCCCCTGCTTATACGTTTTACGGTAAACTTCGGATTCCCCTCACCGGGTGCCACCTCTACCATAACAAAGCCGTATTCATCCTGGGTTACGGTAAACTCGTCATAGTCCCTGCCTTCGAATTCACCCCAGTTGTCAATAGCCCCTCCTGCCGTGGCCACATTTATCCACAGGTGTTTGTGATCTTTGGACTGCCCCCTGGAATACCCGTGAGTATGCCCGAAAAAGTGAACGCTGGGCTTTCCCGTTTCATCGGTGAACTTTTCCAGTCTTTTTACCACTTCCCCGGTAAAGTCTTCTTCTCCCGGAATCCACAGTTCCGATTTATGAGGATGGTGCATTTGCGCAAAAACAAAATCTATTTCTTTACTGTTTGCCGTTTCTTCCAGTACTTTTTCGAGCCATACCATCTGTTCTTTGATATCCCTGTAGCCCTGATTGGAATCCAGGCCCAGAATACGCGTATTGCCATAGTCTTTGTACCACCAGTGCTCTGCATATTCCGGACTTCCGTTTTCGGGGAGGCTGAAATATTTAAAGAAAAACACGGAATTCCGCTCGTGGTTTCCCGGAACGGGATAGACGGGGACACTGGAAAACAACTTTTCTGCCGGCCGGAAAAAATGGTCTCCCCACTGATGGAACCTGGCCCCGTTCTCTACGAGATCTCCCGGGATCAGGATCATGGCCAGGTTGTCGGGAACGGTCCCTTCAAATTCCTTTTTCAGGTATGCCAGTATCCCTTCATTCACCACCTCGTAAAATTTGTCGGGGGCATCCCTGTCATATTGCATATCGCTCATGGCCAGAAAACGGAACGACTCCCCATCGGATGAAAAAGGCGGGGTTTTAAACTGGTAAACATCGGATGTTGCTTTCCCGGTTTTTACGCGGTAATAATATACGGTAAACCGTTTCAGTCCGATCAGTTTTACCTTGTGGACACGTGTTCCGGTAAAATTTATATCCGTAGCCGAACCCGTCGTTACATTACCGAGGTCCGGGGACACCCCCCATTCCACAATACTTTCTTCTCCACTGTCGGTTTGCCACATAACGGTTACCGATTCGGGGCCGGCATCCTGAAGGTAAGGCTGTATTTCAATGTTTTGTGCATTTCCGGTAATAATACCCCAGCCCGTGACAAAAATGAAAATTATATTAAGTTGTATTCGTTTCATAACATTTCTGAATATTTAAAATGCCGTCACTCCCGGGAGTGACGGCATTTCATTTAAATTTTGAGTTTACTGCAACCACCAGGGAATTTCCCGTATCTTATCGTTCCCGTCCCCGAACTGGTCGGCTATGGCCCGGGAAACGTTGTCCGTATTCTGGATATATTCACTTTCGGGATATATCCAGCGTGTCGGGGGCGTTGCTCCGGGATTGTGAATAAATTCCGGATATCCCGTACGTAACTGGTCGAAATACATCCTCCAACCCGACTGCAGGAAAGAAGTAAAGTATTTTTGTGTCATAATACGTTCCAGCTTTTCTTCGAAGGAAACGGCCCGGGTAAAATCCACCTGCTCTCCCGCAAGGTAAGTTTCGGCAGCAGCGTCGGTAACATATTCTGTATAATTGGAAACCTCGTTCTTATACCCGGTGGCATAGGTATTGTAAAATTTAAACGAAGCTTTTACCCCGTTTTCGTAATGCATCCGTGCATCGGAAGATATCCAGCCCCTCAGGGCGGCCTCTGCCAGGATAAATTCTACTTCGGCATAACCAAGGATGTTATGGGGTTCTGTGGTGGGGTGTTTGGTATACCTTTCGTTTACCTTGGAAGCATTTCCTTCTGCGGCCTTATCGTTGACCTCTGCATAAGGGGCGAGCGGGTTTCCGCCTTCATACGCATCGAAATCGTTCTCCGCCAACCCGCCTTCCTTGGCGTTTCTCGTCATACCGCAAAAGATGAACAGTCTCGGGTCTTTCCTGTCCTGCAATTTTTTGATAAATGTGGAATCCATGTACATCCCCGACCCGTAACCGCTGGAATTGTACTCGGTGTAACGGCTGCCGTCCTGGTCTATGAACTCCAGCTGGGCATTATCGTCATTTGATTGCAGAATGGGCTGGTTGTTATAGATGGAAGCAAAAGTGTTCTTTATATTGAGATCGGCATCTGCTTCCTTTCCGGAAAGGGTCATTAGTATTTTTAACCGGTATGCATTGATCAGTTTTCTCCATTTCACGGGGTCCCCGTCAAAAATAATATCGCCGTCCACAGCTACTTCGGTACTGTTCTCCAAAAGGGTATTGGCCTCTTCCAGCTCTTTCAGAATACCGAGGAACACTTCCTTCTGCGAATCGTATTCCGGGGAATAAACCTCCCCTTCTTCGCCCTGAAGGGCATCATTATAGGGGATATCACCGAAAGTCAGGGTCAGTTTATAAAAGTAATATGCCCTGAAGAACCTGGCCAGTGCTTTATAGGTATCGCTTTCCATTCGCGTGGCCTCTTCCATCATCTTGGTTACGTCCCTGAGCCTGTTATAATCGTTAAAACCGGCCCGGTTCCAGTTGTAATACTGGTTGTTGTTCTCCCCGTCGGTCTGCACCAGCATCCTGGAGGCATACATGGGGCCCGTTCCTTCTACCTGGAATGCCCTGAAAGAGATGTCGGTAAGCAACAACTGCGGGTGTGTAACATCCACATTGTTCGGGTTCTCGTTGATTTCCGTAAGGTCGCTGCACCCGGAAAGTGCCAGTATTCCCGTTACGACTAATAGTATGGTGATCTTTTTCATGGTTCTTGTTTTTCCTGTCTTAAAATTTCACATTTATACCCAGCCCTATATACCTGGACGAAGGGTCCTGGAGGTTATTATCATCGCCGTAATGCGTTTCGGGCCGGTTGTTTTCTTCAGACCTTCCGCTACCGAAATCGGGATCGATGATATCGGCTTTTTTCCACACGAGCAGGTTGTACCCGTTGAGCGTCATATCTATATGTTGCACTCCGCCTATATTCAACAGGTCGGTAAAATCGTATTTAAGGCTTACGCTGCGGAGTTTGAAAAACGTGCGGTCAAAAACGTTGGCAAACTTTTCATTTTCGTCGGTAGTTACCCGGGCCCTGTAGGGATAATTCTGGCTCCAGGTCTGCCAGTTCACTGCCGTTGTGTTTTCCCCGAACACCCTGGTATCGGATATAACATTCCCGTTCACATCCTGGTTCAGTTCCCCGCTGACCACATTCACGCCTTCGGGCACGTAAACCGGTTCCCCTGCGGCATATTCGGCATCCCTGTATTCGGTGGAGTTGGGATGCTTGCCTCCCCACCACATCTTTTCTATGGTCTGTGACCTCATAATACCGCCCCATACTCCGTCTATCCCGACATTCAGGGTGAATTTTTTGTATCTAAAGCTGTTTTGCAGTCCCAGCAACCAATCGGGCGCCCTGTGCCCTATTTTCTGTTTGAAGTTGTCTTTAACCGGAAGCCCTTCATCATTCAAGATGAGCTGACCGTCCGGGGCCTTTTGCCACACTTCGGCATAAAAACTATCGGCACGGTCGTTCAGGTACAGGTCGCCAAACCGTTCCTGGCCTCCGTAAATGCCCGTGATCTTCTTTTCCCATGTGCTCCAGTTTGTGGTAATGTCCCAGCGAAAATCATCCGTAAGTACCGGGGTGGCATTTAAAACCACTTCATAGCCGTTGGTAGTGTATTCGTTGCCGTTTACCTTTCTGCTTCCGAATCCGGAGGCAATGGAAATCGGCAAATCTATGATCTGGTTGGTATCTACCACATTGTAATAGGTAAAACCCAGTTTTAACCTGCCGGTCAGGAAAGACGAGTTCATACCCAGTTCAAACGAGGTTGATTTCTCCGGTTTGATATTCGGGTTTACAATTCCGCCGGGATAGGTGATCCTCGGTGTGGAGCCAAAGGTCTTTTCATTTTCCCCGTTGGCGTCGTTGATATAGTACGGTGTTATCTCGTAAGGATCGAGATCGCTTGATACTTCCGCCCAGGAACCGTAGAGCTTCAGGAAGTCGATCGCTTTAGGTAGTTTTATATAATTGGACACCAGGGTGCTCGCCGACAAAGACGGGTAAAAATAGGACCTGCTTGATTCGGGAAGCGTGGAAGACCAGTCGTTACGGGCGGCAAAATTAAGGAACAGGGCATTGTAAATGTCCAGCTCTGCGGTAGCGTATATACTGTGTATTGCCTTTTCTTCCAGGTAAGTGCTTCCCTTAAGGCTTCCCCTGCTGTTATTCAGGCTGTACACCCAGGGTTCGGCAAGCCCGTCGGTGGCATTGTATTCTTCCTGGAATTTACGGTAAAAGGCAGAAGCACCGGCATTGACGGTAAAGCCGAAATTGTCGCTGACAGATTTGTTATATGTGGCCAGGATATCGTAATCCACATTCAGTCGTTCCCTGTTCCAGGTTTTATAATCGCCATCTCTCGGATCGCTGTAGTTGAGATATGATTTCGGACTTTGCCGGTCTTCAAACCGGTCTTTGAGCACCGCGGAAGCCCTTGCCTGCAGGTTAAGATCATCCGTAACCTCATAGTTGAGCTTTAACTGGCTGTTAATCACATTGGCATCGTAAGTCTGATTCAGTTCGTATGCCGCAAAATAAGGGTTGTTGTACCAGGCATAATTCCAGTTGGCCTGACGGTATCCCTCCTGCCCCGGAACATAGAGGTGTTCGCGGAGTTCTTTTCCGTTGACATCATCGCCCATCCATATCAGAATGGTATACATGTGGTTTTTGGGGCCGTAACCGTGCCTGGGATAGTTTGGCGAATACACTTTGTTGTAAGCGAGTTTACTGTCCAGGGTAAGCCGGTCCGTCAGTTTGGTGGTCGCCTTAAAACTCAACCCTCCCCTTTTAAGGCTGGCATTGGGCACCCTGTCCTTCTGTTCGGAGAACATTCCCGATATTCTGAACGTCCCTTTTTTGCCCTTGTGTGCAATGGCAAAGTCGGTAGTGCTCACATAGCCTGTTTCCAGGAAGTCTTTCAGGTTATCGTGATACTCCCAGGGAATGGGCACCCTGGAATACCGCGACTTATCGTTGTATTCCGTACCGGACACGTCACCCCACCAGGGAATGGTTTCCCCGGTCTCATTGTCCCGGATCGGGCTGTTCCACTGGGGGATCATGACCCCGGGTTCGAACTTGGGCCCCCAGATCATATCGCCGTCGGAAATCCCTCCGTCCTGTCCGTCCCAGAATTCATATTTACCGTTAGATCCGTTCCCGTATTCGGTCTGCGTTTCGGGAAAGGCGGTAAAACCGGCTGTGACCATGGTATTGTGGGACACCGATATTTCCAGGCCTTCTTCGGTAGCATTTTTAGTAGTGATGAGTATCGCACCGTTCCGTCCCCTCGAACCGTAAAGGGCCGATGCCGTAGTCCCTTTCAGGACGTTTATATCTGCGATATCATTGGAGGAAACATCAAAGAAATCGGTTTCCACCGGGATACCGTCAATAACAATAAGCGGCGTTTTTCCCCTCAAAGAAAAAGACGGCGACTGGAACAGTCCGGTGGGATTGGTTACGGAAAGACCGGCTACCTGTCCGGAAAAAAGGTTACCCACATTCGGGGTGCTCACTTCTTCTATGGTACCTAATTCTATATCCTGGGTAGCATATCCTATTTTTTTCTCTTCCCTGGTAATTCCCAAAGCAGTCACTACCACCTCATCCAGTCCCTGGGCATCTTCTTTCAGTGAGATGGTTACAGTGTTACTGTCATCCGGAACCGTGACTTCCCGGGTTACGAACCCGATATAGGATACGATCAAAACCGCATTGTTCCCCGAAACATTTATAGTGAAGTTACCGTCAAAATCGGTAGCCACCCCGTTGGATGTTCCTTTTTCCATTACACTTGCCCCCGGCAACGGCTGTCCTGATGCATCAACAACTTTCCCGTTCAGGGTTTGCTGCTGATTTCCGGCACGACCCGGATTTTTCTTTTTGATCAGGATCGTCTTCCCGGAAACATTATACTGTACCTCCGCACTACCGGCCAGTGCATCGAGAATGGCATGCAGTGGTTTATTACTGTACGTGAGCGAGAACGTTCTCGTATCTTTCATAATGTCCCCGCCGTAATTGAAGTGAAAAGCGGTCTTTTTTTCAAGGATGGAAAAAATATCGTCCAGCGTAGCATTCTCCACATTTATGCTTATTTTTGAATCGATACCCCATTTGTCCGTCGCTTTTCCAAGGGCAATGGTGTGTACAAGTGCCAGTACCGCAAACGGTACCAACATAGTTTTTAGCTTTTTAATTTTCATAGTGTTAGATGAATGTGTTTTTTCGATTTTCATTTAATACTCAAACCGGTTCGGGCCTGGTGCCACAGGCCTGAACTTTTATTCTTCAGTGTATTTCTTTACTTTTTACGGTGATTACATTCTTATTTATTTTAAGTTTAACATTGGTTATAAAGTGCAGTTTGGATAGCACGCTTTCCAGGCTGTCCTGTTTTAAGAAAGAGACTTTTACCTTGTAATCTTTCAGTGCCGGATCTTCAAAGTGAAACGGTAGTCCGTAGCGGAGTTCCACCAGTGTGGACAGCTCGCCAAGCGTAATATCTTCATAATCTATATCCTTGTTCATCCAGCTGGAATAAAGCTGTGATTTCACTTTTTTCTTTACCAGTTTTCCCGACCTGTTGTGCATAGCGGCCTGTTCATCTGCCAGTAATTCCACACTGTCTGAAGGCGTACTTACTTTTACTTTACCGGTAGAGACCGTCACGTTGACGGTGCTGTCACTCTTTATAATGTTGAACGTGGTTCCGAGGACTTCCGTCTTTACATCTTCCGAAACTATTACAAACGGTTTCTGCTCGTTCCTTGCTATCTTAAAGTATGCCCCGCCGCTAATTAATTTTACCGTGCGGGAATTACCGTCAAACTTTTCAGGGTAACTGAAAACGGTATTCCTGTTAAGGTATATTTTACTCCCGTCTGCCAGGGTAAGGGAATCTATTTGCGAAGTGGTGCTGACCATAAGTTGTGCTGTCCCTCCCGTCTTATACTGCCAGACAAAAAACAGGCCCATACACAAAACCACGCATGCTGCGGCCATATATCTCACAGCCTGTTTTTTTCTTTCCGCCTTCCTGATCCTGAGCCGCAATGAGTCACGGATCTTTTCCCCGAGCTCTTTTTTATTACCCGACGAGGTGTCCCAGGCACTTTCCTGCTTATAAGAGTCCGTAAAATCCTGAAGGACCTTGTGCTCTTCCCCGGAGATCTTTCCACTCAGCAGCTTGTGTATCAAAACCGACAGGGGATGTTGTTCTTTACTTTTCATTTACGCTTGTGCTTACACGGTAATGTGCGGAAAAGGAAAAAAAGTACCATCCGGATATATTAAGGTATTGTTACGGGTATGTAAACAAGAAGAAAAGTGGTTAAAAGAAGAGGAAACAGGATTCTTTAAGGAGCGTTCTCAGGCTCTTTATGGCCCTGCTCAACTGGTTCTTAACGGTTTGGGTCGACAGGTTGAGTTCTTCTGCAATTTCGGCATTACTCAGGTTCTGGTATTTACTCAAATACAGTATTTCCTTTCTTTTTTCAGGCAGTTGTTCCAGTAACTTCCTCAGAAGTTCTGTTTGTTCGGACGATTCGCTTGCGGTATGTTCTACCAGGTAGTTCTCAAAATCACGGTCAATCCTGTCTGTGGGAAATTCTTTGTTTTTATAGGCCCTGAACAAGCGGTACTTGACACTCTGGTATAAATAAGCCTCTATGTTATTTACCTCTACCGATGCTCTTTTCTGCCAGAGTGAAAAAAATACTTCCTGAACGACATCCTGCGACAATGCACGGGAACCGGAAAATTTATACGCAAAGGAAAACAAGGGTTCCCAATACCGGATATAAAGCCTGTCGAAAGCTTCGCCTGCACTACCTTTCAAGTTATACGCCAGCTCTTTATCCGATTCTCTTTTCAAAACTTAAAAATTTGTTAAAGAAAAACGGCAAGTTATCTGTTTTGAGCACTCTCCGAAAAAAAGCCGCATTATTTTTTTGTAAAGTCTTATTGGCAAATATGCGGGTATAAAAAAGTGCCTTTCCAAAAATGTCCGTACAATTTGAAAAGGCAACTTTTACAGGTACCTGTATTTCGTGACGTGGCCAATTACCGCTCCGGACCGGTCTTGTGACCATACCGGAACCGGCCCCGCACTAAACAGGTATATTGTTTCTATGGCGCTTCGGCAGGAGTAGCCGCCACATAGATATTCCGGGCCCTGTATTCGGCATATTCGGGGCCGGGGGCACCGCTGGAACCTTCCATTTGCATATTGATGATCAGCCAGAACGGTTTTCCTACAAAATCGGCCGTATGTGTGCCCGTCTGATCTCCGTCGATGTAGAGCTTGATCTCCACATCGGTTTGCGAGGTTTTATTGATGATCACTTTATAATTGTGCCAGTTTCCGGCATCGGACACCGTGGTTTTGGTCGTTTGCCAGGACGTGTTCTGCCAATCGGGGCCTGTCACCGTGTTTTGCCAGTTGGTATTGTTCCCTTTAAACTCCATAATGTCGATCTCCGGCGGCCAGCTCCAGGCCCCGGTGATCCAGAAGGCCGGCCAGGAACCCCTTGTGGTAGGCACCTGGAAATCCCCGCTGATCTCCCAGGAGGGCAGCGAATCACTCACCACAATGTGTTCCTTAAAATGAATGGCCCCGGAATGGTATTTTATTTTTAACCAGGGATCGGCAGAACTGTCTCCTTCGTCTTCATAAATGCGGTTGGCTTCTATCAGCAATTCACCGTTTCCATCCAGCGTTACCTGGTCTTCATACATCCGGGCCGAGCCGTTATGATCGGTTCCCCACGGATAAAACATTTCCCAGTGCTCTTCGAACTTCCGGGTGTTGTCAAAAGTGGTGGAATCCAGGAAAACCACGGGTTGTACTGATTTTGCCTTTTTCAACTCCTGTACATCGGCCCGGCTTTCCGGAACTTCCCCGATACCGGTTCCTTCCGGTTCGTTATCGTCCGTACATGCTATCAGCGCACAAATACAGCATGACATTAACAAATACTTTGGTCTTTTCAGATACTTCATAATAAATAGGTTTTATAAAATTCGAATGATAAGATTTTAGAGCGTTTTTCACCGGCAGTTCCGGGGTATTGCTTCAACTCCATCCACTGCCAGGCGGTATTGCGGCATACCCTAAGGAGGTCTGTTTCTGGGTAGTTTCCTCAGGGAAAACCCTTTCTTCCTTTGTATAATTATGAGTGTTTCCATACAGGGTTTGATGATGTTGGGGCCTACCACTATACGGTAGCGTTCTTCAATCCGTTTCTGTACTACCTGTCTCCGGTAATATACCATAAGGTAAAGTTTGTGCTTTGGCCTGCAGGTAATAAAAATCGAGCGTAACCCCCGGGTCGATCATATAAATATTTAAACTGTGCTTTCCTTTCCTGTTAAGTGTAACAGGGAGCTCTGCACTTGCCAGGTTTCTCAGTACATTCAGTTTCCAGCGTTCACTCCTGCCATGGGTCTGAAAGTTAACAAGCCTGACCGGTCCGTTATCCCATTGCACCCCGACCCGGACCTTGTGGTCACGGGTTAGCGGGTGCGTGGGCAGGGCAAAAAGGAATAACTTTGCCTCTTCCGTAACGGTTTCCGTTATAAAATGATACGTCAGTTTCGGATGATCTTTTATGCTGATCGTATCCAAAGGCACGGCATCAATCGGAGAGGCTTGTATAGCGTTTCCGCTATATCCCAAATCCTCAAGGGGCTTCCACCTGTATTTTTTATCACCGGTTACGGAAGAGAAATGACCGGCATAGGCTACGGCCATACCGTTCTTTTCGGGAAAACCTTTACCGGGGTTTTCTCCCATATCTCTGACACGGATATCAACCGGGAAATCTTCACCGTTTAACCTCAAAACAAATTTCGATTGCGACGGGCTGCCCGATCGCTCCCATGCCTTCCAATTTGTTTCAAAATAAATCCTTTGCTGAAGTTCGTCCGTAGCGGTATTCAATGTTCCGTCAGGCTGCGATACTTTTACCCATTCCGGGAGATCCTTTACGGCCCAGGAAACGCTTCCTTCCCTTTTCAGAAAAACATCGATAAAATAACGGTCGTTCTGATTGGCATAGAAGAAAGGAAGTTTATCACCGTTTTGTCCACGGTCTTCAATACGGTATCCGTATAAATCCCCGCTTTTATCGGGAGAACCCGTTATTTCGGGGGCTTTGAATACCGGTAGCTGCCTCGGTGCCATATCCATCATATGGTTCCATTTTCCGTGTGAGATCCCGGTATTGTACTGTTTTGTGATCCGGGCAGTACTATCGTGACTTTCCCGGGACAGATCCTTATATTTTTCCGCGATCAACCGTCCTTCACGATTATACTTTATGGCGAGGTCCCTGTAGAGGTATTTCATATTCATAAACATAGCCCCCTTAGCCGGATAATGAACCAGTTGAAAATAGGTGTCCTTTAGTTTTTCGGGCAAACTGTAATAGATACTGTCGGAGGTACGCCCTAACTTCTTATAGGCATCCAGCCGTTTTTGAACCTCATCACCCCATACGAAGGGATCGTATTCCGTTTCGTGAACTTCAGTTGTAGGCTCGGTCTGGCTCCATCCCATATATTCCGGTTTTCTCTCGAAGGCGAGGTCGTAATATTTTTTCCGCAGTTCACTTATTTTATCCCCGTACAAGGGGCCGAAAATCCGGGTGTAGAAGTTTTTCCGGTGTGTATTCAGGCTTTCGGTATCTGCGAATGCTTCGGTATCATAAGCCATGTCCATAAAGAGCTGCATATTGTATTCGGCGGGCTTTATGTCTCCTACATTCAATATCCAGAGCCGGTCAGCGCCTGTTTTATAGGCTTTCCACATTTCCTCGCGGATCAGTGAAGGATGCGTGGTACTGAGCCATAGATAGTCATGAGGCCTTCCCCAGTAAGAAGCGTGATAGTAGACCCCCGTACCGCCTTTTCTCTTCCTTTCTTCGGTGTTGTTCAGGCGGCGGATATAGCCGTAGTTATCATCGGGCCAGACAATAGTGACATCCTCCGGAAGCTCCAGTCCTGCGTCATAAATACCCAGCACTTCTTTATATGCCGTAAAAGCCTGGGGGATGTCTTCCACGTTCCGATCCAGGTATTTTTTCAATAATCCTCTTTGGTCTTTGATCACTCCGTCCAGAACGGCTACCGCATCTTCCCTGCTTTCCACTCCCTCCATACCGCTGTCGTGAATTCCCCGCATTCCCAAAGTGTAAAAAGCATCCAGTCCCTTGCTTTCTTTTACCCTTTCCTCCCAATAAGCATACACCTGTTCTTTATTGGTCCGGTAATTAAAGGCGCCTCTTTTATTTTTGTCCCATTCATCCACATTGTTCCTGAGCATGGGTTCGGCATGGGAAGTTCCCACGATAATTCCATATTTTTTTGCCACTCCCGCATTTCCGGGATAATGAAAGAACGCCCTGGTACTGGGGTGCATGGCCGGCCAGATAGTATTGGCCTTTAAGCGTAGCAGGAGTTCAAATACCTTTTTATAGGTTTCGGGGCCTATATCCCCCGTTTCCGGTTCGAATGTTTTGGCCGCCCACGGTTGCAGGCCCCAGTCTTCGTCGTTAATAAAAATACCGCGAAACTTTACTTTGGGGGCATCTTCAACAAGCGGCCCGGCGGGAATTTCCAGCACTTCTTTTTTCTCCGGCTGAACGTCCGCCCACCAGTACCAGGGCGAAACCCCTATCCTCCTGCTCAATTCCATCAAGCCGTGTGCTGTGCCCCGGGGATGACTGCCCACAACAAAAAGAACATTCTTTTTGCCTTCCGGACCGGTGACTGCCTTAATGACATAGCCTTCCCACTTTGACTTTAATTGATCCGTATCGATCCCCGCTTTCCTGCATTCCTTGTCAAAATCACTGTTTACGCCAAGGGTCCCGGCTTTTAACTGGTATTCGGAATTGCCCGCAATCCTTAATTCCGGTTTTTGACCGGTAATACGGTATACATCATCTGCAAATAATTGTGCTGCCGTGTGTACCGGCTGACTTTCATTCCCGTTGAGGATTATTTGTGCTATCGTTTCAGGAGATGAAATGATAAAGGGATGTTTTTCCTGACCCGATAAATTTGGGGAAATTGAAAAAAATGCAAACAGGGCTACTAAAATTCTATTCAATACTTGATTTCTCATTGCTGTTATTACTATCTATTTTTTTACTACAAACACATCTTCAATTCTTACATAATCATCGGTGCTGCCGTATGTGTTTAGGCTTTTGTCACTCCACTTCGGATGTTCACCCAAGACTTCGATGCTCAATGTATATGTATCCTTTTCCAGAAAAGGGCTTAAAAACTTTTGTGACGAATATTCGTATTTACTGTAAAAATCCATGATGCTATTGACGACTTCTTCGCCTTTGCTGTTTTTTATAATAACCCTTCCATAACCACTGGTATTATTTGAAACCGCTTTTATACCCACACCTTGGCCTGTGAATGTATAGGATATTGCCGCCCCTTTCTCATTTGAACCCTGTATTCCTTTGTTGGTTTCCCAATGGCCGCGGACTATCCGGCTTTTGTCTTTTACGGGTTCCTTTTTCCAATCCACAGGAGACCATCGTACATTGGCCATATCAACCTGCCAGTTTTCCTGGAATTCGGGAATGGACATTGTATCTCCTCTCACCGTTATCGGTTGCCAGACCTGGGTAGCCGAAGAACCCTGCCTGGGAAAGGACCATCGATCGCCCATGTACATAAACAGCGTATCCTTGGTATTGGTTACCGGGAATACGAACGAACACTGGGAATTCCAGGTCAGCGTGCCCTTTGGTGCAAACAATCCTTTCATGGTCCAGGGACCTTCCGGTGAAGTGGCGGTCATGTAGGTATTATCGTTTCGCTCCCAACTGGTGAGGTTGGAGCTCAGCCAGTAATATACACCGTCCTTTTTAAACATCGCCGGGGATTCTCCTCCTCCCTTTTGGGAAGTAACCAGCCGTTTCACCGATTTGTAATCGGACGACAGTTCATAGATCAACCCGTGATGAATAAGCAGGTAGCCTTTACCGTCGGTATCCCGGAAAGTCCCCATATCCCATTTCCGTATGGGCTTCCCTTCGTGTAAAATCGCTCCCTGAAACTGATAATCGCCGTTTACGGTCTTAGATGTTGCATAACCGATATGAGGATCGTTATATTTCCGGTCGTCCGTGTGCATGTACATGATGAATTCCCCGGTTTCGGGGCATTTCATCACTTTTACGCGTTCTCCGATGCGGCCGGGGCCTAACAGTCCGTCAGGTTGCCGGGGCAGTACTATCTTTTCGAATTCCCAGTTCTTCAGGTCGGTAGATGAATAACAGCTAAACCCCATAAAAACATTGGTATCCGATTTGTATTCCCCAAACAGATAATACCGGCCGTTCTCTTCTACAATACAGGCACCGTGAGCATTGACTTCATTATTGAACTGATCGAACCAGGGGATACCGCTATGAATGGCTTCGTACCTTTCCTGCCCGCTTATATTTTGAATGACCAGGCCTATTTGCAGTACCATTAAAAACCTTATTTTCATCTGCTCTTTTTTATTTATTTTTCATAGGTCATCCCGATGGTTATCGGGAGGAATGCCCCAATGATCATTTTGTCCCGAAAGCTTTCGGGAGACATCCGAGAAATTTGGCTATGGGCATTTCATATTCTCCGATAAATCAAAAATTATTAAATTGAAATTAATGAATCTGACTATTGCACATCAATGGTCAGCACCTGATCGGGCAATCCTTCCGCACTGACTTTGATCCCCGCTTTTCCTTTTGAGCGGCCTGACTGAATGGTAAGCAGGGCTTTTCCGAAATAGGTTGAAATAGCGTTGCCGGTAAAGGGATCTCTCAAATCTCCGTTGTCCAGACCTAATAGCTTTCCTTTTCCGGATATTTCAACCGTAATTGTTCGGTCGGCATCAGGAACTACGACACCGTTTTTGTCTACAATCCTGACTTCAATATGAGATAGGTCCTGACCATCGGCAGCAATATGCGTACGGTCTGCAGACAGCAGAATTTGTGCCGGTTCTCCAGCGGTTTTTAACTCATAAAAAGCCACTTCCCGGCCTGCCTTGTATCCTTTAGCTACTATTTTGCCTTTTTCATAAGGAACATGCCATTTGATGGTGTTATTTGAATAATCAGAAGTATTCCGGAACCCCAGAGATTTGTCATTCAAGACTAATTCCACGCTATCGCAATTGGTTGTGGTGTGAACCCGGATGACCCGACCTTCATATTGGGGGAAATTCCAGTGATCTGCCAGAAAAGGCCAGCTCCAGTGGGGCTTTCCCGTATCAATATCCAATGACTGATCAGCTACTGCGATCCTTACCATCGGTTCATTATTCCAGACGGACCGGTGAAATGCAGCAGCAGGTTTTTCAAACATGCAGACATCAAAAAGACCATTCACCCGCCCGATGCTGGGCCATCCTTTGCTTTCACCCAAATAATCAATCCCCGGCCAAATGAACTGGCCAAAGACAAAATCATTGTTTGCCACATCATACCATGGATTAACAGGGTCAAAAGCTTTGAACTTGTCTTTTCTCCCGCGATAATAAGAAAAGGCTTCAGATACGTAGATAATCCGATCGGGAAATTGTCTTTTTTCATCCTTCAGCCATGGCTCCTGGTAATTGTAACCAACCACGTCCAGGCTTTGAGCATAATCATTTACATTATGCCTTCTCTCCTGATCCGGCCGAAGTGCTGCCGTAACCAATCGACTGGGATCCAGGTCATGGACATAATCCCTTAGCATAATGGCACGCGCTGTACCTTCCCCGCTTGTATCGTACTGCTCGTTTGTTTCATTTCCGATACTCCAAAGAACAATAGAAGGGTGGTTCCGGTCCCGAAGGACCATAGCGTCCATATCGCGCTGCCACCAATCCTCAAAGTATTTCTCATAGTACATGCTTTTCCATTTATCAAATGCTTCATCAATCACAACAAAGCCCAAGCTGTCGCACATATCCAGAAACTCCGAAGTAGGAGGATTATGGGAGCAACGGATAGCATTAACTCCATATTCTTTCAGTATCTGAAGCCTGCGCAGGTATGATTTATCAGGGACTGCAGTACCCAAAGATCCGGCATCCGGATGAAGATTCATGCCCTTCATTTTGATATTCTTTCCATTGAGGAAAAAGCCTTTATCCGGGTCGAACCTTATTTCCCTGACACCAAACGGAGTGGTATAACTATCCACCGTTTTACCATTTACTTTTACGGTGGTTTCCATCGTATATAAGTAGGGTTCTTCTATTGACCAAAGCTGAGGTTCCCGGAGCTTTAAAGCTTGCTGTAGCGTTTCTTGCTTTGATTTACCGATCTCAAGTTCAGACTTTTCCTCTGCAACTATATTTCCTTGCTTGTCAACGATCCGGTTTTCCACCAACACTTCTGCCGGGCTTTGCGTAGCATTATTAATGGTCGTAGCTATGTTGACTTTGGCTTCCTTCTCTGAAATCTCCGGAGTGGTGATGTAAGTCCCCCATGTGGCGACATGTACCGGATCAGTCACTTTCAGCCAAACATGTCTGTAAATGCCCGAACCCGAATACCAACGTGATGAAGGGCTGTTGCTATGGTCCACTCTTACGGCAATCGTATTCTCTCCTCCGTAGTTTAAGTATGGAGATAAGTCATATTCAAATGTAGTGTAACCGTATGGGTGAAACCCTAAATGCTTCCCGTTGATATACACATCGCTTTGGTGATAAACCCCGTCAAATTGGATAACTACTTTTCCGTTCTTATAGGTCCCGGGGACCGTAAAGCTTTTGCGGTACCACCCAATACCTCCCGGAAAATACCCCATTGCACCTTCCATCCAGCCTTTACCGGCATTTTCCTTTGATACCTGTTGCTTAATACTCCAGTCGTGCGGCAACTGAACTTCCTGCCAATTGCTGTCATCAAAATCAGTTTTTTTGGCTTCAGTGACATCTTCAAGCGAAAATTTCCAGTCAAAATCAAAATTCTTTGTTTCTCTTTTGTTTTGTGCCAGACTCAGGACAGATATTACAAGAAAAATAATGGTGTGTATAAGTTTCATAACCGTTTGTGTTCCGGACCGATGACGGATGACCGGTGACCGATGTATACATCTGTTTTTTATCTTATAGTTATTCATGGCTTTTTATCAGGTTGAATTTTTGAGTATACAAAATCCCGGAAGTTAACCGCTCCTTCCCCCAAGGAAACCAGGCCGGTCCGCAAGGAATGAAAGCCTCCGAAGTTTGTATGGTTATAACCGTCAACTACAAACGAACGCCGGATCTTTTGCCATTTTCCCCCGTCGGGACTGTAATAAAAAGTAACCGTATTTTCCACATTCCGGATTTTCAGATAACCTGTCCGTCCCATGGTGTTCCGGCCCGAATTCAGGGGCTCACCTCTCCGGTATATGGTGAATTTCCCTTCGTCTGCAACCAGTCCGGCGTACATGGATTCATCGTAAAAAAGGACAAGTCCCCCACTGGCATCTCCGGCCAGTTCATAATGTACCTGTATCTCATAGGATTCATCCGACGGGATACACAACAACGGAGCGCTGTTCCCGGGATCATCCCCTTCAGCCTTAAAGTGAAGTTTTCCGTCACTGACCTGCACCCGGAACGGATCGTATTTCTTAAAAAAAGTCCATTGCAGCCCCAGTTGATTCTCCCCGAACTTATCGGAAAGTGAAAATTCCCGGATTCCGTTTTCAGGAACTTTTTTCTCCATGGGCCGATCGGTTCGAATATCCGAAGGCACCTTAAACCAGCCGTCCGCTGTCCATTCCACCGGTTCCATTAAGGTCTGCCTGCCCAGAGTATAAAAGTCCTTTTCATAGGCATGATATACGATCCACCAGTTCCCGTCCCGGTCTTCAACGAGAGTGCCGTGCCCCTTGGCATGCCATTTTTCACTTTTCGAACAGGTGTGGACCACCGGGTTGTAAGGGGAATTTTCCCAGGGACCGAGAGGCGATCTCGACCGGGCGGACACCACCATATGAGCCGTAGCCGGCCCTACCGTACCTCCTTCGGCCACAGTGAGGTAAAAATAACCGTCTTTATACGTCAGTTTCGGGCTTTCCAGGCATTTACAGGCTACATCCCAATCCCCGGGAATATCCCACCCGTCATAGGAATGAAATATTTTGCCCTTTGCCGACAATCCGTCATCTGCCAGTTCAACGACCTTCCCTCCGTTCAGGTGCAGGTAGCGTTTGCCGTCCGGACCTGCAACATGCCCCGGATCAATCTGCCCGATATTCAGATCAACCGGGTCGCTCCACGGTCCTTCCGGACGGTCGGCAGTGATCACCCGGTTTGTACCACCGGCCGGAAAATAAATGTAGTATTTGTCTTTGTATTTGAAAAAGTCGGGCGCCCAGACCGAACCCACATTTTTATGAAGGGCACGGCAGACCGGCTCCCAGTTCACCAGGTCTTTGGAATGCCAGATCAGTAATCCCGGGTAATATTCAAATGACGAGTGGGTCATGTAATAATCGTCACCATCCCGGAATATGGACGGATCGGGGTAATCGCCTGCCAGGACCGGGTTGATATAGCTATTCCCGCCTGCACGGGCCGGGTGACTGATGTTGGCTACCGGTTGTGACAATAAAGCCAACGGCAGGAATACTAACAGTAAAAATATCCTTTTATGCATGGCGGTGTTTTTCTTCTATTCAAGGTGATATTTAAAGTTTTAGTTGTTCGGATGATTTTATTTTTTAACAAATCTCAAAAGCTCCCTTCTTCAGACGAAAACCTGTGCTGAGCCCTTCGCCTAAGCTCAGGATAAACTAAAACCGAAGTAGGGGTGTCCCGACAAAGGCCGGAACGGGGAGTTTGGCCCGTCCCAAGCCCTGGGATTAAATTCTGAACGTTTGCGTTTTACCTGTGGTTTGGGCTTTCTAACCCTCCGTCACACCTGAGGTGTGACACCTCCCTTTATCAAAAGGGAGGAACCTTACAGGCTTAAACACTGAACCCGTTTAATTATACCCGGGGTTCTGCGGGAATTCCCCCGTATCGCGGTCTATTACGGATTGCGGGATGGGGCGCAGCAGATGAAATTCCTGTAACTGGCTTTCCCGCTTTGCCAGATTGTTGTGTTCCAGGGTACGTTCCATTAATTTCCCGGTGCGTTTCAGGTCCATCCAGCGTTTGTACTCACCGATGAACTCACGTGCCCTTTCGTCGAGGACCAGGTCGAGGTCTACATCGCCGGCCCCGATCTCCATGGCTGCTTCATTCCCGGGAATGGCAGCCCGTCTCCTTACCGTGTTGATCCGTTCGGCCGCAGTACCGTTATCACCCGACTGGAGATAGGCCTCCGCTGCTATCAAATAAGTCTCGGCCAGGCGGAACAGGAAAATATCGCGGGTGCTTGTATAATTCGTCGTATTGCCGTGAAATGCAGCATCGGGATCATGGAATTTCCAGACCATGGGGAATTTCCCCGAGCCCCCGACATTTGCAAAATCCTGCTTCCAGGTGGGATAGGTATAAATACTGGCCACGGGATGTTCGGCCATAAAGTCGAGCGAATCCTGTTCGGTAAATTCCTCGTCCCATTTCGGGAAGTACACTTTCAGATCACCTGCTTTGATGCCCCGTGATTCATCATCAGTGGTGGCGTAAAACGTACTCAAAAAGGTCACATCATAACGGCTATCCACACTCGTATCAAAAAGTGAATACAAGAACTGCGTAGGCGTAAATTGCGATTTTTTCCAGTTGTATGTGGGGTTTTCACGTTCAAATCCGGGTTCCTTCGTCCATAATTCCCATCCCCAATGGGCACTTTGCCCGTTTCCATCCGGAAGGCCCTGATTATTTACTCCCAGGGTCCCGGCATCATATTGAACCGAAAAGATGATCTCGTTATTGTTTTCATTACCGGGGGTAAAAACGTCCTCAAATGTACTGACCAGGGAATAATGACCGCTGTTGATCACTTCATCGGCCAGGGACGCTGCCATTGCGAAATCATTGCCGGCCGCATAGGATTTATAGCCTCTTGTAAGATGCATCAATGCCAGCAGGTGGTTTACGGCACCTTTTGTAATACGCCCGAATTCTTCGGCCACATCGGGCAGGTTGTTTTTCGAAGCTTCCAGTTCACTGATGATAAACTGGTACACCGATTCTTCGGAAGCCCGGTCAAAATGGGTGGCAACACCATTAATTTCTTCTTCGACAATGGGGATATCACCGAATTGCTCTACCAATAAATAGTAATAGTATGCCCTGAGAAACCGTACTTCTGCCAGTCGCTGTTCTTTTCTTGAATCACTGATGCCACTGACACCATCGGCCCTGGAAATGGCCGTGTTGCAAACCTGTATTGCCCGGTAACAATCTGTATAAAAATCGGAGACAAAGGCATTCTGAGGATCGAGGTTGGCATATTCGTTAAGTTCACTGCTGAATACATCGCGATTTCCGTAAGAACCGCCAACGATCTCACTTTCGCCCCGGGTATAAATATCTACGCCCAGGCAAAACAGCCAGGGATCGTCTCCCCATACGTCGCGCAACGTGGAATAAGCTGCACTTACCAGGGTTTCGAATCCTTCGGCATCGGTAAAGTATCCTTCCGCAGTAATATTACTCCTGTTCTCTTCTTCCAGGAAGTTTTCACAGGAAAAGAGAAACAAAGTGAAAAAACTGATTATTATATATTTGTTGATTGGTTTCATTTTGAATGTAATTTAAAGTTGGACATAAGACTGATTCCTCCCGGATCTTACGTCTTAAATCTTATCTTAGGTCCCATTGTTTTTAGAGTTCGAGGTTAACGCCCAGTAAATACGAGGAATATCCGGTTGCCGTACCCCAAGTGTTCTGTGCCGCCCATTCGGGATCAAAACCTTCATAGGAAGTAAATACAAACGGGTTGGTTGCGGTAAAATAGATACGGAATTTATTGAGGTTCAACTTGCTCAAGGCACTTTCGGGAAGCGTATATCCGAGTGAAATATTTCCGACACGGACAAAAGAGGCATCCACATACCTGAAATTGTTGAAATATTTACCGCTATTTCCCGGCTGCGGGTATTTGTTGGAAGGATTGGACGGTGTCCAGTAGTCAACATCCACATTTTTGTAGTTCCCTTCCAGACTCATAAAAGACGACCTGAACGTGCTGAACAATTGCTGGCCCTGCCGGGTATAGACATAGACTGAAAAATCCCAGTTTTTGTATTTCAGGGTATTGGTGATACTTCCGCTCCATTTTGGTGTCCGCTGACCGATGATCTTCCGGTCCTCTGCATCGATCACCCTGTCGTCATTCAGGTCCCTGACCCTGACTTGGCCCGGAGTTTGTCCGTATTCAGCGGCCAGGTCGGCCTCATCGGATTGCCAGATCCCGTCAAATTCGTAATCGTAATTTACCTGTATGGGTTCTCCTATGAACCAGGCATTACCGATATCATCTTCTTTTCCCCCGTTTAACTCCACGATCTCATTTTTGTTGGTGTCAAAAACAATTCCGGTGGTCCAGGAGAAATCATCGGTCTGAATGTTCACCGTATTCAATGCCACCTCAATCCCGGAATTTCTCACCCGGCCAACGTTGTCCCATATCCTTTCCCAGCCACTTGTTTGCGGAAGCTGCCGCTCCATGATCAGGTCTTTGGAATCGCGCCTATAAACATCGATCGATCCGTTGACCCGGTAATTGAAAAAGCCGTAATCCAGTCCTATGTTGAATTCTGTTGTTTTTTCCCAACTCAGATCCTGGTTTGCCAAACCATTTTTGTAGTACGAAGTGGCAACAACGCCATCGAAGCCGTAGTTTCTCTGCGAGATATTCGATTGTGTTCCGTAAATATCCACCGCATCGTTACCTGAAACCCCGTAACTCAATCTTAATTTCAGGTTACTGAGCATGTCTGCCGTTTTCAGGAAATCCTCATCGGATAGCTTCCACGCAAAGGCTCCCGAAGGGAAGAAGGCCCATTTATTGCCCGGCGCCAGCCTGGAAGAACCGTCATAGCGTCCTGTAAGCGTAAACAGGTATTTGTCGTTATAGGTGTACTGCAACCTGCCCAGGAAAGAAGCCAGGCTACGCTGCCTGTAATCGGTCTCCGATCTTGAAATATTCTCCCTGGGCACCGCATCCAGGTTGTACCATTTGCTGTTAAAGGGAAAGTTCCTGGCTTCCTGAACGGCGTTTTCCCATTGTTCGTATTGTATGCTCTGAATAAACGTAAAGTTGAAGTTGTGTTTATCCATTGCTTTCTGATAGGCCACCTGATTGTCCAGGACATATGAAAAATAGTCTTCGGTAGCATAACTGGCCCGTGTATTTTCGATCTTTCCGGCCCCGCCTTTCCTCCATTGTCCGAAATAGGCCCCGTCCCTGTTATAGATCATGTGCGGTGAAAGCTGGGACCTCAGCGTCACCCCTTCTATAGGTTCGAATTGTAAAAACACATTCCCGAAGGCCCGGTAACGGCGGTTTTCCCTTATTTCCCCGTCGTCCTTGTATTCGAACAGCGGGTTGGTTACAAAATCATTCCGGTAAGCAAAGAATTCAGGGTCGCCGTTCTCATCGTAGGGATAAGCCACGGGCGGCAACCGGTAGGAAGACCGCAAGGTTTCAAAACTCCCCTCGTTCTGGATGCTATACGTAAAATAGAGGTTTCCCCCCGCCTGCCATCTTTCACCGAATTTCCGGTTGAGGTTCAATCGTAAGTTATACCGGTTAAAATCTTCACCGGGCACCGTTCCTTCTTCCTTTAATTGTCCCAGGCTCAGGGCAAAGGTACCTTTGTCATCCCCACCGGAAATGGTGACGGTATTGCTGGTCTGCAACCCGTCGCGCAATATGAGGTCTATCCAGTCTGTGTAATTGCTATTGTCAATCCTGTTCCACTCCTCTTCGGTAAAGAAATCGGGGTTGGACCGGTCCGTGTTCTTTCCCTGGTTGGTAAACAGGTCTGTCCGCCACCTTACGTATTCATCGCCATTCATCATATCGGGCAGATTGTTCGGCGTCCGGACACCCACATAACCGTCGTACTGGATGGTGAATTTTCCCTTTTTTCCTTTTTTGGTGGTTACGATCACTACCCCGTTTGCCCCTCTCGAACCGTATATGGCGGTTGCAGATGCATCTTTAAGGATGTCTATTTTTTCAATGTCATTGGGATTTAAATCGGCCAGTCCCGATCCGGTGGGAATACCGTCTACCACGTAAAGCGGAGCATTAGAATTATCAATGGAACTCAGCCCCCTTATGTTTATCTGGAATCCACTGCCGGGTTTCCCTACATTTTTTTCAACGTTCACCCCGGCTACCCGTCCCTGTAAGGCACCGGCCGCATCCGGAATTGATGTCGCAGCTATGTCTTCGCCTCCCAGGGAACCCACGGAACCTGTTAAATCCTCTTTTTTCACGGCCCCGTAACCGATAACGACCACTTCTTCCAGCTTGGATACATCTTCCCGGAGCACAACATCCACTTGTGCCTGCCCGCCGACTTCCACTTCCCTGGTGGTAAAACCCATATAACTGAAGACAAGAATACCGTCGCCGTCAGGGACAGATATTTCATAATTGCCGTCAAAATCTGAAGTTGTCCCCGTTTCGGTACCCTTGAGGAGAATGGTAACCCCGGGAAGCGGAGCTCCCTTTTCATCGGTTACCGTTCCCTTTACCAAAGATTGTAAAAGCGGGGGATCATCCGGCTTTCGTCTTACTACAACAACATTGTCCTCCGTAAGTGTAAAATCGAAATCGCGAACGGAAAGGCTTTGTTTCAGAAGTTCATTTGCCATAACCGTACCCTTTTTGAGGAATATTCCGGAACAGTTTTTAAACAGGTCTTCCTGGTAGATAAATTTATATTCCGTTTGTTTTCTTATCATGTCGAATACTTCGTCGACCGTTACCGTTTTATCCGCGTCAATGACAATTTTGGCATTCTGGGAGAGAAGATTTCCCGGAGAAAAGCCGAATACTGCGGTAAAGAACAGGAATATAAATGTTTTCATAATATACTGCAGAAGTGTTTTTCCGCTAAGAAAAAACCCTGCGATTGGTTTAACTTTCATAATTTTGTGTATTGGTTAATTTTTGATCAATAGTCGAAAAGGGAATAAAGCGCTGCTGTGAGAGGTTGTGACTTTGTTCCCTTTCTTTTATTATTTAATGGTGACTTTTCTGTTTTTTATTTCATAGGCATTGATAAAGTTTGTGTTTTGTATGATATTTAATATTTCTTCCAGATTCTGATCTTTGCTCAACACCCCGTTAAACCTTACATCTTCGAGGGCGGAGTCGGCAAATTCCACTTCTACATCGTACCACCTGGACAATACTTTCGCAATTTCTTTTAAGGGCATGCCCTTAAAACTAAAGAGGCCTTTTTTCCAGGAGATCTCATTGTAAACATCGACATGGGAAACGGTTATCCCGTTATTGGTCAGGTTCAGGTCCAGTTGCTGACTGGGGGCCAGGACCTGTTTTGCGTCTTTAGTGTTGACGGTGACTTTCCCTTCTACCAACGTGGTATAAATGTTGGATTCGTCCCGGTATGCCTTGATATTGAATTCCGTACCCAATACTTCAACTTCCTGCACTTGAGTCCGTACTTTAAACCGGGCTCCCTTGTGGTCTGCGGCAGGAGACACTTCAAAATAGGCTTCCCCGTAGAGAAGTTCCACCGCACGGGTTTTCCCGTCCGTAAATGTCACGGGATATTTTAACCGGGATTCGGAATTCAGCCACACTTTTGTGCCGTCGGATAATTGTACGAAAAACTGGCCGCCCCTGGGAACCGTCAGATAATTATAACGTATTTCCGGAACACCCTCATCATCGGCCGGTTTGTAGATGATCTGCTTTCCGTTACTGTGTGCATTCTTGGCCTGATAGGAGGTTTCCGTCCCGAGGGTTACCTCCGAACCGTCTTCAAGAGTCAGGGTAGCCTTGTCCGTACCGGTTTTTATAACCGTACTGACAGGAGCAGCATGGGGAGTTACCTGCTTTATGTTACGGATCGCCACATAAGAGAGGGAAAACAGTACGATCACAAAAGCTGCCGCAACATATTTAAACCGGCGTTTTCGAAGGTTTAGAACCGACGTTTTTTTCTTCCGCTTTTCAGCTTTGTCCAGGATGGAATTCCATGCGGTTTTCTCATCAACTGTGGCATGCTCCGGAACTTTTTGCATTAGTGAACCCCAACGGATATCTTTAATAAACGAGTGGGTAGCACCGAGCTCTTCCAGGCGCACTTTTTCAGATTTGCTAAGTACCCTCAGTTTTTTCTTTATAAGGAGTAAGGCTATATGAAAAATGTCATTCATTTTCCGGGTGTCTTTATATACAGAACAACGGAATTACAAAAAAGTACTATTAATTTTTACATTTTTTTAAAAAAACCTGTTAATAATTCACTAAAAGAGTGAAAAGCAATATATTATCAAGCCAGAAGAAAGTGGATAATATGATCTGATTCCTTAAACCGGGCCCTTAACGATTTATAAGCGGCCGATTTTATGGTTTTTACGGTTTGTGTTTGAATTCCAAGCGTTTGGGCGATCTCATCATTTTTCATTCCCCTAAGGCTTAATTCGATGATCTCTTTCTTTCGGCCCGACAAGGTTTTTACAGCCTGATGCAACTGCCTGGTGATCTCTTCTTCCAGAACTTCCTGTAAAAACAGGTTTTCATCTTCTGCCCGCTTTATGGTGTTTGAAACATACTTGTCTTTTACCTTGAGGTGTTTGATGTGATTATAGCATTTGTTGCGGGTAGATTTGTATAGATAAACCCTTAGCGATGTTTCATCCGGAAAGGTAAGGTCCTTTTCCAGAAGGTTGACAAAAATATCCTGAACCAGGTCTTCGCACTCATTCCTCAAAGGGAGAAAACGGTTTGCATACAGCACCAATGTACTGTAATATTTATTGAATATCTTATGTAAATCGTTTTTGGTAAACACGTTCTATGAATGAGCTCATTATAACTTCTTCCGCAAATACAACCTATAAACCAGAGGAATGTACCCGGTCATATTATTTTTGTACATAACACGGCAGGGGCTCTTTACTTCGGAACATACACCGGAATACCGGAGCGGAGGTTTTATTGTGGCGGTAACCTGCCCCGGACATCTTTCTCATACCCCCTACACAGTTTTTGTACAATATACACTTAAAAACCTGGGCAGAAAATTTCCAATGGTATTTGCCGTTGGTGTGAAGCACTGTTGATCTTGCCCTGATCGCAAATTTAACATAAAATGTAAATTATCATAACTATTGCCTAATATTGGAATCTCTACGCCCGAAAATGTTATAAAATAATACACGGAAACCGTTTTCGGTCAATATTCCGAAAACAATTAATTCATCCCTCTCCCGAAAAATATCCGAATGTCTTCAATCTTATCCCCTCAGCCATTGTTTGAATTCCGAAGCCTTGTTTTTACTGATAATAATATCTATCGGGGACTTGGGCACGACCTCTATCTTCAACTGATTGTTTCCGTACTTATATATTTTATCAATGCTGTTTATGGAGAGAATAAAGCGTCGGTTCGCCCTGAAGAACAAGGAATTGTCCAGGTCTGAAAACACTTCTTCAAGGCTGTTGTTACTGTGAAATATCCTGCCGTCGATGCAGCAAATATGGGTAACGGTATTTTCCATATATATAAAGGCTATATTGTCCGGTTCTATGGAAACGATCTCATCTTTTACATAGGTCAATATCCGCTTTTTGGCAAAGCTGTTTTCCCTGTTCCCGTCGGGATCGTCTTCATCTGCATTTTTTTCTTTTTCCTCCACTTTCTGTTTGTACAGGGTAAGGTCGTGATTTAGTTTGGAAAGTGTCACGATATCCCTGGACAGCCCTTCGTTCTTTACCTCCAGTTTCTTTTCGTACCGCCCGCCGATAAGGCGTACCATAAACAAAGACATCAGCACGATCAGAATACCCGAAACAGCAAAGGCCAGGATAAAATTGTTCTTCAACTGCTGCATTCGCTTTTTAATATGATCTATGTTGGCATGAGCAGCGATGATCCAATCGGTATTCTTTACAGGGTAGAGATAAATGATCTCCGAATCCTTTCCTTTATCCGAAAATTCCCTGATACCGCCCGATTCCTTTTTTTGTTTCAGGAGGGTGTAGAGATCATACAGGTTCGGCTCGGTATAAACGGCAGGCTGAACAAAGGATTCTTCCGGCAAAATCAGTTGCCCGATCTTTTCCGGATCAGGGTGACAGATCTCCACCCCGGACCAGTTGAACATACATACAAAACCGGACTCCATACTTGTATTTTCAATACTTTTTTGAAGATTGTTCACCACCTCGTCTTTAGACAGGCCGTTCTCCAGCTGGAACTGTACCAGGGAGGAAACTTCGCTGGCTTCCCGCTTACTCGATTCAATCTGGGTCCGTAAAAAGTGATTGGTAGATATCTCCAGCAGGTAGTTCATGCTAAAATAGCCCACGGCAAAAGTGACTATGGCCAGGCCGAGAAAAGTAAAAAAGTAGACGTGATCTTTTTTCATAAAGGGGGTAGTTTTTACAAGGTGTCAAAAATACAATTTTTAACAGGAGAAATATTATAACGGATGTATGGTTCTTTCCGGGAGCTTACCGTTTCTTAATCGCGTTTTTTCCCTTTTACCGGTTATTTTTTCCCTCTCGTTCAAATTTATTTGGTGTAATCATTTTGATATCAATTAATTTGATGTGTCAAATTTAAAATAAATTATATTATGAAGAAGACCTGTTTTTTACTGGCGACCATGATCTTCGCCTTTTATTCCTGTAACAGTGATGACGATTCATCCCCCGACCCAAATCCGGAGCCAACGGAAAACAGTATCAAACTGGCCGACGATTCCACGCACGGTGGTATCCTGACCGACAGCGAGGGAATGACCCTTTATTTCTTTTCCAACGATTCGGGTGAAACTTCCACCTGTACGGAAGGCTGCCTGAGTGCATGGCCCGTATTTTACGCTGAAGACATTATGGTTGACGAAGGACTGGATGCCGGCGATTTTGCGACCATCACAAGAGAAGACGGAACACAGCAAACTACCTACAAGGGGTGGCCCCTCTATTACTTTGCGAACGACAGTGAGGCCGGAGACGTTAACGGTGACGGGGTAAACGAGATATGGTATGTTGCCAAACCCGATTATTCGCTGATGTACGTCCATGCCCAATTGGTAGGCGATGACGGAATGAATTATATCATCGATGAAAACGGGGAATACGTGGAAGGAGACGGAGATACTTTCTATATCACCGACGCCGAAGGGAACACCCTTTATGCGTTTGCCCCCGATACCAAAGACAACAATACCTATACGGAAGAAGACTTTTCCAATGATTCCGTATGGCCCGTTTTTCATGTTGATATCGACCGGCTTCCCAGTATTTTGAATGCAGACGATTTTAATACGATCAGTGTCCACGGACAACGGGACCAATTAACCTATAAGGGCTGGCCCCTGTATTATTTCGGACCGGACGAAGCCAAAGGTGACAACAAAGGGGTGAGCGTGCCGAATCCCGGGGTATGGCCTATTGTAAATACCGTTACACAAGAGGCCCCGGAAGCCACTAACGAAGGATAGATCAAGGATGAATAATTAAAAAAGAAAGTGTCTGAAAAGCGTCGTATCTCCCGTTTCTGTCGCCTCGGCCAAAGTCGAAGTGCCGAAGCCCCCGAAATGACAGTTTAAACTACTTTTCAGACACCTTTTTTACTTCACTTTTGCACTCATGACAACGAAAATTATAAGAGTAACCTGTATTTCAGGAATTTTCCTCCTTGCTGTTTGCATGATTTCCTGTGAGTACAATGTGGAACAGGAAGATATGGAAGAATTGTTATGTGATCCGGACATCTCTTTTTCAACTACTGTAAGGCCCGTAATTGACAATAATTGCATGCAATGCCATAACGGTTCCGTGCATCCGCTCGATTTTAGCAATTTTGACGTGGTTAAAAACAATGCCGAAAAGATCAAGGAACTTACCGAGACCAGGGTTATGCCCCTGCAAGGGTCACTTACCCCGGAAGAAATTGCCCTGATAGGGTGTTGGGTAGACAATGGTAGCCCGGATAATTAAAACTGGAAATTCATGAAGACCATAAAACGTTCTGTCTATATTTCCGGAATAATCATAGCCGGGGGCGCTTTGATCGCTTTCATAGCCTTTCTGAAGTTGTACAACAAACCGCACACCGACGTATATGCTTCCGATCCGGATTATACGCTTACGGCCAAAGCACTCGTAGAAACATTTAAAACCGATGAGGCCAGAGCTAATAGTTTGTACCTGGATAAGATTATAGAGGTAGAAGGCGTTATAAAAGACATCAGCGCGGCAGATGGCAACAGTGTCATTACACTTAGCGTGGAAAATTCCATAGAGAGTGTGATATGTAATATGTATCCCACTGAAAATAAAAAGACCCTGGGCCTGCATACGGGACAAAAGATCAGGGTCAAAGGAATATGTACCGGTTTTTTGCTTGATGTTATCCTGGTCAGGGCGGTAATCAGCGGTTAGCTAAAAAATATTTAATAAAATGCGTATCAGATTTATAGTATTACTGGTTTTTATGTGCTGCCATTCCATACTGTTTTCCCAGGAAAAATACCTCACCAAGCAGGGCGATATTTCCTTTTATTCGCATACCCCGGTAGAGGATATCAAGGCAGAAAACAAACAAGTGTTGAGCATTATTGACCTTTCCGGTGGTGAGATTGCCATAAGCATACTGATGAAATCTTTTGTTTTTGAAAAAGCCCTGATGCAGGAGCATTTTAATGAAAATTACGTCGAATCCGATAAGTTTCCGAAGGCCACTTTTGCAGGGAACATACAAAACCTGGAAGAACTCCTGTCGGGAGAAAACCACATAGCCGAGATCGACGGAAAACTGACCATTCACGGTATTACAAAACCGGTCCGGATCGAAGCCAAAACCGATCTGGAAGAAAAAAAAGTAGTCCTGACCGGAAAGTTTATGGTAACCGTTGCGGATTACGACATTAAAATACCGGCCATTGTCCGTAACAATATTGCCAAAGAAGTGGAGGTTTCCTTTAAACTGGAACACCTGCCCTACAATTAAATTCAAAAAAAACCGGAAGTCTTATTGAACAGTCCCGTAACACCGTGCTTTAGTGAAAAACTACAATAGCACCGGGGCGTATAAACCATTTACCAAAAAATGAAGAAAACACTACTGATATTGCTTTTCCTGGGCCTTTACGGTCATATAGCCGCCCAGGATTTAATGGAGATACTCGATGAAGAGACTCCGCAGCACAAAGAATATGTAAGTGCCACTTTTAAAGGTACCCGCATTATTAACGGGCATTCCGTAGAAAACCGGAAAAAAGGCGTCCTGGAATTTCTCATCTCTCACCGTTTCGGGAGGATCAATGACGGTATTGACGAATTCTTCGGCCTGGACAATTCCAATATCCGGTTTGCCCTGGAATATGCCCTCACCGATGACCTTATGTTCGGCATAGGAAGGAGTTCGTTTGAAAAAACCTATGACGGTTTTGTAAAATACAAACTCCTGAAACAGGCTACCGGAGAAAAGCCATTTCCGTTAAGCGTCTCCCTGTTCGGCAGTACCGCATGGAAAACACTGAAAGACTACGACCCGGATGACAAACCCGATTTCAGCGATCGCCTGTTCTACACCACCCAGGTGCTCATTGCCAGGAAATTTAACGAAGACCTCTCCCTCCAACTCTCCCCCACCTATGTACACCGGAATACCGTGGAAACGGATGCCGATCCGCACGATATTTTTGCCGTAGGAGCGGGAGGGCGTTACAAGATAAGCAAAAGAGTATCTGTCAATGCCGAGTATTTTTATACCATCAATCCTTTGGAATCCGTCAATACCAAAGACGCCTTTGCCCTTAGTGTGGATATCGAAACCGGAGGGCATGTGTTCCAGTTAATGGTCTCCAATGCCATTACCATGATCGAAAAGGCATTTATCACAGAGACCACCGACGACTTTTTCAAGGGAGACATTCACTTCGGATTTAACATTTCCAGGGCCTTCCAGATCGGAAATAAAAAGCGGAAAAATCCGGAACAGGAGAGAAAAGAATGGTAATATTCAAATCAGCATGAACTTCGCTAAGAAATAGAAACTGAAGATCGCTCCCCGGGGGGGCTATTATTTAATGTTATCGGGTTATACACATAAAAACTATTTGTACCAAACATCCGCACGTGCTGTAATATGGACAGACATTTCAAAAGCCCCTGACTTTGTGGACGTGGTGAAAACTTTCTGGTCTGCGTGGTTTTCCATGTCATGGGCTTTATTTTACCACAAAGGGTTCGCAAAGCAGGCACAAAGTTACACAGAGCGCTGTATGGAAATTAAAAGTATAACGCAATAGTTCTTTCTATGCAGAAGATATTGCCGGATCATGCCCAAATGTTTACGTTACAGGTTACAAGTTGCTTTCACTGTCATCAGAGCATCTTATAGTCATAGGTCTTACATATCATAGCCCATATCTAAAATCCGATTTCACTCCACAGACAGCTTTTGGTCCTGACCCGTATTATCTTATTGAATTTCAGATGATTCGCCTGGTATTATTAAGATATCAGGCTTAAACCGTATAAGGGAATCCGGACATGATTGCCCCTTTGGGGTGATGGTTCTGTCCTGTTTTCCGGACTATCGATAAGGCTGTAATGTCCCTATCGTTTTTCTTTTACTCTTTCCGCAACAGGCACGGGCACAACCCTACCCTCATAAAGTTTCATAAAAAATAAAACAAAAAGTAAGTGTATAAATAACATTATTGTTAATATTTTTGACAGCAATGAATACGTATCCTCATCTTCAGAAAAGACAGATCGGGATATTGCAGTTCATTTTTTGGCTTTAAAAGTAGAAAACCCAGACACCGGGGCAAAAAGATTGAATTTATGACCGAGTTTCCGAAACCTCATTACGTGAAAACCTTTTTATCTGTTTTTTTCCTGTTCTTCCTTTTCCATCCGGGCTTTGCACAAAGTGCCATGATAAATGCGGAGGGGCGCAGCTACACCGGCCTGAACGGTGAATGGCAAGCCATTATAGACCCCATGGGCATCGGGGACTGGCGAAAGGTATGGGAGGAAAGAGAACCGGAAAAGAAAACGGACTTTGTGGAATATGCCTTTAAAGGCGGCCCGGTTTTAAATGTTCCCGGGGATTTTAACACCCAGATGCCTTCGCTGACCTATTTTGAGGGTGTGGTCTGGTACAAAAAAACATTCCGGTATTACCGAAGCCCTTATTGAACTGACGGAGAACTGCAGTAAGATCGATTCAACGCGGCTGATCACCTCCGTAGCCAATTCACAGCAATATACAGACCACACTTTTAAAGTGCAGGACCCGATCTATAAACATGTCGATTTCGTTTCGGTCAACGAGTATATCTGCTGGTATGAACCCTGGCAGGGCGCTCCGGAAAAGGCCAAATGGGAACTGAATGTCGACAAGCCCCTTTTTATTTCCGAATTCGGTGCCGAAGCCCTGTACGGAAGCAATTACGGTCCGGTTGATGAGGCCGCTTACTGGACCGAGGAATACCAGGAAAAAGTATATGAAGACCAGGTAAAATGTTCAGGTCCATGCCAGACCTGGCCGGTGTATGCCCCTGGATACTGGTAGATTACAGATCCCTTAGCCGACTTCACCCCGTGTATCAGAAAGGATGGAACCGGAAGGGACTGCTTTCGGATAAAGGGGAAAAGAAAAAAGCCTGGTATACCGTCAGCGATTATTTTGAACGGCATTGATATTACGGATTATTTTTGCATGATGTTAACCTATCGGATTGTAAAAACAACGATTTTACAGGATAGCGGCCGAAATCTCCGCAGTCCTAACAATCCCGATCCCCGGACCTGAACCGCAACGGTGTCGTTCCGTATTTTTCCTTGAAAATCTTTCTGAAATACTTTATACTATTAAATCCTACTTCATAAGAAGCTTCGCTGACCGAATAACTCTCATTCCGGATCAGGTCAGCGGCCCTTTTTAATTTGACCTCACGAACGAATTCGTTTATACTCTGCCCCGTTAAGGCCTTGATCTTACGGTACAGGGAAGTCCTGCTCATTCCGATTTCCTTTATCAACAACGCCGTATTGACTTTATCTTTTCCGGATTGATGCAGTATAAGGGCTTCCATCTTTTTTAAAAACTCCTTTTCCTTTTCCAGTATTCTCGAGTGGTTGTCAACCGTGGGGTTGGTATCTGCCTGGTGAAAACTGTTTAAAAAATAATGCCGCAATTTCATCCTGTTCTCCAGAAGGTTTTTAACCCGGGTCTGTAATACTTTCGGGTTAAACGGTTTGGTCATATAGGCATCGGCTCCTTCTTCAAAACCCGTGTTTACACTTTCGGTATTGCTTTTGGCGGTTAACAGAACGATGGGTATGTGACTTGTTGTTGTTTTATTTTTCAGTGTCGAACATAAGTCAATACCGTCTTTAAATGGCATCATTATATCCGAAATAATCAGGTTCGGGACATATCGTATGGCCTTGGCTACCCCATCTTCTCCATCCGAAGCATGTATCAGATCAAATTCCGATTTTAGTATGCTGTCCAGGAATTTCAGGATCTCAGGATTGTCATCAATGAGCAGGATCACATCCCTGCGATCTGAGGAATCAATGATCTTCTCTTCATTTTTACTGATTTCCGGGGGTTCGTTACAAGCAACAAATTCTTCCGGTTCAGGGGTCTTCGTATCTATCGCGTCCGCGGCATAATTTTCATATACAACGGTCCGCGGTAAACAAAGCGTAAATTCCGTGGTCTCATTTTTTTTGCTTTTTACCGTTATATGCCCCTGATGAAGTTCGGCAAACCTTTTGGAAAGTGCCAGTCCGATGCCTGTTCCGTTCTTCCTGATGCTGTTCTCGGCCCTGTAATACCAATTGAAAATCTGGTCAACTTCCTGTTCATTTATCCCCGAACCTGTATTGCTTACCTTAATTTTAAGGTAATTTTCCTCATAAAAAAGAACCACTTTTACGGTGCCTTTCCATTTGCAGTATTTTATGGCATTTGAAAGTAAATTATTGAAAACAACTTCTATTTTTTCAATATCACATTTAAAAGGTTTTTCCGGTTCCGCTACCGAAGCCCGAAGATCTATTTTTTTGTCTTTTGCCAGGGGGCGGTAATTTTCAACCCACTTATAAACCTTTTTGCCGATATTGTATTGACCGATAGCCAACTGACTCAGGCCTTCTTCTGTTTTTCTGAATTCCAGAAGTTTATCTATCGAATTGTAAAGGGTTTGTGCATTCCGCTTTATAAAGAACAGGTTCTCAATCAGTTCTTTTTGCTTTACTTTTCCCAGCAAATTATCCACGGGTGCCAGGATCAGGGTGAGCGGGGTTTTCAATTCGTGGGAAAATCCGGTGAAAAACCGCAATCGCTCTTCGTTAAGGTCGTGTTCCAACTGACGTTGCTTTTTTTCAAAGACCAATGAGTTTTTAAGTTTTAACCGTTCCGTATAATAGCTGACACTAACCCATGTAATCAGGCCGATAACCAATACATATAAAATATATGCCGGTCCTGTTTTCCAGAACGGAGGGGTAACCGTTATAAACAAACTTTTTATGACTTTGCCGTTATAGGGCGAATTGGTTTTTATTTTTAACTCGTACTTCCCGGGGCTCACATTTGTAAAATTAGCTGTTCCCGGGCCCCGGGTATCAATCCAAAAGTCATTATAGTTTTCAAGTTTATACGAATAGGTAATATTATTATTTGCAAGAGGATACTTCAATGCGACAAAATCAACGGAAAATGTGTTCTGGTCATGCTTCAGCTTAATTTCATCCTGGAAGGCCAGCGATTGATTTAAAACACCCTGTTTTTCGTCACCTACATTTACTTTCCTATTCAGTACCCTTACCTCTTCAAAGATCAGGGGATAGTCCTGTCCTAATTTGGAAAACCCGGCCGGGTCAAAATAATTGACGCCGTTATTTCCGCCAACATATATCATACCTCCGGAAGACCTGGTTATCGCCCCGATATTAAATCCGCCTTCCAGGATATTGTCCAGACCGGAAATATCCAGGACTTCATGCGTACGCAGGTCATACCTGTTGAGCCCGTTGAAAGTGGAAAGCCAGACATAGTTTTCATTTTCTGCGACTAAACCTGTTATCGAATTATTGCTCAATCCGTCTTTTTCGGTAATATTTATTATTGAATGCGACTGCGGGTCTAATCTTACCAGCCCTCCGTATCTTGTACCTGCCAGGATTTCGTTTTCATTTACAGGCAGGATGCAAAAGAAAATGTTGCTGGGTATATTCTTCAGGCCATCGGAATAAAAAGATTCGGATGTATCTGTCTCCGGATCATACCTGATAATTCCCGATCCGAATGTGGCCAGCCATAAATCTCCGTTCTTATCTTCCCCGATATCGCGAATATCGATCTTACCCAGGGCATCGACAAACTGAAATGCCTCCGAAAACTCGTCATACCGATAAAGGCCTCCCTGGTTGGTACCTGCCCAGATCACCTTATTCTTTCCTTCGTGAATTACCCTGACGTCGCTCCCGTTTTCCGGCATGCCCTGTAAATAGTGGACAAACCCGTCCTCTCCCGGCACCATCAGATTGATGCCGCCCCTGTATGTCCCGACCCACACCCTGCTGCGGCTGTCCTGAAGTATGGAGAGGATATAATTATTACTGAGACTGGTATTATCGTGTTCGTTATGTTTAAAATGGGTGTACTTCCGGGATTCGGGGTCAAACAGGTCCAGTCCTCCCCCATCGGTACCGATCCATATTTTTCCGTCTTCTGTTCTCCCCAGCGCCCCGATACGATTGTGACTAATGCTTTCACGCATAGCTTCGTTATGCCGAATTACATTAACAAGTTCGCCCCCGGGATCTACATAGTTCAGTCCCGTAGGTGTTCCTATCCACATTTTTCCACTGTTATCCATCATTATGGAAGACACTGTCCGGTTGTAAACACTCGACCCGTCCCCGGCGGGGAGGTACCACCTGTTTTTTATAGGATGGTCCGCTTCGGGAAGCGTCGGTATGTCCATAATGTTCAAACCCCCGTTCCGGGTGCCGATCCACATTCGGGAATTATTATCCTCTTCAAAGCACAATACATCGTTATCACTCAGGCCTTTTTCCGGGGAGTAAGCTTTTGCCAAATGTATCGAATCCCCGTTCCGGGTAATTATTCCCATGCCCTTACGGGTCCCTACCCAGAGGTTTTCACGGCTATCGGTATAAAGACTGTTAATGGCAGATGACGGTAAAAAACTGTTTTCCTCATCCAGTATTCTGGTAACCGTTCCTTTTTTATAATCAATCTTATTGAGGCCGTTATTAAAAGTGCCGACCCAGAGCACGGAATCGCCCTGTAAAGTCATGGAAGAGATTTCATCGGATGAGATCGTCTGATTTACGGAACTTTCCGTTTCTGAAAAATGATAATCCGAATCGAGAAACTGTATACCTCCGCGATAAGTGCCGACAATGACCTCTTCAGTGCCGGTTAAAACAAGACTGCTCACACTATTGTTCAGGAGCCCGTCGTTATGGTCAACCAGGTCTAACCGGTCGTACCGGATATCGTAAATATTGAGCCCTTCATCAGTGCCTACAAGGAGTTCGTTTCCGTTTTTCAGTACCAGCGACTGGACATAATTATTTGCCAGCCCCGCATCCCTGTGTCTTACATTTTTTTTGAACGTTTTAAAGTTGGTCCCGTCAAAACGGTTCAGCCCGTCATCCGTACCGATCCATAAAAAGCCCAGGGAATCCTGAACAACATCATTTATAACATTATTGGAGAGCCCCGATCTGACATTGATCAGGTGAAAATATAAATCATTCGAAATCACCTCATGTTTCGGGGCCTGTTGAGGAAAAAAAACATTCCAAAACAATATAAATACGACTGCTGTTTGAGGTTTATACATTCTCATCTTTCCCCCTCTTCTTTAATTAAAATGTAAAAATAACATTTATAATTGTATCATATCACAAATCCGGACAATTTATACCCCATAATTTGACAGATAGCACCCGGTTTTATTAACACAAAATTAAGAACATTGTATTCCTGTTAATGAATTAGCGCCCTTACTACATTTTAACGAGCAAGTTAACCAACTTATAATTTATTTAACCAAAACCACTAACGTATGTATCAAAAATTACTGAGATCAGGAAGTATAAAATGGTTATGCATTGCAGTTTTCGTAGCCTTTACTTCTGTTCTCACCGCACAGGAAACCGAGATCAATGGTCGGGTTTTAGATGATGAGGGAGTCCCTCTCCCGGGGGCAGCCGTAGTTGAAAAAGGAGGCTCCAACGGTACCATGACCGATATGGACGGGGAATTTAGTTTAACTGTTTCAGGCCCCGAAGATGTTGTTCTGGTTATTTCATTCATAGGCTTTAAAACACAGGAAGTGCCTGTTAACGACGACCTTTTCACGGAAGTAACACTGCAAGCCGATATTGCATCGCTGGACGAGGTTGTGGTAGTGGGTTACGGTACCCAGAAAAAGAAAGAAGTAACCGCTGCCATAAGTAACATTAAGTCCGAAGACCTGGTAAGATCTTCTTCAACCACTACGGCCGGGGCACTGGCCGGAAAGACGCCGGGAGTATCGGTAAGGGCAAAAGATGCCAGGCCCGGAAGGGGCGCTGCGATCGAAGTCAGGAACATGGGAAACCCGCTCTTTGTGATTGACGGTATTCCCTATGGAGGACAAACGGGTGGCGACTGGGTACAATCGCCAAACGTTTCCGGGAACGATATATTCAATTCGCTGAACCTGGAGGATATAGAAAGTATCACCATCCTGAAGGACGCTTCCGCCGCCATTTACGGAATGCGGGCGGCCAACGGCGTGGTGCTCGTAACCACCAAAAAAGGGAGAAAAAACGAAGATGTCCGGATCAACGTCAACGGATATTACGGCTGGCAGAATTTAACCAGGTTCCCGAAACTGGCCAATGCCGCGCAATATACAAGAGGGTTAGTAGAAGCCGCACAAAATGCCGGGCAGGACCCCAACAGCGTATATACACCGGAAGAACTGGCCAGGTGGCAGGCAGGGACCGAACCCGGGTACCGGAGCTACGATTACTACGACCTTGTGATGCGCAAAAATATTCCGCAATATCACATTAATGCCAACGTAACGGGAGGATCGGAGAAAACGAATTATTACCTTTCTGTGGCCAACACCCACCAGGATGCATTAATGGAAGACTTCTCATACGAAAGAACCAATTTACAGGCCAACCTGGAATCCGATATAACAAAGCATTTAAGTATAGGAACACAAATAAGCGGAAGACAGGAAAAAACCCGGGATGTCGGCCTGCCCGGCGGAGACGGTTATTTTTCGGCCATCCTGGGAATGTTCAGTAATATCCCCACGGTAGGCCCCTATGCCAATGACAATCCCGATTATATCAATCATACCCGCGATTATTCGAGAAACCCGGCTTTGTTCGACCGGGATATTGCAGGTTATAAAGACAATCTGGGACGCAATCTCAATATCAACTTATTTGCTACCTATGATTTTGATTTCGGCCTGAAGGCAAAAGGAACCTTTTCCTATAACTATACCAACAATAAATTCGACGGTTTTCAATATACCTATGATGTTTACACCTATAATGAAGCCGAAGACATTTATGACCGCACCGGGGGAGTCGATGGCGGATGGAGATTTCAGACCGAACGGGAAGTGGTTTCGAGATATACCCAGTTCCAACTGGATTATTCCAAAACCTTCGGCGACCATTCGCTATCTGTTACCGCAGCCTATGAACGGTCTGATTATGAAAAGGATTACCTGCAACTGGGAACCAATCCTTCCAACGATTACCTTCCCCTGCTGGAATTCGATAAATTGAATTCGTTCAATGACGCCTGGGATTACGAAGCAAGGGCCGGCTATATCGGAAAGATCAATTACAATTACAAGGGCAAATACCTGCTCGAATTATTAGGACGTTACGACGCTTCCTACCTATACCCTCCGGGGCACCGCTGGGGTTTCTTCCCCGGTGTATCCCTGGGATGGCGTATTTCCGAAGAACCCTTTTTCAAAGGCTTGAAAGGTGTTGTTAACAATTTAAAAATCAGGGCATCCATCGGCCAGACAGGAAAAGAAGAAGGAGTGAGCATGTTCGGATATCTCGGAGGCTATACCTGGAATAACGGAAATGCCGTACTGGACGGCAGCTTTACCACCGGAATAAGGCCCAGAGGGCTACCGGTCGATAACTTGTCGTGGGTAAAAAACACCAACTCCAATATCGGTATCGATGTGGCCATGTTCGACAACAAACTAAGCATGACGGCCGATCTGTTTAAGATCGTAAGAACGGGGGTCCCTGCCCCACGGTATGATGTACTGTTGCCAAGCGAAGTAGGTTATACGCTTCCCAATGAGAACCTCAACGAGAACGGCTACTACGGAGGAGAAGGAATTATTACCTACAGAAACTCCGTCGGTGAGCTTAATTATACCGTTAGCGGTAATTTCACCTATTCCCGTTACAGAAGTATAAAGACCTACAAGCCACGCTTCGGAAATTCATGGGATGAGTACCGCGGTTCCGCAGAAGACCGGTGGGGCGGTGTCTGGTGGGGATATCAGGTGGTTGGCCGTTTTCAGAATGAAGAAGAGATCAGGAATCACCCTGTGAACAACGACGGACAAAACAACAGGACCCAACTCCCCGGCGATTTTATTTACAAGGATGTGAACGGAGACGGTACCATTAACGGTATGGACGAGCGCCCTATCGGTTATCCTACGGGCTGGGCCCCCATGATGTCTTTCGGAGGGAATATCGGACTGGACTGGAAAGGCATTGATCTGAATATCGATTTCGCCGGTGGTGCCATGCAATCCTGGTTCCAGGATTACGAACTCAGAAATCCCTATCACGCCGGTGGTAACTCTCCTGCGTATTTACTGGAAGACCGGTGGCACCGTGCCGATCCGTATGATCCGAACAGCGAATGGATTCCGGGGCACTATCCCGCCATCCGCAGGGGACATTCGGGACCAAATGCGAGAAACAGTGATTTCTGGCTGACCAACGTCCGCTTTTTAAGAATAAGGAACCTCGAACTCGGATATACCTTCCCCAAAGAAATCGCGGAAAAGATAAGTGCGCAAAAAGCGCGTATATACGTAGGCGGATCAAATCTGCTCTCTTTTGACAACGTTAAGCAATATGGAATTGATCCGGAAATTGAAGCGAGAGCTGCCGTGGTTTATCCGCAGCAGAAAACAGTGTTGGTTGGTTTTAACTTTTCATTTTAAATCGAATACAATGAGACATTTATTTATACTATCCGTTATCATTTCGTTTTTTCTTACGGCCTGTAATAATGATGACTGGCTGGAAAGAGATCCCAAAAATATCATTACGGACGAACAGCTTTGGAACGACCCTGTGCTTATCAAGTCCCTGCTGGCCAATTATTACGACCGCTTACCGGCTTTGCATGGCGTTTTCAACACAGGCGGCATGACCGATATTGACGATGCGATGTGGTCCGGCCATTTCGATGGAAACTGGCACAACGACTTCCAGTACGGAGACGATTACGGAAGGTACTGGGATTACGGGTTGATACGCGATATTAACCTGGCACTGGACAATATAGACGAATACAGCATTGAGCTGGATGAAGAGCAAAAAACCCTTTTCAGGGGCGAATTGCGGTTTATCCGTGCTTTTGTGTATTTCGAACTGGTAAAGCGTATGGGCGGGGTTCCGCTGGTTACCGAACAGTTGATCTATGATTACAGCGGTGACCCTACACCCCTGCAGGTACCCCGTGCAAAGGAACATGAAGTATATGATTTCATTTACACGGAACTGGAAGAGATCAAAGCCGACCTGGCACCCAATAATTCAAGCCAGACCCGCGCCAATACTTTTACCACTCTTGCCCTCGAAAGCAGAGCCATGTTGTATGCCGCTTCACTGGCAAAATACAATAACCGGATGGCATCGCCGATCACTTTACCCGGAGGTGAAGTAGGGATACCCGCAGACAAGGCCGGCGATTATTATCAAAAATCGCTTCAGGCCTCACAAACCATTATTAACAGTGGTAACTACGGACTCTACGATGAAAACCCGGATAAAGGGGCGAATTTCTATGAAATGTTAATCAACAAGGGAAACCGGGAAATCATTTTCGCCAAAGATTATGAACTCAGCCTTAAAACCCACAGGTTTACCTACGATAATATTCCGAGAAGCCTCACCGAAGACAACGAAGGTTCTTCCGTACTTACCCCCTCTTTAAACCTGGTGGAAAGTTTTGACTATCTGGATGGAAGTAACGGCACCTTAAATTATCAGGACGGTAACGGAGCGTACATCCCTTATGAAAACATCAGCGACATTTTTGAAAATAAGGACGCCCGCCTCTACGGTACGGTGATCTATCCCGGAACAAATTTCAAAAGCACCCCGGTAAGCATCCAGGCGGGAGTCGCCATATGGGAGAACGATAATTACGTGTTTCGTGCAGCGCCCAACCTCGGAAATCAATATGACGACGGTAACTTATGGACCGGTTTTGACGGCCCCAAGGACAATGCCCAGTTTGTAAGCAATACCGGGTTTTATGTACGCAAGTTTGTCAGCGAGGCCGCCGGAGCAAGTACCCGGGGAGTTGCTGCACAAAACTGGTGGCCCTGGTTCCGGTTGGGGGAAATATACCTCAATGCCGCCGAGGCCGCTTTTGAAACGGGACAACAGGCAGAAGCCACGGCATACATCAATACCATCCGCGAACGCGCCGGATTCCCCGCCAACAGTATCAGTAACCTGACGATGGAAATGATCCGGAACGAACGCCGGACGGAACTCGCTTTTGAAGACCACAGGTACTTCGACTTAAAACGGTGGAGGATCGCCCACGAGATATGGAACGGCAGTGACGACAGTGAGGATGCCGTGGTTTACGGATTGTTCCCCTACCGGATTGTTCGTCCCGGTCATGAGGACAACAACAAATACATTTTCCATAAGATGCGGCCTACACGGTTCAGAAGACCAAGATTCTTCCGTTTTGCCAATTACTATTCGTCCATAGACCCGAATGTTCTTAATAACAACCCCAAATTGGTAAGGAACCCTTTCCATTAATGGTTAATCGGGAAACAGTGATGTTTAGCATACTGATTCCAACCCTATTCTGAATACTAAAAATGAAAATGATGAAAAAAAATATAGTCCGGTTAATGTTGGCTTTTGGCTTTGTACCATTAGCAATGAGTTGCGATTATGACAATTTTGATGAACCAGCAGCTATCCTCGAAGGAAGCGTTGTATACGAAGGACAGCCCGTAGGTGTCCGAACCAACGGCCCCCAGCTCGAATTATGGCAGGGTGGTTACGCCCTGGAAAAAAATATCCCGGTATATATCGACCAGGACGGCAGCTATTCGGTATCCCTGTTTGACGGTGAATATAAAATGGTGGTCAAGGAAGGTGGCCCCTGGGTGCCTCAGTTAAACGATACCATTGTTATCAATGTCAACGGCGGAACAACATTCGATGTCCCCGTAACACCTTATTTTACCATCAACAATGAAAGTTTCCAGGTAAGTGATAATTCGGTTACAGCTAATTTTACCATTGCTAAGATTGTCGAAACCGCCGGTATTGAATCTGTAAACATATATTTCGGGACTGCTGTGCTTACCGATCAAAACAGAAATGAACACGTAGCGAATGTAGCCCCAGGCGATATCACGGAGGGACAACAGACCACGGTCAATGTCGATATTCCGGAAGATCTCCGGGATGCCGGTTTCCTGTTTGTACGCATTGGTGTACGTGCTACACAGGCCAACGAATTCTACTATACACAGGTCCAAAAAATCGATTTATAAATGTTAACCGTAAAACACCTGAACAATAAACTGATAATGTGAGGTTTGATAAGGCATTTATTCTCAGGGATTTCACAAAAGATGATAAGGGGCTTTATACAAAGCTCCTTTATCTTACCATCACATTAAAATAATTCTCCTGGCCCGGGTAATCTTAAAACCATGAACATAAATAATTGCAGTTTTTTGCGCATCATGCTATGCGTTACAATCAATCTCTGTTTCACCGCCTGCCGGGATAAGCCCGACAGAAAAGTCACTTCAATTCCCCGAGCGGGTACTGATGTATTGCAATTCAATATCGATAAAAATACTACATACCAGACCATTGCCAATTTTGGAGCCTCGGATGCCTGGTCGTGCCAATTTGCAGGACAATGGCCCCTGGCCAAAAAGGAAAAAATGGCCGACCTGCTCTTTAGCAAACAAACCGATCAAAAAGGAAACCCCGAAGGTATAGGCTTATCCCTGTGGAGGTTTAACCTGGGAGCAGGGAGTGCAGGACAGGGCAAAGCCAGCGGTATAAAGGATGAGTGGCGAAGAACAGGGTCCTTCTTACGAGAAGGTGGTACTTATGACTGGAGCAGGCAAAAAGGACAAGTGTGGTTTGCCCGTGCTGCCAAAGAACATGACGTAGAGAATTTCCTGATATTTTCCAACAGCCCGCCGGTCCATATCACCAGAAACGGCAAGGCCTATGCCGATAGCGGAGCTCGGTCGAACCTCGCTCCGGACCACTACGGGGAATTTGCCCGTTACCTGGCCCGGGTGGCCGGGGAATTCAAAAGCATGGGGTTGCCTGTGGATATGATCAGTCCTGTTAATGAACCGCAATGGGACTGGGCAGATGGCGGACAGGAAGGAACATCTTTCCGGAACAATGAAATCGCAGAAATCGCAAGATCACTGGATAAGGAACTTGAAAAACGAGGTCTGGATACAAAAATAGATATCGCCGAGGCCGGCCAGATCAATTATCTGTTTGAAACCGGGGATAAACCAGGAAGAGGGGCCCAGATCGAAGCCTTTTTCAATGAAAACTCGGAAAACTATATCGGAAGCCTGTCGCATTTAAGCTACACGATCTCGGGACACAGTTACTTTACCACTTCCCCGGATTCCAGATCAACAGGTCAAAGAAAAAAACTTTCCGAAAGCCTGAAAAAACATCCCGGTCTGAAGTACTGGATGTCCGAATACTGTATTCTCGGAGATAATAACGGGGAGATTGAAGGTAATGGCAGGGATCTCGGTATGGAGCCCGCCCTTTACATGGCCGGGGTTATACACAACGATCTTGTTATCGCCAATGCTTCCGCCTGGCACTGGTGGCTTGCGATTTCTCCGTACGACTATAAAGACGGGTTAATATACATTGACAAAAATAAAACCGACGGAAATATTTACGAAAGCAAAATGCTCTGGACCCTGGGAAATTACAGCAGGTTTATAAGGCCCGGATTTCAAAGGATCAGGGTAACAAAAAGTAACGCATCAGCTTCAGGACACATCCGTGTATCGGGTTACATAAACCCGGAAAATGAAAAATTAATACTCGTGGCAATAAATTCAGGACAGCACGGTGTCCGGGTAAATTTTAATTCGGAGGGAAAAATTTTGTTACCCGCCGGTTCATATATAACCGCACCGGGGAAAAACCTGGAAAAGACAGCCCTTCAGAAAGAAACCGTGCCGGAAATCCCCGGAAAATCGGTTGTAACATTTGTATTTAACGACTAAAACCCGTTCCGAACAGCTATAAACAGAATTATCAGTATCTTGAAACACCAAATTTACTTCATATGAAAAAGCCTTTCCTCCCCCTACTCTTTTTAGTGTTGACTACAGCAGTTAACGCACAGCAATACACCAATGAATGGGAAGACCCCACAACAACAGACCGTAATAAAATTGAAGGACGCAGCGATTTTGTCCTGTTCGGGTCAGCTACCGAAGCCTTAAACAATGATCCGGAATCATCCGGGTTTTACAAAAGTTTGAACGGCAGCTGGAAATTTCACATCGTAAAACACCCCAGTCAGCGTCCGAAGAATTTTTATAAGGTTGACCTGGACGACAGCGACTGGGACAATATTCCCGTACCTTCCAACTGGGAAGTGGAAGGGTTCGACATTCCCATCTATACCAACGTTACCTATCCGTTCCCAAAAAATCCGCCGTACATCGGGTATCCCTCTAAATCCCCGAATAAAGAACTGTCTCCCGGTCAAACCATCAACCTGAATTCGGTTAATGGAGAAAACGGTGATGAGATCTACAATCCGGTAGGTTCCTATCGACGTACATTCACGGTTCCTGGAGACTGGGGTGATAAAGAAGTTATTTTAAGATTCGGCTCCATTTCCGGGTATGCAAGGGTCTTTGTAAACGGAAAAGAAGCCGGAATGACCAAGGCCTCCAAAACCCCGGCGGAATTTGATATTACCCCTTTATTAAAGGACGGCAAAAACCTGCTGGCCGTGCAGGTCTTTCGCTGGCATGACGGCAGTTATCTCGAAGACCAGGATTTCTGGCGTTTAAGCGGTATCGAACGCGATGTTTACCTGCAGGCCATGCCCAAAACCACACTCTGGGACTATTTTGTAACCAGCGGACTCACCCGTAATTACAACGATGGGAATTTCAGCGTGAATGTAAAGCTGAAAGCATTTGAAAAGAGCAATATCAAAAAACCAAAAGTAAAGGTGACCCTTTTCGACCCGCGGGGAAAAGAAATTTACACGGAAACCAAAGAGGCCGGTAAGCCTACAGAAGAAATACTGTTCCGAACAATAATCCCCGATGCCGAAAAATGGAGCAGCGAATATCCCAATTTGTATGCATATACCATTAGCCTTCTGGATAAAGACGATAAAGAGATCGCAGCATTGGCCGGAAAAACAGGGTTCAGGGAGGTTGAAATCAAAAATGCCCGACTGATGATCAACGGTGAGCCGATCACCGTCAAAGGCGTAAACCTTCACGAACATCACGGGGAAAAGGGGCATGTTCCCGATCGCGGGATGATGCGGAAGGATATGGAGGTGATGAAACAAAACAACATCAATGCCATCCGGATGAGCCACTATCCGCATGATACGTATATCTATGACCTTGCAGATGAATATGGCATGTATGTAGTTGACGAAGCCAACATAGAGACCCACGGCATGGGAGCCGAATTGCAGGGGAATTTCGACAAATCCGTGCATCCCGCTTACCTGGAGGAATGGGCGCCTGCACATATGGACCGCATGCAGCGTATGGTGGAATTCCATAAAAACCACCCGTCCGTCATCATTTGGTCATTGGGGAACGAATGTGGCAACGGACCGGTTTTCTACGACGGATACGACTGGATCAAAAAACGCGATACCACGAGAATGGTACAGTTTGAACAGGCCGGCGAAAATCGCAACACCGATATTGTCTGCCCCATGTACCCTTCCATGGATCACATGAAAAACTATGCCGAAGACGATACCAAAAAACGCCCGTTTATTATGTGCGAATACGCCCATGCCATGGGAAACAGCACCGGGAATTTTCAGGAATACTGGGATATTATCGATAGCAGCCCGCATATGCAGGGCGGTTTTATCTGGGACTGGGTGGACCAGGGCTTAAAAGCGGAAACTGCCGATGGCCGGGAGTTCTGGGCATACGGCGGCGATCTCGGCGGACAGGACCTTCAGAACGACGAAAACTTTAATGCCAACGGACTGGTAACAGCAGACCGTGTTCCGCATCCGGCCCTCATGGAAGTTAAAAAAGTATATCAGAACATCAGGTTTAAAAAAGAAGGTGCCGCCATCCTGGTGAAAAATGAATTCAACTTCACCGATCTGGACAATTATGCGTTTAAATGGGAATTGACCGGCGACGGGGAAACCGTAAAAACCGGGGAATTTGATGTGAAAGCCGCTCCGAATACAACAAAAACAGTCAATATCAACCTACCGGAACTTCGGGATAAGGAATATTTTCTGAATGTTTTTGCCTATACCAAAAATGCCGGCGAAATGATCCCGGCCGGGCATGAAATCGCCCGGGAACAATTCCGTATCGGGAATACTTCTTTCTTTGATAGTCCGCCCAAAAGTAATCCGGGAAAATTAAAGACGGAAAGAAAAGGCAACCGGCTTCACTTCTCCACGGAAAGGACAGCGGGTATCTTTAACACTGAAAGCGGAATGTTCGAATCATATCATTTAAAAGGAAGTGCTGAAGAACCTGTTTCCGTTTTTCCACAACCTTATTTCTGGCGCGCCCCTACCGATAATGATTTCGGGAACGGTATGCCCCGAAAATTAAAAGCCTGGAAAACGGCCACACACAATTCCGGAGTTTCGGATGTGACCATCGGTAAAAAAACAACCGAAGGTTTGCCGGTTACCGTAATTTACCGGTTGGCCGGGGTCAATGTTCCGTACACGGTAACCTACTACATCGAAAACAACGGAGACATCAAAGTCACGGCAAGCCTGAATGCCGATAAGGACCTTCCCGAAATCCCGCGTTTTGGAATGCGCTTGGTATTGCCGGGAGCATACGACCAACTGGAATACTACGGCAGAGGCCCCTGGGAGAATTATCCGGACAGGAACACCTCCTCTTTTATCAGGCTGTATAAAGACCAAGTGGCAAACCAGTTTACCCGGGAGTACATCCGCCCGCAGGAATCCGGCTACAAAACCGATGTACGCTGGTTTCAGTTGAAAAACGGTTCCGGAAGCGGTATTATGATCAGCGGAGAGCAACCTCTCGGTTTCAGTGCCCTGAATATTTCCACGGAAGACCTGGACCCGGGGGAGCAAAAAGCACAACGCCACCCTACCGACCTCAAAGTGCAGGACAAGGTATTCCTGCATGTGGATTACAAACAACGCGGCCTGGGAGGTGATAACAGCTGGGGAAGGTATCCGCATAAGCCCTATCGTCTGGAAGAGAATGCTTACAGTTATTCATATACCATCACGTTATTAAAATAAATATAAGCAGGGCAAAGGTCATTGATCCAAACTTCGTTTTCTGACGCTGTTCACAAATACCTCATGCACCCACCCTTTCAGGAAAATTTTGTAATAGTCATGAACAGGTGCGATAATGTGATATTATTTTTTAATTGTATATTTAACATTTAAAATCATCAAAAACCAAAACCATATTTCATATGAATACTCCTTTCTCCTCCTGTATGAGATTGATCCTGTTTGCCTGCCTTCTTTTAAATTTTATTTCCTGTAAAACCAATACGGAGGGCGACGGATATTCGGCCTATTTGTTCACCTATTTTACCGGTAACGGGGAAAACCAGGAAGCCATCCGTTATGCCATCAGCAAAGACGGTTATAATTACTATGCATTAAACAACAATGAACCGATTGTTTCTTCTGCTTCGATCAGCCGGACCGGAGGTGTGCGCGATCCGCATATCTTAAGGAGAAATGATAATAAGGGCTTCTATATGGTGGTCACGGATCTGCTTACCAAAAACGGATGGAGCAATACGGCCATGGTTTTAATGAAATCGGACGATATGACAACATGGTCGAGCACCGTTATCGATATTCCGGAGACTTATCCCGAATTTTCCGAAGTACACCGCGTTTGGGCGCCGCAAACCATTTATGATGAAACCAAAGAAAAATACATGGTATATTTTTCCATGCTGGAGCCGGACAGCTATGACAAGATCTATTATGCATACGTGAACGATGATTTTACCGCGCTTGAAAGCGCTCCCCGGCAGTTGTTTTTTAACCCTAAGAAGAAAGCGTGCATTGACGGTGACATTATCAAAAAGGATGGAAAGTTCCATCTGTTTTACAAAACCGAGGGGGAAAGCGACAAAGGGATAAAAGTTGCCATTTCAGATTCGTTGACTACCGGATACAAACCGGAACCGGGTAATGTGGACCAGACCGACAAGGCCGTGGAAGGATCGGGAGTTTTTAAACTGATCGGTTCTGAAGATTACATCCTGATGTATGACGTGTATATGAACGGGGAATACCAGTTTACCCGGAGCAACGACCTCCTGAATTTTAAGGTGGTCGATGAAAAAATCTCCATGAATTTTCATCCGAGGCACGGTTCCGTTATCCCGATCACCACGGAAGAACTGAACCGCTTACTCCAGAAATTCCCTTCTAAGAACCTCGCCCCCATACTCGATGCGTCCAATACCGGTATAAAATCGAATAATATTGTTATCGATACCGAAACATCCGGTATTTATCTGCCTGTAAAACAAAACGTCGACCTATCTGCTTTCGACCCTCAATTCGAAACATTGCCCGAAACCCGTGTAACCCCTGAAGGAAGCCAGGATTTTACCCGGGGCGCCATAGATTACAACCTAAGTTTCGGAGGTAAGACGTCCGTTTACAGTGTCTCTGTTAAAGTAGCCAACAACCCCGTTCTGGAAGGCTATTATGCCGACCCGGAAATTATTTTTTCGGAAAAGGATCAAAAATATTATTTATATCCCACCAGTGACGGATTTACGGGATGGTCGGGAACCTGTTTTAAAACTTTTTCCTCGGAAGATTTAGTGCATTGGAAGGATGAAGGCGTAATTCTCGATTTAAAAAAAGATGTTTCCTGGACCAGCCGAAATGCCTGGGCACCTGCCATGATAGAGAAGAAAATAGACGGTGCCTATAAATACTTCTACTATTTTACTGCCGCCCAGCAAATAGGCGTAGCGGTGTCAGACAGTCCCGCCGGTCCGTTCAGGGATTCCGGGAAACCGTTGATCTCTGAAAAACCCGAAGGTGTAAAAGGGGGACAAAACATCGATCCCGATATTTTTACCGATCCGGAAAGCGGAAAAAACTACCTCTACTGGGGAAACGGTTTTATGGCCGTAGCTGAATTGAACGATGACATGACTTCAATTAAAAAAGAGACCTTAAAGGTGATTACCCCCGATAACACTTTCAGGGAAGGTGCCGAAGTATTTTTCCGGAACGGGAAGTATTACTTTTTATGGTCTGAAGACGATACCCGGAGCCCCGATTATAAGGTGAGATATGCCATTTCCGACAGTCCGTCAGGACCGTTGGAAATCCCTGAGAATAACATCGTAATTCGAAAAAACGAGGAACGGGAAATTTTTGCAACAGGGCATAATTCGGTGATACAGGTTCCCGGAAAGGACGAATGGTACATTGTTTATCACCGGTTTACCCGGCCGAAAGGAACAGAAATGGGAAGGGCCGCAGGATACCATCGTGAAGTGTGTATAGACACTTTAAGTTTTGATGAGAACGGTAAGATCATCGAAGTTAATCCCACTTTGGAAGGAATAACTCCGTTAAAATGATTCCGTACTGTCAACGTTAGATCGGTCAAAACAAATTATCGGCAGATCAATAAAATTCACCTGCCCTTTCTTTTCATTGAAAACCGGAAAGTTTTCCCCGTAAATCCATATATCCGTTTTCGGGATACGGATAATTCAGTCCGGCTGTGGCTTTATCCCGGGTGCATAAGGAAATTTCAGGGAACGGTAATACGCTAATGTCCGGGAGGGTTTTTCCATTTCCTCCGGGAATTCCCTTTTTGAAAAGGTCCGGAAATACAGCATACAGGCATCACGCCACCATTTGGCTTCTTTAAGCTGAATATTTAGCAGCATACTCACCTCCTGAAATTGCTGTTCGTTTACATAAGGCTTCATTTTATTCCATGTGGCCTGTGTGTCCCTTACCCAGTCTACGCCTTCCTGGTATTTTATTCCCAGGCCTTCCCAAAGTGTTTTTCCGCTCTGCAGTTTATAATCCCAGGGAAGGTGATGGAACCACAGCAGGTATTCTTCCGGACAGGTTTCCGGGTCATTGAACATCGCCGCCACTTCCTTAGCATATTGAGAGGTGGCATTGCTTCCCGAAGGTGTTCTGTCAAAACCGATGCCCCGGGTAGCTGCCTTGTGATAATACACCGGGTTCCATTCGGGCCGGGACAGGTTGTCCACCCAGGGCCCCGGACCATAATGATGTCCTGTGGCCATAATGTGGTGTAATCCCAGAGGGGTCATATAGTTTACCGCAGCATCGTGGGATTTCAGCAACACCGCTTTCATGGGTTGTACAAAATCACTTTTATTGGAAAACGTGAGACGGAGCCATTCATCCGCAATCTGCTCCGCCCCCAGGTAAGGGTCCCAGGCCAGTCTCCCGAAGCCATACCAGTTGGCTTGTGCCAAAGGATGCCCGGTCCAGTTGATATCACTGCCAATGTTGGCAACACCGGCCATTCCGGTTATTGGTTTGCGATCCAGCGTTCCGTCTATGACCTTAGCTACGAGCGATCCCTTTCCATGTCGGTAAGTGTCCGCTTTTAATACTTCTTCATAGAGTTTGGGCAAAAAGACGAGATGCGTACTAAAGCCTAGATATTCCTGGGTGATCTGGAACTCCATCATGAGCGGGGTTTCCGGCATGGCGCCGAACATGGGATGAAAAGGTTCGCGGGGTTGAAAGTCTATGGCCCCGTTCTTCACCTGGATCAGTACATTGTCCCTGAACTTTCCGTCCTGGGGAACAAATTCGCTGTAGGCCTGTTTGGCCCGGTCTGAAGTATCGTGCTCGGAATAGACAAAAGCCCTCCACATCACAATACCGTTATGAGGGGCCAGGGCATCCGCAAGCATGTTGGCCCCTTCCGCATGAGACCGGCCATAATCCTGCGGCCCGGGCTGTCCTTCCGAGTTCGCCTTGACCAGAAATCCGCCGAAATCGGGAATCTTCCCGTAGATTTCATTCGCCTTGTCCCTCCACCATTGCTGTACCTCAGGATTAAGCGGATCGGCCGTGGGCAATCCCCCGATTTCGATAGGGGCCGAAAACCTTGCCGCAAGGTAAACTTTTATCCCGTATGGCCTGAACACTTTGGCCAGGGCGGCTACTTTTTCTATATAGGAAGGGGAAAGCACCCATGCACTGGCATTTACATTGGTAAGGACCGCCCCGTTAATTCCCACAGAAGCATTGGCCCGTGCATAGTCTTCATAACGCCGGTCGATATAATCCGGTAATTTCTGCCATTTCCATATCGACGCCCCTGCATAACCGCGTTCTACAGTGCCATCGAGGTTATCCCAATGGTTTAATACGCGAACATCCGTTTCAGGAACTTCAAGGATGTGTATTTCCTCAAGGGACTTATGCATTTGCAGTTGCCTTAAAAAACGGAATACCCCGTAAAGAATACCGATGTCCTTATGGGCGGTAATGACAGTCCGGTTTTGACAGGTCGTTATCAGAAATCCATCCTTTTTGATCTTTGAAACATCCCCGTTCAGGTGTTTCCGAATATCACGATCCAGGTTGCGGATCTTGCCTATGACCAGCGAATGGTCTCCCGATTGTGAATTTACGTAAGGAACAGCAGTGCCCAGAAGGCTGCCCAATCCAACGGACAGTTCTTCGCGGGCAGCATCCAGGGTTTCATTCCCTTCTTCCATATAAACAGCACGGATATGTTTTGTATATCCTGTCAATATACCGGGGTCTTCTATCTTCCGGTATTTAAGCCACAGATCATAACCATTGTTGGCATGGGATATTCCCATGACAGATAAGATGGCCAGGACCGAAAGTGTAATTTTTTTAGAGAATGACATGGTAGCGTTTAATTAGAACAACTGATTGCACAAAAAACATAAAGTCTAATTGACTATATTCATGCAGTAAATTAAATAAAAAAATAGTTATCCCGAAAGGATTAACGCAACCGATTGTGTGAAAACTTGAATTTTCGCAACCAATTCCTCATAAACAGAAAAATATGCTCAAACATGTCCCCTCTCCCATTTACTCTCTACATGGCAAAATCTGAAACACCCCCGGGGATCACCTTGCTGATATTCCCTTCTGCATCAAAATTCAGGCTATCAATGGCCAATTCACGAAGCAGGGCTTCACTGTTGTCCCTGATCCGGTGATACAGGATATAGTCCTGCCCGTTTTCCGAAAAAACGGTATGGTGTCCCGGCCCCAATGTGGTGGAATCCCTTGTTGTGCTGAGTACGGGGCTTTCCGGGCCTTCTGTCCAGGGGCCGTAGGGGGTATCACCTACAGCATACCTGACCTGATAAGTGCTGTTCGTACATTTTCCTTTGGAATACATCAGGTAATACTTCCCGTTTTTCCTGACCATAAACGGGGCTTCAAAATAATTGGGCGGGGTTACATCTTTTATCTCATCTTCTTTATAGGAAACCATATCTTCCCCGAGCTTTACCACAAAGCAATGTCCGTTCTTCCAGTTCAATCCCGATCCCCAGTACAAATAAGCCTGGCCATCCTCATCGATGAATGGTTCTGCATCGATCATATGATATTCGGGAAACATATTGCTTTTGATCAGGGGCGAACCATCCGCTTTTGCATTTTTCCAAGGCCCCAGCGGGTGATCTGCTACCCCGGCCCAGACTTCATTGTGTACCGTTACGTACATATAAAATTTACCGTCCTTGCCTTTAATGACACCCGGGGCCCATACCTTATCGTTCCGTGAAGTCGGGCTGGTACAGTCTTCCAGGTTGGGCCATTGAATATGCTTCCGCTCCCAGTTCTTAAAATCTGATGATTCCAGGACAACGAGCTCCTCCCCTCCCCAGGGATCGACCGTGGCATAGATATAATAGCTGCCATCGTGTTTTACAATGGCAGGATCTGCACAGGAGATCTCAGAAAGAGGATTACTAATGAGTTCAGGAGTTTCCTCTTCCTTTGTGGCCTGCTTGTTTTTGCAACCTGTCAACACCGCTACAAAAGCACACGTGCCGATCGTAATAAAGACTTTCGGTATATACATGATATGTAAAATTTTATGATATTTTATTTGGTTCTAAATATTTCAAACGCTACTGCAATTTTATCAAAAAGGCAATTAAATGCATATCAAACATGGTTAATAACATATAAATTATGTGCCATTTGAAATTTCAGGGTTCACAGTCGAAGCCGGGAATCGCTGAAAGCCGTAAAAATCCTAAAACCGCAGTTTCTCCGGTAAATATTTCGATGCCAGATCTTCATAATAAGGTTTCAGTTTCCTGGCATCGGGAGGTACGGGAGCCTTTGAATACAGGTCGTACGGATTAAACTTTTTGACCCATTCGAACATTTCCCTGTCCTTTTCATTCATCAGGTGATCATAGGCATTTTCGCGATGCTGGGCATAAAAGGAATGATATCTTATGATGTAAAGGGCGGGCTCCGGCAGATAATCTTTCATGATCTGGTAGAGGTACTCGTCGTGTCCCCAACTCATTTTAACGTTTTCCAGGCCGCAGTTTCCGGAATAGATGCCATATTTATCCCGGTATTCCTCATTCAGCGTATCCGGATTATCTTTAAAAAATTCGGGGTAGACGATCTTATCGGAAAATGCACATCCCACGGGAAAGGTGTCGCCCACCACCGCCCATTGCGGTTCCCCGAAAAGGCATAATACCTTACCTACATCGTGTAAAAATCCGGTGAGCACAAACCAGTCAGGATGTCCGTCGGCCCGTATCGCTTCGGAAGTCTGCAACAAGTGCTGCAGCTGGTCCAGCTCAATGTCCGGATCACTGTCATCTACCAGCGTATTCAGAAAATCTACGGCCTCCCACAGCGACATTTCCCGTTTATCCTGTTTCAGGAACTCCTCTTCTTTTGAAACCACGAAGTCGTAAGTCTGGTATTTGTGATTTAACCGGTAAAATGCCTTAACGGTGTCCACCCGGTCCGAATCGACATAATTTCTGAATTCTTCCTTTGATTTGGAATTAGACTCCGGGGCCGGGTACCGCCTTAAAATATCATCTTCCCAATCTTCAATACTGTTCAACGGGTTTTCGGGATCCATTTTTTTTGGTGTTTTCATAACTAAACAAATTTTACAAGTGGGTGAATCGTTTCTTCAATCAATATATTCACTGAATTTCATCTTTTACTTCAACAAATCACTTGGCGGGAACCCGAATTGCTTCTTAAAGCGCTTGCTGAAATACAACGGGTCGTTAAAACCTACCATAAATGTTACTTCCGACACATTATACCTTTTTGTTTTGAGGAGTTGTGCCGATTTTTTCAGGCGTACGGTCCGGATGTATTCATTGGGGGCCAGGTCGGTCAGTTCCTTGAGTTTTCGGTACAGTTTTGATGAACTCATGCCGGTTTCCCTGCAAACCAGTGCTGTGGAAAGTTCCGGGTTATTGATGTTTTCTTCAATAAATCCGGAAAGCTTTCTTATAAACTCCTCATCTGCCGGGGAGTGTGCCAGATCATGGGCTTCCCCTTCCACTTCACGGGAAAACTTTGCTTTCAATTCTGATCGTGTCCGGATAATGTTTTCCATACGTGTTCTCAGCAGATAAGGATCGAGCGGTTTTGACAAATAGGCGTCTGCCCCGGCATCGTAACCTTTTATCCTGTCATCACTCTCCGACAGTGCCGTAAGCAGGATAACGGGGATATGACTGATGGCTTCGCTTTTTTTCAGGGTTTCGCAGAATTCGTAACCATTCATTCCGGGCATCATAACATCGGTAACACACAAAACAGGCTTAATCTGCTTACATAACTGCAGCCCCTTTTCCCCGTTTTCTGCCTGGTACACTTTATAATGATCAGACAGGAAGTTCGCCAGGTAATTCCTGAGATCGGTATTGTCTTCGACCAACAGTATCTTGTCTTTAATCGTTACGGAGCCTTTGGCTTTTGAAGGTTTCGGTTTAGGGTTGTCTTCCGTTTCATTCGAACTTTCCGGAACCTCAACAATTTCTCCTTTATCGAACATGTTCCGGTTTATGGGAATCTCGATGGTGAAGACACTGCCCTTTTCCGGTTCGCTGGTGACAATAATATTGCCTTTGTGCAACTTTACCAGCGATTTTACCAGGGCCAGCCCTATACCCGATCCGGTATTGTTCTCCTTGCTGTTTGACGCCTGATAGAATCTCGAAAATATTTTCTTCTGACTTTGTTCGGGGATGCCAATACCGTCGTCGCCCACCTCAATAATAAGCCGGTCATTCTGTGAATCGGAGCATCCCAGGAACACATCGACATTTCCGTATTCGGGAGTGAATTTTATGGCATTGGACAACAGGTTATACAGCATTTTATCGTATTTATCCCGGTCGATCCATCCCGTTATCTTTTCCTGTTCACAATTAAAGTGCAGTTGCACTCCTTTATCCTCTGCCAGTTCCTTAAAGGAATTAAAGGTTTTTAAAGTGTGCTTCCGTATATCGGTTTCAGACACCTTTAATTCCAGTTTTCCTTTTTCGGCCTTCCTGAAATCGAGTATTTGATTGACCAGTATCAGTAACCGATTTGCGTTTTGATGGATAAGGCCGAATTTTTCCGTCTGTTGTTCGTTATACTGCCCCCGGTTCTCTACCAAGAGCTGTTTCGCCGACCCCAGGATCAGGGTGAGCGGGGTACGCAGTTCGTGCGACAGGTTCGTGAAAAAGCGGATCTTTTCCTTATTCAGTTTTTCATCGCGCTCCCGTTCCACTTTTTCAACAAGCAGTTCCCTTTTTAACCTTAACCTGTTCTTTATCTCACGGCGAACGAAATAGAACAGGACAGCGGCCACAAACAGGGTCAGGAACATCATTTTGTAGGTTAACCAGAACGGGGGGAGCACCTTTATTTTATAAGACACCTCATCACTCCATACATCGCTGCTGTTCGCTGCTTTTATCTTAAAATTGTAATCTCCAAAGGGTAAATTCGTATATTGGACCGTTCTTGTATTACTGCCGGTCTGTATCCATTCGTCGTCAAAACCTTCCAGCATATACTCAAACTTGTTGAGTTTTTCATCAGTAAAGGAAGGCGAAGAGAATTCAATGGAAAAATTACGATCGCTATAAGTCAATACGGCCTCTTTGCCATAGTTGATATCCCGGGCAAAGATGGTTTGACCATCGATAATATCTCCGGGCAATACGTCTTTGCTTTGCACCTTGAATTCGGTAATTACGGGGGGTGGCGTCCATTCATTGGCCTTGATCTGATCGGGGGAAAAATAGATCACCCCTTTTTTCCCGGCTACATAGATCCTGGAATCACTGAATTTGTAAAACCCGCTTGAGCTGAAGACATCCAGCCTGTTGCCGCTTTTTACCCTGTAAACACTCAATGCTTTCCGTTCGGGATAAAACCTGGCCAAACCGTTATTATTGAGGTTTAACCAAAGTTCGTCTCTCACATTTACTATATCTGTAATCCAGCTATCTTCCAATTCCTGCATGGCATCAACCGTATTGAAATCATCAGTTTTTGCATTGTAAATTGCCAGTCCCTTCCGGGTGGTTACCCATATATTTTGTTCGTGGTCTATTAAAATGCCACTCACATTTTCATTTGGTATCCCTGAATTATCTTTAGATGCATAGGTTTTCAGTACATTGGTTCTGGTGTTTAACCGAAGTGCTCCGTTCTCTGTGGCAAACCAGATATTTTTTGAAGTATCAACGGCAATCTGGTTGACCTCTACTCCTTTCAGAACATCTCCGGCAAGAGAACTGCTCCTGCGGCTATCGGTATCAAAATAAACCGCTCCTTCACCAAAAGAGCCTATGATAAGAGTACGGGCGTCCATGGTTTCAAATGCAAGCACCGGGCTATTATCAAAACCAATGTCTGCAACCTGGGATTTTCTGGTTTGGTAATTGTATATCAGAAGCCTGCCATCCCAAAGCCCACAATAAAAATTAATCCCGTCATTCGAATATATACTGGCTATATCGTACTGCTGCCGATTAAATAGTGGTGAAAATTTTTCTCCATCCCGGATAAACAGTCCGTTGTAACGGGTAGCCACTACCACCCTGTTGTCCACAGTTTTGGAAAACCCCCGGATCCAGGGGGCCTGATTATCGAGATACCGGGAAATATCCTTATCGAGCCTGAACTGGTTGTCGTAGGGGTTGTATTTATCCAGACCGTCTTCCGTTCCTATCCAGAGCACCCCGGACTTGTCAAAATACAAGGCATATACCAGGTTATCAACGAGCGACAAATTATTGGAGAGTACCGGGAAATGCCACTGATAATTTCCCGTTTCAATGTCTTCCAGCTTATCGCACACCAGCAACCCTCCCAAAGTTCCGACCCAGTATTCTCCATCGGGTGACCTGGCCACCGACAAAAAATAGGGGCCCAGTTTTTCCCTGCGCTTTGCATTCTCAATATACCGATTTACGAATTTGTCTTTCTCCCGGTCCAGTTTGTAAAGCCCCTGCCGGGTTCCTATGAATATATCCGACTTATGGTCTTCATAGATAAAATTCACATACGGGTTCTTTTCGTCTGAATCGGGTATGTCGAGTGTATATTGCTTTATATTCTTTACGGTGCCGTTACCGTTTAAATTCACTTTTGTTATTCCGCTGGTCTCATACGACCCTATCCAAATGGCCCCGGAACTATCCTCTACAATGGATTTCACGTAAGCAGCTCCCTTAATATCAACTTTGGTGAACCGGCCGGGTGTTTCCATAAGGAATACGCCTTTATTTTTCGTCCCCACCCACAACCGGTCCAAACGATCTACATGCAAGGAGCGGATCTCGTTATCGGGTAAACTATCGGTGTTGTCTTTTTCAGGCAGGAAGATGGTCAATTCATGGGTATCCAGTTCAAAGCGTACTAAACCATTCCGGGTACCTATCCATAAAATATTCGCTCCGTTATCTAAAGCCAATGCTGTGATATCGTCATTTATCAGCCTGTACGGTTTCTTTTCATTACTGGAATAAATCTCGAACTCGTAACCGTCAAACCTGTTTAAACCCGCAAAAGTACCCAGCCAGAGAAATCCCTTTTTATCCTGAACGATATGCCTGACCGAATTATGAGACAGCCCGTCATAATCATTATAATGCTCAAACGTTATATTCTGAGCACTTATAATTTTGATCATGAACAGGGCCATCGCTATAAATACAGGCACTGGGTTACTCATAATATTGACATAATTATATTGGGTTATACACATAGATACTATCTGTAGCAAATTCACAAATAAAGAATTAAACACCTGTTTAGTACATCACAAAAATTTATAAATGTCGAATATTGAATGTCGAACCGCAGAATGCCGAAGTAATATGCCATATGACTCATAAAAACTCATCATTGGATATTCGGTATTCATCATTCGTTATTTGTTTCGCGATACAAACTAACTATTGCGTTATATTTTAATATAAATACGTCTCTTATCAAGTCCCCATCCTAATGACCAGCACAGCAAAACAAAAGCCAATGCCGTGGCCAACGCGCCTAACGGACCGGGAACAACAACCTGAAAAATACGTTCGCTAACCCATTCAAAAGTGTCCAGGCCCGAACCGGCGGGGATCATTCTTAAGGTCATATAAAATAGTTCTGAAAACAGGTATATAAAAAGCGGGTTTTTACCAAAAATATTAAAAAACTTCACTCCAACTTTTATTTTCCGCATTTCAATAGCATATATGAGGATTGCCATGATCGATAAATCGAGCCCTATCGTGTACAATACAAACGGGCTTGTCCATAATTTTTTGGAAATGGGAAAGACCAGGTCCCACCAAAGTGCCAGTGAGGCCAGCAGAAATCCTGCCATCAATAGCCTGGCTATTCCTTCATACGACTTGCCTTTCTTCTGAATAAAAACTCCGGCAATGTACCCCCCGATAACGTTTGCAATGGCAGGTAAGGTACTCAAAATACCTTCCGGGTCAAAAGGAATGCTGTCTTTCCTGTAAATATGTCCTGTTCCCAGAACAGACAGATCCAAACGGCCAACGGCATTGCCTGCCATTTCCAATTCGGCTCCGGGCTGACCGAAAAGGTAAAGAATTGCCCAATAGACCAGCAGGAGGGTACCCGAAATGATCAAAGCTGCTTTTTCGGATAAATAATAAAATACCACAGCTGTAAAAAAGTAGCACAAAGCAATACGCTGAAGAACACCCATGACACGTGTTTCTGCAAATGGTTTTAGGGCCCAGTGACCGTCCGTATCCATACTAAAGAAGGGAAACCAGTACATCAGGTATCCCAATAAAAAAATAACGGCCGTTCTCTTTATTATTTTTTTCCAAACCTCCCTTTCCGGCGCATTTTTCATTTTTCTCATGGAGAAACTCATGGCATTCCCCATTGCAAACAGGAATGAAGGAAAGACCAGATCTGCCAGGGTAAAACCAAACCATTGGGCATGTACCAGGTAAGCATACATTTCAGCCCCCGTTCCCGGCGTGTTTACAACGATCATCAGGGCTATCGTAAGTCCCCGGAATACATCAAGTGACAGAAAGCGTCCGGGCTTTGATTGAAGCATTTTTTCTTTCATAAAACAACTCCGGGTTTTCGGATTTTTAAAATGATATGTCCAGTCGCGAATACACTAATGTTTTTTAGTTATTGTCTGCCGGTTACCATATTATTTTTTTGATCTTGTTTAATTCTTACTATTCGGCCACTCCTTTATTACTTTTACCCGACATCTCCAATTGTAAAACTCCTCCCTTTATAATATCCTCATGCTTAATTCTATAAGACTTAACAGGCGTATTATTTAATCGGACCTTATTTACAAATACATTGTCCGCCCCGTTATTTACGGTTTTGATCTCGAATATTTCCCCCGGATAGTAATCTTTATGGAGTTGAATGGTAACCTTGTCAAAAACCGGGCTTCCTATTTGATATTCAGGATTATCTTCCGTCCCCCCGTTCATTTGAAACAGGCCGATCTTCATCAACACAGCCAGACTTCCCATCAGGCCCTGGTCTTCATCGCCATTATATCCTTTGGAATAGGTCAGGTCAGAAAAAACACGGTCAACAACTTTTCCCGACCAGTATTGTGTCAGGTCCGGTCTGCCCAGTTGATTGAATATAAATGCCGTTTGTATCGACGGTTGATTGCCGTAATTGATGGGAATCCTGCTGTATTCGGGATGTCGTTCCACCTGATGGGAATTCCCGGAGGTGAACCCTAATTCCCGGGCCGATCTGAACTGATCGTTCAGTTTTTCCACCACTTTTTCCTTCCCTCCCATCAGGGCAGCCAGGCCTTCGAGATCATGGGGCACAAACCATGTGGACTGTGCGGCATTGGACTCTACAAATCCGTTTTCATACTGATACGGGTCAAAACCTGTTTTCCATTTGCCGTTGACCTCCCTGGGGGCCATCCAGCCCGCTTTTTTGTTAAATACATTCTTATAATTTGCAGCCCTCTTCATAAAATAGTCATAGTCTTCGGTATACTTTAGTTTTTTTGCCAGTTGTGCCAGAGTCCAGTCCTGATAGGCGTATTCCAGGGTCTGGCCCGAACCGTCCTGGTGCCCCCCGAAACCCGTACCTTCCGGGAGCGGGTAGGGAATGTAGCCGTTTTCGAGGTAATACTTTAAACCTCCGCCGGTATCGGTAAGGTGTTCATATCCTGCTTTCCCCATCATTCCGCCCGGCATATGGTTTTTTTTAAGCGCTTTGTAGATCGTTTCCAGACTATCTTTTACAATTCCTTTCTGGATGGCACTAACGACGAAGGGCGTCGTCGAAGCGCCTGTCATCACAAAAGTGTAATTGCCTCCGGAAGGTCCCCTGGGCACCATCCCTCCGTCTTTGTAATACTGCATCAAAGAGTTCACAAACTCATTCATTATTTCGGGGTAAACCAACCCCCATAAGGTATTTATGGTCCATTGTGCACCCCAGAACGAATCTGAATTATAGTGGTTGAATTTCGGTGTTCCGTCGGCATTAAGTGGTAATTGCCCCACTCTGAATTGCTCCCCGGTATTATCGGGATATGCCCCGTTCACATCGTTAATGATCCTCCGGCCCTGCAAGGCATGCCAAAGGTCAGTATAAAACCGTCTTTGGGTCTTTTCGGTACCCCCTTCAACTTTTATCCTGTTCAATAATCCATCCCATTCGTCTTTCGAATCTTCAATAACCCGGTTAAAATCCCAATGCGGTAATTCACTTTGTATATTATTTGCTGCGTTTTCTGTTGAAGTATAGGACAGTCCCGCTTTCATCAAAACAGCTTCGCCTGAAGTATCCAGGCTTACCAGATAATTTCCGGTTCCGGTATCGCGTTCAACGGTTGTTATCGGAACATTGAACTGAATTTTAAAATATACGGTCAACGGTTTGGGGCGCCTGTTTGTAGGAGCTGCCACAAGTTTACCGGACAATTCGTTATTCCCCGTTTTTTCCAGTACACCCCCGGTATTTTCACAGGGACCCAAAACGGTATTTAAATTAAAAAGGATGTTCCCTTTTTTGTTTTCCGGAAATGAATATTTATGAAATCCCACCCGTTTTGTACTCGTCAGTTCAGCCTTGATCTGATACCTGTTCAGTACTACCGAATGGTATCCCGGGCTTATTGATTCGCTATCGTGGCCGAATTCTGAGTAGAAGTCCGTAAAGATATTTGTCTTATCACCGGTAATTGTTACCGGCATTACCGAAAGCCCGGACATTTGCCAGGCATGTATATGGCTAAAACCTTTTACGGTATCTGTTGTATACCGGTAACCACTTCCCCAGGCTCCGTTAATCTGCGTATCCGGACTCAGATTTACCATCCCGAACGGCCTGCTTGCCGACGAAAAGAAAAACCATCTCGAATTTTCGGTATCGAGGAGCGGATATACTTTGTCTACTAACCGTTCTTTCCGGGAGAATGCCTCCTGTTTGTCCTTGCATGATGCCAGAAAAAAAAGAATGGCGCTTATTCGTATCAGGTAGTTTATCCGAGGGCTTATTGACTTCATTTATTTGCAGTAGATTAATCAAATATGAAGCTGCCGGAAAACAGCGCAAATGTCATTCCGACAGCTTTATGTTTACCATTTGATACAAGGTCAATCAATAATCGGGGTTTTGCTCAATACTTCCTCCCGTATTATCGATCTCAGTCTGGGGAACAGGCCTTAAAAGGTGTTTTGAACTCAGGGCATTATTCAAGGCAGCATGCGGGTTATGCTCTAAGGTACGCTCTATGAGTTTCCCCGTCCTTTTTAAGTCCATCCATCGGTTTACTTCTCCTGTAAGTTCCCGGGCCCTTTCGTCGAGGATAAAGTCAAGGTCAACATCCTGGGGAGCTACCGCCGTGGTCAGTCCGGCTCTCGACCGTAAAGTGGTGAGGCGGGCCGCAGCATCTGTGGTATTCCCTGATTGTAAATAGGCCTCCGCAGCGATCAGGTAGGCCTCGCCTGCCCTCATCATTACCATATCCCTTTCGCCCTGGGAAGATTGGTCGGGTTGTGTGAACGGTATCCCGGGATCGTCAAACTTTTTAAACATGGGATAATGCACGGTAGTCACCCCGTTGTTTTGAAAATATGTTCCCGGATTGATAACGGCATAGGGCACCGCATCGATCTCGGCCTGCGTCCATGCTGTTTTCGGAAAATATATGGCGGTATCGCCTGCGCTTACATTTACTTCCGAACCATTTACATCTGCCGTATAGTCTTCGTCGGCATAGATCACCCTGCGGAATGTGGCTCCGGCCCTTTCGTCATTTTCATCAAAAAGGGAATAGTAAAACGGTGTAGGTGCCGGTCCCAGACCTTTTTGGTATTTGTTCCCCCTGACCAGGCCGGGATAATCAAAATACCTGAACTTATACATCATGTGTTTTGAATTCCCCCAGCCCCTGCTAACGGAATTACCGCCGAACAAATAGGCAAAGATCACTTCGGTGTTTCGCTGATTGTCCCTGTCTACCAATGCTTCAAACGAAGAAACGAGCTCATGATTGGCAATGACCGTTTCTGCCAAAGCGGCGGCATCGGTATAATCGGATGCGGAACCGAAAGACTTGTATCCCCTGGTAAGCAATACTTTTGATAAAAGGTGTCTTACGGCGTCTTTGGACACCCTTCCGTAAGCACTTGGGTTTTCATCGACTCCGGTAAGGGCCTCCTGAAGGTCCTGTACGATCTGTGTATAGACCTCTTCTTCGCCGGCGCGGAAATATTCCGTTTCGTTAGGGTCTACCTGATGGAGTACCAGAGGCACCCCGCCGTAGTTCTCAACCAGGTTGAAGTATGACAAAGCCCTGAAAAATTTGACTTCCCCTATTCCCCTTGTCCTGGTATCTGCAGCGACACCCTCTATTTCCTCTGCGTTGTCCAGGAGTACATTGGCCGCAGCGATCACATTGTACTGATTGCTCCAGTACACACCAACAGCCCAGTTGGTCGAATTCAGGTTTACATAATCATTGATATCGTCAGTTCCCGAAACGGTTGTTCCCCGGGTTACGATATCGGTGCCCAGGTCTTCGAGGACGTAATACATATCGGCTGTATATTTTGTTGTGGTTTCCCTGGCCTTTTCATAAACCGAGGCCACTAACAGGTCAAAAGTCTGAGGATCTGACTTGGAAGTCTCAATACTTAATGATGAGTTATTTTCTTCATCAAGGTACGATTCACAACCTGTAAAAACCCCGGCTGTAAACAGTATTACGATTAATTTATGATTAAAATATTTCATTTTATTCGTTTTTTAGTTTGGGAGTTGATGAGTTTGGGAGTCGGGAGTACGGGTAACTAAAGCACTCCGGGACTCCAGGACTAATCAACTGTTTTATTGTTCTCAAATTTTAATAACAGAGTTCGTTAGAAACTCAGATTAACCCCGGTCATAATAGTACGTGACATAAATGCCGCTCCCCAGTCGTTTCTTCCCGCATTTTCAGGGTCCCATCCGTCATAATCGGTAAATATGAAAGGGTTCTGTACAGTGGCATAAATTCTCAGCTTATCTAACTTTAGTTTATCCAGTATATCGGAAGGGAGTGTGTACCCCAGGGTCATGTACCCCACTTTTGTAAAGGATACATCCCTGTATTTAATGGCGTGCTGGTATATGCCTCCATTACCCGGTTGATACCATTTATCGGTAGGGTTTTCCGGGGTCCAGTAATTTACATCATAGCCGTTGAAAGTCCTTGTGGGTTCACCGTCCCAGGGAAATGAAAAACCGTTGTGGAAATTGCTCAGTACCTTGTTCCCCTGACTGATATGGATAAAGAAAGAGAAATCAAAATTCTTATAGTTCATGGTACTGGTAATGCCCCCGGTCCATTTAGGGGTAACATTGCCTATGACCTTCCTGTCTGCATCGGGAGTGATTGCGCCATCATCATTCAGGTCTTTTACCCTGACCTGACCGGGACGTTGCCCGTATACCGCTGCCTCTTCCACTTCGTCGAGTTGCCAGATACCGTCAAATTCATAATCGTAGATCGATCCGACGGCTTCTCCTACCTTATGGATAAAGTTGGTTCCCTGTACGTTGAAAATGATCTCGTCAACATCCCCATAGAGTTTATCGAGCGTATTCTTGTTGGACGCGAAGTTGAAATTGGTGGTCCATGTAAAATATTCACTGTCAATATTTACGGTATTCAATCCGATTTCGATCCCTTTGTTCGTCGATTCCCCTACATTGTTAAATTTTCCGGCGAAACCGGTCAGTGAGGGAAGCGGTGTAAAAAATATAATGTCCGTATTTTTTCTGTTGTAGAGGTCCACCGACCCGTAAATCCTGTTCTTGAACAATCCGAAGTCAATACCCAAATTGATCTCGGTAGTTTTTTCCCAGGTGAGATCGTCATTGGCCAAGCCGGTAATATAGGCCGTCGATACCGAAGCGTCCCCCAGGTTCGTAGCACTGGTACCCAGCAATGATTTCGAGGCCAGCGGAATCAGTCCGCCGCCCTGGCCGTTGTTCCCTGTCTGACCGTAACTAAGTCTGATCTTGGCATTGGAGAACAGCTGTTGGTTCTGCATAAAGTTTTCATCTATCATCTTCCATGCAAAGGCCGCCGAGGGGAAAAAGGCCCATTTATTCTTATTCGAAAGTATGGAAGAACCATCGTATCGTCCCGTTAAGGTGAACAGGTATTTATCTTTCAGAGTATAGTTCAGCCTTCCCGTGTAAGATTCCAGGGTCTGTTTGGAAAAATCACCGGAAAGATCCCTGATATCAAGCCCGGCATCTATGTTATAGAACGAAAATTCGTCCGTAATAAAATTTCTGACCTGGGAATAATAGCCTTCCGACCGTTCCATAAACCTTGAGATCACCGCGGTAGCATCGATCGCATGTACACCGCTGGTATATTTATAGTTGAAGATATTATCCCAGGCATACGAATAATAGTTAAAGTTGTTTACCTGGGCTCTCCTGTTTGATGGATTTCCACTTACACTCTTTGAATAAAGCCCCCGGTATTCCCCGTACCTGGTATATTTAATATTAGGTGAAAATTTCGAAGTAATGCTCAATCCATCCACAGGCCTGACCTCTATGGCAATGTCTCCTACGTATTGCAGATACTTGGTCTCTTTGGTAATATTCCGGGTATCAAAAAGCGGATTGGTAATCTGGGTTTCCTTTTGTGTCGGAAAAAATCGCCAGGAGCCGTCGTCATTATAAGGGCGGCCTATGGGCTTTAACCGGTATGCGCTCCTGAAGGCCTCCCAGCTCCCGGTGTTTTGTACGGCGTTGGTGATGTAGTTGTTAAAACTCACGTTCAGCCATTCGGTAAGGTCGCTTTTTAAGCTTCCCCTTATATTATATCTTTGAAAATCTTCGCCTTCAATGGTTCCCTCATCCTTGGTATAGCCCAGGCCAACTGCATAAGTCGTGGTTTCGTTCCCCCCGCTCAGGTCGATGGTATGATTGGTTTGTAGCCCTGATTTTAACACGAGGTCCACCCAGTCCGTATTCACGCCGTCGGCAATGTTCTGCATTTCTTCCTCATCAAAATAATCGGACAGTACCACATCCCCTCTCCTGTAATTAAGGTCTCCTTCAAGCTGGGCGAATTCATTACCCACAACAACATCCCTGATGAACTCCACATACCCGGGACCATCATAGATTGACGGTAAATGATAGGCTTCCTTAAAACCTACATACCCATTATAATTGACCTTCAGTTTACCACTTTTACCGCGTTTGGTCTCTATGATCACCACCCCGTTACTTCCCCGCGATCCGTATATGGCCGTTGCCGAAGCATCTTTGAGGATATCCATTCGGTCGATATCGGAAGGATTGAGGAAAGAAATGTCGTCCACAAAGATCCCGTCCACAATAAAAAGCGGGTTCTGGCCGGGGTTAAATCCGCCCTGGTTGGCCGTTTCGTTGGAATTAATGGTACTGGCCCCCCGGATACGGATATTAAAGCCTCCGGCCCCCGGTTTGTTGTCGGTACGCTGAACAACTACCCCCGGGGCCTGGCCCTGCATTGCAGAGATGGCATCTACCTTGTTTGCTTTTTCCAATTCCTCCGCGTTCATCGATGCCACAGCCCCTGTGAGGTCGCTTCTTTTTACGGCACCATAACCAATCACCACAACTTCATCCAGAGCAGATGAAGAGGACGTTAACTGAATGGTATAATCAATTGCACTGCCTACTTTAATTTCTTTGGTTTCAAATCCTAAGTATGAAACTACAAGGACCGCATCGGCCCCTGTGACCGTAATTTTGAAATTCCCGTCAAAATCGGTCACAACTCCCGTTTGAGTGCCTTTCAAAACTACATTTGCTCCAGGCAAAGGGGCATTAAGATCGTCCAGGACCTTCCCTGAAATTTCTCTGGTCTGTGACCATGACACCGATGTATATGCCATAAAAAGAATGGTCACAATTGGTAATAAAGTCTTCATATTGTTTTGGTTTATTGATTGGTGCCAAAATAATGTTAAAAAGACCCCGGGAAGATGTACAAAATCGTCAAAAACATAGACGAATTATTCATATTATATTAATTTACAGGATATAAACTAAGAATGTGACATTCCAAACAAGTTGTTTGATGAAAAGACAATCTGGAATCCGGAAAGACTGCCAATGCGCAATTAATTTCGGGAAGAATTCCTGATCCGCACCGGTAACCGTTACGCTCCGGTCCTTGACTCCGGACTGCAAGTCCGGCGGTTTAGAAAGGCAATGAAATTGCCATGGTTATTAGGTTACCGAGTTATTTAGTCAACACGTAATAACTTAATAACTCAGTAATTTAACGTGAATAATGGATAAGAAAAAGCTCCCCTTTTCATCCCGATCTATCGGGATCGGGAGCAGGGTTTAAAACCGGTTTTTTACGGGATTATGTTTTGAAGTTTTATATGGGGAAAAAGACTTCCAACAGGTTTAGCCCCATATAGTAAGCTATTGTATCACAAAGGCATACAAAGTAACACAGGGCATTGTATAGAAATTAAAAGCGTACCTTAAAGAGCGTTTTTAAAATCTATATTTCCTTGTTTGGCAATTTGTTTTAAAAAGTTCAAGGGCAGGATTCTGCTTTTTGTCACTGGTCATTTATGTTCCTGAAATCAAACCACAGGTTCATTTGTATTCCTTCGTCCCCTTTCTTGATCCGGATGTTCGAAGGCTGGCTATGCGGGCCGTGGTGTTCGATGGGTTTGAACGACCGCATGGCCGGGATTTCATACATAAAGGAAATATCCCCGGGAGGAAAACCGGGATAAGCACTTGCTCCTTTCAGGGCATATTTGGGTTGATCGGGGGTAAAAAGCCTTAAAAACACATTTTCCGATTCGCTGAATACACGGAACGTATCCTCACCGGCCTCCAGCTTTGCCCCGATAAGATCGGCATGGTATCCTTTAAACTCGGGATATATCAAATTCTCAAAACTCTCCCCGGTAATGGTGTTGTTATATTCCTTTTGCCATAAATTATAGTTCGTTCCCCTTAGCCTGTTTTTCCATACCCGGTAGGGTCCTTTTCCAAACCATTTTATACCGCTTACTTCTTTTTCAGGAAAATTAAACGTGATCCCGAATTTGTCTATTTCCCCTTCGTAGAAAGCCCCGTCAAATCCACTGCTTCGTCCTGCATTTTTTAATGCCACCATTTCCATTTTCAGCCTTCCGTCGGGGTGCATGGCCCACTTTATCCGATCTATTCCGCCGTTATAATGGACTATGCACACCGCACTTTCATTTTCCTTCCGTGTTTCTACCTTTTTTACCTCAGTTTTCATCCCTACCGGGTACGGCCCCTTGTTAAACGGTATTTCCCGGTCATTTCTGTATACATTCCGGATGATTCCGCTGTTTTTGTCTATCCTGACCTTTATATTCCCCCCTTGTAATTCAACGATGTCGCCTTTTTCGGTTAACGCGGTTTTTCCCGATTCGCCTTTCACTAAAAATTTATCGGAATAGTATCCGGGCAGATGAATGGGCCATGTCCATACATTGAGGAGCCTTCCGGCGGGATCGTGCGCGGTGATCTCCAGCCAGTCCCCGTCAAAAAATGACGGTCGTACATCCATTTTCACTTTCCGCGTCTCGCCGGGTTCGATATCCGGGAGTTCTATTTCACCATGAGCAACAGATACGGGTTCCCCGGCAGTGTAGAACGCCTTTTCGGGAATGCTTTTTACACTATAGGTCAGCTTACATTCATTCAGATCAGTGTATATATAATCATTGGTGATCAAAAAGGTACCGTCAAAAGATGAAGTGATCCTCAGGGGAGCAAACTGCACCGGGCACCAGATGTCCCTTACAGCATAAAAACTCCCTTCCTTTTCCCTGTGGGGCCCTAAAATACCGTCGGGCGCCAGTGAGCCCTTGGAATCGTATTTTCTTTCGCCCTTCCAGTCGGTACGCAACACGGCTGCATCCGAAAACGCCCACATAAATGCTCCCGCAAACAGGGGACTTTCTCTGAAACGGTTCCAAAAGTCCTCCAATCCCGATCCGTGCCCGTTATCGTAGGTGCCGTGCATAAATTCCGTCGGGAAAAATACATTTTCACCATCGAGAAAACGGTGGACCCCGGTAAGATAGGTCGGGTAGTGATGTGTATCCCAGCCATTATAATCGGCCCAGGGGTGGATAACAATTCTCTTCTGAGGGTCGTATTGATAAAAAACACTGTCCAGTTCATCGATCCACCCTCCTTCATTCCCCTGGTCCCATATAATTACGGAAGGATGGTTGACATCCCTGGTGACCATTTCCGCTATAAGTTTGGCCCCGGTTTCCTTATCATAGGGATTTTGCCAGCCGGCCAGTTCGTCAAGTACGAACAACCCCAGGGAATCACAGGCGTCCAGAAAATGATCGTCGGGAGGGTAATGTGTTCTCACGGCGTTCATGTTCATGTCCTTGATCAGGTTGACGTCCATGATGCTCAGGTCCCTATCGGTACTTCTCCCCGATTCCGGCCATATGGTATGCCTGTTTATGCCTTTCATGACGATCTTTTTGCCATTGACATAAATCCCGTCCTTCTTTCTGAAATCGATCGTCCTGAAGCCGAAACGCTGCTCCAGCTTATGCAACAACCGGCCTTCTTTTTTCAGTTGAAGCTGAAGCACATACAGGTTTGGGGTTTCCGGGTTCCACGCATCCACATGCTCCCAGTGAAAAGAAAGTGTTTCGGTCTTTTTATCAATATCGACACTTTGTTCCTGTTTAAAATCACCGTCACTTCCGAGTTTTTTTACGGAAGCCGAAACAGATGCCCCGGAAGGAATATTACTACCGGAAATATTTACACGCATTTGTCCGTCGGCTTCAGCATTGATAAAGATATTTCCGATATGGTTTTCCGGTTTGATCTCCAGCCACACCGGGCGGTATATGCCCCCGAAAAGCCACCAGTCTGCCTTTCGCTCGGCATTGTTCACATGTTCGTTGTCGGAATGTTTCTTCACATGGACTTCCAGCAGGTTTTTTTGTCCGTAAACAAGCAGGTCAGAAATATCATAGCTGAAGCGGTAAAAGCCTCCCTGGTGTGCCGCCCCGGCGGATTTTCCGTTGATCTTAACATGCGTGTCAGTCATTACGCCGCCGAAAAATATTTTCACCTGCTGGTTTTTATAGGTTGCGGGAACCTCAAATTCATATTTGTAAAAGCCTTCTTCCTTACTCGGTTCCTTTTGGTCCAGTTCCTTATACCACCTTCCGTAGGTGTAAGTCCCGAATCCCTTTAATTCCCATTGCGACGGGACATCGATCGAAGTCCATTGGCCGCTGTTATTCCCTCCGGTACACATAAACTCCCATTTTACAGGGTGTTTAAAATCCTTGCCGGAAAGGTATGTCTTCTGTGTATTCTGGGCTGTTGCAGTGTACATGAATCCGAGGAGGAGTACAATAACGGACAGTTTGTTTTTTGCTGATACCATCATAGTGTTTATTACGGAGGTCAAGACTACGTTCGACCTGACAGGGGTTAGGAGCATTTTACAAGTATTTTAGTTTCCATCGGGTTTGGCGGGTTCGAATCGCGGACTCATGGGTAAGGTCCAGTCTTTAAAATCGTTGGGGCGGTCCGGGCTATAATTCAGTGGTGTCCTGATATATTCTTCAAGCCCGGTATGCTGTGATTGAATAGCGTTCAACACACAAAGTGCAATTTCATGGGCCCCGAAGTCGTTAAAGTGGGTATTATCGGCGAGTTCCTTATCCTGTCCGGGAAAAGTGTTTGCCGGGTATTGTACAAATGCCTTCCGTGACATTTTATCTCCCCAGCTTTCATACAGCACAGTTGTCAACGCCGTGAGGTCTATCAACGGTACACCATATTCTCTTGCCACTTTTCGCATGGCCCCGGGATAATCTCCGTGTGTATCTTTCAATTTCCCCTCAGAAGTAAAATGACGGCGCTGGGTAGGTGTGGCCAACAGGGGCAATGCTCCTTTTTCCCGGGCTTTAGTGACAAACTCGATAAGCAGGTCGGTATAGTTCAGCCAGGGGCCCTTGCCTTCCCCTTTCTGTTTTTCGTCGTTATGGCCAAATTCAATGAGGAGGTAATCCCCTTTTCTGATCAGTGACAGTATCTTGTCAAATCTTTTCCTTGCCTTGAACGAACTTAACGAGGCTCCCGAAGAAGCATAATTGGCCACTGCAATATTCCCGTTCAGGTATTGCGTAACAAATTGCCCCCAGGAAGCCCAGGGCCCCAGGTCCTGATCGGTTACCGTCGAATCCCCGGCCAGGAAAAGGGTGGTTATATCAGTTACCGGGCTTATGACAAGTTTTCTTACTGCCGTTCCCTTTGAAAACTCAAGGGTCAGTTTATCGTCCCAGTTCAGCTGGGATTTTTCACGGTCCTTTAAGCGGACTTTCTCTCCTTTCCCGATTTGAACACTTCTGAGATTGACCACAAAACTTTCTGTTTTGACCTGCCCGGCTTCCAATGCTTCTTCGGCCAGCATGATTCTTTTGGATTCGGCCTTAACCGTGTTGTTCGAGGCAGAATTGTCACTTCCCAGTTCAACGGTCACTTTATAATTTCCTTCGGAAAGGCGTACAGAAAAGTACACCGGTTCTCCCGCGACAAAGGATTCCCGTTCCATCAACACCTTGTTTTCTGTATTGAAATCAAAACCGATACCGCCCTGTCCGTAAGGGAAAGGAGACACTATTCTGTGCCCTTCCTGATCAGCATTTTGTCCGAAAGTGAATGTCAACGGTGCTTCCTGATGCTTATCTGCCTGGGGCCGGCCCCACAGGGAAGGGAGAAAGGTCCACAGGCACAAAGCGATACAACAAAATCGTAATTTATACATTGGGGATGGCTGTTTTTATTCTTATTTATCGCGATTAAGATATTACGTCTTCGGGTAACTACCATCCTGTACTGTGATGATTTCATTAAAAAAAGATACTTGTATGGGTAATGCTTTACATAGGCCCCTTTGAAAATCTACAAAAGATAGCATCCGCACTAAAAAATCCGTTATGCATTATGATTTAAAAAGAAAAGACGGGGAAAGAAATTATGAATACCGAACCGAAGAATGTTGAATTACGAAGTTTTTTGTGAAAGATCCTCCATTCACTTCGTTATTTATTCCAAAAAGAATACGACTTTTACAAGCTCCTCTTCTTCAGGCTGAAGTCTGTGCTGAACCCGTTGAAGCAGGGACGGGCCACCTTTGACGGCCCCAACTTATATTTTTAAAGCCTTCATATACGCTGCATCATATTTTAAACTCTCCAATGAAGATACCGGATATTCTTCCTGTTCCACAATAAAGTACTCAATACTGCTTTTAAGAACATTCCTGAGGGTATTTTTCATGTCCACACTTCCTTTTCCCAGATCGGACTGAACGGGTTTTCCGTCCACTATGCTGTAGTCTTTGATGTGGCACAGTTCGTACCTGTTCCCATACTTCTTAAGGTGTACTCCGGTATCTACCCCTGCCACGTCGATCCAGCAAAGGTCAAGTTCAAACATCACGTGTTTCGGGTCTGTATTCTCCAACAAATAATCCTGCGGAAGTTTTCCTTCCAGCGGTTTGAAAGAATAATCGTGGTTATGATAACCGAACTTTAATCCGGCTTTACTCACCTCTTCCCCTATCTTATTGAGGTTTTCTGCAATTCTTTTCCAATCGTCCCAACTTTTCTGTGCACCGATATAGGGACACAGCAAATACTTCAAACCTGCTCCCTCCGCCATTTCAATATTCTTTTTCAACACGTCCGGCTTATCTGCCACGCCCATATAATTGAAATGGGTACTCACCATATCAACACCTATATCACCGAGGAAGGTTTTCATTTCTTTGGGTGATAACCCCCATAAAAAACCTTCGGAGCCGCTGTAGCTTTCAAACTGTTTGTAACCCATTTCGGCCAGTTTGGTCATCACTCCTTTAGGATCTTCGGGCAATACATCACGAACACTGTAAAGTTGTACTCCGAAAGGCTCAATACCACCCCTTTTGAGAATATTAGCCACCAAATCGCTATGACTCAGCGCTAGGGCACCTACGGTGAGAAGTCCTGTTTTCTTTACGAAACTCCGTCTTTTCATATGATAATTGATAGATTAATTTAAAACTCTTTTATAGACAATGACAATAAATATACAATTTTTTGATTCTTAAATATAAGAAGAAGAATATATCCACAATTTTGTTATAGAATCCAACAGATATAAAAGTCAATATTCGGTCTTTATTTGGTATATGCTGCCACCTGCGGAGCAAAATCAACAAGGAAAGGCAACCGGGAATCACGCCCTCGCCGTACTTACCAGGTTTTTACTGCAAACCAAACCGGAAGTGCGTAGCAGACTGAAAGTTTGTTTGGCCACCAATACACGAATAATCTTTAAACGACCATTGATATATCCGTGTAGTCGTGGCCGAGATTTATAGAAACCAAAGGCGTTGCAATAATCCCGATAACCATCGGCAGGGGGTTAGATCATAAACTGAGACCAATAAAATCCAGACATTATCGGGACTATGATTATGCCGGGATTTTCTTTCCGTTACTGCCGTTACTGTCCTTGTAGTGTATCCTGTACCTCCAATAAGCTACGGCGCCGAGCAAGGCGACTACAGCCACAGAATAGTACACAAAGTTGGGTGTAATCACCTTATCACCGCTGGCGTAACTGTGCAGGCCAACGAGGTAAAAGTTTACACCGAAATAGGTCATCATAATACTGGCGTAGGCCACAATACTGGCAAAGTTAAAAGCAAACCTTCCCCGCAGGCCGGGAACGAGGCGCATATGCACCACAAAGGCGTACACCATGATACTAATAAGTGCCCAGGTCTCTTTTGGGTCCCAGCCCCAGTAACGGCCCCAGCTTTCATTGGCCCATTGTCCCCCGAGGAAGTTTCCTATGGTAAGCATTATAAGCCCAACTGTCAGTGCCATTTCATTAATAATGGTGATCTCCCGGATATGGAGCGCCATTTTCGCCTTGTTTTTCTCATTAGTAAGAATTATCAGTAATAACGCTACCACCCCAAGAATCAATCCAAGAGTAAAGGGTCCGTAGCTTCCCACAATAATAGATACGTGTATCATGAGCCAGTAACTGTTCAATACGGGTTGCAGGTTGGCAATGGCAGGGTCCAGCCAGTTCATGTGCGCGCCCCATAATATGATGGAAGTCACAAAAGCCGTAGAAGCCGCAGTCAGATCGGATTTCCTGCCGAATATAAGCCCGAAGAGCATAGTGGCCCACGCCACGTAGATCATACTTTCGTAAGCATCGCTCCAGGGGGCATGTCCGGAAATATAGGAACGGGCAATCAGGCCGACAGTATGCAGTACAAAAAGCAGGACGATACCTATCTTACCGATGAGGACTAACGTTTTCAGGGTCTTATTGTCGTAGAAAATACGGAGAACAATGAAAATGAACATCACCAACCCTACCATCATGTACCACATCAACAGCTTCTGGAAAATATTCACCTTATTGTAGAGTACTTCTATTTCGACCTTTTGATCCGATGGCAAGACCTCCGCTCCGAAGTTCTCCTGATTTTTATCAAAAGCTTTTAATATGTTGTCGGCTTCAGTATAATCATTGGTTTTTATGGCCTGCCGGAGTGACATCAGGTACAGGCTTACCGATTTATCGATAAAATTGGCATAAAGCGAATCCTTGATAGGATATTGCCGGGTCCTGTAGTCCACGGCAGATATCCATTTGTGGTTTTCATCGTCAGGCAGCGGGAATATTTTGAGGATCTCCCCGCCCAATGCCCTGTTGAGCAATGCCAGGCGCTGATCGGCCTCCTTGAATTCCTTCTGGAACTTGTCGGGGATGTTTGTAGCATAGGCCTCCTGCAGATACGGGGCCAGTTTGTAATTGCCCTGTTCGTCAAAAAAATCAATGGCACGGACATATTCCTTCCCTTTTTTCACACCAATGACCTTGTGCAGGCTGTCATTGGCCTTTTTCATATAGATGAGCTCTGCATTGTACCAAGCTGCAGGGTTTTGCAGCATGGAGAGAAAGACCTGGTCGGCATCCAGATCGTTGTAGGTGCCTTTTTTGCTGATCTTTCGAAGCAGTTCAGAGGCAAAAGTATTGACGGGTTTCATCCGGCCCCCGTCGTCCTGGATGACAAGTTTCCCGAATTTATCGGCATGTTCGGGGCTTACCGAAGTGGCCTCAATAACAGAATCTATTTGTGCTTTGGAAGGCAGTGCATTCGTATGCGTGTGTTCTTCCCGGTGTACATGAGTACTGTCGGTTTCGTTGTACTGGTCCATTTGCGCAAAAGCGGTCAGGCTGAAAAAGAGCAGCATTGCCGTTGCCAGTTTTGCCTTTTCCGCTTTTACCTTTTTCAGCATTTGTCCCAGGTTTTTAAATCTTGTCTTGCCGTAGAACATAATGCCCAGCAATCCTGTATAGAGCAGAAAGTAACCGATATACGTGATCCATGTGCCGTAGAAATCGTGGTTTACCGAGAGTACCGTCCCTTTTTCATCGGGGTCGAAGCGGGCCTGGAAGAAACGGTAGCCCTTGTGATCCAGGATATGGTTCATGTAAATGTCGTAATCAAAAGACCGGTCGTCATTAACGGTGACCCTGCTCATAAAAGAAGAATATCCGTTTTCCGTACCGGGATATTTTTCTGCAATAAAATCGTTGAGTTTTATACTGAACGGCAATTCTATTTCTTTAGATCCGAAGGAAAGGTGAAAATCCAGTCCGCCCAGCTTCACTTTCACCGGGGCATTGGCCATCCCTTTGCCTCCCAATATTTTTACGCGTTTGGTTTCCCCCCGGGTAGAAACATCTACAATAAGGGCATCCTGTGACGCCTTTTCCGGGTCTTCGGCCTGCGTAACCTCATATTTTCCTTTTACCACCGGTTCCGGAAATACAAACCGCATATTGGCCACATTATACAATGAGCGTAACTGCAAGGGCTGTACGCTGTCTTTTACAACAGTGTCCCGGTGCTGGTCTGCCATACGCATAAAAGTGCCTTCAAAAGGGGTGCTTATCGTATAAGCACTGTCTTTTGTGTTGATATTTATCGCTCCTTCGGTAGGTTTGTTCAGGGCAAAGAGTACATTGTGAATACTCGTCACTTCCCCGCTTTTGATATAATGATCGTGGCGCGTACCTCCCCCGGCCTCCACGACCTGGAGGTATTCTTCACCGTTTTCATCAGGGACCAGCGCTTTCTCTGCGCCTTCTATATAGCCTGCGTGCGCTATTGTGAACGGCTGCCCGTTATAGTCGGATTCCCACGGTAATCTGGACTGAATCCCTTCCGGCGATACCAGGATGCCCTCCTGCATGGACTTTCGCATGGGCTGCCCGTTGATTTCCCCGTCTATGAAAGCGGTGAGGTATGTTTTGTCGGACAGAAAGGTGTTGGACGTTTCCCCTTCCCGGATGGGCATTACCCCTTCGTAACTTATATAACGCGTAACAAAAGCCCCGAGGATAATAAAGATAAACGAGAGGTGCAGCAGTAATACCGCCCATTTTTCTCTTTTGTGCAGTTGGTAACGTACAATATTTCCGCAGAAGTTAACAACAAAAAACACCATAATAGCCTCGAACCACCAGGCATTATACACCCATATTCTCGCCGTGGTTGTACTGTACCAGCTTTCAATAAAGGTCCCGAAAGCCAGGGCGGTGGCAAATACCAAAAACAAAACAGCCATTAATCGTGTGGAAAAGATCGTATTCTTGAGGAAGTTAGTCATTACAATGTATTTATGTGCAGGCTGCACTATTGTATTCTGCGTGCAAAAATAGGGTGTTTTTATGACTTTTCACGGTATGAAGAAAGGAAAGAAATATAAGGGAATGTTAATATGTTCTTAATATTGTAAATTAAATAAATAACCTGCCGTAATCCTATTGCATCTTACTTCTCATCTCTTATATCTGAAATCTATAATATCTTTGTAATTTTGCCGTATGACCAACGTAGTTATCATAGGTTCCGGGAATGTGGCCACACATCTGATCAAGGCTTTCAATTCGAATAACAAAACCAATGTTATACAACTGTTTAACCGCAAAGGAATTTCTTTAGAAGGCATCCCGGCCACCGATAATTACAACAACCTCCTCCCTGCCGATCTGTACCTTATTGCTGTTTCCGATGATGCTATAGGTGAAGTTTCCCGGAATCTTCCGTTTAAAGGGCGGTTGGTAGCACATACTTCGGGAAGCGTGGCCCTGGACGAGTTGAGTCCGGAAAACCGGAGCGGGGTTTTTTACCCACTTCAAACATTCTCCGAAAACCGGGAAGTGGACTTTTCTGAGATTCCCCTGTGTATTGAAGCCGAAAAAGAAGAGGATGCGGTTCTCCTCACAAACATGGCAAACAACATTTCACGGCAGGTATACCCGGTAAATTCCGAACAACGGCGGTCGCTTCATCTCGCTGCGGTGTTTGTAAACAATTTTGTGAATCACCTTTATGCCATAGGAAATGCGATCTGCCGGGAACACGAACTCCCTTTCGACCTGCTGAAGCCGCTCATAGCAGAAACAGCGCGAAAGATCAAAACCATGTCCCCGGAAGACGCACAGACCGGGCCCGCCAAACGTAATGATCAGACCACCATTCAAAAACATCTCGCCCGGTTAAACGAGGACAGTCTGCAAAAAGAGATTTACAAATTACTGACCAAATCCATCAGGGAAAAGTCGTAGCACACAAAAAACCGACATCAAAACAGCCATTACGCCGGGTAAGTAGGAAACTTTGTACCTTTGTCCCTTTTAAAACCCAGAAACAGATTCCGTATATGAAAAATTACAAAGAATACCTGGAAGACATTACCACTTTTGTCTTTGACGTAGACGGCGTACTCACCGATGGTACCATCGTTATTACCACAGACGGACAGATGCTCCGCAACATGAACCTCAAGGACGGTTATGCCATAAAAACGGCGATAGAAAAGGGATACAACATCTGCATCATTTCAGGTGGTACCAACGAAGGGGTCAGGGAACGTATGCGGGGCCTGGGTGTTACGGATATCTACCTCGGTGCCCAGCACAAAACGGATGCACTGAACGAATATTTCGACATTTACGGCATAAAACCGGAAAATGTACTCTACATGGGCGATGACCTGCCGGACCTCCCTCCCATGCAAATGGTGGGACTTCCCGCATGCCCCCAGGACGCCGCACCGGAGATCAAAGAAGTATCCAGGTATATCTCTCACAAAAACGGCGGAAAAGGATGTGTAAGGGATGTTATTGAACAGGTACTTAAAGTTCAGGGGAAATGGAGCAACAGTTTCGAGGCTAAGTACGACTAATAAGTAAACAATAACTTTTCAGGAACTTACTCAAATTCCTCCGACGGACAAAAAACATGATTATAACCAATATGTGGATTGTTAGATTTACGCTCCTGCCCAAAAATCGACGGGAGACTGTGAATTATAATTATTAAATTGCCCCTTTTAATAAATCAACCAACCATGAAAAACAGAATTCTGTCCGTGGATGTATTGCGCGGACTTACCATCTTCCTGATGATTGTGGTCAACACTCCCGGTTCGTGGAACTACGTATATGCCCCATTACGGCACGCGGCCTGGAGCGGGTGTACGCCCACAGATCTCGTGTTTCCCAGTTTTCTTTTTGTAGTGGGGCTTTCCATGAGCATTTCCTTCAGAAAAATGAACCCGGCCAACAAAACGCCCATCCTGCTCAAACTGTTAAAAAGGGCTGCCCTGATATTCCTTATAGGATTACTGCTCAACTGGTTCCCTTTCTACAGAACGAATATTGCCGACCTGCGTATCTTCGGGGTGCTGCAACGAATTGCCCTGGCCTTTCTGGTAGCCGGAATATGCATAATACTGCTGCAAAAAACCAGGCAGCTCATTGTTGTATTTGCCGTACTTTTACTGGGGCATTGGGCCCTCCTGTATTTTTTGGGCGGGGACGCTCCGTACTCCCTGGAGGGAAATTTCAGCAATGTACTGGACAAGGCCCTGTTCGGAGAGGGACATCTTTACGGTGGTTTCGGTATCCCTTTTGATCCGGAAGGATTGCTGGGCACATTATCCAGTGCGGGACAGGTGATCCTCGGATATATCATAGGCAAACGAACCCTGAAAAACGGTATCCCCGACCTCCCGCAGACAAAAAAGCTGGCCATCCTCGCCGTGGTCCTGATATTTGCCGGGCAACTATGGAATATCGTTTACCCGATAAACAAACCCCTCTGGACGGGGGCTTACGTACTCTATACTTCGGGTATCATTACCGTGGTATGGGCATTACTCATCTGGGCGATCGATATACAAAAACAAAACCAGTGGACCCTGGTGTTCCGTGTTTTTGGGCAAAATCCATTGGTAAGTTATATATTGTCCGTACTTTTGGTGAAAATATTTATCTACGTCTTTAAAATCGGAGACACTTCCCTGCTGGGCTGGTCATACCAGCACATTTTTCAGCCCGTTTTTGACAATTATTTCGGCAGCCTTATGTTTGCCCTGTGCTTTACTTTCTTTATCTGGCTGTTTGCATACGGGTTATATCGAAAAGGAAAGATCATTAAAATATAAAAAGCGGCTATGCTTCAGAAAACATTGAAAAATTACCATGTTATCCTCGCTTCCGGTTCTCCGAGAAGGCACCAGTTCTTCCGTGACCTGGGGATCGATTTTGAAATACGGCTGAAAAGCGTGGAGGAAATATATCCGGAAAGGTTGTGGAAAAGCGAAATCCCGGATTACCTCGCACAACTCAAGGCACTGCCCCTGAAGGACGATCTCCGGGAAAAGGACATCCTGATAACTTCCGATACCATTGTATGGCACAACCAGAAAGCGCTCGGAAAACCGAAAAGCAGGGACGACGCTTTTGAGATGGTCAAGGCACTCTCCGGTGACTGTCACGAAGTTATTACTTCCATCTGTTTCACTACGCCCTCCCTTCAAAAAACCGTCAACGCCACAACCAAAGTTTTTTTTAACACCTTAACCGATGAAGAGATAAATTATTACATCGATCAGTTTAAACCTTTCGATAAAGCGGGAGCATATGGAATACAGGAGTGGATAGGCCTGATAGGTATCCGCAAGATAGAAGGTTCGTATTTCAATGTGGTCGGCCTCCCCGTACACCTGATGTATAATACCCTGAAAAGTATTGTGGAAGCCACGGACTGAAAAGAAATGATCACATAATTGCGTTGCGGAATAACGGCATCGCGTATCTTTACCCTACGAAACAATAATCCGATAACAATGAACAACTTTTTGTCCTTATACAAGGATCAGCTATTATACAGCACCATTGCTGTTGTACTGCTTTTACTTTTAAAGTTTATCCTGTTCAAGATTATTCGTAAAGTGGGTAAAATAAGCAACTATAACGAGGCACGGACGTCCCTGATCCTGAGGTATGCCAATTTTGCCATTTTTTCTATCGGTATAATCACTATTAATATTATCTGGAATGTAAATTTTAAAGACCTCGGGCTGTTATTGTCTTCGGTATTTGCCGTTATCGGTGTGGCACTGTTCGCCCAGTGGTCCATCCTGAGCAATATTACGGCGGGGATCATCCTGTTTTTTACATTTCCGTATAAAATAGGCGACAGAATACAGATACAGGACAAAGATTTTCCTACGGAAGCCACAATAGAAGACATAAAAGCTTTTCACCTGCTGCTCCGAACAGATGAGGATGAACTCATTACTTATCCTAATAACCTCATGTTGCAAAAAGGAGTAAAAGTGGTAAACAGCAACAAGGATGATGACGGCAGTGAAAGCCTTTAAATAGTTAAAGAAAGCCTAAACACCATAGCATAATTGCTATTATTTCTATATTTGAAAGACAGTTATATATTGTGGCAATTATCGGAAACAGTCTTTCCGCAACGCGAAACCGGAATTTAAAACTAACTGAAATGCGTAAAATTACCCTCCTCTTGCTATTTGTTTTAACCTCCCTGACCCTATATCCGCAACAGCCGAAAACATATTCTTCCTCCGAAATATATCATGCCGTACAAAAACTCAATTTTCTGGGAACTGCCCTCTACCTGGCTGCCCATCCGGATGATGAAAACACCAGGATGATCTCGTACCTCTCCAATGAAGTACACGCCCGGACCGCATACCTCTCCCTCACCCGGGGTGATGGCGGGCAAAATCTCATCGGTACGGAACTCCGGGAACTCCTCGGGGTCATCAGGACCGAAGAATTGCTTTCGGCGAGGCGCATAGACGGCGGGGAACAATTATTTTCCAGGGCGAATGACTTCGGCTTTTCAAAACACCCCGACGAAACCCTAAACATATGGAACAAAGACAGTGTACTGGCCGATGTGGTACGCGCCATCCGAAAGTTCAGACCGGATGTGATCATCAACCGTTTTGACCACCGCACCCCGGGAACCACTCACGGTCATCATACTACTTCGGCCATGCTGAGTGTAGAAGCCTTTGACCTTGCCGGAAACAGCAATTCATATCCCGGTCAGCTGACATCCTTTTCCACATGGCAGCCCCGAAGGCTCTTTTTCAATACTTCCTGGTGGTTTTACGGCAGTGAGGAAAAGTTCAGGAAAGCCAACAAAGACAACCTGGTAAGTGTAGACATGGGCGGGTATTACCCCGCACTGGGCAAAAGCAATGGCGAAATAGCAGCCCTGAGCCGTAGCCAGCACCGCAGCCAGGGGTTTGGCAGTTCGGGCTCCAGGGGGAGCGAAACGGAATACCTGGAATTGCTCAAAGGGGACATGCCGGAAAACAACAACATTTTTGACGGGATCAACACCACCTGGTCCCGGCTGGAAGGCACCGAGGAAATTGCCAAGCTGTTAAAATCCGTAGAGCACCATTTCAACTTTAAAGACCCGTCCGAGCACATCCCGCAGTTGATAAAAGCATATACGCTTATCCAAAAACTTGAGGACAATTATTGGAAATCGGTAAAGACCAAAGAACTAAAAGAAATTATCCAGGCGTGTGCAGGGCTTTACCTGGAAGCAGTGGCTCCGACACCGAGGGCCACTCCGGGGAGCTCATTAAAACTGCAAATAGAAGCGATCAACCGGAGCAATGCAGACATCACACTCAACAGTATAGAAATAGCACCTTCCGGGACTGTGGAAAACGCATCCGCCAAACTCGATTACAACAAAGAAAAGCGGTTTGAACTCACTACCAAAATTCCGGACACACCCAACTATACTGCCCCGTACTGGTTAATGCAAAAAGGCACGTTGGGTATGTACAGGGCTGAGCAACAATTTATCGGCCTGCCGGAAACCCCGGACATACTGACCGCCAATTTCCACGTTGTCATTAACGGTGTGGATATCGCTTTTCGGAAAAACATCATATACAAACATACCGATCCGGCGGGGGGCGAACGCTACCAGCCATTTGAAATACTTCCCCCGGTTACGGCCGCCATTGCCAACAAGGTAAGTATCTTCGCTAACGGTCCCAAAAGCATTCCCGTTACAGTAACGGCAATACGGGAACAAATAAACGGTACCGTTACCCTGAACGTTCCCGACGGATGGAACGTTTCTCCCGAAAGTTACCCCGTACACACAGAAAAAAAAGGAGCGGAAAAGACCGTATTGTTCAAAGTCACTCCCCCGGAAGACGAAAGCGAAGGGCTGATAACACCGGTCGTACATATCAACGGAGACACCTACAACAAGGAACTTATGGAGATCAGTTATGACCATATCCCCACACAATCTGTCCTGCTGCCTTCCGAAGCCAAAGTGGTCCGGCTCAACATAGACAAGGCGGGGAAATCCGTAGGTTACATTACAGGTGCGGGCGACAAGGTGCCGGAGAGCCTCAAACAGATCGGTTATGACGTGACTTTCCTGGATGCCGACCATATTTCGGCTTCTGCCCTGGCCCGTTACGATGCCGTGGTTATTGGTATACGGGCCTATAATGTACTGGAATCCCTGCATACCGCACAGCCTGCTTTACTGAACTATGTAAAAGAAGGCGGGACGCTGATCGTGCAGTATAACACCGTAGGCAGGAGAAGCGAGCTGGACGTTATGCCCCCCTATCCCCTTCGCGTATCCAGGGACAGGGTTACCGATGAAAATGCGGCGGTAGAGTTTATAGACGAAACCCATCCCCTGCTGAACTCCCCCAACAAGATCACGAGTCAGGATTTTGAAGGGTGGGTACAGGAACGCGGGCTGTACTTTCCCGATAAATGGGCCGGGGAATACACCCCCGTACTGTCCATGCACGACAAAGGGGAAAAAGCCAAAGAAGGCAGCCTTCTGGTAGCCCCTTACGGAAAAGGTTATTATATTTACACAGGACTGAGTTTTTTCCGGGAACTGCCGGCAGGGGTTCCCGGCGCATTCAAACTCTTTGCCAATATGCTTTCCGTCGGGAAGGAAGCCGGGGATAAACACAACTGACCTTTGGCTTTTCCTGTCCCCTAAAGGCATGGCCAGGCGAAGGAACATTTTCATCAAGTGAATATCAAAAACCGTAAAAAAAATATCACCACCCAGTAATGGAACAACCGGAAGAACATAACACTCCCCGGAAATGGCATTGGAAGTCCAGCTACACCCTGGTACTTATCGCCAATATCCTCTATATTATCTTCTTCTATTTCATAATGCTGGAAAACTGTTAGTACATGGAAAGCATCGATTGGATAGTATTGTATACCACGCTTCTTTTCATCGTGGTCTACGGTACGTGGAAGACCAAGAAAAACACTACGGTAAAGGACTATATCCTGGGCAACCAGGAAGCCAAATGGTGGACCGTAGGACTTTCCGTAATGGCCACACAGGCCAGTGCCATCACTTTTTTGTCGACCCCGGGACAGGCTTTCCACGACGGCATGGGCTTCGTTCAGTTCTATTTCGGGCTTCCTCTGGCCATGATCGTTATCTGCATGGTTTTTATCCCGGTCTACCACCGGCTCAAGGTATATACCGCATATGAGTTCCTCGAACAACGTTTCGACCTGAAGACCAGGAGCCTTACTGCCATTCTCTTCCTCGTGCAACGGGGACTGGCTGCGGGGATCACCATTTATGCCCCGTCCATCATCCTGTCTGCCGTACTCGGATGGGACCTGAAAACGCTTAATATAATGATTGGCTCCCTTGTTATTGTGTATACGGTGATAGGGGGTACAAAAGCCGTAAACGTCACCCAGAAACAACAGATGTTCGTGATCATGTCCGGTATGTTCGTCGCATTTTTTCTTATCCTGGACTACCTGCCCAACGATCTGACCTTCGGCAAAGCCATGAAAGTAGCCGGGGCCAACGGCAAACTGAATATCCTGGACTTTTCCATGGACACCCAAAGCCGTTATACTTTCTGGAGCGGTATTACCGGCGGTTTTTTCCTGATGCTTTCCTATTTCGGTACGGACCAGAGCCAGGTGCAACGCTACCTTTCCGGGAGTTCCGTAAGGGAAAGTCAGCTGGGGCTTATTTTTAACGGATTATTGAAGGTGCCGATGCAGTTTTTTATTCTGCTTGTCGGGGTTATGGTCTTTGTCTTTTACCAATACCATTCCTCCCCGCTCAACTTTAACCCTGCTGCAACGGAAGCCGTATTAAACTCATCTTATTCAGACGAGTACAAACAACTGGAAGAGGAGCACCAACTCCTGGAATCCCGGAAGAAGATGGCCCAGGAACATTATTCGGGAGTCCTGAATGTAAAGGATTACCAGCTCACCATGGCCGCCAAGCGTAAAATACAGGCCATAAACAAGCAGGAAAGGGAAAACCGCGGAAAGGCCCGTAAACTGATCGAAAAGGCTGATGCCTCCATTGAAACGAACGACAAGGATTATGTCTTTATCCATTTTATACTCAACAACCTCCCCAGGGGCTTTATAGGGCTACTGCTCGCTGTTATCCTGTCGGCGGCTATGTCGTCAACTGCCTCGGAACTCAACGCCCTCGGGACCATTACCACCATTGACCTTTACAAGAGAAGCCACAAAACGGAGAAAGAAGACGGCCATTATCTTTCGGCATCCAAATGGTTTACACTGCTCTGGGGTGTTATTGCCATCCTGTTTGCCAATTTCGGATCGTTGGTAGACAACCTCATCCAGCTGGTGAATATCATAGGTTCGGTATTCTATGGCAATGTACTGGGCATATTCCTCCTGGCCTTCTTTTTCCGGTTTGTACGCGGAAACGCGGTTTTCTGGAGTGCCGTGCTCACCCAGTCGATCATTTTATTTATCTACTACCGTTTTATTTACGTAGAGGAACAAATAGGCTACCTGTGGCTCAATTTCATAGGTTGTGTCCTCGTTATCGGCATTGCAATGTTCCTGGAAATGCTGCGACGTTCCATGCAGATGAGCAGGAACCGATAATATGCCGGACAGTTTTCCCCTGTCGAATTTATTATCTTTGCCGTAAAACCATAAAATCGTGAAAACATACATCTGCATGCTTCGGGGGATCAATGTCTCGGGGAAGAATATCATAAAAATGGCGGAGCTCAAAAAACTGTTTGAAACACTTGGTTTCGCCGATATCACCACTTATGTTCAGAGTGGAAATATCGTATTTAATTGCGCTTCAGACGAAAATGCCAGCACCCTGGAAGCACGTATTGAAAAAGAAATAGAAACTGTATTCGGCTACGAAAATGTCACTGCCTTTATCAAGACCAGGGCAGTGCTCGAACAGTTAAGAGACCGCAGTCCCTACCCGCCTTCCGAAGGAGACACCAAAAGACGCTACTTTACCTTTATCCGCAAAGCACCCTCCGCAGAACAGGTAGAAAAACTGGAACCCTACGCAAGCGAAGCCGAACGGTTTACGGTCACCGATACGTGCATATACCTCTATTGCCCCGAAGGATACGGAAAAACGAAACTGTCCAATAATTTTTTTGAAAACAAGCTGAAAATCCGTGCCACTACCAGAAACTGGAACACCGTAAACAAACTGATACAAATAGCAGAAAATACCGAAAAGGCATGTTAGGACTAAAATTACCGACAGATCCCCGCTGGGTAAACATTGTAGAGAAAAACATCGAAGAAATACTAACGGACCACGCTTATTGTGAGCAAAAAGCGGCCAGTACGGCCATTTCGCTCATTGTTTCCTTCCCGGAATACACAGACCTCGTCCAGGCCATGACTGCCCTGGTAAAGGAAGAAATAAGTCATTTTAAAATGGTACACGACAGGATCATTGCCCGGGGCTGGATATTGGGCAGGGAACGAAAAGACGAATATGTGGTACGGCTCATGAAATTTTTCCCGAAAGGCGGCAGCCGGGAATCGCACCTTGTCCACCGGTTATTGTATGCGGCCCTGATCGAGGCACGCAGTTGTGAACGTTTCCGCCTCCTCTCCGAAAACATAGAGGACAACGAGCTGGCCGAATTTTACAGGAACCTGATGACCAGCGAAGCCAATCACTATACCATGTTCCTCTCTTTCGCCCGCCGGTACGGAAACCGGGAAGAAGTGGACCAAAAATGGCAGGACCTGCTGGAATACGAAGCGGAAATCATGAAAGAACTGGGTAAAAAGGAAACAATGCACGGATAGATCACGGGCCATCCCGTAAAGAATAAAATCCCGCTACCCCGGACAAAGCCAGGTAGCGGGATTTATTTTATATGTATTTTATGTGATCTTTTATTTCATAAACTTTTCCATCACCTCGTTGCTGACCCCGGTGTTGGAAAAACCGCCATCGTGATAGAGGTTTTGCATGGTCACCTTCTTTGTAAGATCGGAGAAAAGGGTTACGGTATAGTCTGCACATTCGGCAGCAGTAGCATTCCCCAAAGGTGACATCATATCGGCATAGGCGATAAAACCGTCAAAGCCTTTTACGCCTTGCCCTGCTGTAGTAGGTGTAGGAGACTGCGAAATGGTATTTACCCTGACCTTTTTGTCTTTCCCGTAGAAATAGCCGAAACTCCTGGCGATAGATTCGAGGTAGGCCTTGTTATCGGCCATATCGTTATAATCGGGGAAAGTTCGCTGGGCAGCCATATAAGTCAGCGCCACGATGCTCCCCCATTCGCTCATGGCATCGTTTTTATGCAGGGTTTGCATGACCTTGTGAAAGGATACGGCAGACACGTCCCATCCCTTGGTCGTAAAATCATAATTCTGATCGGTATAGTGCCTTCCTTTCCTCACATTTACGGACATTCCGACGGAATGCAGTACAAAATCGATCTTTCCTCCCAATATCTCCACGGATTTTTCCACAAGCTCCTGCAGGTCGTCCACATTTGTGGCATCTGCCGGGATGATCTCCGAGCCTGTTTTTTCCGCCAATGTCTTTATCTGTCCCATCCGCATGGCTATGGGTGCATTGGTCAGCACAAAAGTGCCTCCTTCTTCATGAACTCTTTCAGCAGTCTTCCAGGCGATGGAATTTTCATCCAGGGCACCAAAAATAATTCCTTTTTTTCCTTTCAGTAAGTTGTACATTTCTATCTCTATGTTTGTCGTTTATTAGGTTCTTTTCAGTTTTTAAAGCTTTGTTTTTTCAATTCCCGTCAATCTCATTCAGTCTCCCCTGCCCGGAAAACCATTACAACAGTAACAATTCTTTCGCGTGGGATATGGCCGATTCGGAAATGTTCTTCCCGCTCAGCATCTCGGCGATCTCTACAATGCGTTCGTCTGTTGAGAGTTCTTTTATTTCGGTAGAGGTCACTCCCCCGGAGTCTTCCTTATACACCTTGAAATGCCTTGTTCCCTTGGCGGCAATCTGCGGCAGGTGGGTAATGGAAAACACCTGCATGGTTTCACTCATTTGCTGCATAATATCTCCCATTTTGTCCGATACTTCCCCGGAAACCCCGGTATCGATCTCGTCGAACATTATGGTGGGCAGCTTCTCATACCGGGCCAGTACGGCTTTTATGGAGAGCATGATCCGGGAGAGCTCCCCTCCGGAAGCCACCTTTTTCAATTCGCCATAACCGCTTCCCTTGTTTGCCGAGAACAAAAAGTGCAGTTCGTCCTTACCGTTGGCAAAAAACGATGTGGTTGGCCTTATTTCGATTTTAAAAGAGGCATTGGGCATGCCCAGTTTTTCGAGCGAACGCTCCAGGTTTTTTTTCAATTGCGGAGCTTCCTTCACTCTTTTTCCGTGTATTCCTGAAGCCAGTTTGTCCAGCTCTTCTTCCAGTTTCAGGACCTCGAGCTGCTTGTTTTTAATGTCGGCTTCGAGATTTTCCGTAACCGATATTTTTTCTTCCAGTTCTTTTTGAATCCTTATGAGCTCTTCTACTTCCAGTACATTGTGTTTTTTCTGGAGGTCATAGAGAAGCTGCAGCCTCGTATTTACCTGTTCCAGTTGCTGCGGGTCGGCTTCTACGGTCTCGTCTATGTTTTCTATTTCGTTAAAAGTATCGTCGAGTTCTATAAATACCGAATTGATCCTGTTTTGCAGTTCTTCAAAGCGGGGGCCATAGTCCGAAAGTTTGCTCAGCGCATTCCGCATGGCATTGAGGTTGACCAGGATACCGGCATGTTCGTCACTTAACAATTGGGAGGAGAAAGCCAGTTTTTCCTTGATCTCCTCAACATTGTTCAGTTTTTCGAAAGTGGCTTCCAGTTCTTCCAGCATACCCGGTTCCAGTTTGGCTTCCTGTAATTCCTTGAGCAGAAATGCATTGTAATCCTGCTCTTTGTCAGCTTCCTGCTGAAAGTCTATCAGCCCCTGAAGTTCTTTTTTGGCCTTGTGGTATGCCGCCAGTTTATTTCTATACTTTTCTATCCCCTGCTTGTTCCCGGCTATGGCATCGATAACCTGGAACTGGAAATCGTTATTGGTAAGTTGCAGGGTCTGGTGCTGGGAATGGATATCGATGAGTCTGAGGCTCAGGGTCAACAAAACATCCAGCGTTACCGGGGTATCATTTACAAAAGCCCGGGATTTACCGCCGGGAAGGATCTCCCGGCGGATAATGGTATTGGGTTCATAGTCCAGGTCAAGTTTCTCAAAAAGTGTTTGCAGATGGTAATCTTCTACTGAGAACTCGGCTTCTATGATACACTTTTTCTCTTTGCTCTTTAAGCTGTTCAGGTCTGCACGTTTGCCCAGTATAAGTGACAACCCGCCCAGTAATATGGACTTTCCGGCACCGGTTTCCCCGGTAATGATCGTAAGCCCGCGGTCAAAACGGACCTTGAGGTCGTCTATAAGGGCATAGTTCTTTATGGAAAGTGAAAGTAACAATACACAACGGTTTTTTACTTTTCAAATATACTAACATTTTTGAATGCAGTATCCATAATTTCACTACCTATAAAAATTCCAGCTTTCTTCGCTTTCTTTCGTTTTTCAGCAAGGACAGTTCCCTGCTGGTCTGTCCGGCCACGGAGGTGTTTTCTTCCGCCCTCCGGATCAGGTAGGGCATCACGTCCTTCACCGGGCCGAACGGCAGGTATTTGGCCACATTATACCCCCGGGCACCGAGATTATAGCTTATGTGGTCGCTCATACCGTATAACTGCCCGAACCACACCCTCGAATCGTCTTTGGCGATTCTGTACTTCTCCATGAGTTCCATAAGCCTGTATGAACTTTCCTCATTGTGTGTTCCGGCAAAAATGGCCATACGGTCCAAGTGCTCCAGCATATAGGTTATGGCTTCGTTATAGTTCTTGTCCGTGGCATCCTTGGAAGGACAAATGGGAGTAGGATAGCCCATTTCTTCCGCCCTTTCGTTCTCTTTTTCCATGTAGGCTCCCCGTACCAGTTTTACCCCTACATAAAAGCCTTCCTCTTCGGCCTGCCGGTAAAGTTTCTTCAGAAAATCCATCCGGTCCCACCTGTACATCTGCAAGGTGTTGTATACGATAACCTTCTTTTTATTGTACTTCCGCATCATGTCGGTGATCAGGTTATCGGCAGCATCCTGCATCCAGCTTTCCTCGGCATCTATCAGCAGTGATACATCCAGCTGGTGGGCTTTCCGGCAGGAAGAATCAAAACGGTTGACCACGCGGTCCCACTCGTCCTGTTCGCGGATCGTAAGCTCTTTGCCTTCACTTATTTTCTGAAAGAGTGAAAACCTGCCAAAACTGGAAGGTTTGAACACGGCAAAGGGTATGGCTTCCTTCTCTTTGACAAAATTCAGTATGTCAATAACTCTCCTGTGGGACTCATCCAGCGGGTTTTCTTCGTCTTTTCCCTCTACGGAATAATCCAGCACGGAGCAGACCCCTTTTTCAAAGATCTTGTCTACGACCGGCATGCAATCTTCTTCGTTCACACCACCACAAAAATGATCGAATACGGTAGATCGGATAAGTCCTTCCACCGGGAGGTGTGTCTTGATGGCAAAATTGGTCACTGCGGTACCTATTCGTACCAAAGGCTGATTGGCGATCAGCTTAAACAGAAAATACGCCCTCTCCAGTTCCGCATCGGTTTTTAGGGCGAAGGCAGTTTTTGTGTCTTCAAAAATTTTTTCCATTTACTGTTCTTCATTAAAAAGGTCATTTAAAATACCGGGACGAAAATACGGTTTAACTCATCGTTTCGCACCGGTTGTTCAACAGGGACAATCCCTGAAAAGAAGGAAAAATGGCATGTTGTTTTCCCATGACGAAAATAAATTTATTTGTTTAAAATCGGTCATAAAGCCTTGAAAAATTATTGCATAATTTTCAATAACCGGATTTTATATTGGAATCTTTTCGGGTTTATCCGTTTTTTTGTGCATTTCATCCATTTTATAACGATAATTTTACAACGTTAACACAAAAAATACTGCACAAATTATGTATATTTACTAGGTTTAATTATTAAATGTACAAAACAATGAGTGTTAAAGCAAAATACCAGCCGGTCCTTGACCTGGGTGCGGCGCTGCAGATCAAAAACGGCAACGTAGAGGAAGCCGATGGCATCCTGAAGCTAAAAGGAACCACCAATACCCAGTATGAAAAAAACATCATCTGGGACAAGATCAAGGAAATCGGCGGCAATCAGCCGACAGACATCAAAGCGGATATCCGTGTAGCGGAAGAGGACGCCTCTGTATACCACAGGCACGTGGTACAAAAAGGCGAGACCCTGGGAAAAATAGCCAAACATTATTACGGGGACGCCTCCAAGTACAATACCATTTTCCAGGCCAATACGGACAAACTGAAGAATCCGGATCTCATACACCCTGACCAGGAACTGGTAATCCCGAGACTTTCCTGATCAAAAAATCCCGGGTTCGCGTTTCTTCCGGACAATTATACGGAAAGCAGAAATGAAATCCGGGGTTCACTACCCCTTTATTTTTTTTTGTTTATCATGCGAAGAGCGTGGTTGTAGATGCGCTCAAACTGCTCGTCCTTTCCCATATCGGTATTGTCCAGCTCTATGGCATCAGGTGCTTTTATCAACGGGGAGTCTTTGCGGTGTGAATCGATATAATCGCGGTCTATGACATTCTTCAATACCGCTTCATAAGTTACCTTTTTCCCCTTGCCCAGCAATTCCTTATACCTGCGGCTTGCACGGATTTCAGGAGATGCGGTCATGAACAGTTTTAACTCCGCATCAGGGAAAACCACGGTACCGATATCCCTGCCGTCCATAACAATTCCTTTTTCTTCTCCCATCTTTCGTTGCTCCTCCACGAGTTTATGTCTCACTTCGGGAATAGCTGCTATTGCACTTACCCGGTTGGAGACTTCCATGCTTCTTATTTCTTCCTCGACATTCGTGCCATTCAGGTAAGTTTCGGCATATCCAAGGTCAGCATTGGGAACAAAGCGTATACTGATAGTATCAAGTTTCCGGATTAGGTTCTTCCTGTCCGGTTCTTCACCGTCCAGCAATCCCTTCTCCATGGCAAAAAGCGTCACTGCCCGGTACATGGCTCCCGTATCTACATAAACATACCCTAATTCACGGGCCAGTCGCTTTGCTATGGTACTTTTCCCGGTGGAAGAATAACCGTCTATGGCAATAATGATCTTTTTCATTCGAATAAATTGAATTTAAATAGTGCTGATGCAAAAGAACCGGTCAATCGCTTCGTCAACTGTTCTCTACACAAATTAAACAAATCTCTCCTTATCACTCTTATTCCGCAATATATTTTTTTTGAATAAACACTTCCCCGCATCATGTTACATCCCTATCCTTATATGTACAGAAATCACATACACATAAATTTAATGATCCTTTTTAATTAAAAAACTAAAATAAAACCATAAAAAACCCTAATTTTTTATTAAATTTATACATAAACATGATGTTTTTTCAACCATTAAAACTGCTACAAAGTCATGAAAACCAAGGGCATTATTTCCATTTTAAGCAGTATGTTTTTAACTGTGCTGCTTACCTTATCCTGCTCCAGCAGCAGCGATGACGATCTCGCCCCGGATCCCGACCCCGATCCGGGAGAAGAAATAACTTATGCAGATGACGTTGCCCCTATAATACAGAGTAATTGCCTGAGCTGTCACTCCGATCCGCCGCAGAACAATGCGCCAATGCACCTTACAACCTATAATGCCGTGAAACAGGCCATAGAAAGCAGGGGGCTTCTTACGAGAATAAACAGTTCCGGTAATCCCATGCCTCCTACGGGACTTATGAGCCAGGCGAACAGGGATATTATCGAAGAATGGGCAGACCAGGGATTCATACAGGAGTAACGATAACCGGCATACTGACAAGCCTTGTTCTGGCATTTCTGATATCGGCGGGTACTCCTTTACAGGCCCAGAAAAAATACATTACCCGGTCGGGAGAGATACATTTCGAGGCTTCGGTACCTTCTTTTGAGGAGGTAGATGCCCGTACACAAAGCGCCTCTGCCATACTGAATGCTGCCACCGGGGAATTCGCATCGCTTGTCCTGATAAAGAGTTTCCGGTTTAAGGTAGCTCTTATGGAAGAACATTTTAACGAAAACTACGTCATGTCCGACGAATATCCCAAAGCCGCCTTCCGGGGACATATCGAAGGGTTCGACATAGGCTCCCTGAACGATAACCCTTCCGAATACCGGATCAGCGGTGAATTGACTATCAAGGGAACGACCAGGGCAATGGACATTCCCGTGACGCTGCAAAAATCGGAAAACACAATAGTCCTCAAATCCGCTTTTACAACGACTCCTTCAGATTTTGGTATTAAAATACCGGGTATCGTACGCAACAAAATTGCCCGGGAGGTTACTGTAGATGTGAATTTTGAATTGCACTAAAACCTTTCCGTAACTATTTCTTAGTCGTAAAACACCGTTGTTTCATGCAATTCCTTTCTTTTGAGGTCAGGAACAAACACCTGTGGTGCGGGATAGCCTACGGGTAACAGTAAAAACGGTCTTTCATTGTCCGGGCGTTGCAGTATTTTTGCCAGGAAATTCATTGGGCTCGGTGTATGGGTAAGGGTAACGAGGCCTGCATTATGTATGGCGGTAATGAGCATGCCGGAGGCTATCCCTACGGATTCATTTACATAATAATTATTTCGTTTTTCCCCATGATCGGCATATTCCAGCACCTTTTTAAAAACTACGATCAGCCAGGGCGCAGTTTGCAAAAAGGATTTACTGGCATTTGTGGCCAGGGGCTCCAGGTCCTTCTTCCAGCTTTCGCTCATCCTGCGATCATAATTTTCCTTTTCTTCCTGTTCTGCGGCGACACATATCCTTGTTTTCAGTGAAGGAGAAGATACCACACAAAAAGTCCACGGTTGTTTATGGGCCCCGGACGGAGCGGTCGAAGCGGTCCGGATAATATTCTCAATCACTTCTCTCGGCACGGGTTTACCGGAAAAATCCCTGACGGAACGGCGTTTCTCCATCCAATCGTAAAATTCCCTGCTTCTCCGCAGCATTTCTTCTTCAGGAAAGGTTTGTGCTTTATAAGCTACGTGTTTATGGCCCTGAATAAACCTATGTTGTTTAATTTCCATATTTTCCGGGATTAATAAAAGACAATATGCCCCATTTAAGATAAGTAAAAATCCGGATATTCGGGAACAGGCCCATGCGAAAATGAAAAGGGATTACGCGTTGCAGGTTGCTTTCACTGTCATCAGAGCACCTTTAAAAACCATAAATATTTTCAACATAGCTGCAATCCCGGTAAAACAATACCTGAAAAACTTCCTGTATCTTACAGTCATAGGTCTTACATCTCATCCCATAGCCCAGAAATCCAATTTTACTTCACGACTTTTGATTTTGATCCGATATTCGGAATACGGGTTCACCGGAAACAAAAAAGGCACTGCGTTTTGCACAATGCCTTTTCAATACGCTTATATATCTTAACTACTCTCCCATTGCAGCAGAAACTGCCGCGGAAAGCCTTTTGTACGTACCGTTCTCCAATCGGTCACGGATCGCGGAAAAGGCATCGAGCGTTTGATTCACATCGTCCAGTGTATGGGTCGCCGTAGGGATCATCCTGAGAAGGATAAGGCCTTTGGGGATTACGGGATATACGACAATAGAACAGAAAACACCGTAATTTTCCCTGAGGTCCTTCACCAGCGCCATGGCTTCCGGGATACTTCCGTTAAGGTATACCGGGGTTACACAGGTATTGGTAGTTCCTATATCAAACCCACGGGCCTTGAGGCCGTTTTGCAGGGCATTTACGTTTTCCCACAATTTCCCTTTGAGCTCGGGCATGGTACGAAGCATTTCAAGGCGTTTCAACGCACCTTTTACAAAGACCATGGGCAGGGATTTTGCAAACATCTGCGAACGCAGATTGTATTTCAGGTAGTCTATAATTTCCCTGTCACCGGCCAGAAAAGCTCCTATACTGGCCATGGATTTAGCGAAGGTGGCAAAGTACACATCTATGCCGTCCTGTACATCCTGCTCTTCTCCCGCTCCGGCACCTGTAGCTCCGAGTGTTCCGAAACCATGTGCATCGTCTACCAGAAGGCGGAATTTATATTTTTCCTTCAGGGCTACGATCTCTTTCAGTTTTCCCTGCTCTCCCCGCATGCCAAACACACCTTCGGAAATAACCAGTATTCCCCCTCCGGTCTGTTCGGCCATTTTGGTAGCCCTTTCCAGGTTTTTCTCCAGACTGTCAATGTCGTTGTGCATAAAGGTAAACCGTTTTCCCATATGCAAACGCACACCATCTATAATACAGGCATGGGAATCCACATCATAAACGATAATATCGTCTTTGGTTACCAGCGCATCTATGGCCGAAACCATCCCCTGGTAACCGAAATTCAGCAGATATGCAGCCTCTTTTTTAACGAAAGCTGCCAGTTCATCCTGAAGTTTTTCGTGAACATCGGTATGCCCGCTCATCATCCGCGCACCCATCGGATATGCGCTGCCGTGCTCGGCAGCTGCTTCCGCATCGGCCTTCAGCACATCGGGGTGATTCGCCAGGCCCAGATAATCGTTGATGCTCCAGGTTATAACTTCCTTTCCGTTGAATTTCATTCTATTGGAAATAGGGCCTTCCAGTTTCGGGAATACAAAATACCCTTCTGCCTGTGACGCCCATTTTCCCAATGGTCCCTTATTTTCAATGATCCTGTCAAATAAATCCTTCATGTAGATCTCAAAATTTTATGATAAAATTTTTTTAGCACGAACAGGCTAAATTACATATTTTAAATATGCCTTCACAAAAATTTTCGGGAAGATATGAACTATTAGCACCCATTTTGTAAACAAACATCCGCATTTTAGCGGATGTTTTAGAACTTTCTTACTTTATGTATTCTATTTTCTGTTCTTCCTCGATGTTTTTACTGTCAAAAAATCCTTGTTCACGCATCCATTCATCGCTGTATATCTTGCTCATGTACCTGGAGCCGTGGTCGGGGAACACCATAATAACGTTGCTGTTCTCATCAAATTCCCCTTGTGCCGCAAGTTGTTTTACAGCCTGCATTACCGCTCCGCTGGTATACCCCACGAAAAGTCCTTCGGTCTTGGAGACCTCTCTTGCGGTATGTGCACTTTCCTCGTCGGTTACCTTTACAAACTTATCGATCACGTCAAAGTCCGTAGCCGTGGGGATAAGGTTTTTACCCAGGCCTTCTATCCGGTAGGGATAGATCTCCTTGGAATCAAACTCCCCTGTTTCGTGGTACTTTTTGAGCACGGACCCGTAGGCATCCACTCCTATGATCCTTATGTCCTTTCCGTTCTTTTTGGCCTGTTCTTTAAGATATCTTGCCGTACCGGAAATAGTGCCTCCGGTTCCGCTGCAGGCTATAAGGTGTGTAATAGTACCTCCGGTCTGTTCCCACAATTCCGGCCCCGTAGTATTGTAGTGGGCATCAATATTCAGTTCGTTAAAATACTGGTTGATATAAACCGACCCTTTCATTTCCTCGTGCATACGCCTTGCCACCTGATAATAGGAACGGGGGTCGTCTGCACTGACATGAGCGGGACACACGTATACCTTGGCCCCCATTGACCTCAGCATATCTATCTTGTCTTGCGAGGATTTGGAACTCACCGCCAGCACACAGTCATACCCTTTCACAATACTCACCATCGCGATGCTGAACCCGGTATTGCCCGAGGTGGTTTCGATAATGGTATCTCCCGGCTTTAGTATTCCGTTCCTTTCCGCCTGCTCTATGATATAGAGTGCTATCCTGTCTTTTGTGGAATGGCCGGGGTTAAAAGCTTCTACCTTTGCATAAAAATTTCCTTGGAGGGAATTGGTTATGGCATTAAGTTTTATAATTGGCGTATTTCCGATAAGCTCTAATACGTTATTGTAAGCCTTAATTTTTTGTTCCATATAACATGTGTTTGGTTCCAAAGTCGGTTTCTTTTGAAAAAACCAAAAACCGAGCAAATTTAGTTATTTTTTTTTATTACTCTTTAATTCCCTCCAAATCTAACATGAATGCGTACTCTTCGGCAACCTCGTGAAGTGCTTCAAAACGCCCTGATGCTCCGCTGTGCCCGGCATCCATATTGGTGTGAAACAGGAGTATATTATCATCTGTTTTCAAGTCCCTGAGTTTGGCCACCCATTTTGCAGGTTCCCAGTATTGCACCTGCGAGTCGTGATACCCCGTGGTGACCAGCATATTGGGATATGCCCGGGCTTCAACATTGTCATAAGGTGAATAGGATTTTATGTAGTTGTAATATTCCTTTTCGTTGGGATTCCCCCATTCGTCATACTCGCCGGTAGTAAGTGGTATGGATTCGTCCAGCATGGTGGTCACCACATCTACGAAAGGCACGGCGGCCACAACACCGTTATACAACTCCGGAGCCATATTTACCACGGCCCCTATCAGTAATCCGCCGGCAGAGCCTCCCATGGCATACAGATGTTCCGGTGCAGTGTATTTTTCCCCGATCAGGAATTTGGAACAATCGATAAAATCGGTAAACGTATTTTTCTTTTTGAGAAGTTTTCCGTCTTCATACCAGGGTCTTCCCAGGTACTCCCCTCCTCTTACGTGTGCTATGGCATAGATAAAGCCACGGTCCAGCAGGCTAAGCCTTACGGATGAAAAATAAGGGTCTATGGTGGCCCCGTAAGAACCGTAACCGTAAAGCAGTAACGGGTTGTTTCCGTCTTTTTTAATACCTTTCCTGTAAACAAGGGACACCGGTATCTTTTTACCGTCCCTGGCCGTAGCCCAGACCCTTTCGGAAGTGTAGCTATCCTTATCGAACTTACCGCCCAGCACTTCCTGTTCTTTCTTGACCACTTTTTCCCTGGTCACCATATTAAAATCTATTGTGGAAAGCGGGGTCGTAAGCGCATTATAGCTATATCGCAAAGTGTCCGTATCAAATTCGATGTTCGTGGTCGTGAAGGCCATGTATGTCTCATTGTCAAAGGGCAGGTAATAATCGACTTCCCCGTCCCAGCGCATCACACGGATTTTATTGAGCCCCCTGTTACGTTCGCTGACCACCAGGAAGTCCTTAAAGATGTCTATATCTTCCAGCAAAACATCTTCCCGGTGCGGCAACACTTCTTCCCAATGTGCTTTGTCCGTATTGTTTTCCGGGGTTTTCATCAGTTTGAAATTGGTGGCCCCGTTGGCATTGGTGACAATATAAAAATGGTCGTCGTAGTGAGCTATATCGTATTCCAATCCGCGTATCCTGGGCTGGAACACCTTAAATTCAGCAGTGGGTTCATCGGCACTGAGGATACTGTATTCCGATGTAAGTGTACTGTGGGAACCGGCAACGATGTATTTTCTGGATTTTGTCTTATACACAAAGGCATTGAAGGTATCGTCCTCTTCGTGATACACCAGTTCATCTTCTTTTTCGGCTCCGAGTGCATGCCTGTATATTTTTTCCGAGCGCAGGGTCTGCGGGTCTTTTGCAGTATAGAACAACGTTTTATTGTCATTCCCCCAGGTACTTCCCCCCGTGGTATTTTCGATCTCACGGGAATATATTTCACCGGTCTCGAGGTTTTTTACCCTGATAGTGTAAATTCTCCTGCTCAGGGTGTCCACGCCAAACGCTGCCAGTTTGTTATCGGGACTGATGTTAATCCCCTGCAACCGGAAATAGGCATATTCTTTTGCCATTTCATTGCAGTCAAAGATAATTTCTTCTTCGGCATCCATCGTTCCCTTTCGCCGGGTATATACCGGATAATCCTTTCCTTTTTCATAGCGGGTGACATACCAGTAGCCATTATAAAAATAGGGAACAGATGCGTCATCCTCCTTTATCCTGGACTTCATCTCTTCAAAAAGATCATCCTGGAACTGCTTCGTATGCGCAGTCATCTTTTCATTGTAATCGTTTTCCCGTTCGAGGTAATCAATCACCTCCGGATTGTCTCTTTCGTTCATCCAGAAATAATTGTCTATCCGTATATCTCCGTGTTTTTTTAAAGGAACAGGTTTTTTTTCCGCTATGGGAGGTGTAATGTTTTTGGTCACTTCGGAAGTATTTTTATTTTTACACGATGTGGCAAAAATAACACTTATAATGAGCAAAGCACTTATTTTTTTCATAACGATTTTATAATATTTTCGCCCAAAAAGCAGTACAATTTAATAATTTTGCATTTATATTTATTTAAAATCAGGAAATAATGTTGGGAGATCTCACCGGAATGATGGGTAAACTAAAAGAAACCCAGAAAAAGATTGAAGAAACTAAAAAACGCTTAGACAGTGTTTTAATAGACGAAAGCTCAAGTGATGGTTTGCTTAAAATCACTATTACGGCCAACCGTGAAATCAAGGCCGTGGAAATAGCGCCTTCATTGCAGGAAGACCGGGAACAACTGGAAGACTACCTTGTTATTACCCTGAACAAGGCCATTGAAAAAGCTACCAAGGTCAATGAAGCCGAACTGGCTTCGGTAGCCAAAGAAGGAATGCCCAGCATCCCCGGAATGGACATGTTCAAATAACGGCTTTAAAAGCGTTTTTTCCCCTGTAGTTCCCTTATACTCCCGGGGATATCGTCCGGTAAAAGTGCTATACGCCCGAAAAACCCCTGCCTTATCGTATACTTACGAAATGTAGTTTTTTTCGGGCTTTTTACTTCTATACATCCAATACTTCTTTCCTAAAACAGTATATATTTAACACTATACTTCCCTCATTTTTATTATATTTACTAGCACAACCAATAAAACATTACCTTCTATGTTTGAATTAAAGAAAAATACCAAAGGGGGATTTCACTTTACTTTAAAGGCCAAAAACGGGCAAGTAATCCTGAGCAGTGAAGCATACAGCAGTAAAAGTGCTGCGGAAAACGGGATTACCTCCGTGAAAAAAAATGCCCAGGACGAGACCAAGTTCGAAAGGAAAACAGCCAAAAACGGAAAGTTTTACTTTAATCTCAAGGCGGGAAACGGGCAGATCATAGGCACAAGCCAGATGTACGCTTCGGAAGCAGGAATGGAAAACGGTATTGATTCCGTGAAAAACAACGCTCCGGGAGCAGAAACACAGGAAGAATCCTGACCACACCACGTCCCGGTCCGTGGTTTTAGGTTTTTTTATATTATTTCTTCACATCCTTTTTCAGCAGTCTGTTCTGCTACAACCGTCATCTGTTTTTTTTATTCCGGATAGCAATTCAGTGGTCCCGGGAGCCTCTTCCATTTTGCCTTCGGGACCTGCGCTTGTTTTGCAACCTGCCCATGCCTTTTAACCACCAAAAACACACACAAAGCTATAAGGGTTATTCAAAATCGAGACTTATCTGGGACTTTCCCGAGGCTTCTATACTTCCGGGCGCTTCCTTCTTTTCGCCTACCGTTTCTTCGTCAACCACATCCATGTCTTCTGCTTCCGGTTCTTCCGGCTCGTCAAAAGGCAGGGGTTCGAGGAGATTCACCTGTTTTACCTTATCGGCAGTGAGCTGGTTCCCCATGGCTCTTATTCCCTTTACGGCAATAAAGTCTTCCAGTTCCACCACCAGGTTTTCCCTGGGTTGTTTTCCGCGGGGTTTTACAAATTCCACCTCGGCTACCGGGCGCCAGTCTGTCGACACCACTTCGAGCTGTGACTTTTGATGTTCGGTAATGAACAGCTCTTCCCTGTTTTCGTTTTCTACCAGGAAACGCTTTACAAAATAACGTTCTTTCTCCCCTTCATAATAAATTGCGGATATGGGCTTTTTGGGGTTCCATTTCTCCAGTACCACCATATTATCGTCAAAATGCGTAGAGAGGTCGGGTTGTATGGTTTTTACCACTCCCGATTGTGTAATGATCAACAAACGGTCTTCTCCCTTAAACGCCCCGAGGAGCTCTCCCCTTCCGTCTACATTGAGGCGCCGTACGGTATCGTCAAACCAGATTTTCCGGGGCTTGAGTGTGGATACCCCTTTTTCTTTCAATTCTACCCGCTTTACGGCATACTTGGTAACAACATTTCCTTTGGACTGCCGGCCTTTGATAAGGATATCGGCAAAGTCCACATCCCATTTCAGTTTTTTTATGCTCCCTACCTGCCTCAGGAATACGGTGATCATTTCTGCTTCCCCGTTGGGGTTGGCCGAGAAATAAAGGATTTCCGAACCTTTTTTACCTTGCGTAAGGTCGTATTCCCTGTCGCGTGTCACGGAAGTAACGTGGAATCGCTTTATATAGCTCGCCCCGCCTTTCCCGTCCTTATAGATCAGGTTATATACGGTGCGCTTGTCTTTTTTCTTGAATACGGCAACGTAAAGAATATTCTTTCCTATAAAGGTTTTGGCCTCTACCTTGGTCACCACCATTTTCCCTTCCCTGGTAAATACAATGATATCGTCGATATCACTGCAGTCACACACGTATTCGTCCTTGCGGAGCGAGGTCCCCACAAAACCTTCGGCCCGGTTGACATAGAGCTTGGTATTGCGAATCACCACTTTTGTAGCTTCAATATCGTCAAATACCCGGATCTCCGTTTTTCGCTCGCGGCCTTCTCCGTATGTCTTTTTCAACCTGTTAAAATAGTCTATGGCATAGGTTATAAGATTGTCCAGGTTGTATTTTACCTGTTCGATCTCACCTTCCAGGGCCTCGATCTTCTGTTGCGCCTTATCGATATCGAACCTGGAGATACGTTTTATCCGTATTTCGGTCAGCTTAGTGATATCTTCCTCGGTCACCGCCCGCTTCAGGTGTTTGATATGAGGCTGCAACCCTTTGTCGATGGCACTGATAACCCCTTCCCAGGTTTCTTCTTCTTCAATATTGCGATAAATCCTTTTCTCGATAAAAATACGTTCGAGGGAAGCAAAGTGCCATTGTTCTTCCAGTTCTTTTAACTGTATTTCCAGTTCCTGTTTCAGGAGTTGCACGGTATAGTCGGTAGACCGTTTCAGCATTTCGGAAACCCCGATAAACAAAGGCTTGTTATCTTCAATAACGCATCCGAGCGGAGAAATGGAGGTCTCACAGGCGGTAAACGCATATAATGCATCTATGGTCTTGTCCGGGGACATACCCGACGGCAGATGGACCAGTATCTCTACTTCTGCCGCCGTATTGTCCTCTATCTTCTTGATCTTTATCTTGCCTTTTTCATTGGCCTTCAGGATGGAATCTATGAGGGACGATGTATTGGAGCCAAATGGAATTTGCGTAATGGCCAGCACATTCTTGTCTACCTGGGCAATCTTTGCCCTTACCCTTATCCGTCCTCCGCGGTTACCGTCATTATAATTGGTCACATCCATAATACCCGCCGTAGGGAAGTCCGGGTATAACTTAAAGGATTTGCCCTTGAGGTGTTTTACCGAAGCATCTATCAGTTCTATAAAATTATGGGGGAGTACTTTAGTGGAAAGTCCCACGGCAATCCCCTCCGCTCCCTGTGCCAGCAACAGCGGGAATTTCACGGGCAGGTTTACGGGTTCTTTTTTTCGTCCGTCATAACTCAACTGCCATTCGGTGATCTTGGGACTGTATACCACCTCCAGGGCAAATTTAGACAACCTCGCTTCTATATACCTGGGAGCCGCCGCACTGTCGCCCGTAAGGATATTCCCCCAGTTTCCCTGGGTATCGATAAGCAGGTCTTTCTGCCCCACCTGAACCATCGCATCACCGATACTGGCGTCTCCGTGAGGATGGTACTGCATGGTATGCCCCACAATATTGGCCACCTTGTTATAGCGGCCGTCATCGAGTTCTTTCATGGCGTGCAGAATACGGCGCTGAACCGGCTTAAAACCATCTTCAATAGCCGGGACCGCACGTTCCAGGATCACATACGAAGCGTAATCCAGGAACCAGTCTTTGTACATCCCGGTTACCCGGGTAATGGAATCTGCGTTTGTTTCCTCGTTATTCGGATCTTGATTTTCTGTATTTTCCTCCATTTACAGAGCTAATTTATAAACGTTACGGTGATGGTTGTCGTTATTGATTGAAAAGCGGTCGGGGTATGCGTATGGCCACCGTTATTCTTCCTCGATCAGGTCCAGTTCCACTTTCAGGTTATTGATAATGAACTCCTGTCGGTCCGGCGTGTTCTTACCCATATAAAACTGTAACAGGTTATCAATAGACATGGCCTTGTCGAGCATTACGGGGTCCAGTCTGATATTGTCACCGATAAAGTGTTTGAATTCGTCGGGAGAAATCTCTCCGAGTCCCTTAAACCTGGTTATTTCGGGCTTTCCCTTCAGTTTACGTATGGCAGCCTTTCTTTCTTCTTCGCTGTAGCAATATATGGTCTCTTTTTTGTTCCTCACCCGGAAAAGCGGAGTTTGCAGGATATAGAGATGTCCTTCCTTGATGAGTTCGGGAAAGAACTGCAGGAAGAAAGTGATAAGCAGCAGTCGAATGTGCATCCCGTCCACATCGGCATCGGTAGCAATAACGATATTGTTATAGCGAAGGTCTTCAAAAGATTCTTCTATATTCAAAGCGGCCTGCAGCAGGTTGAATTCTTCATTCTCATACACCACCTTTTTGGTCATCCCGTAAGAATTCAGCGGTTTTCCCCTAAGGCTGAATACGGCCTGTGTATTGACATTCCTGGACTTGGTAATGGACCCCGAAGCAGAGTCCCCCTCGGTAATGAAAAGAGTGGATTCCAGCCGCTTGTTATTTTTCATATTGGTAAGGTGCACCCGGCAATCCCTCAATTTCTTATTGTGCAGGCTGGCTTTTTTGGCCCGTTCCTTGGCCAGCTTTCTTATGCCGGACAGTTCCTTGCGTTCCCGTTCGGCCTGTAATATCTTTCGTTGCAGCTTTTCTGCCGTTTCCGGGTTTTTATGCAGGTAATTATCGAGCTGTGTACCGATAAAATCGTTGATATAGGTTCTCACCGTAGGCAGTCCGTCACCCATATCCGTCGATCCCAGTTTGGTTTTGGTCTGGCTTTCGAAAACAGGCTCCATTACCTTGATAGAGACTGCCGCGATGATGGACTTGCGTATATCGGATGCATCGAAACTCTTTCCGTAAAAATCCCGGACGGTCTTTACTACCGCTTCCCGGAAAGCGGACAGGTGTGTTCCTCCCTGGGTGGTGTTCTGTCCGTTCACAAAAGAATGGTATTCTTCGCTGTACTGTGTTTTACTGTGAGTTATCGCCACTTCAATATCCGTACCCTTCAGGTGGATGATGGGGTACAGCATGTCTTCCATATTGTTATTGTCCTCCAGCAGGTCCCTGAGACCGTTTTCGGAATAGAACTTTTCCCCGTTGAAAACTATGGTCAATCCCGGATTGAGATAAACATAGTTCTTGATCATCCGTTCTATGTATTCATTCCGGAACTTGTAGTGCTTGAATATCGCCTCGTCCGGTATAAAAGACACTTTGGTCCCCCTCCGTCTCGAAGTCTCGGAAAGTTCTTCTTCATTGACCAGGCTGCCGAGTTCAAATTCAGCAGACTTGGATTTACCATCCCTTGTGGATTCCACCCGGAAAAAGGAAGACAGGGCATTCACTGCCTTGGTGCCGACCCCGTTGAGCCCTACTGATTTTTTAAAGGCCTTGGAATCGTATTTCCCGCCGGTGTTCATCTTGGACACTACGTCAACCACTTTCCCGAGGGGTATCCCCCGCCCGTAGTCGCGCACAGTTACCTTATTGCCCTGTACGCTTATTTCGATGGTTTTTCCGGCCCCCATCACAAATTCGTCTATACAGTTATCTGTCACTTCCTTCAGAAGGATATAGATACCGTCATCGGCACTGGAACCATCCCCCAGCTTACCGATATACATTCCGGGACGCATCCTGATGTGCTCTTTCCAATCCAGTGAACGTATATTTTCTTCGGTGTACTGAGACGTTTGCGACATTTTATAAGAAGTTTGGTTCAGACGCTAATATAGCAACTCCGGCCAAATTATGAAAGGCGTAAAAATTAATTTAATCAACAATAAGAGTGACAATATTGTTGATTAACAGGCACACTGAAACACGTATTTGCGAGTTCGGATACCGGATGTACAATCCCCCCGTATATTTCCATATTTTGTTTGGCCTATACGTTAAACCGGAAATGCATCACATCGCCGTCCTGCACGATGTACTCCTTACCTTCCACCCGCATTTTCCCGGCTTCCTTTACTTTTGCCTCGCTGCCATAGGTTACATAATCTTCATAACTTATGACTTCCGCACGGATAAACCCTTTTTCAAAATCGGTATGGATCACTCCGGCTGCCTGGGGTGCCGTAGCGCCCACATTAACGGTCCATGCCCTTACTTCCTTGACCCCGGCCGTGAAATAGGTCTGCAGGTCAAGGAGCTTATAGGCCGTCCTTATAAGCCTGGCAACACCGGGTTCTTCCAGTCCTATGTCCTGGAGGAACATTTGCTGTTCTTCATAGTCTTCCAGTTCGGCAATATCTGCTTCCGTGCCGACAGCAAGGACGATAATCTCGGCATCTTCGTCTTTTACCGCTTCTTTCACCTTATCCACATAAGCGTTACCCTCTTTGGCCGAAGCTTCATCTACATTACAAACGTACAGGATAGGCTTTGCGGTAAGCAACTGGAATCCCTTAATGATCTCCTTTTCTTCTTCGTTAACGTCTACTGCCCTCGCAGAAATCCCGCTTTCCAGCGCCGTTTTAAATTTTTGCAGCACCGCCTGTTCCTTCTGTGCCTCTTTATCGCCGGTTTTAGCCGCCCTGTTCACTTTTTCCAGTCGTTTTTCTACGGTTTCCAGGTCTTTAAGCTGCAATTCCATATCTATCGTTTCCTTGTCCCGTACAGGGTCTACACTACCGTCCACATGTACAATATTACCGTTGTCAAAACAACGCAATACGTGGATAATGGCATGGCATTCCCTGATATTTCCGAGGAACTGGTTCCCTAAGCCTTCCCCTTTGCTGGCCCCTTTTACCAGCCCGGCAATATCTACGATCTCCACCGTTGCAGGCATTACCCTTTCCGGTTTAACCAATCCCTCCAGTTTTTCCAGCCTGTAGTCAGGCACATTTACCACCCCCAGGTTGGGTTCAATGGTACAGAACGGAAAATTGGCGCTTTGTGCCTTGGCATTAGACAAACAGTTAAACAAGGTTGACTTTCCCACATTGGGTAATCCTACTATTCCAGCTTTCATCTTTTTATTTTTTTGCGACTGCAAATATAAGAGGAATTAACTACAATTTTTTAATAGGTTTCTCCATACCAAATTCCCTCATCTGAAAACAAAATATAAAAAAGGCAACCCTTTCTTTTTATTTTTATAATTCTGACTATAAAGAATGTTTTTTAACCAAAAAACGTTAAAAAATAACTATTATTTACATATTTTTAATAGTAAATTCACGTCAACTAACACAATAAATCATGAAAGAACTTGCTTGCTATGCACCCTGATCGCCAGTTTACATTTTGCTAATGCCCAAAAAACATCTCCGGTACGGTTACCGACGAGAGCGGCACCCCCCCCCCTGGCAGGAGTAAATGTAGTAGAAAAAGGAACTACCAATGGCGCCACTACGGATTTTAACGGTAAATACGAGATCGAGGTTTCCGGAAATTACGAATAACGAACCGGAGAATGTCGAATGATGAAATTTTTCCGTCAAAATATCTAACCTCACTTCGACATTCGACATTCATCATTCAGCGTTCATGATTCTATAATTTCAAAACTCACGTATCATCAGCATTTCAAGTCATAATGCAAAACCGGTTTTAAGTAAGTGTTCACCGGTATTCGGACAAATCCCTGATCCCGAAACAAAAGTACAACCGGGCAGAAACGCATGCCTGAATATAAAAAGTATTTGTAACACACTATAGCATAAAAATAAGTAGAAAATTCGTAATTTCGTCACTTTGTCCAAAAAGCTGTTTTTAAGCATTTCTCATGACGAATTACGAAGAAAATATTGAAGTCCTCGGGGCGAGGGTTCACAACCTCAAAAACATAGATGTTACCATTCCGCGGGAAAAACTCGTGGTGATCACCGGGCTGTCCGGGAGCGGGAAATCCTCGCTCGCCTTTGACACGATCTATGCCGAAGGACAACGCAGGTATATAGAGACTTTTTCTGCCTATGCACGACAGTTCCTGGGCGGACTGGAACGCCCGGACGTGGATAAAATAGACGGACTCTCCCCGGTCATTGCCATAGAACAGAAAACCACTTCGCGCTCCCCCCGTTCCACGGTAGGGACCATTACGGAAATATACGACTTCCTGCGACTGCTTTATGCCCGGGCAGCAGACGCCTACAGCTATAACACCGACGAAAAAATGGTAAGCTACAGCGATGAGCAGATCAAAGACCTCATCCTCGAAGATTTTGCAGGAAAAAAAGTGCACATCCTCTCCCCCGTGATCAAATCCAGAAAAGGGCACTACCGTGAGCTCTTTGAACAAATTGCCAAACAGGGTTTTGTAAAAGTACGGGTAGACGGGGAAATAAGGGACCTCGAAAAGGGGATGAAAATAGACCGTTACAAAACACACGATATTGAAATCGTCATAGACCGGCTCCGGGTAAATGAAGATGAAGAATTACAGAAAAGGCTCATGGAGAGCATCAATACGGCCATGTATCACGGAGATGATGTACTGATGGTCATGGAGCACGGCAGTGAACAGGCCCGGTATTTCAGCCGTACCCTCATGTGCCCTTCTACAGGGATCTCCTACCCCAACCCGGAGCCCAACACTTTCTCTTTCAATTCCCCCAAGGGTATGTGCCCGCATTGCAGCGGCCTGGGCTCGGTACGGGAGATCAATATCCAAAAGATCATCCCCAATCGCAATGCTACCATAAAATCGGGCGGGATCGCTCCGCTGGGCGAATATAAAAAGTCGTGGATATTCAAACAGGTAGAGATCATTGCACAACGTTTTGACTTTAAGCTCACCGATCCCATAAAAGACATTCCGGAGGAGGCCCTTAACATGGTTCTTTACGGCGGTAATGAAAAATTTTCCGTAGCCTCCAAAACACTGGGCATTACACGCGACTACAGAATTGATTTCGAAGGTATTATCAACTTCATCCAGAACCAGTATAAGGAAAACCCCTCGGCTTCCGTAAGGCGCTGGGCCAAGGAATACATGGACAAGGTGAGCTGCTCCGAATGTGAAGGCTCACGGCTGCGGAAGGAGTCCCTCTATTTCAGGATTGATGACAAGAACATTGCCGAACTCGCTTCGATGGATATTTCAGACCTGGCAAAGTGGTTTGAGAAGTTGCCGGAACACCTCTCCGAAAAGCAGTTTAAAATAGCTGAAGAGGTCCTGAAGGAGATCAATTCCCGCCTGAAATTCCTCCTGGACGTGGGTTTGAATTACCTCGCCCTGAACCGGGGTTCCAAATCCCTTTCCGGCGGGGAGGCACAGCGTATCCGCCTGGCCACGCAGATCGGCTCTCAACTTGTCGGGGTACTCTACATCCTCGATGAACCCAGCATAGGCCTGCACCAGCGCGACAACGAACGGCTTATCAATTCATTGCAGTCTCTCCGGGATATCGGGAATTCCGTGATCGTGGTGGAACACGACAAGGACATGATCGAACGGGCAGACCACGTTATCGACATTGGCCCGAAAGCGGGCCGGCACGGCGGGGAGATCATTTCGCAGGGGCATCCGGAAGAATTAAAAAAACACCACACCCTTACTGCAGATTACCTGAACGGCACCAGAAGCATAGCAGTCCCCGAAAAACGCAGGAAAGGCAACGGGAAGTCAATTCACTTAAAAGGCTGTAGCGGGAACAACCTCAAAGATGTGGATGTTACCCTTCCGCTCGGCAAAATGATCGGGGTTACCGGGGTATCCGGAAGCGGAAAATCGACCCTCATCAATGAAACGCTTTACCCTATCCTGAACGCACATTTTTTCAATGCCGTAAAAAAACCGCTGCCGTATAAAAGCATTAAGGGACTGGAGCACATTGACAAGGTTATAGACATCAACCAGTCGCCCATAGGAAGGACGCCGCGGTCCAATCCCGCTACATATACCGGGGTGTTCAGCGAAATACGCAATCTCTTTTCCAAGACCCCGGAGGCCATGATACGCGGGTACAAACCCGGCCGCTTCAGTTTTAATGTTGCGGGAGGAAGGTGCGAAACCTGCAAGGGAGCGGGGGTAAAAGTCATAGAAATGAATTTTCTGCCCGATGTCTACGTAGAGTGCGAGACCTGCCAGGGAAAACGGTTTAACCGCGAAACACTGGAAATACGGTACAAGGGGAAATCCATTTCGGATGTCCTCAACATGACCATCAACGAATCGGTGGAGTTCTTTGAGAACATTCCCAAGATCTACAGGAAACTCAAGACCATTCAGGATGTCGGCCTGGGATACATCACCCTGGGACAACAGTCCACAACACTTTCCGGCGGGGAGGCACAACGCATTAAACTGGCTACCGAACTCTCCAAAAGGGATACCGGAAACACCTTTTACATCCTGGACGAACCCACAACAGGACTTCATTTTGAAGATATCCGGGTCCTGATGGACGTACTCAACCAACTGGTAGACAAGGGCAACACTGTTCTCATCATAGAACACAATATTGATGTGATAAAAATGGCAGACTACCTGATCGATATCGGCTACGAAGGCGGAAAAGCAGGCGGACAGATCGTTACGACCGGGAGCCCCGAAGAAGTGGCGGAACACCCTGAAAGTTATACGGCCAAGTTCCTGAAAAAAGAATTGTATTAGTGTGATTACCACTCAGGGAAAACCAGGTGTATCTTTGCCTGTAGTACAACAAATAAAACCGGCAGGTTTTTGTGCATTTGCGGATATAAACATTCATACAGGTTGAAATTAATCAAAATAAAAACAATATATTAACACCGGATAAACCGAATTTAAAAAAGAAAAGTAAAAATAGGGACACTGTACCATACTCACACGCTTGCTTCGGGCCTGTTTGTACAACCGGTCGGGACCGGCAAACAAAATTCCCGCCGCTTCGAACAGGAGGACCGGGATACCGGGAAACTACCCCACCGCGTTAGATGGACAGAAAGTAACCTTATTTAATTTGAACTGAAGAATGAACAATAAACATCACAAAGGCTGGAACCAGATCAAGGCCAACGATTCCTGGGCCATATTCAAGATCATGGGCGAATTTGTAAACGGATATGAAAAAATGAGCCAGATAGGCCCGTGCGTGTCCATTTTCGGGTCGGCAAGAACAAAACCGGGGGAAAAGTATTACGACCTGGCTCAAAAAATCGCCTATAAAATCGTAAACCACGGATATGGGGTCATTACCGGCGGAGGCCCCGGTATTATGGAAGCGGGGAACAAAGGGGCACACCTCGGAGGAGGCACCTCCGTAGGGCTCAACATCGACCTCCCCTTCGAACAACACGACAACCCGTATATCGATAGCGACAAAAACCTGAATTTCGATTACTTCTTTGTTCGCAAAGTGATGTTTGTCAAGTATGCCCAGGGGTTTGTGGTCATGCCCGGGGGCTTTGGCACTTTGGACGAACTTTTTGAAGCCATTACCCTTATACAAACTAAAAAAATCGGTAAATTTCCCATTATTCTGGTGGGGTCCGAATTTTGGGGAGGCCTTTTTGAGTGGGTCCGGACTACCCTCCTGGAATCACATGGAAATATCAGCCCCCAGGATATGGATCTTGTAAAAATCGTAGATACCGAAGATGAAGTACTTGATATATTAGATTCCTTTTACAAAGAGTCCAACCTCAGTCCTAACTTTTAAAATAAAATGCCACAACACTATAAAAGCGTAAAACATCTTGCATACAGATACCGGTTGCCCGCATTGATGCGGTGTTTTTCCGTTTTTCCCCTCTTTTTTCTCATTATAGTGTTGCTGGTTTCCGCCGATCTTACCGCACAAAATAAACAGACCATCGTTGCCAGGTTTCTTCCGGAGACAAAAACCATTAATATTCAGCAGGAAATCAGTTTCCACAACCGTTCTTCCGATACGCTCAATGCCATTTATCTTACCGACTGGAACAATGCCTACTCAGGGAAAAACACGGCCCTGGCCAAAAGGTTCGGGGAGGAATTCAACAAAAGCCTGCATCTGGCCAAAAACAAAGTCAGGGGAAGCACGAAGGTCATTTCCATCGTCGATAAAAATTTTACTCCTATAGGATGGCAACGAATGGACTCCAAAGACATTATCAGGGTGCAATTAAATTTTCCCGTGTACCCGGGAGACGACTTCCTCCTAAAGTTGTCCTATTCTGTCAAAATTCCCTCCGCGGAATTTACCAGATACGGCTATGAAGAGAACGGGAATTTCAAACTAAGGTACTGGTATATTACCCCGGCAGTATATAACGATGATTGGGTATTGTACAGCAACAAGGACCTTGACGACCTCTATACAGACAAAACCGATTATGAAATAGTATTCAATTACCCCGAAGGTTACGTTCTCAATACCGACCTCAACCTTAAAGAATCAAAAAACATAGACCATCTGCAACAGGCGGTACTCACAGGCAAAGACAGGAACGACATAAAGCTGTACCTGGAAAAAAAGAACAGTTTCACTACCTATACAAACACCAATCTGTCGCTTATTACCAACATCGTCTCCAAGGACCTGTCTGAAGAGGTCAAGACACTGACGACAGACCGAATCATCCATTTCATTTACGACAATCTTGGGAAATACCCGCACTCCAGGCTGCTGGTCACCGAAACCGAATACCGGAAAACCCCGCTTTACGGACTTAACCAGTTACCCGCTTTTTTACGCCCCTTCCCGGAAGAGTTCCAGTACGAAATGAAGTTACTGAAAACCGCACTGAACAATTACCTTGAAAACACATTGTTCCTGGACACCCGGAAAGACAAATGGATCGCCGACGCCATACAAACCTACCTGATGATAAAATATGTGGAAACGTTTTACCCTGACATAAAACTCATGGGAAAACTTTCCGACATATGGCTCGTACGCAGTTTCCACCTGGCCAAGAAGGGATTCAATGAACAATACCCCCTCATGTTTATGCTCATGGCCAGCAAGAACATAGACCAGGCGATCGCCACACCCAAGGACGAACTCATAAAATTCAATGAAAAAATTGCAGGGAAATACAAGGCAGGACTCGGGCTGGTTTACCTGGAAAACTATCTCGGGGACGGTAGCATCCCTAAAAAAATAAAGGGCTTTTACAACAATTACCGCCTGGAATATGTCAATGCCCGTGATTTTGAAAAAAACCTCAAAACGGATACCCCAAAAAACATCGACTGGTTTTTTGACGAATACGTAAGTACACGGCACAAAATAGATTTCACCATAAAGAAGGTGAAGAAGACCGAAGACTCCATCTTCGTCACCATTAAAAACAAAAGGCGCACCAATGTTCCCGTTTCGCTTTTCGGGGTACGCAACGATACTGTGCTTTCCAAATACTGGTTTGAAAACATTGTCGGCGAAAAAACATTCCGCATCCCGAATAACAATGAAAAAAGGCTGGTACTCAATTACGACAAAATCATTCCCGAGTTCAACCAGCGTGACAACTGGAAGTCCCTCAACGGTTTTTTCTCCCAGAACAGAAGGCTGAAGTTCCGGTTCTTTAAAGATGCGGAAAACCCCTATTACAACCAGGTATTCTACGTCCCCACAGCCACCTACAACTACTATGACGGCGTTGTGGCCGGAATGCGTTTACACAACAAGGCCCTGACGGCCAAACCCTTTCTTTACGACCTTACTCCTTCTTACGGTACCAAAGAAAAAGCACTGGTAGGTTCGGGCTTAATTGCCTACCGGAACTACCTCGACCAAGGTAATCTCTACCTGGCCACTTTTTCGGTAAGCGGTTCCAGTTATCACTACGCCAAAGATTTAAGATACAGCACCATAACACCAGCCATAAGTCTCGGTTTCCGGACAGATGATTTTCGGTCCAACAAAAGGGAATCGCTCACGTTCCGTTTTATCAATGTCATCCGCGAAAAAGACGAGACTATAAACACCGACGATACCGATCCCGATTACAGCGTATTCAACACCCGGTATTCCTATTCGAATAACGGCATTATCAACCATTTCTCCTGGTTTACCGATTTCCAGCTGGCCAACAATTTTTCAAAACTCTCCTTTGATCTCGAGTTCAGGAAATTGTACCAGAACAACCGGCAGCTCAACGTGAGGTTGTTTGCCGGTAAGTTCATCTATAACGATACCAGTTCTGATTATTTCAGCTTTGCCCTGGACCGTCCTACAGACTACCTTTTTGACTTCGGTTACCTCGGAAGGTCGGAGACCACCGGGATACTCAGCCAGGAGATCATTATTGCCGAGGGAGGCTTCAAATCAAAATTCGAAGACCCCTACGCCAATAACTGGATGATTACCACCAATGCCAGTTTCAATATCTGGAAGTGGGTGGAGCTCTACGGCGATATAGGCTGGCTGAAAAGTAAACGGGAACCGGGACGGTTTGTCTATGATTCCGGTATCCGCCTGAACCTGGTTACCGATTACTTCGAACTCTACTTCCCCCTCTATTCCAATAACGGCTGGGAAATAGCACAGCCCCGGTACGACCAGAAAATACGCTTTATCGTTACTCTGCAACCCAAGACACTTGTAAAACTCTTTACCAGGAAATGGTTCTAACGGGGCAGACGCACCTGTTTCAGAGAAGAAAAGACTTTCACTTATACGCCGGGACGGTTATTAAATATATCGTGAATAATGTTTAAGCGTTCTCCTGTAATTTCCCAAAAATTACCGTTGTAAAAGTCATATCAAGACAAATGATAAGGTTTATTACTCAAACGGATACTGAACTCATATACGGAATGGCGGTAAAAACACTAAAAACCAACCTGTTAAACATAACGGAATATTTTATTCTTATCTGTTATTCAAACAACTGCAAAATATAACCACTCACGATCCGGGAAACGTGTTTACACTTCTTCCGATGATCTTTTCACATGCCGTAAACCTTTATTCCGCTATATTTGCCCTGTCATATATTAAATCAAAGAATGAGTATAGAAGAACAATTGCATCAAAGAAGTGGCTCTGTTTGTGAACTTAGCGGTGCAACAGACCATTTATGTGTTTACGAAGTACCTTTTGCCCCGGTTCAGGGGGCAGATGCCTGTATATTGATCAGCGAAACCTGTCTGCGGCAAATAGAAAATCCAGGTACTACGGACCCGAACCACTGGCGTTGCCTCAACGACAGCATGTGGAGTACTGTCCCTGCAGTACAGGTCGTGGCATGGCGCATGCTTCAGCGGTTAAAGCCGGAAGGCTGGCCGCAAGATCTCCTTGACATAATGTATCTCGATGAAACAACCCTGGCCTGGGCAGCAGCAGGCGAAAAGGAGAAAGAAAAGGCCATAAAACACCTGGACAGTAACGGCATGGTTCTGGAGACCGGGGATACGGTTGTGCTCATCAAGGATCTGAAGGTAAAAGGCACTTCCCTTACTGCAAAACGGGGAACGGCAGTGAGAAAGATCTCCCTCGTAGCCGACAATCCGGAACAGATTGAAGGAAAGATAGCCGGACAACAGATTGTGATCCTTACTAAATTTGTAAAAAAGACATAATTTTCCTGAACCGGAAATCCCATTAGAAGTTTTAGAGAATATGCAACAAAAAGCTGACAAATTAAAAAATTTTGGTTTTTTATTAAAAAAATGGGTTTTAAATTATCAAAATATCATGTTATCAACCCGATTCAGCCTTGCAAAAAAGGAATGTTTTCCTTACTTTTGTACTCCTTTAAAACAACACTATGCATACCGAAACAGATTCTCAAAAAGATATTACCTTCAACGATTTTAAAACCCAGGTACTGCACGACTACAGGATAGCTGTAATGAGCAGGGAGTGCAGTGTGTTGGGGCGAAGGGAAGTCCTGACGGGAAAGGCCAAGTTCGGTATTTTCGGTGACGGAAAGGAAGTTCCACAACTGGCGATGGCCCGGGCCTTCAAAAACGGCGATTTCCGCAGTGGCTATTACAGGGATCAAACCTTTATGATGGCCATAGGTGAATTCAGCGCAAAACACTTTTTCGCAGGGCTCTATGCCCATACGGATATTGAGAAGGAACCCATGAGTGCCGGAAGGCAGATGGGCGGACATTTCCTGACTCACAACCTCAACGACGACGGGAGCTGGAAAAATCTGACGGAGCAAAAGAACAGCAGCGGTGATATTTCACCTACTGCCGCCCAGATGCCCCGTTTGCTGGGACTTGCCCAGGCCTCCAAAATCTACAGGAATGCCGGGGAAATGGACAGCAGCAATTTCTCTGTAAACGGCAATGAAGTGGCCTGGGGCACCATAGGAAATGCGAGCACCAGCGAAGGGCTCTTCTTTGAAACCATGAATGCTGCAGGAGTATTGCAGGTTCCCCTGGTGATGAGTATATGGGACGACATGTACGGTATCTCCGTCCATGCAAAACACCAGACCACCAAAGAGAACATCTCCGAAGTAATGAAAGGCTTTCAGCGTGATGACCGGCCCGGCATCGAAATTGTTGTGGTAAAGGGCTGGGATTATCCTGCCCTTGTGGAAGCCTATGAGAATGCAGGGAAACTGGCCCGTGAAGAACACGTTCCGGTACTTATTCATGTTACGGAGCTCACCCAGCCCCAGGGGCATTCCACCTCCGGATCGCACGAACGTTACAAGGATAAGGAGCGACTGGAGTGGGAAAAAGCACACGACTGCAACCTGAAGATGCGGGAATGGCTCATTGACAACGGCTTTGCCACGGAAGAAGACCTGACCACCCTGGAAAAAGAAGTGAAAAGGGAAGTCAGGGAATCCAAGAAAGAAGCCTGGACAGAATTCACTACCCCCATAAAAAACAAAAAGAAAGAAGCGGTCGCCCTGCTCGATGACCTGGCTAGCGGAAGTACCAACAAGTCCTTTATCAGCAAGTTAAAGAACGACCTCATAGCCATAGACGAACCTGTCAAAAAGGACCTTCTTTCCCTGACCAGGCGTGCCTTGCGTTATGTTATACACGAACCGTCAGAAGAAAAGGAAAGGCTTGCGGCCTGGATCACCAATTACCTCCGGGAAGAACAGCCCAAATACAGCTCGCACCTGTACAGTGAACTTCCAGATAAAGCTACGGCCATAACCGAAGTATTACCGGAATACAGTGAAAACCCGAAATCTGTAGACGGGCGTATCATCATCCGGGACAATTTCGACAGCCTCTTTTCCAAATATTCCAACGCCCTGGTTTTCGGAGAGGACAGCGGCAATATCGGTGATGTAAACCAGGGACTGGAAGGTCTTCAGAAAAAATATGGTGAAATACGTGTGGCCGATACGGGCATCAGGGAAGCCACTATTCTCGGGCAAGGTATCGGGTTAGCCCTGAGAGGGTTAAGACCTATCGCCGAAATACAATACCTGGATTATATCCTGTATGCCCTGCAAACCATGAGTGACGATCTGGCGTCACTCCACTACCGGACCATGGGCAAACAAAAAGCCCCGGTGATCGTAAGAACCCGGGGACACCGCCTGGAAGGGATATGGCATGCAGGTTCCCAGATGGGCGGACTCATCCACCTGCTTCGGGGAATGTATATCCTTACCCCCAGGAACATGACCAAGGCCGCCGGATTTTACAACACCCTCATGGAAAGTGACGAACCTGCACTCATCATAGAAAGCCTAAACGGTTACCGGCTGAAAGAACAATTACCCGATAACCTGGGAGAATTCAGAACCCCCATCGGTAAAGTTGAAGTTGTGAAAGAGGGCACGGATATTACCCTGCTTTCTTACGGTTCTACACTCAGGATCGTTGAACAGGTCACCAGGGATTTACTGGAAGTGGGTATAAACGCAGAAGTCATTGACGCACAAACGCTTTTACCGTTTGACATACACCACGAAACCGTTGAAAGTGTAAAGAAAACGAACCGCCTGCTCATCATCGATGAAGATGTACCCGGCGGGGCCTCGGCATATCTTATGCAGGAAGTCGTGGAAAAACAGGGGGCCTATCGCTACCTCGACAGTGCTCCGCAAACACTTTCCGCACAACCGCACAGACCGGCATACGGGACCGATGGTGATTATTTCTCCAAACCCAACGCAGAAGATATTTTCGAAAAGGTATACGACATTATGCACGAGACCGATCCGCGAAAATATCCCGGATTAAGATAATTCCCCGTTATATATTCAATTTATTTTGTACGCGGCGTTTACCGGGAGCGTGCTGTTTCACTGTTATTTTCAAAACAGTAATACGGAATGATCACGGTAATGCGAACCGCACGTTCAAAAAAATTCATTCTATGTAGGATTTTTTTGGTATAATGCTTTTCTTTAGTAAAAAATTAGGAAAAGAATAGTGCCATGCGGATAGAAAACGATATAAAACTGGGGTTTAAAGATGTGATGATACGCCCCAAAAGGTCTACACTGAAATCAAGGGCTGCCGTTAGTCTCAAAAGAGAGTTCAAATTTATGCATACGGGTAAAACGTGGAGCGGAATCCCGGTTATTGCCGCCAATATGGATACCGTAGGAACATTTGAAATGGCTGTTGAACTCTCCGGACACCAACTTATCACTGCCATCCACAAACATTACACCCCGGAACAATGGCAGGTTTTTATGGAAAACAGCAGCACAAATATCACGGATTACATAGCCATAAGTACGGGAACAGGAAAAAAAGATGCGGAAAAACTGAATCTCCTGTTACGACAGTTCCCCCGGATTCTGTTTATCTGTATTGATGTTGCCAACGGATATTCCGAACATTTTGTAGAGTTCGTCAAGGAAACCCGGCAACAATACCCGGACAAGGTTATTATTGCGGGAAATGTCGTTACAGGGGAAATGGTGGAAGAACTCCTGTTGGCCGGAGCCGATATCATCAAGGTGGGCATAGGCCCCGGAAGTGTCTGTACCACAAGGATAAAAACAGGGGTCGGTTACCCACAGTTATCTGCTATCATAGAGTGTGCAGATGCGGCCCACGGACTGGGCGGACAGATCATCTCCGACGGCGGGTGTAAAATTCCGGGGGATATTGCCAAGGCATTTGGCGGCGGCGCCGATTTTGTAATGCTCGGCGGAATGCTTGCCGGACATTCGGAAAGCGGCGGCGAGACCATAGAAAAAGACGGTAAAAAGTACAAACAGTTCTACGGAATGAGCTCCGAAACCGCCATGGAAAAACACACGGGAGGCATGGCAGCATATCGTGCCAGCGAAGGAAAAACCGTGGAAATACCTTACAAGGGGAAGGTGGGCACTACCGTAAAAGATATCCTCGGGAGCCTTCGTTCTACATGTACCTATGTAGGGGCACAACGGCTCAAGGAGCTCACCAAACGCACCACGTTTATCCGTGTTATGGAACAGCACAACGAGATTTTTGAATAACAGCAGCAGCCTGAGCCCCGTTGTCCGGATATCGGAAAACCCGGTTGCCATCTTTTGTTTGCATAATTATGAATATTACTACGGAAAACATTTTACTTATAGGTTCTGCCCTGTTGTTTATCAGTATACTCGCCGGAAAGACGTCCTACCGCGTGGGGCTCCCCACATTGATATTGTTCCTTGCCGTGGGGATGCTGGCGGGTTCCGAAGGAATAGGAGGTATTTATTTCGATGACCCGAAGACCGCCCAGTTCATCGGCATCGTATCCCTGAACTTCATTCTCTTTTCAGGGGGACTGGACACCAACTGGAAAAGTATCAAACCCGTTTTCTGGCAGGGCATATCACTTTCCACACTGGGGGTTTTGATCACTGCTACATCCCTGGGTGTATTTATATGGGCTGTTACCGATTTTACCATTTACGAGGGCCTTTTGCTCGGCTCTATCGTATCGTCTACCGATGCCGCGGCAGTATTTTCTATACTGCGGTCAAAGAATATTGCACTGAAAACCAACATAAGGCCCACCCTGGAGCTGGAAAGCGGGAGTAACGATCCCATGGCCTATTTCCTTACGATCGCCTTTCTCGGACTGGTTGTCAACCAGGATGAAAATATATGGTCTATTATTCCCGTGTTTTTTACGCAAATAATACTGGGTGCGCTCCTGGGTTTTCTCTTTGGTAAAGCGGGGAAGTTTGTTGTCAATAGGATCAATATCGATTTCGAGGGACTATACCCGGTTCTGGTCATTGCCCTTATGTTCTTCGCATTTTCTGCTACGAATTTTCTGGGAGGCAACGGCTTCCTGGCCGTCTACCTGTGTGCCGTATATCTCGGAAACCAGGATATCATCCACAAAAAGACCATCATGCGGATGTTCGACGGGCTGGCCTGGCTTATGCAGATCGCCCTGTTCCTCACCCTGGGGCTGCTTGTATACCCAAGCCATATCCCCCCTATTTTCGGTATCGGCATGCTTATTTCGCTCTTCCTTATATTTGTGGCCCGCCCGGTAAGTGTCTTTTTAAGCCTTGCCTTTTTTAAAATGAAGTTCCGCAGACGCTGGTATATCTCATGGGTGGGACTTCGTGGTGCCGTCCCTATTGTTTTTGCCACTTATCCCCTCCTTGCGGGAATTGACAAGGCCGATATCATATTCAATATCGTATTTTTTATTTCGGTTACTTCCGTACTTATACAGGGAACCACCCTCTCCGTCATAGCCAAATGGTTACATGTGGCCCTGCCGCAAAAGGCGAAACGCAAAACCCCGGTAGACATATTCCTGGCAGACAGCGCCAAATCTGCCCTGGAAGAAATCCATTTACAGCATGACAATCCTTCTGTCGGTAAAAAGATCGTCGATCTTCACTTTCCGAAAAATGCCATCATAGCCATGATAAAACGACAGGGGAAGTACATCACTCCTAACGGGATGACAGTGCTGGAAACCGGGGACTCCCTGGTAGTTCTAGCCGAAAACAACGACGGACTGGATCAGGTTCACGATTGTCTGCACATCGATGAACCGGTTCATAAAAATTAACAACGGACCTCCGGAACCAAACAGAACAGGCGGAGACCTTATTTTTGTCCCCGTCTTATTGTTCAATGATGTGAAGAATGTTTAAGCGTTATGAATCAAAAACATTTCAAAATTACATTCCCTGTCCTGGGATTCTTAAAACGCTTATCCCTGAAGTTCCGTTTGCACAAAATAGTGCATCGCCTGTTGCAGGAACCTGCCGAATGCCGGGTTGGACGTTCCATTAACTTCGGTATACCGTTCATCCTGCACATAGAGATCGCCAAGTCCCCTGTAAGCTTCTGCTTTACTTCCGTCAGGGCTTCCCCAGAAACGCATGATATAACCATAATGCTTCCGTACCTCGGCCTGGACCTCAATGTCTGCCGGGTCCCGGTCGCTCAGTGAGGCCAGCCTTTCAAAATTCGCTTTAAACCCATCCTGTAAAGCCTGAAAATCTTTTTTATTTATTTTCAGCAGTTGTTTTTCGGCATGTTCCACTTGTCCGGGCCATTTTTCCCGGGCTTCCTTTCGCCATGCTTCGGCCTGCTTTCGGGGCAGGCCTCTGTATAATTCTTCCGGTTTCATCATTTTTCTGTTTTTTAAATGATACATTGTCTGGTCTATAGTAGCCATTAAGAGCTTTATCCGTTTTCGCTCCCCTGCCAAACATTTTCTGTGTTCCGAAAGTGCTTGCAGGAGGTCGAACTCCGGATCGTCCAGTATATCCCTGATCGCTTTTAATTTAAATCCCAGGTTCCTGTAAAAAAGGACCTGTTGTAAACGAAGCAGGTCTTTCTCTCCATACATCCTGTACCCTGCAGCGGTACGGACGGACGGTTTTAACAGGCCGATGTGATCGTAATGATGCAGTGTGCGCACACTGATACCCGCCATTTCGGCCAGTTCTTTTACCGAATGATACTTCATGATTACACTTTTAACATTGACCGGAACAAAGATAGGCTATGACGTAAGGTAAGGGTCAAGCACTTTTTTCAGTTTTTTTGTCATAAACATATAAAAAATTGAATATCAATTATATAAATAAAAAAAATGGATCAGGATCAAAGGTTGTGGGGTTTTTCACTTGTTGCCGGTTTCCGGTTTTGGTTTTGCCACGGATACACGAATATTTTTTGGGTTGAATGCTGCAAGTGAGGTTGTATTTTAGTTATTGGGTTATTCAGTTATTTAGGCATCACGCATGAACTGAATAACTCATTAACCTGTTAACCCGACAACAAGACCATAATTTTTCACATTACTCAAAGGCGGCAATAGATGACTCTCGATAGAGGCCAATACAACCCTGTAACAAAAAGGAACCATTTCATAAATCGCAAGTCATACCTCTTATGTCTGAACCCCTACAATGTCCACAACTGTTAGGATTGATCCGAAAAAATTCGTATTACCGGACCGGTATAAACATAAAAACCTGGCGAGATCGCAATGACCTGCCAGGTTTTTATCCTAACTATTATGAACAAAAAAATTATTTCTTTTCTTTATCCATTTTTTCTTTAAGTTCTGCAAGTGCGTCCAGGTCACCAAGTGTGGTTTTCTCTACGCTGGCATTGTTTGCAGACTTAACGTTCTTCTCTTCCTGTTCTTTGAAGATAGCGGTATGGGAAGCTACAACTCTTTTGAATTCCTTGTTAAATTCAATCACTTTGAATTCTGCAGTTTCTCCTTTTTTCAGTTTTTTACCATCTTCTTTTTCCAGGTGACGCGAAGGTACGAAGGCAACGATATCCTCATTGAGGTTTATGGTCGCTCCCTTATCTACGATTTCGCTTACTTCCGTAGTATGTACGGTACCTACTCCGAACTCAGTTTCGTATTTATCCCACGGATTTTCTGTGGTTTGTTTGTGACCGAGGCTCAGTTTACGTCCGTCCACATCCAGTTCCAGCACTTCCACTTCCAGCTTGTCTCCAACGGATACAAACTCGGACGGGTGCTTGATCTTTTTGGTCCAGGAAAGGTCGGATATATAGATAAGACCGTCTATGCCTTCTTCCAGCTCTACGAATACACCGAAATTGGTGAAGTTACGTACAATACCTTCGTGTTTTGAACCAACAGGGTATTTGCTGGTGATATCGGTCCACGGATCGGGAGTCAGTTGTTTGATACCGAGCGACATTTTACGCTCCTCTCTGTCGAGAGTAAGGACTACCGCTTCTACCTCATCTCCTACGGAAACAAAGTCCTGAGCGGAACGCAGGTGTGTAGACCAGGACATTTCCGAAACGTGAATCAGTCCTTCCACTCCTTCGGCCACCTCGATAAAGGCACCGTAATCTGCAATAACAACTACTTTTCCTTTTACCTTGTCACCCACTTTGATATCATCGCTGAGGGCTTCCCATGGATGTTTCTGAAGTTGCTTCAGACCGAGTTGTATTCTCGACTTGTTGTCGTCGAAATCGAGGATTACCACGTTCAGTTTCTGATCCAGTTCCACCACTTCGCTCGGGTGGTTGATCCTGCTCCAGGAAAGGTCGGTAATGTGGATAAGACCATCTACGCCGCCGAGGTCGATGAATACACCGTAAGACGTGATGTTTTTAACCACACCTTCGAGTACCTGTCCTTTCTCGAGCTGACTGATGATCTCTTTCTTCTGTTCTTCGATATCCGCTTCGATAAGCGCTTTGTGGGAAACGACCACGTTTTTGAATTCGTGGTTGATCTTCACCACCTTGAATTCCATGGTCTTGCCTACATACTGATCGTAATCACGGATAGGCTTCACATCGATCTGTGAGCCGGGCAGGAACGCCTCGATACCGAATACGTCCACGATCATACCTCCTTTGGTCCTGCATTTTACAAAACCGTTTACGATTTCGCCATTGTCATAGGCTGCATTCACCCTGTCCCAGGCTTTTATAGTACGTGCTTTTCTGTGTGAAAGCACCAACTGTCCTGTCCTGTCTTCACGAACGTCGATAAGTACTTCTACCTTATCTCCGACTTTCAGGTCGGGATTGTAACGGAATTCGTTAAGGGAAACAACACCTTCAGACTTGGCATTGATGTCTATTATAGCTTCCCTGTCGGTAAGGTGTACCACAACGCCTTCCACTACTTCCTCGTCTGCAGTGTCCACGAAGTTCTCCTCTACGAGCTTTTCAAACTCCTGTAGTTTCTCTTCTTCAACCTTCTCAATACCTTCTTCGTAGTTGTGCCAGTCGAAGTTTGCTAAAAATTCTTCAGGATTCTTCTGATTTTCCTGTTCTGTTTTTGTTTGAGTTTCAGCCATTGCTGATTAAAAAATTTGTATCCTGAATCCATACAAGAGGTAAAGCAACATGAATTCAGAAGAAATTAACAATTAATTTTTTATATCCCTTTCCCTCCTGGCCTTGCTAAAAGGAGTGCAAAAATACAATTATAATTTTGATTTTCAAAAGTTTGAAATATTTTTTTAGTTCTAAAAACCACCGCACTAATTTCAGGATAAATGCACTATGGTTAAAGCAGTTCGGGGCCGTGGGTTAGTGAGTTGGTGAGTTGGTAAGTTGGTAAGTTGGTAAGTTGGTAAGTTGGTAAGTTGGTAAGTTGTAAATTATGGATTTTACATAATGTGTCCAACTCCTAAACTCCTAAACTCCTAAACTCCTAAACTCCTAAACTCCTAAACTCCTAAACTCCTAAACTCCTAAACAAGTTACAAATTCCTGACAAACCATAATAATATTGTGCAGAAAGCCCGGATAAACCACTTCGCTCCTCACATTTTTAATACCTTTGTGCCTAAATTTATGCTTTAATTTACAAGGCCATGCTGCAACCCATTTCCTGTAACGGTTATACGATTTATTTTAACGATAACGGTTATGACAACCTCCGGGAATACCTGGAGAAAAAAAAACATTCCAGGGTATTTATCCTTACCGATACCAATACCCATAATCACTGCCTGCCCCGTTTTATGAGTAAAATGGCCGAAGATTTTACGGCGGAGATCATTGAGATCGAAGCCGGTGAGATCCACAAGAATATTGAAACATGCAACCAGGTATGGCAGGTACTCTCTGAAATGGGCGCAGACCGGAAGAGCCTGTTGATCAACCTCGGTGGCGGTGTGGTAACCGATCTGGGCGGATTTGTGGCCTCTACCTTTATGCGGGGCATTGATTTTGTAAATATCCCCACCTCCCTGCTGGCCATGGTAGATGCTTCCGTAGGCGGAAAAACAGGAGTGGACCTGGGCCCGCTCAAAAATCAGGTGGGCGTGATCAATGTACCGGGAATACTCCTGGTGGATACGGCATTCCTCCAAACGCTTCCCCCCGAACAAATGCGGAGCGGCCTGGCAGAAATGCTCAAGCACGGACTCATCCGGGACGAAGACCACTGGAAGGCATTCCTGAATCTTTCCGATCTGGACCTGACCGACCTGGATGCCCTGATACGGGATTCCATCATCATCAAGAACAACGTGGTCATGGAAGATCCCAGGGAAGCCGGTTTGCGCAAAACCCTTAATTTCGGGCATACACTGGGCCATGCCATAGAGTCCTGTTTCCTGCAAAATCCGGAAAAACCAACCCTGTTACACGGAGAGGCCATTGCCATAGGGATGATACTGGAAACATTCCTCTCTGTGGAACTGGAACAATTTCCGCAAAAAAAACTGGACCAGGTGACTTCGGTTATCCTTTCCTATTTCCCGAAAGTCGAGATTGAGGAAGAAGATACAGAACACATTATCTCTTATCTTAAATATGATAAAAAGAACTCACACGGAAATATCAATTTCGTATTGCTGAAAGATATAGGAATCCCGGCTATAGACATCAAGGCCGGTAATGAAAAAATAGCTCGTGCGTTTGCCTATTATAAAGTGTGGGAGCCTGAATAGCAGGTTAATCTATTTTTTCATAACGGTACAGACACGCCTCGATACAAAAGGAAGGGCTCAACGGTGTAAGTATAAGGTCCCCGCCATCAAAACTGAACCGCATCACCTGTGGTTCGGCAGCATAGTTACAGTTAAAATCCAGTTGCAGTTTATCCCCCTTTACGGAGAAATCCCCCTCCGGACAATCCATCCCGTTAGAGGTAAAGGTACTGTCCGTTTTAAAATAATGGATTTCACCGTCCTTGACTTCTTTCCATTCGGTCTCCCCTCCGGGACTGACATAACGCTCGGTCATTTGCCATTTTCCCATAATTGAAACATCCCCGTCAATGGTATCAGAATCATTAGAACATCCCATCGTAATCATTACAGAGAATAGTAAAGTAGTTAACTTAGTTTTCATTTTGATTCCGGTTATTTAAAACAATAAAACTGTCCTAAAAAGGTTATCTGTTTTTAAGATACCGCAATGCGGAAAAGGTTGCGCGAAGTCCCGTGATTTCAAACTGGAAAAGTAAAAACAAGGACCATCTGAAATGCTAAAAACAATCGTCACTTTTCACAAAAAACCTTTTACGAAAACGTTTGAAATCCATACTTTTGCCACGAACACTAAATTAATGATACTCTGCTAAAACGGGCAGGCAACACACTAAACACACAAAAAACAATGAGTGCTACAGAAACCTACGAAAAGGAACTGGCTTTTCAGGCTGACCGGAGAAAGGCCTCGGTTGAATTCAGTAAAATTGTAAGCGACCTATGGTATGACAAGGCCATTGAACTGGTTTTGTTCCGCAACCAGCTCATTGACCGTAACGTCAGTGAGATCATTAACCTTCATGAGTACGCGGGCGAATTCGTGCAAAAGCCCATCTCCATTTTCGATACGGTGGAAATTGCCCGGGCCATCAAACAGATGACCCTTCCACCGGCCAAGCTGGACATCGGCAAGCTCACTTACGAATATCACCTGGAAGACGACAAGTATACCAATGTCATCGCCTTTGTATACGACAAGCTGCGCGATGCACAAAACAGCAGGGAAATACAGCCCAAGGACGTGGTCCTTTACGGTTTTGGCAGGATCGGAAGGCTACTGGCCAGGGAGCTTATGGCAAAGACCGGAAAAGGGAATCAGCTGCGGTTAAGAGCCGTAGTGACCCGGGGGGAAATAGATGAGGCTGCCCTGGAAAAAAGGGCCTCACTCCTGCGCAACGATTCCGTTCACGGTGATTTTCCGGGTACCGTAGCCATCGATCCGGAAAACAATGCCCTTATCATTAACGGGACTACCGTTCGTATGATCTCCGCAAACGCCCCCGAAGAAATCGATTATACCACTTATGGCATAAACAATGCCCTGGTCATTGACAATACCGGAGCATTCCGGGACAAGGAAGAACTGGGCAGACATCTGGTTTCAAAGGGTGTAGACAATGTATTGCTCACAGCCCCCGGCAAAGGAGTCCCCAATATCGTGCACGGTGTCAACCACCGGGAATACGATCCGGACGAGATCAGCATCTTTTCTGCCGCGTCCTGTACCACCAATGCCATAACACCGGTCCTGAAGGTTATTGAAGATTCGCTCGGGGTGGTCAAAGGCCACCTGGAAACCATCCACGCCTACACCAACGACCAGAACCTGGTGGACAACATGCATAAAAAATACCGTCGCGGACGGGCGGCCGCACTGAATATGGTGATTACGGAGACGGGAGCCGGCAAGGCCGTAGCCAAGGCCCTGCCATCGCTGGAAGGTAAACTCACATCCAACGCCATTCGCGTTCCCGTACCGAACGGATCGCTCGTGGTGCTCAATCTGGAAGTAGAAAAGAATACCTCCAGGGAAGGGATTAATACCATAATGAAAAAATATGCCCTGGAAGGCGAACTTGTGGAGCAGATCAAATATTCCCTCAGCAACGAACTTGTCTCTTCGGATATTGTCGGCACTTCGGCTCCGGCCATTTACGACAGTAATGCCACCATCGTTTCTCCGGACGGAAAAAACGCGGTGCTCTACATATGGTATGACAACGAATACGGGTACAGCCACCAGGTGATCCGCCTAGCCAAGTACATGTCAAAAGTGAGGAGGTATACCTATTATTAAAATTTCCTTTGTAAAGCCGATATTAACCAAAGGTTAGATTATTGTTTATCAATTTGTTATAAACACATAATATTCCATATATTTGCAGCCTCACTTACCGGTGAGGCTGTCATTTTTAATACATTACTACAATAAGTAAGTTAACTGAACGTTACGAACCATAAACACGAACAAACAACAAGTACAGTCTGAAATGAAAATGAAAAACGTATACCTTGCATGTATTGCACTTACACTGATTACCCTTTTTACAAACGTTATAAATGCGCAGGAAGCTACGGACGAAGAAGAATCCAAGTTATCTCTCACTGAAGGCAGTGTAGATAACCAATTTGAGTTTATCATACAACGATCCAACAATTACCAGGAATACAAGGTCGTAAAAAAGAACTGGCTTTATACCCTTAAAAAGAATACCCTCGATTCTATGGCAAGGGTGGAAAAGGAACTGGCGGAGTCCATCAACCTTTCCAAAACCCAGAACAGCGAGATCGAGTCCCTCAAGGGAAAATTGCAGGAAAGCCAGAATCACGTAAGTACCCTGACCAACGAAAGGGACAGCATTTCCTTTTTCGGTGCCCTCATAGACAAGTCCGCCTATAAGGCAACCATGTGGGGTATTGTCGGATTACTCGCTGTTGTCCTCCTCTTCTTTATCTACAAGTTCAAGAACAGCAATGTAGTGACCCAGAATGCCAAAAAAGCCCTTGCCGACCTCGAAAGGGAATACGAGGAACACCGCAAAAAAGCATTGGAAAGGGAACAAAAAGTAAGGCGGCAGCTACAGGACGAGATCAACAAGCAAAAGATCGCCAAGGCAAAGTAGACCTAAAGTTCAACGTTTAAGGTTCAAAGTTGCAGGTGGCTGTTGATCAGTCGCAACCTTGAACTTTGAACCTGTAACCCTGAACCCCGTAAAGCATGCGTATCGATATCATCACCGTACTCCCTGAACTCCTCAGGAGCCCTTTTGAAGCCTCTATCCTGAAAAGGGCCATCGACAAGGGACTGGTAGAAGTACACACCCATAACCTGCGCGATTACACCACCGACAACTACAAAACTGTGGACGACTACCAGTTTGGCGGAGGTGCCGGCATGGTAATGATGATAGAACCCATAGACAAGTGCATCACGAAACTGAAGTCTGAACGGGATTATGATGAAGTGATCTACATGACGCCCGACGGTGATACCCTGAACCAGAAGACTGCCAACCAGCTTTCCCTTTACGAAAACATTATCATCCTCTGCGGACATTACAAGGGTGTGGACCAGCGCGTACGCGATCAGTTCGTCACCCGGGAAATATCGATAGGCGATTACGTGTTATCAGGTGGCGAACTTGGGGCTGCCGTTTTGTGTGACGCCATTATCCGGCTCATACCCGGGGTGCTCAATAACGAAACCTCTGCCCTCACCGACTCTTTCCAGGACAATCTCCTTGCCCCGCCCGTATACACAAGGCCTTCGGAATACAAAGGCTGGAAAGTGCCCGATATCCTGCTCAGCGGTAATTTCCCGAAAATCGAAAAATGGCGGGAAGAACAAGCGTACAGGCGTACCAGCGAAAGAAGGCCGGACTTACTGAAAGACTGAGCCTGAGAAATTTCACCTCTTCCGGCAGGCCAAAGGTTCCTTTTATTTAACATCAAAAAGCGGTCACAGGGCGGATACATCCCGAAAAAACACGTAACTTTGGGTCCGGTAAGTTTAATTTCTTTATCCTGCACCATGAAAAGAAGGGATTTCATACAACACACCGCCGCATCCACCACACTGCTTTCCCTCGGAGGACTTTCACTATCTTCCTGTATCGGCATTCCTCCCCGAAAACATATTACCATACTGCACACGAACGATGTGCACAGCCACATCGACATCTTCCCCGAAGACGACCCCAGGAATCCCGGCCAGGGAGGAATTGCCAGAAGGGCCACACTCGTAGAAAATATCCGGAAAGAAAACCCCGGTACCCTGTTGCTCGACGCAGGAGATATTTTTCAGGGCACTCCTTATTTCAATTACTACGGCGGGGAACTGGAATTTAAACTGATGAGCATGCTCAAATACGATGCGGCAACCATCGGTAACCACGATTTCGACAATGGTATTGACGGGCTCTATGCCCAGCTCCCCCATGCCGATTTCGATTTCCTGATCGCCAATTACGATTTCTCCAACACCATTATGGACACCCATACAAGGCCGTATAAGGTCTTTGAAAAAGACGGGGTGAAAATCGGTGTTTTCGGACTGGGCATCCGGTTAAAGGGGCTTGTCAACGACAATCTCTATAAGGAAACCAGGTACCTGGACCCTGTGGAAATCGCGCAGGACATGTCTACCGTCCTCAGGGAAAAAGAAGGCTGTCATATCGTAATATGCCTTTCGCACCTGGGCTACAAATATAAAAATCCCGATATCCCCTCCGATGTCAATCTTGCCGAAAATACCGAGAACATAGACCTCATCATAGGCGGACATACCCACACGTTTATGGACAGGCCGGCCATTCACCAAAACAGAAAAGGCGAACAGGTACTGGTAAACCAGGTAGGGTGTTTCGGTATCAACCTGGGCCGCATAGACTTTTACCTCGATCATAAGAACGATCTTGTCGGACAAAACGGAACATCCATTGTGGTATAGACGGCATAATGGGCTGAGCCCGGTAAATTCGATAAAAACAAATAAAACACCGGCCCTCTCTCGATAAAAGTCTCGTCTTTTCCCTATATTTGATATAGAAATTTTCTCCGGACAAAGACGCAATTATCAATAACTTTCCCGGGAAGAAAACACAAAATAACATAACACCCAAAAGTCATGAACACTAAAATCTTCACTTTTTTAGGTATAATACTCATCTTTATGCTACCGGAGGCAGTGACCTCCCAGTCCCGTACCATTTCCGCAGATGATTTTGACAAGGTTATTGTAAATCCGCATATCCAGGTCACCTTCAGGGAAGGAAACAAAACATCCGTTACTATAGAAGACATTAACGAACCCTTTGAAAAGTTCAACGTGGAAGTAAAAAACGGGGTCCTGCACATGTATCTCGACGGTGCAAGAGTGGTTACCAAAACGGAAAAGATCAAGGGCAAAGGTAAAAAAAGAAAAAAACCGCTCTACAAGGGCACTGTCGTAAAAGCAGTGGTCACTTATAAAAACGCAAGCACATTTGCCATAAGAGGTGAAGAAACCATTGTATTCGAAAGTCCCCTCAACCTGGATAAAATGAAGCTTAACATTTACGGGGAATCCGAGGTAGTTGTAAACGACGCCACCGTAAACAACCTTAAAGTGACCATATTCGGGGAAAGCCAGCTCGAAATCAAAAAGGGGAACATCGGAAAACAAAAATTCACTTCCTACGGGGAAAGTGAGATCAACACCTTACAGGCCAGCAGTAAATCCACCCGGATCGTTGCCTATGGCGGCAGCAATTTTCAATGTAATGTTACCGACAGGCTAAAGGTAACATCCTACGGAGAGGCCACGATACGTTATAAGGGAAATCCCGAAGTACGCAAGGGGATCGTTATAGGAGATACCGAAATTTCAGCCATTCCCTGAAGTGAGACTGTCTTTAGCATAAAAGACCTGCGTCCTAAAAGAAATGTGGGAATAGCCCGGAATGAGAGGACCACAAATAAAAACGGAGAAAACGCGGTATAAATTTGGTCAACAGGACAAGGCTAAGTAATTTTAAACTTTAAAATTTAGATATTATGAGAAAAGTAGCATTATTAACATTATCCGTATTGTTTTTATCCGTTTCCTGTAAAAACACGCCGAAAAAGGAAAAAGAAGCTGTCACCGAAAAAGAAGAACCGGCTCCTACCGGGGCCAAAACAGAAACCGTTGAAGAACTTACGGTGCAGATGGACCCTAAAAGTGACTCCGAGGTAAAAGGAATGGCCATATTCAAGGAAGAAAACGGTACCGTGACCATGACCGCTACTTTCGAAGGCCTGGAACCGGGAGAACACGCCATCCACCTGCACGAAAAGGCAGATTGTTCCTCCCCGGACGGAAAATCCACAGGCGGCCACTGGAACCCCACTTTTGAAAAACACGGAAAATGGGGAGACGCCGAAGGATATCACAAGGGTGATATAGGAAACTTTACTGCTGATGAAGAAGGTAAAGGCGCTATCACTTTTTCCACAGACGAATGGTGTATCGATTGTGATGACGATACCAAAAACATTGTGGGAAAAGGTGTTATTGTACACCAGGGCGCAGATGATTTCACCTCTCAGCCCAGCGGTGCTGCAGGAGCTCGGATAAGCTGCGGTGGAGTAATACTGCAATAATTTTTCCAGAAACATTTCAGGGGCTGACCACAAACGAACATACACATAACTAATCCCTATACCCTATGAACCCCTCGGCGGCCGGATGGATAGGTAAATTAAACACCATACTGGGAGAATCGGACGGGTTTCCGATAAAAAACATCCGGTTGTACGGCAAGCTCAGGGCATCGGGGTTTATTTACGGTACAAACGTAAAGCCGGCGCTGCCCCTGCATATTGAAAATAAACTCACCGAGGAAGAACTGTCCAAGACCCATTTGTACCTCTCCCTCCTGACGGTTTATTATTCATATCACGGAAAACTGGTTTACGAAAAAGCCATAGACAACATCATTGCTTTCTACACCAAAATAGAAAGCAATGATGTTTCTTTTTTTGACAAACTCCTCTCCGGCAAAAAACCGTCGTCAAAACTGGAAAAGATCATCGGCAACAGGATACAGTTTGACGAAAATATCCTTACCAAAAATTTCAACCGCGTACTTACCAACGCACTGCTGTATATCGATACACTCACCTATATAAAGTTCCTGGAAGGGAACACTGATTGTATTGCATATGCCAAAAACCTGGAGACCTTTGTTATTGATACCATGTACCGCGCCCTGGAAGCCAAACCCGAAAAGAACGAATACGATATCCAGCTGGTACGCCTGTTCGAAGCCTCGGCCAGATATACCGGATCGTTTGACAAGCAGGCTCCGCTCATCCCGTTCCGTAAAACCAGTTCGTATACTTCGGTACTGGAAAAAAAATACATTACAGACCTGGCCTGCCTTACTGTGTGGAATGACGGGGCCATTATTGAAGAAGAAAAACAATTTGTACTGAAACTCGGCGAAAGCTTGTCATTGCAAACAGAAGAGGTTGAAAGGTCCATCGCCTTTGTGCAGGATTTTTTCGGAAAACACCGGGATGAAATTCCTATCCTGAATTTTTCCAACCCTGTAAAACATTTTTATGACAATTCCACCAAGATGGTAAGCAACCTGATCCTTCGCAATAAAAAACGGTTACAACAGGAGCTTTCGCTGAGCAGGGAACTGGTGGTACTTCTGTCCAAATCCACCGTAAAGGAACTAACCAAAGAAGAAAAACAAAAAGTAAAGACCCAGTTGCTGGACATCTGTAAATCCATTCCGTCCCTGGCCATTTTCCTGTTGCCCGGAGGAGGGGTCCTGCTCCCGATCCTGATCAAATTTATCCCCCAGTTGCTCCCTTCTGCCTTTAATGATAACAAAATATCCTGAGCTGCTTTTTAATACTCCGGGGAGCCTCTTCCCCATATCTATTACATCTCCGTGTCAATTTATCTGCATCTTGTGTCAATTTTTTGACGATTTCGTTATATTCCATACAACATTCTTTCATAAATAAAAAAAATCTGTACTTTTAGGCGGCAATTTAGCATTTACAGATAGCTTTGACCGACTTTTGTTTCTACATGTGTTGAAGTCTATCTTTTTTTGTGCGAGATCAATCTGAACCTATTATGAATTTTTCTACTACTGACATTGTTATTTTTACCGGTTACATTATTGTGCTGGCTGCCATAGGATTATGGCTTTCATTCAAAGATAAACAGGAAGGGGCCGAAGACTACTTCCTGGCCAGCAAATCACTTCCATGGTGGGCCGTGGGCGGCTCCCTCATCGCATCGAACATATCGGCCGAACAGTTTATCGGCATGTCCGGATCGGGCTATGTGGTGGGAATGGCCATCGCTTCCTACGAACTCATGGCAGCCATTACCCTGATTATCGTAGCCAAGTTCTTCCTGCCTATTTTCATCAAAAAGGGGATCTATACCATGCCCCAGTTCCTCGAGGAACGCTTTGACAAAAGGGTACATACCGGACTGGCTATATTCTGGGTACTGCTCTTTGTATTTGTCAACATTACCTCCGTACTCTATCTCGGTGCACTGGCACTTAAAACCATCATGGGTATCGATATGGTATATGGTATTATAGGCCTGGTTATTTTTTCGGCCACCTTTTCCATTTTCGGGGGACTCAAAGCCGTGGTATGGACTGATGTAATACAGGTCACCGTACTGATTTTCGGCGGACTCCTGGCCAGTGTACTCGTCCTTAATGCCATAGGAGGAGGTGTCTGGGAGGGTTTTTCCGCCCTGCTGGAAAGGGCTCCGGAAAAATTTGACATGATCCTGGACAAAGGCCACGAAGAATACAAAAACCTCCCCGGAATAAGCGTCCTTGTCGGTGGTATGTGGATCGCCAACCTCTATTACTGGGGAAATAACCAATATATCATACAACGTGCACTCGGTGCCAAGAGCCTGAAAGAAGCCCAGAAAGGTACGGCCTTTGCAGCCTTCCTGAAGGTATTGCTTCCCCTTATTGTTGTTATCCCCGGTATCGCCGCCTTTGTTCTGGATGCCGACATTACCAAGCCGGATGAGGCTTATCCGTGGATACTCGACAATTACGTCATTACCGGGTTCAAGGGGCTTGCTTTTGCCGCCCTCATCTCGGCCATAGGTTCTTCCCTGAGTTCCATGGTCAACAGTGCATCTACCATATTTACAATGGATATCTACAGGCCTTTGGATAAAACGGCAAGTAATAAAAAAATAGTGACTATAGGCCGTATCGTAGCCGCACTGTCGCTTATCATCGGGGCTATTGTGGCGCCCTTGCTGGGCAATCTCGACCAGGCCTTCCAGTTTATCCAGGAATACACCGGCTTTATCAGCCCCGGAGTGGTGGTTATATTCCTTTTCGGCATGTTCTGGAAAAGGACATCGGCCAATGCGGCTTTCTGGGTGGTCATTTTGTCCATTCCCCTGTCCGTAGCTTTAAAATATTTTACCCCGGGCATTCCGTTTATGAACAGGATGGGACTTTGTTTCCTGATCCTTTCTGCCGTGATCATGGGTATATCCCTGCTGGAAAACAAGATGGAAGATCCCAAGGCCATTTACTTTGAAAAAGGACTTTTCAAAACCTCCCCCGTATTTAATACTTCCGCAATCCTCATTATGGGCATTCTGGCGGTGATCTACGCGGTATGGTGGTAGGGCACCTACGTTCTACGGGTGAAAAAAACAAATTAAACAGGCTACAAAGGACCATAAAGAATGACAACAACGAGATTAACAGACAAAATAAAGTCCCTTTTTATTGACAAACACAACACTTCCCCCCTGCTTATCCAGTCCCCGGGAAGGATTAACCTCATCGGGGAACACACCGATTACAACGACGGTTTTGTTCTCCCGGCAGCCATAGACCGTTATATCAGCTGTGCCATAGACAAAAACGGGCATGCAGACCGTTGTTCCGTTTATGCGGCAGACTTCAGGGAAACCTGTGAATTCAACCTTACCGACGTCAAACCACAGGAAAAAGGCAGCTGGAAGAACTATGTACTGGGCGTAGTTGTGGAAATACAGAAAACGGGAAAAGAACTGTCCGGTTTTGACATCGTTTTTGGTGGTAACATCCCGAACGGTGCCGGATTGTCTTCTTCCGCAGCGCTGGAAAACAGCATCGCCTTCGGATTGAATCAACTTTTTGGCCTGGGCATTTCCCGGCGGGACATGACACTCATCTCACAACAGGCAGAACACCATTTTGCCGGGGTAAAATGCGGTATCATGGACCAATTTGCCAGTATGCTGGGCCAAAAGGACCACGCCCTGTTCCTCGATTGCAGGACGCTGGACTACACTCCGGTGCGGGTGGATTTTGCCAACCACGAGCTGCTCCTCATAAACACCAATGTAAAACACAGCCTGGCCGATTCGGCCTATAACGACCGGAGAATTGCCTGCGAAACCGGCGTTGAACTACTGCAAACGAAATTTCCCCATATAAAGGCCCTTCGGGATGCCACAGAAGACGACCTGCTCGGGGTAAAGCCCCTAATGGATACCGAAGTATATACCCGATGTCTTTATATAATACAGGAAAACAACAGGGTGCAGCAAGCGGTAACCGCAATGGGAGATGACGATATTTCGAAATTGGGAAGCCTGCTTTTTGCTTCGCATAAAGGCCTGCAACACCAATATGAAGTAAGCTGCCCGGAACTCGATTACCTCGTGGAAAAAGCAAAACAAAATTCCGATATTACGGGAAGCCGGATGATGGGCGGTGGCTTTGGAGGGTGTACCATCAACATTGTAAAAAAAGGAACGGCAGACCGCTTTGTACAGGATATTGAGCAGGAATACAGCCGGAAATTCGATAAAAAGATCAGTACATACAACGTAGCCCTTACAGACGGTACGGGTTTGACGGAATTATAATCGTGAAACCCGGTATAATTTGATCAGGATAAAAGCAACACTACTGCACAGATACAGAACAGAGAAACACAAACCATAACGTTACCATGATCCAGACAGACATACTGCAAAACCAGTCGCATAAAAGATACAACATATTAACAGGCGAATGGGTGCTGGTCTCTCCCCATCGCACCAAACGTCCGTGGCAGGGACAACAGGAAAAACGCGCAGCAGAAGAAAGGCCTTCCTACGACGAAAACTGTTACCTGTGTCCCGGAAATGAAAGGGCCGGAGGCGAAGTAAACCCGGAGTACACCGATACTTTTGCCTTTACCAATGATTTTGCAGCACTGCAATCGCAATCCGATCCGTTTGTCATTAACGACGGGCTGCTCAAAGCCGAAAGCGAGGAAGGTACCTGCAGGGTGATCTGCTTTTCCCCGAACCATTCCAAAAGCCTGGCCGATATGGATACCGGGGCTATTGAAAAAGTGGTCTCCCTCTGGCAGGATGAGTACCGGAACCTCGGACAGCAGAAAAACATCAACTACGTTCAGATATTTGAAAACAAGGGCGCCGTAATGGGATGCAGCAACCCGCACCCACACGGACAAATATGGGCACAGGGTTCCGTTCCGAACGAAGTGGCCAAAAAGGATGCCCGGCAAAAAGAATATTACACCACACACCACACGAGCCTCTTATCGGATTATGTCTCACAGGAAATCAGTACCGGGGAAAGGCTGGTGTATGAAAACGAACATTTTGTAGTGCTTGTTCCGTTCTGGGCGGTATGGCCTTTTGAAACCATGATCGTTCCCAGGAAACAGCAATCGCATATCGGAGAACTTACAGCTGAGGAAAAGACGGCCTTTGCCGATGCCATCAGGTTTATCACGGCCACTTACGACAAGGTATTCGACTGCTCTTTTCCTTACTCTTCGGGAATCCACCAGGCCCCCACTAACGGCGAAAACAACGACCACTGGCACTGGCACATGACCTTTTATCCGCCCCTGCTTCGCTCGGCTACGGTAAAGAAATTTATGGTGGGTTATGAAATGTTTGCCATGCCCCAGCGCGACATTACCGCGGAAAGCGCGGCACAGCGTTTAAGGGACTTAGCCTAACCAGTCCTTAAACCCCTTTACCCGTTCCCGGCTTACGATGATCTCCTGTTCTCCGTATTTATGAAGCTTTAGTTTTAACCGGGCATTGGTATAGGCAATAATATCGCAGATAGCGTTAATGTTGACAAAAAATTTCCGGCTTACACGGTAAAAGTTTTCAGGAGACAATTCGGTTTCAAGGGCATCCAGGGTGTTGTCCAACAGATAATTTCTCCCGTCGGAGGTGTAGATATATGTGCCCTTGTTTTCACTGTAAAAGCATTCTATGTCCTCCACCGGGATCATCTTGAGCCGCTGTCCTATTTTTACGGTAAAACGGCTTTTGTACTGACGGTCGATCGGGTTTATGAGCATTTTTTTCACCGCCTCGAAATCGAGTTGTATGGAACGTGCGGGAACCCTGTCCCGGTATTTGTCCAATGCTTCCCTGAGCTCTTCATCGTCTATGGGTTTTAAGAGATAATCTATGCTGTTCAGTTTAAAGGCACGGAGGGCGTATTCGTCGTATGCCGTGGTAAAGATCACCACACTTTTTACGTCTATCGTATCAAATATCTCAAAAGAGAGTCCGTCCGACAGTTGAATATCCAGAAAAATAAGGTCCGGATGCTCGTTTCGCTGAAACCACTCCACAGCCTCTTCCACCGAATGGAGCATCCTGTCCACGGCAATCCCCAGCTTTTCTATCATGCGCTGTAACCGCCGTGCTGCCGGTTTTTCATCTTCAATAATTATGACTTTCATAGCCTGACCGCTTGTCATATAAAACTCATCAACAAATTATTAAACATCCCTGTAAAATTCATAAAATCACCCAATTGCCCATTTTCAAATTGGCACATTTAGTATTCAACCTCTTCTTATTCCCACCGCTCCCTTTTATCTTTTTCCATATACTTTCTGATCTGGCGTTCTTCCCATGTTTTGCCGAGAAAAAGGTCGGGGACAAATGTAGTCACTCCGTGAATCACAACACCAATTCCCCAGAAAATTGCGGTGGAGAACGTACCGAAACTCCAAAATTCGTCACCCTTCCACTCCATCTCTGTTCCGATCAATACCAACAGGAACACGTTAATGGCCAGATACCAGAACAGATGACGGTAAAATGCCTTTATCCTGTTAAGTTTTTTCTTAGCGAAGAGGTATCTTTCCTCCCTGGTGTAAGTTTTCATAATTTGGTATTTTAAAGTTTACAAAAAGCCAAATGCGGCTATACCTATTGCCATCTGGCCGTTTTTTCATCTTCCTCCATATACTCCCGTATCTTTCGTTCTTCCCATCTCCTGCCGAAAAAGCCGTTGTCCAGGAAAACCTTTCCGGCGTGAAAGGCCAGGCCGATCCCCCAGCCGAATACGGGAAACCAGAACCATTTAAACTCCCAGTAGGTCCTGTAGTTGATAAAGATCAGGAAAGGGATCACAATACAGTAAGAGCCAAGGTTCCAGTAAAATTCCTTGAGTTCTTCCACCCGCCTTCTGGCGGCGAGGTACTTTTCGCTCATTTCAGTATTTTCAGTAGTCATAACTTCTATTTGTTTGGTTAACACGGGAATTTTCACTTCAAAAAAATCGGTGGTTTCGTTGATCACTACTTTTCTTTCCGTGATCAGGTCGTAACGTTGACTGATATTAGCCAGCCCTACCCCGCTTCCTTTTTTAACCACTTGTTTGGGCTGTATATTGTTGCGTACCACAAGGTTCCCTTGTTCCTCAAATATTTTTATTTTCAGCGGGCGCCTCACGGTGACCATATTGTGCTTCACGGCATTTTCCAGTAAAAGTTGCAGGGAAAGCGGCACCACTTTGGCGTCGGGATTATCCGGTGCATCGGGCATATCGAATTCTATACTGTCTTCAAAACGCATTTTCAGCAGACCGACATAGGTTTTGGCGAATTGCAGTTCTTCTTCTACCGATACTACTTCCTTATTCTTCTGTTCCAGTACATAACGGTATATCTTAGACAGTGAAGTCGTAAATTTTTGGGCCTGTTCCGGTTTTTCATCGATAAGGCTGGCAAGTACGTTGAGGCTGTTAAACAGAAAATGCGGGTCGAGCTGGTTTTTCAGGGCGTCGAACTGGGCAGATGCCGTGCCGGCTATGATCTTCTGTTCCTTGACCCGCTTTTCCTGGAATGCCCTATAAAAGTAGAAGGTGTGAAAGAACAGGGATATAAGCAGGGTGATCACAGCGGCCACAACATAAAACCCCCAGTTTTCATTTATCAGAAAGCTTCGGAAAGACACACCGTCTATAACCACCCGGTGAAAAATACGCAATACAAACATGGAAGGCAGGGTGATTATAATGGAACTCAATGTTCCCACAAAAAAATTATACTTCCTGTTCTTCCTTTTGTTGATATTATTAATGTAACGTATCAGGTAAACATTGACAAAGGTAAGGGGCACCCCGTACAAAACGTAATAGGCAAATAAACGCAAAACGCCGTGATCCAGTGCCGTTGAATACCCGGAAAAGAACCTGTAAGTCTGGTCTATCAGGAAAAGAACGGCACTTATGAGCAGGCCTATGGCTGCAATCTTTATAAATTCCCTTATCTTCATAGTCTTTGTCTTGGATTCCGGTTTAAACGGCTTCTGTATAGCTAAATGTACAATTTTCTCCGGTAAGCCATTTACACATCGACAAATTTGCGGCAATTTCACCCGCTTTTAGAAACAGATTGCCCGAACTGTCGAAATTCGGGGATGAACCGTAAAAGCATACAAAAAACCATCCCGAACAGGTGTCCCGGATGGTTTTTTTAAATAACTCCGAATATAAAAACTATTTCCTGATAAACCGTTTGGTCATCTTTTCTGTGTCAGAATACAGCTGGATAAAATATACTCCGGGCAGTAGTTTATCGATGCGTACCGCATTGTTTTGCAGCACACCTTTATCTACCATTCTGCCGGACAGGTCTATAATGCTGTACTTTATTTTTTTCCCGGGACGCTCTATATGCAACAGGCTTCCCCGTGCGGGATTGGGATACAGGGTCACTCCGATTTCCGGGGAGGCTTCTCCCCGGCCTTCGGCAGCTACAGTGATCCGGGAGTCTTTTGCCGTCGAACTGCCTCCCACACAGAAATCCGTGGATTCCGATGCGTTGAAACTGCTCCCGGAAGCCAGTACTTCACCGGTTTCCGTATTGGTCAGGCTATAGGACCCGTTACCGTAGGAACAACATATGCCGTCACCATAGCTATCCCGGATGACAAAAGTGTAACACCCGTCGGCCAGCGACTGGCTAACAGCCAGGGTGGAACCGTCAGGTTCGTCGTCATAAGTACCTCCCTGTGCTACCACACTGCTGCTCTCATCCAGTATTTCCCAACTGGTTTCTTCGGGGTAGTTATCAAAAGTAAGCGATAATTCCACATCCGAAGCCCCCGGAGGCGGTGTGGTAGTGCCGATACAAAAGTCCGTAGCCTCCTCTTCAGTAAAAGAACCTCCTGAAGCGAGAGTATCTCCGGTTTCGATGTCAGTCAGTGTATAGGAACCATTGCCATAGGAACAGCACATTCCGTCACCATAAACGTCCTTAATAACAAAGGAATAACACCCGTCGGCCAAAAATTCTTCTGTAACCAGGGTGGAGCCATCGGGCTCGCTGCCATAGGTGCCCCCGGAAAGTACAATTTGCCCCCCTTCGTCCAGTACTTCCCAGCTTGTTTCTTCGGGATAGTTATCAAAAGTAAGGGTCAGCCGGACATTGTTGTCATCTCCTCCGCCGGGTTCGTCGGAAATCGTAAAATTGGTATTGGAGATATCGTAGAAAATATTGTTTGAAGCCTCTATTCTTATCCTGTTCTGATTTCCAGCATTGTCCGGAACGGTTATATCGGCCGACCCGGTATTGGCCACCCCGGAGGCCAGGGTCACGGGAAAGGTATTCCCCCCGTCCGTAGATAACAATATATTGACATTCTGACAATTTACCGGGGCTCCGGTGGTTCCGGCAACATTCCAGGTTACCGTTTCGGTGGTCCCGATCTGCCAGTTGATATTACTGTTCGGAGAAGTAACGACAAAGGGACCGGAGTTTCCGTCCACTGTCACTACCATATCGTCACTGTTATTAGCGCCCCCGCCGGCCCTGTTATCCCTTACGGTAAGCCGGAAGTTCAATATTCTCCCCACATCGGGAACCACTTCCCACTGGGAGGATGTACTACCGGACAACACCGTACTCAGTGCCGGAAAATACCTTTCTTCGGAAGTGGACGGAAGCATTGAGCGGAACGCCACACCGGAAGTTGCGGTAGCACTCGGATAGGTGTGTGCCGCATTGTTCTCATCCATTTGCTCCCAGCAGTATGTGAGTTCGTCTCCGGCATCGGCATCCGTTCCGGCACCGGTCAGTATAAAAGGGGTCCCTTTGGGAATGGTAATGTCCGACCCTGCATCCGCAGTGGGCACATTATTGCCTGTTGCCGTTTCGGTCTGGCAACTGGTGGATTTTACGTAATTGGTTATCTGTTCTACGGTAAACGCATGAAAATAGGGATCACTGTGCGACTGTACGTCAGTCCCCCCGGTAATCCCGGCATATCCCATGATCGTTGACCCGCTTCCGGGTTCAAAATGGGCATCCGTGCCTTCGTTACGGATGGTAAACGTATGATTACCCCCGAACTGGTGGCCTATCTCATGGGCCACATAGTCCACATCAAAATTATCGCCTTCGGGAGTAGAATGCGAACTGAAGCCGCTCCCCTTCTGATTATCCACACAAACACAGCCAATGCACCCGGCATTACCGTTATTGCTGCCCCGTTGCAACAGGTGACCGATATCGTAATTGGCTTCCCCTATGGTACTGCTCAACGTGGATTGCAACTGGCTGTTGTAACTTCCTGTATAAGGGTCGGTAGAAGCATTGGTATAAATTACATCATCCGTATTGGCAATGAGTTGCATGGTGACACCGAAGTCCACTTCATAAATACCGTTTACCCGTGTTATGGTGGCATTTATAGCGGCAAGGGCATCGGCTTTGGTGCCTCCGAAATATTGTGTGTATTCACCGGGAGCGGATACGGCAAGCCGGAACGTCCGCAATACCCCGTCATCGGCATTGGGCCTGGCCTGTATATCTGCAACACCTTTAGTCATTTCGTCTTTTACGGTACATTCAAAAGGTTCGAGCGGGGCTTCGCGGTCTTTCCTGTCATATACCGTGTAATGGGTGCGGTCTGAAGTATAGGGTTCGATAAAAACCGTCCCTTTCCCGGAAGAAAGCCGCATGCTCTGCAAGCCCAAATGGGATATACTGAAACGGATCACCATCGAAGGATCGTCCACACCCTGCCCTGCATAGGAGCGGATACCCGGGTACTTCGCCGCCAGTTCGGGATGCATTACGGAAGCTTCCACCACGCGGAAACGTTCCATTTCCCCTTCCGCATTGGGAAACCGTATCACAACACCTGTACGCGTCCCGGTCCGGTTTCTTTGCGGGACTTTTTGCAGGGCCTGTTTCATCCCCTTAACATTCAGTTTGTAAATCTTTCCGTAAGAGAGGGCCTGTTTTGCTGCCAGCACTTTCGACTTTCCGGGCCGTTGGGCAGCAGACCAGAAAGCATCTTGTCCGTAGCCATACCAGAGGCTAAATAAAAAAATCAGAATAAGTAGTCTTTTTCTCATAATAGGTTAAGTTTTAGATTGTTTTTAAAAAGTTAAAATTAACAAAAATGCATTAAAACAACTCCAATTATAACTTAATTTTTCCAAAACCTCACCTTATTTTTATAAAGCGCATAAAAAAACCCGTACTTACGGGGCTTTTTTTAACTCAAACAATATATTTTAAAAAAGTGAAAAATCCGGCTTTAAACATCGGGGGAGTTATTCGAGGGAAGACCAAAACCGGATCACAGGATTATTTAAAAATGACTTCTTTATCGGTGGCGGGAAGTTCAACAAAAACAAAAGGCTGGGTGATGGCCATTGTTGTCATATCGTCTTTTCCGGGATGTGATTTTTTGATATGAACGGTAATGTTCTTATCAGTCTCTTCAACTTTTTCGATCTCCACGCTGTTCCCTCCCGACGACTGTTGCCCCATAAAAACGGCCACGACCGCTTTTTTTGTAAAGTCTACCTCGGGAACGGAAATTCCGGGCCTCCGCATCCGGTTAATAACGGCATATGCGTTTTCCAGTTCTTTTTGCGTGGTTATTATCCTGTTTTCCGGGGCATCCGTTCCTCCGTAGTTGTCTTTAAGCAGGATCTTATAATCGACGGGCTGTCCCGGAGCCCGGTTTTGTGTTGTGATCTCCTGTTTGGTACTTCCACAGGCCAATGCAACCAAAACAAGTCCGACAAATACTAATGCTTTCTTCACGTTTTCTATATTATTTTCCGGTATGGGGTGCGAATCCGGTGTTAACTGTTCTGTTCTTCTTTCCGGTTTTTTTCGTCATCCGTTCCCTGTTCCTTTTTTCTTTCGTAATAATTATCCCGGAAAGATTTTCCTTTGCGTTTCCTCCACCGACGCACATTCCTCCGGCTGTTCCACAATACGAGGAGGAACAAAACCGCTATAATGACTATCCAGCCAATATTGTTCATCTTACTTTAATTTCTTATAAAATTACATCTTTACGGGCGAATTATAAAATCTTCCCTGGCCTGGCCTTCCCTGAAAAATACGATCCCGGCATAAAACAGGTCGATGGTCACCACCACTTTTCCATTTTTTTTCACCATTTCCCAGGTTTTTTCAGCCGTTTTGTTACGGTGTATTTTTTCAAGTACCAATATGTGATCACCCTTAAAATCGGTTTCACTGAGGAAACGGGACACTTCGCCCGGAATAAGGGGTTTGTTATAACAGGTGATACGAGGCCGCTCTGCGGGGTTGATCGCTATTCCCGGAAAACAGGTCTTCAGGGAAGCGGAGAGCCTTTCATCTGAAGCCTCTGCAATGTGAATGCTCCCGATCCCGAAATAAGCAATCGTACGGAATAGTATTCGCCGGTGCACCGGGCCCCTGTATTTTTTGCCGCGATACAGCCCCCTGGTCACATAAGCGTATACAAAAGGGGAGTGCACGCCGTGCTGATTCGTAGATTTCAACAGAAATTTCAGGTACTTCAGCATGTGTTCATCCTATTCTTTGTAGGAGAGTTCCAGCCAGCGATCGGTCTTTGTTTCGATCTCTTCCAGGACTTCCCGGAGTCTTACGGACAGTTCATCAATACGATCGCCTTCGAGTTCACTGTCTGAAAATTTCGTTTCAATCTCCGCTTTTTCTTCTTCCAGTTTCCGGATTTCCTTCTCCAGCCTGCTGTATTCCTTCTGTTCGTTATAGGACAATCCCTTATTGGCATCTTTCCTCCAGGTATTTTCCTTTTTAGTACCGTACTCTGCTGTTTTCGTTCTGTTTTCCTCGGGAGGGACACTTTCTTCATAGGCCCTGTAATCAGAATAATTTCCGGGGAAATCCTCTATTTTGGCTTTTCCTTTAAAAACAAAAAGGTGATCCACGATCTTGTCCATAAAATACCTGTCGTGCGATACTACCACAAGGCATCCTGGGAAGTCGAGTAAAAATTCTTCCAGGACATTGAGCGTTACAATATCCAGGTCGTTGGTAGGTTCATCGAGAATAAGGAAATTCGGGTTCTGGATAAGCACGGTACAGAGGTACAGTCTTTTTAATTCCCCCCCACTGAGTTTCTCTACGAAGTCGTACTGTTTTTTCCTGTCGAACAGGAAGCGTTCCAATAATTGGGCCGCAGATATCTGCCGTCCCTTGGCCAGGGGAATGTAATCGCCATAGGCCCGGATAACGTCAATGACCTTTTGTTCCGGTTTTACCTCAATCCCTTCCTGGGTATAGTAACCGAACTTTACCGTCTCCCCGATCACGATCTTCCCGGTATCGGGCAGAACTGCACCGGTAAGCAGGTTCAGGAAGGTGGATTTTCCGGTACCGTTCTTCCCTATGATGCCTATGCGTTCCCCTTTTTTGAACACGTAATCGAATTTCTGTAATATACTTTTATCTCCGTAGGTTTTGGAAACATTGTGGAGTTCTACGATCTTGCTCCCCAGCCTTTCCATATTGATCTCCAGCTGTACCCGGTGTTCTTTTCTCCGCTGATGGGCCTTTTCTTTAATGGTGTGAAAATCATCTATGCGTGATTTGGACTTGGACGTTCGTGCTTTCGGTTGGCGGCGCATCCAGTCCAGTTCCTTCACATATAGATTCCTAGCCTTTTCTGTCGATGCTTTTTCTGCTTCTACCCGGGCTTCTTTTTTTTCCAGGTAATACGAATAATTCCCTTTGTAGGTGTACAGTTTTCCGTCTTCCAGTTCTACGATCTCATTGCACACCCGTTCCAGGAAATACCGGTCGTGAGTCACCATAAAAAGCGTGATACTTTCCCTGGAAAAATAGGACTCCAGCCACTCTATCATTTCCAGGTCAAGATGGTTGGTTGGTTCGTCGAGGATGAGCAGGTCGGGTTTATTGAGCAAAACGGTAGCAAGGGCCAGACGTTTTTTCTGTCCGCCGGACAGGGAAGCGACTTTCTGTGAAAGGTCGTCCAGTTTTAGCTTGGAAAGGATTTGCTTGTATTGCGTTTCAAAGTCCCAGGCGTTATGGAGTTCCATTTTTTCAAATGCCTTTTGATAGGCCTTTTCTTCCTCCGGGTTACGCAATGCCTTTTCATACTCCCGGATAATTTTCAGTATCTTGTTGTCTGAGGCAAAAATGGTCTCTTCCACGGTAAGTTCGTGCTGCAGGTCGGGTTCCTGCGGTAAAAACCCGATATATATCCCGTTCCGGGAAATGACCCGCCCCGTATCGGGAACGTCCTTTCCGGTTATGATATTGAGCAGGGAAGTCTTACCGGTTCCGTTCTTGGCAATAAAGGCCACCTTCTGGTCCTTATTGATCCCGAAAGAAATGTCGGTAAATAATACCCGTTCTCCAAAGGATTTGGATATATTTTCTACAGATAGATAATTCATTGGCCTGTCTCCACTTTTTCTAAGGAGGTAAAACTACAAAAGAGAAGCCATCCCCAAAACATCAGGACTACAAATATTTTACATTTTTGCAGTTCAGGCCACCTGTTACGAATTCTCACGGCGGGTTTTCTATTTCAGCAATAATAAAATCCCTGTAAATATCAGTACCATTCCGCAGATACGGCAGGTCCACCGGCCAAAAGGAGCAAGTTTCTCAACAAGTACAAACAAGGTAATCCCGGCAATCCATAACAGGTTCATGACACCGCCGAAAAACAATAACAGCATCAACGCCCAGCAGCACCCCAAGCAATACAGGCCGTGCTTTACTCCCAATCGCAATGCTCCCCATATCCCGGGTTGCCAGTGTTGTGTCAGAAAACTGATCGGAGAGCGGCACTTGCCCAAGCAGGTATGCTTGAAAGGAGTAAACTGCCACAAGCCGGCCAGAAGAAGTATAACGGAGGCAAAAAGCTTGTCGGCAGGTTCCATCATCATATCGAGAAGGGCCGCTTCAGCCAGCACCCATTGCAGTAATGTAGCTACCGCACTGAAGCCTGTCCATGCCAGCAAATAACCTGCAGCAAAAGCATAGCTGCGCGACACGGGTCTGTACGGGTCGGGACTGTGTCGTACTATCTTTTCAAACATCAGGATGGCAGGAGCTGCGCTGGGCAACATCATACCGGCCATCATGACCACCCACATCAGGAATATGAATATGATATAACGGGCATCCCAGCTGTTCTGCATCATCCAGGCCGAAAGGCCATCCATACGACCATACATATCTACTGCCGCCGGTGCCAGCCAGGCCCAACACAGTAGCACGATGCCTATTATCCCGCCGAGAATGATGAGTCTCGGTCTACGCAGAAATTCACTGAATCTGGTCATCGGATCGGAACAACTTTCATCTGTATCCGGCTATCGGGACTTATACCGCAACTATACCGTCGTTGTTCCATGCTGCATAATATACATGGGCATGCGACTCTTCCAGGTCGAGCTTTATAGCCGCCTTGTCCAGGGTGTGGGTTTTACCGCTGATAAATTCGGCTTCGTTGTATTCAAAACCCTGGGGGAATGTCACTCGTGAACGGGATTCTGCACCTGTAACCTTATTGCGAATGGGAGTTCCTTCGGCTTTTACCAGCTCCTTAACGTTCAGATGCGCTTTTCCCGCCTCGATATCACAATCAAAATCAATAGCAGCAGCTACAGATGGTTGGAGGTGCGGAGCCATCGCAGCAAATATCTGGAAGAATGTTCCTTCGGCAGAAACCTGTCCTCTCCCGATGGTTTCCAGAGCCTGACGCTGATCGGCCGAAGCCCGTTCTTCTATGAAAAGCTGTACTTTACCGTCTCCTTCATGCACGGCACCAGGCCACCAAAAAAGCGTACCCCATACAAGCCCGTCCAATCGTATACCATCAAGATTGCCCTGTTCAATACGCATGGCCCATAAAGCTTCGCACTGACCACTGGTAGGGAGGGCATTAAACTGACAGGGGCAACCCCAGTCGCAATTGCAGGTAGCAAAGGCAGGACCCCTGATCTCAAATTCTGTCGTTTCCATTTTTAATGTTTTTGGTTAGTAATGGTCTCGACTAAAGATACGACTTCTAAAAGAGATATACAATTAAGGCCCAGTCAATTAATGCATTACAAAACAGAAATGCCCCGGAATCATAGCGATTTCAGGGTAGTTTCCGGTTTCACAACTTATGACTCGTTCAATATCTGCGCAGCATGGTCTTTGGTTTTCACCTTGTCAATAACACGTTCCACTTTTCCTTCCTCATCAATGATAAAGGTTTTCCGGTGAATACCGTCAAAAGTCCGGCCCATGAATTTTTTTGGTCCCCATACGCCGAAGGCTTCGATCACCTTTTTATCCTCGTCGGCCAGTAACGGAAAAGGAAAGTCGTATTTCTTTTTGAAATTGGATTGCCTTTTTTCAGAATCTGCGCTGATACCCAGGAGTTCATACCCCTTATCTTTCAATTCTTTAAAATTGTCTCTCAGGTTACAGGCTTCGGCCGTACACCCCGGTGTACTTGCTTTCGGATAAAAGAACACGATCCATTTTTTTCCGTGATAATCTGATGAGGAAACGGTATTCCCGTCCTGATCCTTCGCTGTAAATTCCGGTACTTTATCTCCTGCTTGCAATGTATTCATGATTGATAGGTTTTAGATGTTGTACGTTAGATTTCAGATTTGAGATGCGGATTATGATTTTGTGGCTGATCTTTATTAAACTGCATGCAGGTAACGGCCCGGATCAATTACCGAATGATCATATCTTCCGACTTCCCGGGAACACCTCACCTTACATTTTCACCACATTTTTCATTGGCCGTGAGCCGCCTGTCCGTATAACTTCGGGCATCAGGCTTCTAAGTTCGGACTTTTTTACATATTTTAGTCCGCCAAAAGTATGCAAAAATGACCAAAAGCCAAAAAGTGGCGTTCGTAATGGAAACGCTGGAAAAGATATATCCCGAAATCCCCATTCCTCTTGACCATAAAGACCCTTATACGCTTCTCATCGCCGTACTCCTGTCAGCACAGAGTACGGATGTTCGGGTCAACCAGATCACTCCTGTCCTCTTTGAAAAAGCCGACAACCCCTATGCCATGATAAAGCTTACTCAGGAGGAAATAAAAGAGATCATAAGGCCCGTAGGGCTTTCGCCCATGAAATCAAAGGGAATTTACGAACTGTCCCATATCCTCATCGACAAATATGACGGAGAAGTTCCTGCGGATATCAAGGCCCTAGAATCCCTGCCCGCCGTGGGACATAAAACAGCAAGTGTGGTCATGTCACAGGCTTTCGGCATTCCTGCCTTCCCGGTAGACACTCATATTCACAGGCTGATGTATCGCTGGGGACTGAGCAACGGAAAAAACGTTACCCAGACCGAAAAAGATGCCAAAAGACTGTTTCCGGAAGAAAAGTGGAATAAACTTCACCTGCAGATTATCTGGTACGGGAGGGAATATTCCCCGGCCCGGGGGTGGGACCTGGAGAAGGATATCATCACCAAAACGATAGGCAGAAAAACGGTTATTGACGACTATTACAAGGCAAAAAAGAAACCGTCTTCCGGAAAAGGACCCCATCCTGTTTGAACGGGATGATTTTTCCAAAAGACGGCCTCTCTTTTTTAAGATTTTTTCAGTTCAGCAGGGTTTCGAACTGCAACTCCTTGTAATCCACTACGCGAAGCGCCTTGGAGTAGTTGAGCAGGAAATTTACTGTTTCCTGTTTCGGTCCGATTTTTTTAAATTCTGCTGATTTCTTGGTGTAAAGGTTTGCCATGCCTCAATTTATTTTAGGGTTGTTACTTAACAACGCGACAAAACCTTTAATATTGCATTATTGATTTGTTAAAACTATGTTATTTTTCTCCACTATTTTCCGCAGGTTGATAATGGCATAACGCATTCTTCCCAAAGCTGTGTTGATACTCACCCCTGTGATCTCGGAGATTTCCTTAAAGCTCATATCTTTGTACATGCGCATCATCAGTACTTCCTGCTGGTCTTTCGGGAGTTCCTTGATCAGTTTCCGGACATCGCTTTCCACCTGATCCCTGATAATCTGCTTTTCGACATTGGGGCTGTTATCACTGATCACCGAAAAAATATTAAAATCATCACTGCCTTCGAATTTGGGCATACGTGTGTTTTTCCTGAAATGGTCGATAATAAGGTTATGGGCTATACGCATCACCCATGGCAGAAATTTTCCTTCTTCATTATAGGCTCCTTTTTTGAGGGTTTTGATAACCTTTATAAAAGTATCCTGAAAAATGTCTTCCGCAATATCCTTGTCGAACACCTTGGAAAATATAAAACTGTAAACTCTCTGGGAATGACGGTTAATGAGCAGCTCTAACGCATTTTCATCACCGGACAAATATTTTTCTACTAAAGCAGAATCCTGAAGAAGTCGCTCCATAATATCACTTTTTAATATCGAGATGATCGCATTTCCCGGGGGAAATGCCTTGTTATTTTTAAATACTTAAAAAGTAATTTTATGGTATAAGCGTTGCTTTTTTTAACGTTTTGCTGGCCAAATATAACAACATTACTTAAATATATGCAAATATTAAATGGTATTTTCTATAAAATTATAAATGCAGACTATGCCTGTCCGAAGACAATAAGCCGGAAAACAACTATCTGCAGGCTAATTGTACTTCAAAAAGTAAAACGTTTTTTTCAATTGCACCATTATCCGTTATCTTTGTATTTTCCTTATTTTAATCATGACGGATATAACGCTACTCAACCCGAAACAGAACATTCTGATCAAAGGGGCCAGGCTCCACAATCTGAAGAATATCAATGTTGCCATCCCCAGGAATAAAATGGTGGTTATTACCGGCCTTTCCGGCTCGGGGAAATCCAGCCTGGCTTTCGATACCCTCTATGCCGAAGGGCAACGCAGGTATGTGGAAAGCCTGTCTTCCTATGCCCGCCAGTTTCTGGGAAGGCTCGATAAGCCCAAGGTTGATTATATCCGGGGGATCGCCCCTGCCATAGCCATTGAACAGAAGGTCAACGCCACCAATCCCCGATCTACCGTAGGCACCACTACCGAAATTTATGACTACCTGAAACTACTGTACGCACGTATAGGCAGGACTTTCTCTCCTGTATCGGGCGAAGAGGTGAAAAAACACACCGTGACCGATGTGGTGGACTTTGTAAACAGCTATGAGCCGCGAACCAAATTATTGCTTATGGCCCCGGTACACATTCCGGACCATCGGAGTGCGCTGGAAAGTATCAAGATCCTTGCACAGCAGGGATATGCCCGTATAAAGTACAGGGGGGAAGTTGTCCGTATAGACGAAATAGACACCGAGATAGGTCACGATTTCCACCTGGTGGTAGACCGTATCATTACCAAACCGGGAGACGAAGACTTTGTAAACCGCCTGTCGGATGCCGTGGAAACCTCTTTCTTTGAAGGAAAAGGCGAATGTATTGTAGAAGAAATGCAATCGGGCAAACAAACCGCATTCAGCAACAAGTTTGAAAAGGACGGCATACAGTTCCTCGAACCCAATGTACACCTGTTCAGTTTTAACAATCCCTTCGGCGCCTGTCCGAAATGCGAAGGATACGGAGACATTATAGGTATAGACGAAGACCTGGTGATCCCCAATTCAGGCCTGTCAGTGTACGAAAATGCCATTTTCCCGTGGCGCGGTGAAAGCATGGGCTGGTATCGCGATCAACTGGTAAACAACGCCTATAAATTTGACTTTCCCATCCACAAGCCCTGGTTTGAGCTCACCGACGCACAAAAGCAGCTGGTATGGGACGGAAATTCCTATTTTAAAGGACTGAACGATTTTTTTGCCGAACTGGAGGAAAAGAACTATAAGATACAAAACCGGGTCATGCTCTCCAGGTACCGGGGCAAAACGAGGTGTACGGAATGCAAAGGCAGGAGATTGCGCAAAGAGGCCGATTATGTAAAAATAGACGGAAAAACCATATCGGACCTGGTAGAAATGCCGCTACACCGCCTTGCGGAGTGCTTCCGTAACATTAACCTTACGGAATACGAATACAAAGTGGCCGGACGACTGCTCAAGGAAGTCAACAACCGCCTCGGGTTCCTTTCCAATGTAGGACTGGAATACCTGACGCTCAACCGGAAGTCGAATTCCCTTTCCGGCGGAGAGTCGCAGCGTATCAATCTTGCTACCTCCCTCGGGAGCAGCCTAGTGGGCTCCATGTATATTCTGGACGAACCCAGTATTGGCCTGCATCCCAAGGACACGGAAAAACTCATTTCCGTACTCAAGTCACTCCGCGATCTCGGAAATACGGTCATTGTGGTGGAACATGACGAAGATATCATGAAAGCAGCAGATGCCATTATCGACATAGGCCCGGAAGCCGGTACACAGGGAGGACATGTGGTGGCTACGGGAAATTTTGAAGATATCCTCAAGGCCCGCACACTTACCGGGGATTACCTCAGCGGAAGAAAACAGATCGAGGTCCCCAAAAAGCGGAGAACCTCAAAAAATCACATCCGTATCCTGGGGGCACGGGAAAACAACCTCAAAAATATTGATGTCACCTTTCCCCTGGACGTACTTACCGTGGTTACCGGCGTATCGGGAAGCGGAAAGAGTTCACTCGTAAAGAAAATACTCTACCCCGTGGTCCTGAAAGCAACCGGGGGATATGGCGAAAAAGCGGGAAAATATACCGAAGTCACCGGTAAATACAGCAGTCTGAAATCGGTAGAATTCGTAAACCAGAACCCCATAGGGCGGTCTTCCAGATCAAACCCCGTTACCTATATAAAGGCCTATGACGATATACGGGCATTGTTCACCTCCCGGAAACTGTCGAAAATAAGAGGATACCAGCCCAAACATTTTTCATTTAATGTAGACGGCGGACGCTGTGAAACCTGTAAAGGCGAAGGTGAAGTCACCATAGAAATGCAGTTTATGGCCGATGTGGTACTGCCCTGTGAAACCTGTAAAGGAAAACGGTTTAAAAAAGAAATACTGGAAGTGACCTTCGAAGGCAAGAACATCAACGATGTCCTGAACCTCACCATAGATGACGCTATCACTTTCTTTAGTGAACACAAACAGAAAAAGATCATCGACAAGTTACAACCGTTACAGGATGTCGGCCTGGGCTATGTAACCCTGGGACAGTCTTCCTCCACCCTTTCGGGAGGCGAGGCGCAACGGATAAAACTGGCTTCCTTTCTCTCCAAGGGGAGCAATGGCGAAAAAGCCCTGTTCATTTTCGACGAGCCTACCACAGGATTGCACTTCCACGATATACAGAAACTGCTCAAATCCTTCAATGCCCTTATTGCCAAGGGGCATTCCGTAGTAGTCGTAGAGCACAATCTCGAACTTGTTAAATGTGCAGACCATATCATTGACCTGGGCCCCGAAGGCGGTGAAAAAGGCGGTACGGTCATCGCCGAAGGCACCCCCGAGGAAATTGCAAAAAGCGAAAAATCGTTTACCGCCCGTTACCTCAGGGAAAAACTGCCCCAGGGGGTTAATAAGCAACTATCTTAGGAAAGAGACACCTATACATATAGCCATAGCCCTGTTTCCCGCAAAAAACCTGTAAAGACGCACGGCCGTGCGTCTCTATCCATACAACATATTAACAGGAATTTAACTACCCGGGAATCTTTATTCATACAATTTGGCACACTCTTTGTCTTATACTAAAAACACCTTAAACGGTTAGTTAGTTTTTTTCATATTTTGGTTGGTTAGTTGTAGAACCCTGTACCAACGGCTTTTTGCCCGGTACAGGGTTTTATTTTGGAGTTCCGGGCCGTTTCTCAAAAGAAACGGGATCAGGCGCAAATGTACGGACTACAGGATATACGACGTATGCCCCTATGAATTATAGCCGGGCTTGCGAAAATACAGCATTTGCAGAAACAGGTATGCTCTTTTTAATTTCATTGCAGATAAACCATCCCAAGTCCTACCTCTTACACTCTTAAATCTTACATCTGATAACCTGACCCGGGGAAAGGTTTATATCGATTTCATCATTAAACCGGATTAAGCATTATTCCTTATCTGCATATACCCTTTCCTCTACCCGGCGGGATTTTCTCCCGGTCAAAAGCAGCAGTAAAAACGAGATCAGTGCCAGGACAAATGCCATCATCACCATCGGGAATACAGTTCCATCGTGAAAAACCCCCATTAATGCCGAAATTGCCGCTCCTGCCCCCATTTTAAAACTACCGTTCATGGCTGAAGCAGACCCCACATTACCCGATACGAAAGGTTCCAGCGAAAGGGCCGTGGCATTGGGGTTTATAAAGCCCAGCAAAAACAATATAAAAAACAAAAGCGTAGCAAAAACCGGGAGCGGAAGCTCAAAATTCCATACTCCGGCCAGCAAAAGTGATGTTACGATCAACTGGATGAATGAAGTCTTCCGGGTAAGCGCAATCAGGCTGTGGCGTTTTAACAAAAACCTGTTGAGCTGGCTCCCCGCAATAAATCCGCAGGCATTGAGCCCGAACATCCATCCGAAAGTTGTTTCCGAAACCCCGTATATCTTCATCAGAATAAACGGTATCCCGGAAATATAAGCGAACATAATGGCCATGGCAATACTGCCTGCCAGTCCGTATACCACAAAATCGGTATTACTGAGCACAACCAGATAATTCCGGGCAATTTTCCCGACCTTCAGGGACACCTCATGGTCTTCCCCTTTACTTTCTTCGAGAAAGAAATATATAATCACGATGAGCAATACTGCGATGACAAGGAGGAATACAAAAATGGAACGCCAGCCGAAATACTCGGTGAATACTCCGCCCAGCGTAGGCGCCACCACAGGCGCTACCCCCATGACCAGTAAAATGGAAGAAAAGGCCCGGGCGACTTCGTTGGCCGAAAAACGGTCCCGGATAATGGCACTGCACGCTACCATCCCCACACATCCCCCCAGGGCCAGCACGAGCCGCATCCCTATCAGCCACCATACGTCGGGAGACAATGCACAGCCTATTGCAGCTATGGCATAGATCACCAGTCCTATGAGCAATGGTTTTTTCCTCCCGAAACGGTCCATCAAAGGACCATAAGCAAGTTGTCCTACGGATATACCGATAAAATAGGTGGTAAGGGTCAGCGATACATGGGCATCATCCGTCTCCAGGTCTTTCGCAATGGCAGGAAACCCCGGAAGGTACATATCAATCGAAAAGGGCCCTATGGCAGCAATAAACCCCAATATAACAATGAGAACCTGTTGTTGTTTCTTCGTCATATCAAAATCTTAACTATGTGAATCGTGGAATTCGTAAAAGGAATGTGCAAAAGTACAGATAATAAGAACGGAGCAGGATAAAGAAGACCATCTTTAACATCTTCTTTGCATTTCATGACAAAAAGACGCTTAAATGCTGAACAATCCGGAACAGACATTTAGACAGGCATAAAAACGGGGCCGGTTTCCGGGTCAGAAAAACAGTTTTTCCATCCCGTTTTTAATTAATCCGCAAAGAACATTGATTTTTGTTCCCGCTATCCCCCGCTTTGCCGAAAAAAAGCTATTTTCGTCTTATGTCCCGTGATGAACGGGATAAAATACGTAAACCAAGCCATATACATACCTGTTATGAATACCCGTTACGCGCTTTATCTTATTTGTTGTCTTTTCATTTTCACCGCTTCCGTAACAGCCCAGGAACTGAAATCTCCTTCGGAATTCCTGGGGTATGCACCGGGATCGCGTTTCACCAGGCACCACCGTGTAATAGCGTATTACAGGCACCTGGCAGAAGCTGCTCCCGACAGGGTAAAACTGCAAACCTACGGAGCGACCCATGAACACAGGGAGCTTATAATGTGTTACATTTCCGCTCCCGAAAACATTTCCGGTCTGGAAACGATCAGGAAAGCCCATCTGGAATCTGTTCGAGGTAACAACAATAACGACAAAGCCATCGTATGGATGAGTTATAATGTTCACGGTAACGAAAGTGTGAGTACCGAAGCCTCCATGCAAACCGCATACGACCTCCTTACAGAAAAACAACAGTGGCTTGAAAACACCATAGTGATCATAGATCCCTGCGTGAATCCCGACGGGCGTGACCGCTACGTCAACTGGTACAACCAGTTCGCCAATTCACCCAATAACATCGACCCGGACAGCAAGGAACACCACGAGCCCTGGCTCAATGGCCGTCCAAATCACTATATGTTTGACCTCAACCGCGACTGGGCCTGGCTTACCCAGAAGGAAAGCAGGCAGCGGGTAAAGGTGTTTAACCAATGGCTCCCCCACGTGCATGTCGACTTCCACGAACAAAGCATAAATGCCCCCTATTACTTCGCCCCCGGTGCCGAGCCCCTTCACGAGGTTATCACCGACTGGCAAAAGGAATTCCAGGCCACCATAGGCAAGAACCACGCCCGGTATTTTGACGCCAACGGATGGTTTTACTTTACCAAGGAGGTCTTTGACCTGCTCTATCCCAGTTACGGCGACACCTATCCCATGTATAACGGCAGTATAGGAATGACCTATGAACAGGGCGGAAGCGGCAGGGCCGGTCTCGGGGTACTCACCGTTACCAGAGACACCCTGACCCTGAAAGACCGTCTGGACCATCACTACACCACCGGGATCTCTACCGTGGAAATAGCATCGCGCAATGCCGAAAAGCTGAATGAGGAATTCAGGAAGTTCTACACAAAAAAGGATTTTAAATACAAAAACTATGTCATGAGCGGCAACCCGGATCACACCAAAGCTCTCACCCGGTTGCTGGATAAACACCGGATAACATACCGTTTTGCCCGACAGGCAACGGTTAAAGGATACCATTACGCTACTGGGGAACAAGGCAGTCTGAAAACCTCCGAAGGCGATCTTGTTATTCCCGCCAACCAGGTTAAGGGTACCTTGGTGCAGGTGTTGTTCGAACCCACTACGCAGCTCAACGACTCTCTCACCTATGATATTACCGCATGGGCCCTCCCTTATGCCTACGGACTTCAAGCTGTAGCTACCCGAACAGAAACCATTCCGCTACTTGATGAAGAACAACCGGCGAAAGACACGCTTTCCGTTGCACCCGATCCCGAAGCATATGCCTATATCAGCGACTGGAACAGCATGAAAGATGCCCGTTTCCTCACCGCACTTATGAATGCAGGCATCCGGGTACGCTACAGTGAAAAGCCGTTTTCCGTTGCCGGAAAGGAATTTGAACGGGGCAGTCTTATTATCACACGCGGCGATAATTCCGCTCACAAGGGATTTGTACAACAGCTTTCGGACATTACAGAACAATACGAAAAGGAGATTATTGCAACCCCTACCGGATATGTCGACCAGGGCAGGGACTTCGGTTCCTCCTCCGTAAAAATGATCCCGGAGGTAAAAGCAGGGCTCTTATCCGGTAAACCTACCTCCACCCTGAATGTAGGTGAAATATGGCACTTTTTTGAACAGCAGCTTCAGTATCCCATAACCCTTCTTGATACCGATTACTTCAATTTCAGTCGTCTGTCCGGATATGATGTCCTGATACTTCCCGAGGGCAGTTACGGGGAATTTTTAGACGAAGAAAAGAAGGACCGGTTGAAAAACTGGGTAAAAAACGGCGGAAAACTGATCGTCATCGGCAATGCACTCCACGCTCTTAAAGACGACAAGGATTTTGGCCTTAAAGAGAAACAACAGGATACAACGAGCCTGAAAAAAAACACCACACCCTACACTACCTGGGAAAGGGAAAAACTCAAAGATAATATTACGGGCGCCATATACAAGGTGAACGTAGACCGTACCCATCCCCTGGCTTTCGGCTATCCTGACACGTATTTTTCCCTGAAGCGCGGCAACAATGCATTTCAGCTACTCGATGAAGGAAATGTAGCTTACCTGGGCGACCGCGGCGACCCCATTTCAGGCTTTGCAGGCAGCGAGGCCCGGAAAAAAATAGCCAACACCCTGGTCTACGGCGTACATAGACACGGTAAGGGAAATGTAATCTATATGGTAGATAATCCTCTGTTTCGTGGGTTCTGGGAAAACGGGAAACTGTTTTTTGTCAATGCCCTTTTTATGGTACATTAAAAGACTATTCTCTGGCCGGCAGACAAATAAATTCAAGCGGAGAGTGCTGACATTGCAGGCAATTTACTCAAATCCGACTAATTGTATCCTGTTATTTTGAAGATGCCTGAACACTCCTACAACTTTATCCCGGTTCTGAATGTTTTCATCCAATTCTTCACATAACTCCGCACAATCAATCTCTATCTGATTTAAAATTTTATAGTCCGAATCCGAATTTCCGGTAATAAAACTTTGTTGACCCGACTTTAAATAAACATTGAACACAGTTTCATCGTCAACCTTTTCCTTTGAAATGATTTCCTTTAACATATAATCATACGAACTGCCATCAGCAGGAGGATTATCAATACGTTCCACTGTTACAGAAAGATCGTAAATATATCCCGGTTCATAACTAAAACCTTCAATAGACGAATAAAAATTGCTCCAGTTATCTGTTCCTATATCTTCGCCCTCCTGTACCAGATAGGTCAGAAAAAGGCCTTCACCCGTACCTGTACCCCGATAATGATTTATTCGCATATCTGTGGTCCGGGGTTGACCGTCATCATTAGAACAACCCGATAAAAATATCAAAGCCACCATCGACAGGAGTAAAAAATTTTTCATGATATCCGTATTTATTATTAATGATGCGCTTTTTTTGTTGGGTTACGTCAAAAACTTATTAAACAAGGAACATTCCTGATCATGCCCATAAGGTTGTGGGCCATGTAAAAATTATTGTAACATGTTAATGCGGAAATGAAAAGGTATTGCAGGTTGCAGGTTACTTTCACTGTCTCTATAATGTCTTGTAGTCATAGGTCTTACATTTCATATCTAAAACCCAATTTTACTCCACAACCTTATGATCCCGATCCGACATTTCCTTGATATCAATAAAAAAGGCCCCGTTCCCGGAGCCTTTTTTCATGCGTTCTTACGCTTGCATTTTCTTAGCCTTTTTAGCCTCGCGCTTTTCCTTGAGCATTTCCATGATAGCGCCGCTTATCCAGTAAGGGATAGCAAAGGCCGTCAGGAACAGCATCAGCCAGAACCCCATAAGGGCAATGCCGGCGAATGCCAAAAAGCCTAAATACTGATCAAATTCAAACATAATTTCCGGAAATTTTCGAATTCCCAACAAAAGTATCGCTTTTCATTGAAATTCCGAAGACTTTTTCAAATTAAATGTAAAAACACCCCCTATAAAAACCTGAAAATCCCCGGCTATTACACGGCAAAATAGTAATTTTGTAAGCAGTGTTAAAATCTTAATAAACATCATGGAATACAGAATAGAAAAAGATACTATGGGAGAGGTAAGGGTCCCTGCCGACAAGCTTTGGGGAGCCCAGACCGAACGCTCGAGGAATAATTTTAAAATAGGGCCTTCTGCCTCCATGCCGCTGGAGATCATATACGGGTTTGCCTATCTCAAAAAGGCCGCGGCATATACCAACTGTGAACTGGGCGTACTGCCCGAAGAAAAAAGAGACCTTATTGCCAGGGCCTGTGATGAAATACTGGAGGGAAAACACGATGAACAGTTTCCCCTAGTGATATGGCAAACGGGCTCCGGAACACAGAGCAACATGAACACAAACGAGGTTATAGCGAACCGGGCACACCAGCTGGCGGGAAAAACAATTGGCGAAGGCGAAAAAACCCTGCAACCCAACGACGATGTCAATAAATCGCAGTCGTCCAATGATACTTTCCCTACCGGGATGCACATTGCCATTTACAAAAAGATCGTGGAAGTCACCATTCCCGGGGTCACACGACTGCGCGACACCCTGAAGAAAAAATCGGAGGCCCTGAAAGATGTGGTAAAAATAGGTCGTACCCACCTTATGGATGCTACCCCCCTTACCCTCGGACAGGAATTTTCGGGCTATGTTTCTCAACTGGACCACGGCCTTAAATCACTGAACAACAGCCTGGACCACCTGTCTGAACTCGCTTTGGGAGGAACTGCGGTAGGAACAGGGATCAATACCCCGGAGGGCTATGCCCAAAAAGTAGCGGAGTACATTGCAAAGTTCACCGAGCTCCCCTTCAGAACCGCAGAAAACAAGTTCGAGGCCCTGGCCGCACACGACGCCCTTGTGGAAACACATGCCGCATTGAAACAGCTTGCCGTTTCCCTTAATAAAATAGCCAATGATATCCGTCTTATGGCTTCCGGTCCGCGTTCCGGTATCGGAGAAATCCTTATCCCGGCCAATGAGCCCGGAAGTTCCATAATGCCCGGCAAGGTTAACCCGACCCAGTGCGAAGCCCTTACCATGGTATGCGCACAGGTTATAGGCAATGACGTAGCCGTATCCGTAGGGGGCACACAGGGACATTACGAACTGAACGTATTCAAACCCGTTATGGCCGCCAACCTGTTGCAGTCTGCCCAATTAATAGGGGATGCATGCGTAAGTTTCGACGAACACTGCGCTGCCGGTATTGAACCCAACCACACCAGGATAAAGGAACTATTGAACAACTCCCTGATGTTGGTTACCGCTCTCAATACGAAAATAGGTTATTACAAAGCCGCCGAAATAGCCAATACGGCACACAAAAACGGTACGACCCTCAAAGAAGAAGCGGTCAACCTCGGATACCTTACCGCCGAGGAGTTCGACGAATGGGTAAAACCGGAAGACATGGTAGGCTCATTAAAGTAAAAGATATACAAGTAAAGGCGCACGGCCGTGCGCCTCAACGGGCCGGAAACCATATACCTAAACGAGATTTCCCCGGGCCCCGGAAGCAGGCCGTGCATCTTTACGTTCACAAAAAACAGTTCATTTGAAAGTATTAATCAGGAATATCAAACAACTCCTGCAGGTCAGGGACAATCCTGTTCGGAAAGTATCGGGAAAGGAAATGAAAACCCTGCCTGTCCTGGAAAACGCCTTTCTTTTTATTGACGGCGACCATATAGCGGATTACGGAAAAATGGAAGACCTTCCGAATCATGAATCGGACGAAATTATAGACGCTTCGGGCAGGGTGGTTATGCCGGCGTGGTGTGACAGCCATACCCATATCGTATATGCGGGAAACCGGGAACAGGAATTCGTAGACCGGATAAACGGGCTCACCTATGAAGAGATCGCCAACCGCGGCGGCGGTATCCTGAATTCGGCAAAAAAACTGCAGGACACCCCGGAAGAAGAACTCTACAAACAATCTGCAAAACGCCTGGAAGAAGTCATGACCCTGGGCACAGGGGCTATAGAAATAAAAAGCGGATACGGGCTTACCCCGGACGCCGAACTGAAAATGCTGCGTGTGGCAAAAAAGCTGAAGGCGAACTACGGTATCCCCGTAAAGGCTACCTTTTTGGGAGCCCATGCCATTCCCGCAACATACAGGAACGACCGGAAAGGATACATAGACCTTATCATCAACGAAATGATCCCTGCTGTTGCCCGGGAAGGCCTGGCCGAATATGTAGATGCATTTTGTGAAAAAGGGTATTTTACCACCGAAGAAACCGAACGTGTCCTGGAAGCCGGAAAAGCCTTCGGACTCATCCCCAAAATACATGTCAACCAGTTCCATGCGATAGGAGGCGTACAGGTAGGTGTAAAACACAACGCCCTTTCCGTAGACCATCTTGAAGTGATGCGTGAAGAAGATATCAAGGTGCTGAAGGGAACAGAAACGATGCCCGTGGCACTCCCCTCCTGCTCCTACTTTCTGAGTATCCCCTACACACCCGCACGGCAGATCATTGATGCCGGCCTGCCCCTGGCACTCGCCACCGACTATAACCCGGGATCGACCCCCAGCGGAAACATGAACTTTGTAGTGGCCACAGCCTGTATAAAAATGAGGATGACCCCCGAGGAAGCCATCAATGCAGCTACCATCAACGGGGCTTATGCCATGGGCCTGTCAGACACCTGTGGAAGTATTTCCAGGGGTAAAAAGGCAAATCTTATTATCACCGGGGAAATACCGGGCTATGCCTACCTGCCCTATGCCTTCGGCAGCAATCATATAGAACGGGTTATCCTGAACGGGAAACTGATCTGAAAAGTTCTTCATACCTTTCTTCCGTATACAAACAGTTTTCAACCTCAGTTTAAATACATGGTGCCCCGCAATAAAAAAACCGCCATCCGGATATGACCGGAGGCGGTTTGTTATTTCAGTAAGTTTTTTTACTTATTTAAGTGTAAAGGAAGAAGACCCCAGCTCTCTCAGCTTACTGTCAAAGACTTTTACCTGGTAATCGCCTTTCTCAAAGCCATCGCCCTCCTTGTCTACATAGTCACACACATCCAGAGCGGCATTTTCGTAATAGAACGTGGATATCTTGCTGTAAGTTACGTTTACGGTAGAAGCTTCCTGTTCGGGTGTTACCTCTTCCGCTATTTCTTCCACTGCCTCTTCGGCAATACCCGTAGTATCCGAAGAAGCTACTTCACTCTTGAGCGAGTTTTTTACTTCGGAAGCACTTTTTTTCAAGGGCGGCGTATAGCTCGCTACCGCATTTTCTCCCATTATTCTTCCGTCAGGACCTGTAACCTGTACATAGAACTGCGTATCTCCTGAAGCAGCTATACGATTGGAAGCGACAGTGTAACATACTTTCAGTTTATCTGCCCGTCGGTGTCTGTTTACGGATACCAGTTTTCCGCTGTTCCGCTCTTTTACCGCTTCTACGGAAAATTTGGACAGACTCAGTGCAGAACCGGCGTCTACAACTTTGGCCAACTGTACATTTTGCGTAAGGATGGAATCTGCAAATTCCGTTCGTTCCTGCAGAGTCATCCTGGTGCTGTCCCTCTCCATAGTCAGCATCTGATTGGAGCGGCGCAGCGAATCATTTTGTGCCAGCAGGAATTCCCTTTCCTTGGTAAGTACATTTACCTGCCTTCTGTAGCGGTATAATGCAGCGATATCTGCTTTCATGCCTTCTACAGAATCGATATACTGCTCTATCCTTTCCCTGGCCTGCATGAGTTCCTGATTGGTAGAATCACTCTCTGCAATGGCCCGGTCGTAATCTGCCTTCAGGTTATTGAGATCCTCAACCACCATATTCTTCTGGTTGGTAAGCTCTACTTCCGTTTTTTTCTTATTACTGTACAGACTTGAGGTATATATCACTGTCCCGATAAGGGCCACCCCAAGCAGTGCGGCAATAACTTTTAAACCGTTATTACTTTTTGATTCGGTCATAATGATTTCTTTTTAACTGTTAACGCTCAATTTTAATTTTTGTTATACTGCCAGCGAATATATATACGATTAAATTTAACAAATAGATTTTTTATTTTCATATTTGCTTTGACATTTTAAACCACCTGCATGCAAAATTTCTTGTATACGTACACCCGCAGTGAGATAGACAGGCTCATTGCACATAGAAAGGGAGAGGTAAAATTCGGTCAGCGGATAAGGTTGCTGAACGAAGAACAGGACCTGGAAGAACAATTCAGGGAAACGAAAGCAAAATATGTCCTCTTCGGTGTCCCGGAAGATATCGGGGTCATGGGCAATCTCGGCAGAAAAGGAACGCGATATGCATGGGATGCCGCGCTGAAACAATTACTGAACACCCAGAACCACAAGGGCAACAAGGCCAAACGGGTGCTGTTGCTGGGGTATCTGGATTTCCGTAAAGAAATGGAGGAACTGGGATCACTGGACCCTTCAAAAGACACATTTACCGCAAAAGCCCGTGAACTTACGGCGAAAATAGATACCGAGGTCACCGACCTGGTACGGAAAGTAGTACAGGCAGGGAAAAAACCTATTGTTGTGGGTGGCGGCCACAATAACTGCTATGGTATCCTCAAAGGCTGTGCCCTGGCTGTCGGAAAACCGCTGAACTGTATTAATGTCGATGCCCACACCGATTTTCGAAACCTGGAAGGACGGCATAGCGGAAACGGATTTTCCTATGCGTTCCGTGAAGGTTTTTTAAAACGTTATTTTATCTTCGGACTGCATGAAAACTATACTTCCAAGTCGGTTTTTAAAAAAATGGATGAACTGAAAGACCAGGTTCGGTATACTACCTTTGAAGAATTGCTGCTCCCGGCCGAAAACGGTTTTGATTACCAGACGGAACAAGCCTTTGGTTTTATAAAACAGGACAAGTACGGAATAGAGATAGACTGCGATGCCATACAGCATGTTCCCAGCAGTGCCATGAGTCCTTCGGGTTTTAGTGCGACACAGGTACGTCGGCTTATCCATCACTGGAAAAACCACAAAAATGTGCAGTACCTCCATATTTGTGAAGCCGCTCCCGATCCGGAAAATGACAGCCAATGCCGGGCTATAGGCAAGCTCATTTCTTATTTTATCACCGACTTTATACGTAAGTAGAAAGCATCCGGGCTTTTACGGACGGGATAAAATCTTTTTGTAAATTTATAATTCATTAATTTACAACCCATCATTATGAAAAAACCGATCACTGCTTTAAGTTTTGTTTTGCTGACCTGCCTGTCGGTCTTTTTAGGATACTCACAGGTAACCCCCGATACCGAGATTTCCGGCGAAGGAAACAACATTGTCATTCACCCCGTACATCACGGGACCCTGGCCATGGAGTGGAAAAATATATCCATCTACGTGGACCCTTACGGCGGGGCCGGGAGGTTTTCAAAACTAAAAACCCCAGATATCATTTTTATTACCGATATCCACGGCGACCATCTGGACCCTGATACCCTCTCGGAACTGGATACGGATAACGCCACCTTTGTGGTCCCCGGAGCGGTTGCCGATCAACTTCCGGAAAGTTATAAAAACAAAATGATCGTTCTTAAAAACGGGGATGAAAAAACCATATCCGGAATACCGGTCAGGGCAATCCCCATGTATAACCTCCCCGAAAGTGAAGATGCCAAACACGTTAAAGGAAGGGGAAACGGTTATATCATTACGCTGGATGACAAGAATATCTATATCAGCGGTGACACCGAAGACATTCCTGAAATGCGTGCTCTTGAAGCGATTGACATTGCTTTTATATGCATGAACCTGCCCTATACCATGTCGGTAGAACAGGCTGCCGATGCTGTCCTGGAATTTAAACCGAAAGTCGTATATCCCTATCACTACCGTGGCAGACCGGACATAAGTGACACAAAACAATTTAAAAAACTGGTCAATGCCGGGGACCGCTCTATCGAAGTACGGCTGAGAGACTGGTATAACTAAACCGCACCGGACTGCAGGTCCGGAGGTTTCCGGCAGACTGAAAGTTTGTTTGTTTAGCCACGGATACACGAGTAATTACATATCTGTGTATTCGTGGCTAAAATTTACAGCAACCAAAGTAACTGTAATGAAATTGCAGAGGGTTAACCTTTAAAACTGACAGTAATAAACGGGACATAACCCATAAAAAAAATCCACCGTGGTGGATTTTTTGTTGGCTTTATTTGCTGAGATACATTTTTCTGCGGGTATAAAGCTCATAGAACTGGTCGTCCTTCAGGCTTTCTATAAACAGGATGCCTTCTCCGGTACTCTTCATCTCCGGCCCCAGATTTTTATTCACATTAGGGAACTTGTTAAAGGAGAACACCGGTTGTTTTATGGCATACCCGTTCAGTTTGGGTTTGAATTCGAAATCGGCTATTTTCTTCTCGCCAAGCATCACCTTGGTGGCATAGTTCACATACGGTTCACCATAGGCTTTGGCAATAAACGGTACAGTCCTGGAAGCTCTCGGGTTGGCCTCTATGATGTACACAACATCGTCTTTTATGGCAAACTGGATATTGATAAGCCCCACGGTATTGAGTGCCAGAGCGATCTTATGGGTATGGTCCTTGATCTGCTGCAATACGAACTCTCCCAGGTTAAACGGCGGCAGTGTGGCATTCGAGTCCCCGGAGTGAATCCCACAGGGCTCTATATGCTCCATAATACCGATGATATAAACGTTTTCCCCGTCACATATTGCATCGGCTTCGGCTTCGATGGCACCGTCGAGATAGTGGTCCAGCAATAATTTATTGTTCGGTATTTTGCGAAGCAGGTCTACAACATGCTCTTCCAGTTCTTCCTTGTTTATAACGATCTTCATCCCCTGTCCGCCAAGCACATAAGACGGGCGTACCAGGATCGGGAAATTCAGATGGTCGGACAGTTTCAGGGCCTCTTCAGCCGTTTCTGCCACACCGAACTCCGGGTAAGGAATATCGTTGGCCTTGAGCAGTGTGGAGAAACTTCCGCGATCTTCTGCAAGGTCAAGGGATTCAAAGCTGGTTCCTATGATATTTATTCCGTATTTATCCAGCTTCTCTGCCAGCTTGAGCGCTGTCTGCCCCCCCAACTGTACGATAACCCCTTCGGGTTTTTCATGACGGATAATGTCGTAAATATGTTCCCAGAATACGGGTTCGAAATAGAGTTTGTCTGCCGTATCGAAGTCCGTAGATACCGTTTCGGGGTTACAGTTTATCATTATGGTTTCGTAACCGCATTCAGCAGCGGCGAGTACGCCGTGTACACAGCAGTAATCGAACTCGATCCCCTGCCCGATTCGGTTGGGCCCCGAACCGAGTACTACGATTTTCTTTTTATCGTTTACCTTGCTCTCGTTATCAAGGTAGCGTTGTCCGTCGGCAGTCTCTATTTCGTCTTCAAAAGTGGAATAATAATACGGGGTTTGCGCCTTAAATTCGGCTGCACAGGTATCCACCAGTTTATAGATACGCTTCACGCCCAGTTCTTCCCGTTTTTTATAGACCTCACTTTCCCAGCAATCGAGCATATGTGCTATTTGCCGGTCTGCAAAGCCTTTTTGTTTAGCTTCCAGGAGGAGGTCCTTGGGAAGCGATTCTATGGAATATGACGAAATTTCCTTTTCCAGGAAATGGAGTTCCTCATACTGTTTCAGGAACCACATATCTATTTTGGTAATGTCATAGATCCTGCTGAGCGGTATACCCATCTGTATGGCATCGTAAATAACGAATACGCGGTCCCAGCTCGGGTTGGTAAGTTTTTCAATGATCTTGTCGTAATCCTTGTATCCCTTGCCATCGGCCCCCAGTCCATTCCGTTTGATCTCCAGGGACTGTGTGGCTTTGTGCAGGGCTTCCTGGAAGGAGCGCCCGATCCCCATCACTTCTCCTACCGATTTCATCTGGAGTCCCAGTGTCCTGTCAGAACCTTCAAACTTGTCGAAGTTCCATCGCGGTATTTTCACGATCACATAATCGAGGGTAGGCTCAAACAGGGCTGAAGTGGACCCGGTAATCTGGTTGTCCAGTTCGTCCAGCGTATATCCGAGGGCCAGTTTCGAAGCTATTTTTGCAATCGGGTACCCGGTGGCCTTGGATGCCAGCGCCGAGGAACGGGATACCCTGGGGTTGATCTCTATGGCAATGATATCTTCCTTTTCATCGGGGCTCACGGCAAACTGTACATTACACCCCCCGGCAAAGTCACCGATGCTTCGCATCATTTTTATGGCCATGTCGCGCATCCGCTGGAAAGCGGTGTCAGATAATGTCATGGCAGGTGCCACGGTAATGGAATCCCCGGTATGAACGCCCATCGGGTCCATATTTTCTATGGTACATATAATAACTACGTTATCGTTCTTGTCCCGCAGAAGCTCCAGTTCGTACTCCTTCCATCCGAGAAGGGCCTTATCGATGAGCACCTCGTGAATGGGCGACGCTTCGAGCCCCCTGGTGAGCAGGGTATCAAAATCTTCCTTTTTGTGGACAAAAGATGCCCCGGTCCCTCCCAGGGTAAACGAAGGCCGGATCACCAGCGGAAAACCGAATTCCTGGGCAACCTCTTTTCCTTTAAGATAGGAAGTCGCTGTTTTGGACGGTGCTACGGGAATACCGATCTTCTGAAGCAACACCCTGAATTTTTCCCGGTCTTCCGTAATGTTTATGGCATCGATGTCAACACCTATAATTTCTACGCCAAAATCCTTCCATATCCCTTTTTCATCGGCTTCTATACACAGGTTCAATGCAGTTTGCCCGCCCATCGTGGGAAGTACCGCATCAATATTGGGATGGGCCTTCAGTATTTCTATGATGGATTTTGTAGTAAGCGGTTTCAGGTATACGTGATCTGCCATGGATGGGTCTGTCATAATGGTGGCAGGATTACTGTTTATCAGAATAGTTTCCACACCATCTTCCCGCAGGGAACGCAATGACTGCGAACCAGAATAGTCAAACTCACACGCCTGCCCTATGATAATAGGCCCCGAACCGATAATCAGGATACATTTTAGATCTTTTCTTTTTGGCATTTCTTTGGTATTGTGTTATTTAAACGAATTATGTACAGATCGGATATAAAAAAAGGTGTCACTCTTAAAAGTAACACCCTTTATATGAATAGAATTTCAATAGCATTATTTCTTATGCCTTGGTTCGGAAGATACGGTTAATTTCTTTCTTCCTTTCGCCCTTCTTCGGGCAAGCACTTTTCTGCCGTCGGTAGTTGCCATTCGCTCTCTAAAACCGTGCTTGTTCCTTCTTTTTCTCCTTGAGGGTTGAAATGTTCTTTTCATTGTCTAATATCTTAAATCTTCTTAAAAAAATACCTAATTCAATGTGCACGAGATTCCTTCACAAAAGTGCGGCGCAAATATACGAAGAGTTTTCATTTTGACAAATCATTTAAAAATATTTTTAAACTTCCCGCTTTCCGGTATCTCCCCGTCCTGAGTCGTTCTGTTGTCGGGCATTATACGCAAGGGACTATGCCATACTACACACTTTTCTTTCTAACTGATAGGATTCCCGGAAATTTGCAGTAATGTCATCTGTGCTCCGTGACTTTTTTTTAACTTTGCAGCCTTGTTCGCCTAAGTGCATTCTTAAAAAAACACAACATGTTCAATAAAAACCTAAAATTAATCATCGCTGCGCTTATTATTGGCTATGCAGTTTATCAATTTACAGAAGGGAACATAGGAAACGGTATATTCCTCATTTTGCTGGCCCTGGTGTTCATCTTCCTTTATTTCAGGAATGAAATGATACTCCTCGCTTTCCTGCGTATGCGAAAACAGGATTTTGAAGGTACGGCAAAATGGCTGAACAAGATCAAAAACCCGGAAGCGGCACTTATCCGGAAACAACAGGGGTATTACAATTACCTTCACGGGATTATGGCCTCACAAACCAACCTTACCCATGCCGAAAAATATTTTAAAAAGGCCCTGAAACTCGGACTTTCGATGAACTATGACGTGGCCATGGCCAAACTGAGCCTTGCGGGTATAGCCATGCAAAAACGCAGAAAACGGGAAGCTACCCTGTTACTTAACGAAGCCAAAAAACTGGACAAGCAGAATATGCTTGCCGAGCAGATAAAAATGATGCAGCAACAGATGAAAAGGATTTAGTTGCCGGAAGTCCGGAGTCAGGAGCAGCAAAATACTTCTGACTCCGGCCCTTCGCTTTGTACTTCTACCTTCCTACATTATAATATCCCTTTTTCGGTATCTTTATAAAATATTCCTTTCTCGACTTATTGTTCAGTCTGGTCTCCCTCAGCCAGGGATTATGGATTTTCAATATCTTGTAGTTAATACCGTTTTCCCTGGCAAAATCGGCCAGGTCATCGATCTCGTAATCCACTTTTATTTTCCTGGTGGGTACCATGGTGTACATGTGTTTCTCCTCAATATTAAAACCGTATTTATACGGATCGGACAGTATAGCTTTCACGGCCAGTATCCTGAAAATATACCTTCCGGTTTCTTCACCCAGTAAAATATCGTAGTAATCCAGTTCCTTCTGACGTTCCTGTTGCCTGGCCATTCCGGCCTGGCCGGCATTATAAGCAGCGGCGGCCATTGTCCAGTTCCCGAAACGTTCCTTAGCTTTTTTCAGGTATTCACAGGCTACTTCGGTCGACTTTTCCAAATGATAGCGTTCATCTACATTATCATTGACCTCCAGTCCGTATTCCCTGCCCGTGGACCTCATGATCTGCCAGAAACCGGTTGCCCGGGCCGGGGACACCACATTCTGCAATCCGCTTTCAATTACGGCCAGGTATTTAAAGTCATCCGGCACACCGTGTTTGGCAAGGATGGGCTCTATCACCGGAAAATATTTATGGGCCCGTTTTATCAGCAACAGGCCATTGGACTGCCAGTAGGTATTTACCAGTATCTCCCGGTCCAGGCGCTCCCGTATATCCGGCTCGTCCGCCGGGACAGGTTCGCCTGCAAAACTCATCTCTTCCACGAAGTCAATGGCGTATACGTTATAATCATCGACAGCCTTGTCTTTAATTTCCGGATCATTTCCGGTGTCTCCCGAATCTTTTCCTTCACTCTGAACCGAATTGAGGAAAAACCCTGCCAGTGCAACAATCCCCACGGCCATCAGGCCCTTTTTCAACCATTCCATAACTCTCATCTTTGTCTCGATTACTCTTTAACGTTAATTTTCCTGAAATCATACTCTCATCCCCCGTGTACGGAGGAAATATGTTGTAAAGGTAAAAAAATCCGTATTACAAAATATAAGATCGCCCCAGCTTTTAATTCGCGATAAGTGAAGGAAGGTGTTCGTTAAACCACTTGTAGCGGTTGATAATCATAATATGTGTACCCCGCTTTATACGGATGCAATCCTTTATCCTGGCTATCGGAAAAACGGGATCTCTTTCACCGTGGATGTGAACAATCCCGGGCAGGATTTCTTCCCGGTCCCACCGCACTATGGCGTCAATGGCCCAGTCTATGTATTTCTTATCCTTCACAGCCAGGTAGCGTTCGTACATTTCCAGCCTTTTGCTCACGGCCTCGCCAAATGCATACCTGGCCAAAAGTTCCACGTTGTTCACCAGGCCCGTAGGAAGTAATCTATGTATCCCGGTATACCTGGCAAACAACATTTTTGCGGGCAATTCATCCCTGCATTTAACACTTGAAACAATGATCACCTTTTTCGCTTTTACATACTTCGCCATTTCCTGCACCAGCATCCCGCCAAAGGATACGCCTATAAGTACAGGACTATCGTGCGTGATTCTTTTGCACATTCGCCCGGCATATGCCTTCAGGGATTCGTTCTTATGCGGAGGCATCCATTCCAGGAAACAGGTTTCATAACGGTCTTCAGGCAGACGGATATGTTCAAAAATAAGCGGACTCGCGGCCATGCCGGGCATGAAATAGACAGGGATTTTGGGACTATTCATCAATTTGTTATGTGATTGTATAATAGACTCTTAGTATTTTTTTGTATCTTTGTACCCGCAAATCGCACCATGCTATGGTTTCCTGCTGTCATTAATACGGCTTTTCAGGAAACAATACTCAAAACCTATTTGTACGGCATTCTCTACAAATTTAGGTTTTACCTGTGAAAAAGAAACATTTCTCCTGCAATTCTTACACAAGGAAAAGGTTTAAAATGAAAAACAAGTGGTGTATATCATGTGTACAATCCAATCCGGGCCTTGTCTTATGGCCGTATCACGTGCCGTGCCGGGCTTTCATACACCAAATATGACGTAATTCCTGTAAACTTAAAACAAAAATCGATGAATGAAGTAGCTGTTAAAGACAATGATTTTTTGCGCCAGTTTGAACTGCGAGTAAGTGGCAAACTGGCCAAAATTGAGTACTCCTCCCAGGAGAAAAAGATCTTCCTGACCAAACTGGTCTTTCCCGAAGATCTCGACGATGGATTTAGGGACGATTTTATCGAATCCGTACTACAGATCGTAGAAAAGCGAAACCTGCGTGTAGTGCCCACCAGTCCGGAAATTGCACGGTTTTTACGAAAACACAAAGAATATAAAGACTTGCTGCCCGTAGGTATCCGTATCTGAAAAACAGGAGTTCTTCCCGAAACCCGAAATTTCCGGGGAATTCGGTGACACAAAACACCCGGAAGGTATTTCGAAAACCGGAAGGTTCCGGTGTTTTATTTTGTTTTTGCAACTATTCCGGAGAACCTCCAGAATAATGTCATCACGGGATACCTTTATTTTCGCTCAAATAGCTTAATGGTGTAATCGAGTAGCTCCGTTCCTCCGGCTTCACCGTGCCCCGGTATTACCATTCTGACCTCCGGGTGTCTTGATTTCAGTTTTCTGACCGTTTCCGGCCATGCTTTAGTATTGGCATCTTCCAGATTACCTTTTCCTGCCCCGGAAGCCTTGACCAGACATCCCCCGAACACTATTTCGTCTCCCGGAAAATAACCGACAATATTATCACGTGTATGTCCTTCTCCAAGATATTCCAGGAAAACCTCCCTGTCCCCTACCTTTATTTTTTCTGACACGTCAAATCCCTGCTGCGGGACAGCAGTACCATTGGACCGCGCCAGTGCTATAGTGGCATTACTGGCGTAAGACGGTATTTTACGTTTGTGAAATGCATCCAGCCCGCCCAGGCAATCAGTGTGAAAATGTGTGGGGATCACAGCCTTGAGGCTGCATTTCAGCGAATCTTCCGTCCACCGGATAAGTTCTTCGGAAACATCAACAAGCCCGGGAGTATCAAAGATCACGGCTTCTCCCCTGTCAAAAAATACAGCTCCGTTACAGGATACCCTTCCGAAACCTTCGACATTCATAAATGAAGTATGCAGATAGGCATTGTCTGAAATTTTCCGGATGATAAGATTTTCCGATTTATAGTTGCCGACGGCTTTTTTTCCGGGCTTCCCGCAGCCACATCCCAGAAGTACGAGAGCCACGGTACAAAGCAAGTAATACTTCATAATCAAATTATTGTTTCGGGATTATCAGGGCATTCACATATTTATGAAGCATACACCGCTTCTTCCACAAAATCAAAGCGCACCATGCCGTCTTCATCAATGTCTTTCAGGACAATCCTGTGCAGAGTATTCACCAGTTCCGGGTTCCAGGGTGCTTTCACTTTTACATAATTTTCGGTAAACCCGTGTATATAGCCCGCCTTGTTCTCTCCTTCAAACAATACGGTACGGGTGGTTCCCAACTGGCTTTCGTAGAAAGCACGACGCTTCTTTGCCGAAAGTACGCGAAGCATCTTACTCCTTTTGGCCCGTACTTTTCTGGGCACTACACCGTCCATTTCCGCAGCCGGGGTATTGGCCCGTTCGGAATAGGTAAACACGTGGAGGTAAGATATATCCAGTTCATTGAGAAAATGATAGGTCTCCAGGAAATATTCATCCGTTTCACCGGGAAACCCGACAATTACATCCACCCCGATGCACGCATGCGGCATCACCTCTTTTATTTTACGTACCCGGTCCACGTAAAGTTCACGCAGGTACCTGCGGCGCATCCGTTTCAGGATATCATTACTTCCCGATTGCAGCGGAACGTGAAAATGAGGCACGAAAGTCCGGCTTCCCGCTACAAATTCTATGGTTTCGTTTTTCAACAAATTGGGCTCTATGGAAGAAATACGGAGGCGTTCTATACCTTCCACCTCGTCCAGGGCCTTTACCAAGTCCAGAAAGGTGTGTTCGTGTTTTTTGTTCCCGAATTCACCTTTGCCGTAATCGCCGATATTAACACCGGTAAGTACGATTTCCTTTATGTTTTGTTCTGATATTTCCTTTGCGTTTTTCAGTACATTTTCCAGGACATCACTACGCGATATTCCACGAGCCAGCGGAATGGTACAATAGGTACATTTATAATCACAGCCATCCTGTACTTTGAGAAATGCCCGCGTTCTGTCGCCAATAGAATAGCTTCCCACATAAAAATCGGCCTCCTCGATCTCGCAGGAGTGCACTTCCCCGAAATCGTTTTTAGAAAGGTCATTAATATAATCCGTGATCTTGAATTTTTCGGTAGCGCCCAATACAAGATCTACCCCGTCCACGGCGGCCAGTTCTTCCGGTTTGAGCTGGGCATAACACCCAACGGCCGCAACAAAGGCATTTTCATTCTTCTTCAGTGCCTTTTTCACCACATGTTTGAACTGCCGGTCCGCATTTTCTGTTACCGAACAGGTATTTACGACATAAATATCCGCAATATCCTCGAAACCCACACGGTCAAAGCCCTTGTCCTGAAAACCCCGGGCAATGGTAGATGTCTCCGAAAAGTTCAGTTTGCACCCCAGTGTATAAAAAGCCACCTTTTTCCTGTGTTCCATTTGCAAGCCTTGTTATAAAATTCAAAATCCCTTCAAAGACTTAGGGACGAGCTATTTATATAGCTTCAGGGAATGCAAAGGTACTCAAAGTATTTGGAACCGAATTAAAAAAAATGTGTAGTTTCGTAAACTGCAATTAAAACCTGTTTCTCATGCTGCAAAAAATCACCCTGTTATTCCTTTTTACATTCCTCTCCTATAACCTGAACGCACAGACAAGTGCCCTTTCGGTCGAAAAAATCATGCAGGATACCCGCTGGATGGGAACTTTCCCGTCAGACGTACAGTGGGGCGAACACGGGGAAACCATCTATTTCAAATACAACAGAGACAACGATCCTTCGGATTCCCTTTATCGTATCCGGATAAAAAATCCGAAAACCATAGTAAAAATGTCTCCCCGCGAAAAAATGGCCCTGATCCCCGAACGCGAAGGGGATTACAACAAGGCAAAGACAAAAAAACTCTATACCAAAGCGAACAAACTCTACCTCTACGACCTGAAAAAAAGGGAGAAAACAATTTTGTTGCAACTGGGAAATACTATCACTTCTCCCCGGTTTCTCGCCGATGAAAGCAGGATTGCCCTTGAAATGGAAAATAATCTCTTTGTGTATTCCCTGACCGACGGAACATTGGAACAAGTGACGCATATAAAAAGCGGGGAACCCGATTCAGATAAGGAAAAAGAACGTTCTGAAAAGAACAAATGGTTGCAGGAGAATAACCTGGAACTGCTTAGTGTGGTCCGGGAAAGGGAAGAAAAGAAAAAACAGGCCGAAACCTACCGGGAAATGGTATCTGAAGAAGATCCCTTTATATTCTACTCCGGAGATAAGAACGTATACGACCAGCAGCTTTCCCCGGATGAGAAATACGCCACTTTCAGTCTGGTAACCCGGAACAAGGCCAAAAAGACCATCGTCCCCGACTATATTGACGCTTCAGGCTATACCAGCGACCTGAATACCAGGGCCAAGGTAGGTGAACGGACCGCCGTGGTTGAACTCGGTATATACAACCTGGAAAAAGACACCGTATACATTGTAAATACAGGAACATTGCCCGGAATAACCGATCTCCCGGATTACGTAAAGGATTATCCCGACAGGGAATGGAAAGCGGAAGAACGACAGGTTATGGTTACCGATGTATACTTTTCGGACAACGGAGAACACGCTGTGGTCAACATACGTTCCAAAGACAACAAAGACCGCTGGATAGCCCTGCTCAATCCGGAAGACGGCAGTTTAAAAACCCTGGACCGCCAACGGGACGAAGCCTGGATCGCGGGCCCCGGCATCGGCTGGACCATGGGAGGGGGCACCCTGGGCTGGCTGCCCGATAACAAACACATTTATTTCCAATCGGAAGAAACGGGCTATTCGCACCTGTATCTGCTGGACGTGACTACCGGAAAGAAAAAAGCGCTTACTTCCGGGGAGTTTGAAGTATTTAACCCCGTACTTTCCAAGGACAGGAAAAGCTGGTATCTTACCACTTCCGAGGTACACCCGGGAGAACGTCATTTTTACAGAATGCCCGTATACGGCGGGAAAATGACGAAGCTCACCTCTATGACCGGCAACAACCAGGTAACGCTCTCACCCGACGAAAAATACCTGGCCATACGGCATTCCTACAGCAACAAACCATGGGAACTCTATCTGAAAAAGAACACCCCCAATACCGAAGCGGTACAGCTCACTTCCGGACAATCCGAAGCTTTCAGCGCCTATTCCTGGCGCGATCCGAAGTTGATCTCTTTTACGGCGTCTGATGGTACGGAAATCCCTGCCCGTTTATATGTCCCGGAAGCGGGTGTAAAAAACAATGCTGCTGTTATTTTTGTTCACGGTGCGGGGTACCTGCAGAATGTTCATAAATGGTGGTCGTCTTACTTCAGGGAATACATGTTCCACAACCTGCTGACCGACCTGGGCTACACCGTACTGGATATCGATTACCGTGGCAGTGCGGGATACGGCAGGGACTGGCGTACGGCCATTTACCGGCACATGGGCGGAAAAGACCTTTCTGACCAGGTGGACGGGGCCAGATATCTTGTAGCCGAACACGGTATTGACAAAGATAAAATCGGGATTTACGGCGGAAGTTACGGCGGGTTCATCACTCTCATGGCCATGTTCAACGAAAGCGACACTTTCACTTCCGGGGCCGCACTCCGCTCGGTAACAGACTGGGCGCATTACAATCACGGTTATACGTCCAATATCCTGAACGAACCTGCAAAAGACCCCAAGGCCTATCGCCGTTCGTCCCCCATTTATTTTGCGGAAGGTTTAAAAGGCAACCTGCTAATAGCACACGGCATGGTAGATGTAAACGTACATTTTCAGGATGTGGTCCGATTGTCGCAACGCCTCATCGAACTGGGAAAAGACAACTGGGAAATGGCCGTTTACCCCGCCGAAGACCACGGTTTTGTTGAACCCAGTAGCTGGACGGATGAATACAAACGGATTTTAAAGCTGTTCAACGATACCCTCCCGGAATAAGTACTCCGGGAAAGGTCATCCTTTTCGCCATTTTTTGGTGGCCTCAAAGACATGTTTGAGTATCCGGGCGTCGGTATCGGTAAATTCCACATTGCGTCTCGCCGATGCCCTTTTAGCCGATTCGATGGCTTTTGGCAATGCATAGACCGTAAAACCGCTTGCGCCTCCCCAGGAAAAGTCCGGGACAAAATTGCGGGGAAGGCCACTACCGTAGATGTTGGTGTTCACTCCTATCACCGTTCCCGTATTGAACATGGTATTGATACCGCATTTACTGTGATCGCCCATCATCAAGCCGCAAAACTGCAGTCCCGTTTTCCTGAAACGCTCTTCTTCATAACTCCACAACCTCACCTCATCATAGTTGTTTTTCATATTGGAGTTATTGGTATCCGCACCTATATTACACCATTCCCCCAATACGGCATTCCCCAGAAATCCTTCGTGCCCCTTATTGGAATAGGAAAACAAAACGGAATTGTTTATCTCCCCTCCTACCTTACAGTAGGGGCCGACAGTTGTGGCACCGTATATTTTAGCGCCCATTTTTACGATACTCCCCTCACACAGGGCAAAACCTCCGCGAATATGGCAACCTTCCATGATCAGGGTGTTCTTACCTATATAAATGGGTCCGTTCGAAGCATTGAGCGTGGTAAAGAAAAGTTCAGCACCTTCTTCAATAAATACGTTTTCCGGGGCAATCACCTGTACACCATCCGGTATGGGCATGCTTTCCCTGTCTTTGGTAAGCAACTCGAAATCCGATTGCAGGGCTTCTTTATTCTTTGAGAATATGTCCCAGGTATTTTCCACACGGAACGGTTCGCCGCTTATATTTTTTTTCCTGAAAGTTGAAAGGTCTGCATCGGCCCTGGCTTCCGTACTGTTAAATGCAATGATGTTGTCTTCGTGATATATCGCTTCTCCGGGTTTCAATTGTTCGACCTGTTCCGCCAACCCCGGATCAGGTATATAAGATGCATCAATAAGGATATTCTCGCCTGCACTTACCAGAGGAAATTTATCTGCCAGATAATCCTGTGTAATGACAGATGTGTTTGTTTTCAGCAGTTTTTCCCACTTTTCGCGTATGGTCAGTATACCTATCCGGATATCCGCAACAGGCCTGGTAAACGTAAAGGGCAGAAGCGCATTCCGGACGGGGCCGTCAAAAAGGATATAGTTCATAGTGTGTGAGTTTTGTGTAAAAATAAAAAAACCCCTGATTTCTCAGGGGTTTCCTTATTTTAAGTTTACAAGAATTATTTCTTGAACTTTGCGTATTTGTTCTTGAACTTGTCGATACGTCCGGCGGTATCCACCAGTTTGGATTTACCGGTATAGTAAGGGTGTGATGTTCTGGATATCTCCAGTTTTATCAAAGGGTATTCCACACCTTCAACTTCCAGGGTCTCTTTGGTTTCTGCGGTGGATTTGGTGATAAAAACCTCGTCGTTTGACATGTCTTTGAACGCCACCAATCTATAATTTTCCGGATGTATGCCTTTTTTCATCGCCGTTATATTTATTTCTTTCTCCTAAAATTCGAGGTGCAAATTTAAATATATTTACAGAATAAACAATACCATTTTAAAAAAAATCGGTCATCATAAAAATATTCCCTGCAAATATGTAACAAAACCACCTGTTTTTACTACTAAATAAGTACTTTTAACCAAACTATTTAATCATGGAAGAAAATCAACAACCTAAAACGGGAAAGTTTGCCCTCACTTACGGGCTGATATTAGGCGCCATAAGTGTTGTCCTGGGAATTATCCTATATAGTATGGATATGCATTACCAGGGAGGAATGAGTGTTTTGATAGTAAGTATAGTCATTATGCTCGGATGTATAATTTTCGGGCTTGTGCAGTTCAAAAAGGCCAACAACGGCTATATGTCTTTTGCCCAGGGCATGAAGGTAGGTGTTGGCATCTGCCTGGTAGGCGGCATCATCAGTATGTTGTACCAGCTCTTGCTGGCCAATGTCATTGATCCGGACATGGCTTCCAAACAAATAGAACTGGCACGGGCACAGATGCAGGACAAAGGCATGAACCAGGAACAGATCGACGCCCAGCTCGAAATGGCAAAGAAATTCTCTTCTCCGCTTATCCAGGCCGCTTTCGGATTAATAGGCAGCATATTTTTTGGTTTTGTCCTGTCGCTGATCCCCGTAATGGCCCTGAAGAAAAACAATCCCGAAAACAACTATTAACCTGAACCTGCAGGGAGTGATTTCACGGAATCGCTTTGTCGAAACCCGCAGTGAAACAATTTTGCGTAAATTTGGGACGTATTTTAATCGTTACCCATGAACATATCTGTAGTAATACCACTACTTAATGAACAGGAATCTTTACGGGAATTACACGATTGGATTGCACGGGTAATGCAATCCAATCGCTTTTCTTACGAGATCATTTTTATCGACGACGGCAGTACGGACGGCTCGTGGGATACCATAGAAAGCCTTGCCTCGGAGAACAAAGCGGTAAGGGGCATTCGCTTTTTCCGGAATTATGGCAAGTCACAGGCCCTACATGCCGGGTTCAGGATGGCACAGGGCGATGTAGTGATCACCATGGATGCCGACCTGCAGGACAACCCGGAAGAGATCCCCGAACTCTACGAACTCATTACCCGACAACACTACGACCTTATCTCGGGCTGGAAGAAAAAAAGATACGATGCCGTTCTCTCCAAAAACATCCCGTCCAAACTGTTCAACTGGGCAGCCCGAAAAACTTCCGGACTGAAACTCCACGATTTTAACTGCGGACTGAAAGCCTATAAAAAAGTGGTCATCAAAAACATTGACGTTTACGGGGAAATGCACCGTTATATACCCGTACTGGTCAAAAACGCTGGATTCACCCATATCGAGGAAAAAGTGGTCCGCCACCAGTCGCGCAAATACGGGAAGACCAAATTTGGTATAGAACGCTTTATTCACGGTTTCCTGGACCTTATTACCATATGGTTCCTTTCCCGCTTCGGCAAGCGTCCCATGCACCTCTTCGGTGCCCTGGGAGTCCTGATGTTCTTCATTGGTTTTCTTTCGGCCGGTTACATCGGTGCGGACAAACTTTACAAACTTTACCATCAGCAACCTACCATCCTGGTGACCCAGAATCCGTGGTTTTTTATAGCTTTGACCACCATGATCATAGGTTCCCAGTTGTTTCTTGCAGGTTTCCTGGGGGAGATCATACTCCGGACAAAAACAAAGAACGACAGGTATAAGATTTCCGGCACTTTGAACGTTGATGTTCCGGAAAGCGGGAATAAAACCCAAAAAGTGACAACAGAAACCCGGGATAACGATAACGAATAGAGCAGATTTAGCATTATCAACACAGAACAAACCGCTATAAACCAGAAAAAAATGCAAATTGAAGAGAATATTCTGAAAAAGGTAAACGAGTGGCTCAGCCCGGCCTTTGACGATGCTACCAAAGAGAACATAAAGGAAATGATGGAAGCTTCTCCCAAAGAATTAACCGAAGCTTTTTACAAAGATCTTGAATTCGGAACAGGCGGTATGCGTGGCATTATGGGTACGGGAAGTAACCGCATTAACAGATATACCCTGGGGAAAAATACCCAGGGGCTCAGCAATTACCTTAAAAAAGCCTATCCGGATGAACATCTGAAAGTGGCTATTGCGTATGATTGCCGCCATAACAGTGATACCCTTGCCAGGGTGGTCGCCGAAGTTTTTTCGGCCAACGGTATAAAAGTATTTCTCTTTTCCGCCCTGCGTCCCACACCGGAACTTTCATTTGCCGTAAAATACCTCGGCTGCCATTGCGGGATTGTACTCACCGCATCCCATAACCCTCCGGAATACAACGGCTATAAGGTCTACTGGACCGACGGGGGGCAGATCGTACCTCCGCAGGATACCGGGATCGTGGCAGAGATCAACAGTATTTCTTTTGAAGACATCCGGTTTACTCCGAAGAACGAACTGATAACGTATGTGGATAAAGATGTTGATGAAGCGTTCATCTCCGCCTCGGTGAAGAACGGTAGTTTTAATGCCCGGGGAAAAGACAATTTCAGGATTGTGTTTACCTCGCTCCACGGTACTTCCATCACAACCTTACCGGAAGTGTTGAAAAGGGCCGGATATGAAAACGTATATATTGTAGAGGAGCAAGCTACGCCCGACGGGGATTTCCCTACCGTGAAATCTCCCAACCCGGAAGAACCGGAAGCGCTGACCATAGCCATGCAAAAAGCCGAAGAAACCGGGGCCGACATGGTAATAGGTACCGACCCGGACAGCGACCGTCTCGGCATTGCCGTAAGAAACCGTGAAGGGAAACTCATGCTCCTCAACGGCAACCAGACCATGGTGCTGATGACCAAATTTTTGCTGGACCAGTGGAAAAATGACGGCAGGATCACCGGAAAGGAGTTTATTGGGTCTACGATAGTTTCTACCCCCATGATGCACAAACTTGCCGAAGCTTACGGTGTGGAATGCAAAGCCGGACTCACCGGGTTCAAATGGATCGCCAAGATGATAAAAGATCATCCGGAACAACCGTTTATCGGTGGCGGGGAAGAAAGTTTCGGCTTCATGGTAGGCGATTTTGTACGGGATAAGGATGCCGTTACCGCTTCCCTGCTGGCCTGTGAAATTGCTTCGGAAGCCAAGGCAGAAGGCAGTACCCTGTATGAAAAACTCTTACAGATGTATGTCGATTTCGGTTTTTACAAGGAACACCTTGTTTCATTGGTAAAAAAAGGAATGGAAGGTGCCGAAGAGATCAGACAGATAATGACTGACCTCAGGAACAAACCCCTGGAAACAATCAATAAGTCCAGGGTAACCCGTATAGAGGATTACCAGAGCTCGGTAGCCCGAAACATGATAACGGGAGAAGAGGAACCCATAGCCATCCCGAAATCCAATGTATTGATCTATTACACGGAAGACGGAAGTAAAATAGCAGCAAGGCCCAGCGGGACAGAGCCCAAAATCAAATTCTATGTAAGTGTCAATACAAACCTGCCATCGGCAGACCGGTTTGAAAAAACGGAACGGGAATTGCAGCAGCGAATCGAAAACATTATCCTGGAACTGGGGATCGGTGCCTGACCGTTTTCCGGTTACCCGGCTGTTTCCCGGTAAATATTCTACGGGAAAATATTTATATAAATACAGAGACTGAATGAATTATTTCAAAAAGATTTTCCGCTTTGCCCGGCCCTATAAAAAGTATGCAGTGTTCAACATCATCTGTAATATTTTTTATGCGCTGTTTGCAACGCTCTCCATGGTATCGCTGATTCCCATGCTCACCGTGTTGTTCGGCGATGCGGAAAATATTACCACCCCCCCGGTCTATGAAGGATTGGCACATCTCAAACCCTATATTGAAGATTACCTCAACTATTATATCACAACAACCAGAAGCACAAAAGGAGCGGAATACACGCTCGGGGTCATGGTCGTTGTCATCATTTCCCTGTTCCTGCTGAAGAACTTCTTCAATTACCTGGCCATGTTCTTCATCACCTTTCTGAGGAACGGGGTTTTAAAGGATGTTCGCAATGCCATGTATAAAAAAGTAGTGGAACTGCCCATCGCCTATTTTTCGGAAAAACGGAAAGGCGATGTCATAGCCCGTATTTCCTCTGATGTATTGGAAATTCAGCATTCCTTTCTCTCTATCCTGGAACTGGTGGTTCGGGAGCCCCTTACCATTATTTTCACTATTGTGGCCATGTTCGCATTGAGTCCTAAGCTCACCCTGTTCGTGTTTATTTTTATTCCCGTATCGGGCTTTATCATATCCATGATCGGGAAACGGCTAAAGAAACAATCAGACAAGGCCCAACTGGAACAGGGCTATTTCCTTTCCGTAATAGAAGAAACCCTCGGGGGCCTTAAAGTCATCAAAGGATTTAATTCCGAAAACTATTTCAACAAGCGGTTCCGGGATTCCACAAAACGGTTCTATAACCTGTCCAACAAGATACTCAATCGCCAGAACCTTGCCTCTCCTGCCAGTGAGTTTCTGGGTATTATCGTCATTGCCATACTGCTGTGGTACGGCGGGCACATGGTCCTCATAGAAAATAGCCTGAGCGGAGCTACATTTATTGCATATATGGGACTGGCCTATAACATCCTCACTCCCGCAAAATCGATCTCCAAGGCTTCTTATGGAGTAAAAAAGGGAAATGCCGCAGCAGAAAGGGTACTGAGTATCCTCGAAGAGAAAAACCCCATTGCCGATACCGAAAATGCAGTCCGAAAAAACAGTTTTGACAAAGAGATCAACATACAAAATATCAATTTTCAATACGAAGAAGAAAAAGTACTGAAAAACTTCTCCCTTCGTATCCCCAAAGGAAAAACCATAGCCCTGGTGGGACAGTCCGGTAGCGGAAAAAGTACCATCGCCAATCTGATCACCCGTTTTTACGATGTACAGCAGGGCAGTATTTCCATAGACGGTACGGATATCAGGAATATGGAGCTTCAGTCACTCCGCGGATTAATGGGACTGGTTACACAGGATTCCATCCTGTTCAACGATACCGTAAAGACCAATGTTGCCCTGGGAAAAGAAGACGCTTCCGACCAGGAGGTCGAGGAAGCCCTGAAGGTGGCCAATGCCTATGAGTTTGTACAGCAACTCCCCAACGGGATATATACCAACATCGGGGATAGCGGTAACAAACTTTCCGGGGGGCAAAAACAGCGGTTGAGTATTGCCCGCGCCGTATTGAAAAACCCGCCTATCATGATCCTGGACGAAGCCACCTCGGCCCTGGATACCGAAAGCGAGAAGCTCGTACAGAACGCTCTGGAAAACATGATGAAAAACAGGACTTCCCTGGTTATTGCACACCGTCTTTCCACCATACAGAACGCCGATCTTATTGTAGTGATGCAAAAAGGTGAAATAGCCGAGCAGGGCACACATGACGAACTGATGGCAAGGAACGGTACCTACAAGAAACTGGTAGACATGCAATCTTTCGATTAAACGGTAAAAGCACATAAAAAAGCATCCGTCGGGAAAGACGGATGCGTGTTCACAGTAAGACCTGGGCTTTTTTCACCCTATATATAAGCAAAAAAAGAATTGGTTGGTCAAAAAGTTGGCCCGAAGTTAATTATATTTTTTTGTTTTTATCAAAAAAAGGCATAAAAAAATACATATAAAACCTAACTATACCATCTTTTTTTGTTAATTTAATACTTTGAAACTTTTTAATAACTTACAATCCAATACAGAGAGATTACGTGGTGCCAGATTCCGGATTAATACGTCAGTTAAAAGATCAAGATACACGCGAAAAGGCTTTCAGGGAACTCATTTCCCAATACAAGGAAAGATTGTACTGGCATATCCGGAGAATGGTGATCAACCATGACGATACAGATGATGTCCTCCAGAATACATTCATAAAAATATACCGCAATATAGATTCGTTCAAGGGAGAGAGCAGCTTGTTTTCGTGGATATACCGCATAGCCATCAACGAATCCATTACTTTTTTAAATGCCAGGGCCAAAAGGAAAGGGATCGGCGATTCGGAACTCCGGGAAAACCTGGTAAAAAACCTTCGGGCCGATACCTATTTTGACGGTGACGAAATACAGTTGAAATTACAACGGGCCGTAGCTACCCTTCCCGAAAAACAGAAACTGGTGTTCAATATGAAATATTTTGAAGCGCTCACTTACGAAGAAATATCTGAAATACTGGATACTTCGGTCGGTGCATTAAAAGCCTCATATCATCATGCCGTAAAAAAAATAGAACAGTTTTTAACCACAGATTAAACCTTCTATTTACAAAACAGTCAAATAGTTATGGACTATAAAAAAACAAACAGGAAAAGCGGATTCCGGGCTCCCGAAGGTTATTTCGACACTCTGGAAGACAGGATCATGCAAGCTGTTACCTTAAACCGGAAGCTGCCGGAAAAGGATGGTTTTAGTCTCCCTGACGGTTACCTCGAACAAATGGAAGACCGGGTGTTATCAACCGTCGGGGGAAAAAGCAGGGATAAGGGTTTTTCCCGGCCACGGCGAAAAACTCCTGTTTACAGCCTCCGGGACATCGGTTATGCCATAGCAACGGCTGCCGCTGCCATAGTGATTCTTGCCACGGTTTTCCAGGTGGATTTTTTTCCTGCCAGGTCTGAAAAAGCCTATTCCATTACCAACATACCGCAGGAAGATATCGAATTTTATATTAATAACAACATGCTGCCCCTTTACACCGAAGACGTTACCGAACTGCTGAACACAGCCGATCTGGACACTATTAGCTTTTCTTCCCTGAACGACGATGATGTTATAAGTTACCTGGAGGAAAACCTGACGGATTATTCCGATATTAATTTAAATGAATGATTTTCCATTTGTACAAAATACACAACCGATGAAATCACCTAAAACACTGTTCTTTATTCTATTAATGCTGTTTTCTGCTGCACTCACCGTACAGGCACAGGAAAAGAGTAAAAAAGAACGCATCAAGGCCCTTAAAGTGGCTTATATTACCGAAAAACTTTCGCTTTCCACTGCCGAAGCCCAGGAATTCTGGCCCGTATACAACAAATTCTATGATAACGTTTCCGGCCTGAGGCACCAGGAATACAAGAATATCAAACTGAAAATAAGGAACGGCGAAGTAGACCGGATGTCAGACAAAGAAGCAAATAAACTCCTCGCCGAACTGGAAGTCATCGAAAAAAAGATGTACCTGGAGGAAGTGGAACTCACAGACAAACTGAAGAAAATATTACCTCCTAAAAAAATCCTGCTCCTCAAGCGGGCGGAGCGGGACTTCAATCGTGAACTGCTGCACAGGCTGAAGAGGAAACACAAGTGTGACGACGATAAGTAAGACCGAAGGAGGAGTATTGTGACACCCTCCCCCTTCACCCGGTTTTATAATTGCACTTCAAACACCTTTCGGTCGGAATACATGTTCCAGAACTGCGCGGCAATATTATCGGGATGGTGCAGGGCCGATGTTTTGGTAACATAATTGTTAACCGTCAGTATACCAACGTAAACCCCTTGTGCACCAAAGATAGCCTCCAGGCTTGCAGACAGGTTCCGCAATGCAGCCTTTCCCGAGGACAAAGAAGCATAGTCCGGATTAGGATGAATGCCTATCCCTCCACCGGTTATGAGTAGTGCACCTCCTGAGGCCGTGAGATCTTTCCTCAGTATTTGTGAACAGGTAAGCAGTCCCGCCACATTCACCCGGAAATCGGCAACAAGCTGTTCGGGAGTATCCTCAAACACTCCAGCCTTTCTGATATGTGCGGCATTGTAATGCAGGATATCAATGGTGCTGTACGTTTTTCTGATCTTCCCGAGAGCTGTCTTTATGCTTGTTTCATCGGTCACATCCGCGGAAAAAAAGGATACTTCTTCGCCGGATATCAATGCCCGGAGTTTATCCGTATTCCTTGAAACCAAAGCCACGCAAAATCCACGGGACAGAAACAACCGGGCCACAGAAAGGCTTATGCCACTTCCTGCGCCTATGATTACAATAGTCTTTTTCATGCTTACAAGTTTTTTGATATCAGGAACAAGATATGCTTTTAAACAGTTACAAAAGGTAACTAATGGTATATTTGTATAAAAAAGTGGTTACAAAAAGGTAACTGTTCTTACTGTAATGAAAAGACCCGGAATATATAACAACCCTGAAAACTGCCCCGTACTGCACACCGCACATATTTTGGGGAGCAAGTGGAAACCCGTGATTCTTTACTGCCTGGCGAATGCCACTGTCCGTTTCGGAAAATTTACGGTACTCATCCCCACCATATCCCGGAAAGTGTTGTCTGAGCAGTTAAAAGAACTGGAAAGCTATGGCTTGATCGCCAGGAAAACCTATAACGAAAAACCGCCCAGGGTAGAATATTCCCTGACCGAAAAAGGACTGAGCATTATCCCTGTTATCGACGCCATGTGTGCATGGGGCCGCAGCGAACTCCGGGACACGGAAGTTTAGCCTGTTTTCCAGGGTTTGGTGACATCCGAAGTGAGTTTTGAAAACGAAAAGCCCTTTCAAGCTATTAACGACGTGAAAGGGCTTTCGCATGTTTTCGGAAAAACCGGTGTGGTGTTACTTCTTGTTAAAACTATACGTGGTAAAATGCCAGATATATTCGTAGTCCTTCCCTTTGAAAGTCCCCGGTTTCTGTTCCTTGAACGAGGTTTCAGCAACATACCGTTCATTCCAGGGCAGGGAAAAAGCCACTTTTCCTTCCTCATCGGTCTGCAATGTCTTTTCCCAGCCTCCCGGCAAAAAGACCTTCAGTTCGTTCTCCGCGAGCGGTTTTCCGTCGTAAATGACCTGTAAAACGATCTCTTCCCCTTCGTCTACTGGAATGACCTCCAGTTTGGAGAGGGAAGATTTTTCTGCTCCCCTGTTCTTTTCAGCACCTACATGTACGGTAGCTACAGACGCATATTCCGTTTTAAAAATACCGAGATCGTATTCGGTGTAATCCACCACTTCCACATTGTCATTGGTAAGGACCACGCGGTAAACTCCCGCAGTCTCCGGAACAAAAGAAGCCGTGTAGTGATCGGTTGCCGCTTTTTTATCGAGCCTGGTCTTCTTCCCCTCCGGGCCGATAAGGTGCAGGGTAAAATCTTCGGCATAGGTAAAATGTCCGTCCGTTTTTTCCCGGGCACCCAGGGTATATTCGCCAAAATACACCCGTATTTCATGCGATTGGTTCAGTGTACCCCTGGAGTCGGTCTCCAGCCATAAAAAATGCGCATTGGCCTGTTGAAGGCCCAGAACCGCAATCGTTAACAACATCAGTTTTTTCATCATAATGGTTTTTGTTATCATCGTTTTGTTACCCTGTCTCCGTTTAAAACCTGTACCCCAGGGTAAGGCGGAAATTCCTTCCGGGTTCGCTTTGTTGTGAATAAAACTGTCCGTCGGAATACGAAGACCCGGAAAATAGATATTCGTTCAGCAGGTTATTAATGTTAAGGGCCACACTGAATTTTTCATTGCTCCATCCCAGTGCACCGTCCAGGCGAAAATAATCGGGAAGTGTCTGGGCGCCTTCTATCCCCCAAACGGAATCCCAGGTGGCACGTTTTGCCATGTAAAGGTATCCCATCGACACATTCAGCCCCCTGAGCCCGGTATCCTGAAGTGTGTATTTGAGCCATCCGTTACTCATGTGCCTGGCGTGGCCGCTCACCCTTTTACCTACCACCTCGGGATCGGTGTCCTTGCTTATCCTGACATCAGTATAGGCGTAATTGAGAATCAAATCAAGTCCGGAAGTGATCTCTCCCCTGAGGTCAAATTCCCCTCCCATTGACTTCACTTCCCCAAGCTGGATCGAATTGTTCACCGGGTCTTCGGGATCGGCTGTCAGCATATTTTCCTTGGTAATGCGGAAATATGAAAAAGAGGTGTTCCACCTGCCGTCAAACCACTTTTTCTTAATCCCTCCTTCTATATTATTCCCTTCTATGGGATCAAAGGTATTTCCCTGCCTGTCGGTACCCGCCTGTGGTAAGAAGGCCTGATCGTACAATCCGTATACGGAAGTGTTATCGTCTATGGAAAAGCTGATCCCAGCGCGGGGTGTAAATTTACCGTCGGAAGTTTTACCGGACCATGAAGACTCATCCAGGTTCGTATACCGTCCTGCGAGGGTTACCCTGAGCCGGTCGTCAAAGAACCCCAGTTCATCCTGTGCATAATAGGCGGTGTATTGCTGTCCCACGATGGTGCCTGCATCACTTGCCCTTTTCCGAAGGCTCGTTGAACGGTCCAGTTCGGGGATCACGGCATGGGAATTGTCGGGAGCGTAAATATTGAACGGGTGATCTTCCGGATCAATACGATGGGATTCTGCCCAGTCATACAATATATCTTTGGACCCTACATCCAGCCCGGCAAGTATTTTATGGGAAACCGGACCTGTTTGTACTTCCCCGTTCACGAATACCTGTCCCAGTTTGTGCTCTTCCTCTCCGTCGAAAATATACAGCCTTCGGTAGATATCCCCGTTTTCATTGACCGCATCCGGCCAGATGTCCGAACTCTCCTGCGCACCGGACAGATAGCCCAACTGCGCTGTTACCCTCCAGTTTCGGTCCAGTTTGTGCTCAAAAGTAACAAAAGCGGAATGTTCCTTGTTTACGGAAGGGTCTATCCCCGGATGGGATATACTGAAATCCCGCGGCACGTCCCGATATCCTTTGGGAGAAAAAACATAAGGTGATCCCAGTTCCGGCACCTTCGAATATTGATAGGTATACTGTGCGGTAAGCGTCGTATTTTCGTTAAACAGGTATTTGAATGACGGCGCCAGCAAATACTTGTCGTGAAAACCGTACTCCTGATGCGTCTTTTGGGTGTGTCCCATGGCGTTAAAACGATACAGCAACTTGCCGGCCTTGTCCACTTTTCCCCCGACATCGAGTGTAGCCCTTTGCAATCCGTAACTGCCGGTGGAAAGCGTTACTTCCCTCCCGGGGGTTGCTCTCGGGGTCTTGGTGACAATATTATACAGTCCCGCGGGTTCACCGGCGGAAAGCATAAACCCGGCCGGGCCTTTTATGATCTCAATACGCTCTACCATGGCCATATCTTCAGCCACGGGCCCCCATTGTGACGTGAAGTTCATACCGTTCCTGAAAGCGGGGATACGGAAACCCCGCATGTTTATCCGCGCATAATTGCCCCAGTGTTCCATAACCATCACTCCGCTGACATTACGGCCCACACCTTCACGCATACCGAAGATCTGCTGGTCGCGCAATACATCATCGGTAATGACCTGTATGTTCTGCGGTATTTTTATCAATTCCTGGTTCAAACGCAGGGTCGAAGAAACATTCTCTACATTATATTTTTCCTTTTTATGTCCCGAAAGCACCACCTCACTCAGTTGGCTTACTTCCGCTTCGAGAACAAAGTTTACCAGACGGCTGTCCCCTTCTCCGAGCCGTACTTCCTGTGAAGTTGTTTTATGGCCTACTACGGAAGTCTTTACCTGATAGGTTCCCCCGGATAATCCCCTTATCTCGTAATACCCGTCGGATTTCGAGGAAACACCGCGGCCGGACCCTTCTATAACGATATTGGCCCCTTCGATCAGGTTGCCCTCTGCATCCGTCACATAACCGTGTATGGAAGCATTGTTCTGCTGTGCAAAAGCCCACAGCGAAATTGCGGTAAAACACACCACAAGTACGGATCTTATTTTCATTGCAATTTATTTTTATTTAGATTTGATAAATATAATGCAAATCTATTTAAGGAAAAGTTAACAGCAAAACCCTTTTTGTTATTTTTCACGCTTTTGTAACCATACAAACACCCAAAATCCATTTTAAAGGAAGAACAAGGGATTTTTTGTCCAGACTTCTATACCTGCTCCGCATGGAGGTGTTTTTGTCGTGATTCGGTTTTTTTGGTGGTTTTAACGGGACTACGTTCTTTCTTTCGCTTCAGTTTCAGTCCCACGATAAGTGTAGTTACAGACAAGACAATCCAGAAAGCATCGATAAAGAAAATTCCATAATGCCCCGCAGATAAAGTTACCCACAACCAGTTGCCCGACACCACTCCGTTGACCACAGGAACGAGAAAACCGATCAGGGCTCCGCCGATAAGGGTGTATTTATTGATAAAATAATTATCCCTCTTTATCGCAAACAGTACGGAAAGTACCAGCCAGCTGTAGAAAAATATTTCATATATGCGCGTCATCCTTACGGGGTCAAAATCCTGAACAAACGCTTTTACGCCAACAAAAGTTATGGCCGTGGCCGGATATATGCTGAGACACACGGAAAGGTAAATCCAGACCACCCAGGCATTGAACCTTTTTTTCTTTTCGGAAACGTTTTTCTTGTCCCTGGCCACCAGCCATATCATTACCCCCGAGATAATTACAAAGCAGGAAACGATCCCCAGGATAAAATAAATGATCCGCAGTCCGAGTCCGCCATAATCCCCGAAATGCAGTTTTTGCAAAACATTTGTCGCCCCGTCCAGATAAGACGTATCCCGGAAAGGGCTTTTTTCATAGACGACCTCTCCCGTAGACGCCTTCAAAACCATTTTTCCTTTTCCTGTAAAACTTCTCTTGTCCGAAGGGACACCTTCCACCGAAACGTGCATGCCCGTATCCCCGTAGTTGTAAACCGTAACCGTTTTTACCTTAAACGCCTTCCATTCGTCCCTCGTCTTCTCCACAAGGGCATTTATACTTACCGGAGCCTGCTGTTTTTCCATGTTCATGGGATAGTTTCCGGTACTGACCCCGAAATCCTCGTACATTTTTGCCGTATCATTATCATACATAAAAGTAAGCACCGGCGGAGCCATGACCGAAGTACTTATAATAAGGTAGGTTCCCGTAAGTGCATAAACAAACTGGTAAGGAAGCCCCAGTATACCCAGCGTGGTATGCGCATCGGTCCACATGGTCTTCAGTTTGGCCCACGGGCGGAACGTATAGAAATTGGTCACAATCTTGTTCCAGTGTACCAATACCCCTGTAATAACCGCAAATAAAAAGAAAAAGGCCACCAACCCGGCAAGCAGGTATCCCGAAGTGCCGAAAAAATTAAGCTGTGCAAAAAAGTGCAACCGGTACAGAAATTCCCCTATGGAATAATTGCTGGAGTAATCGTAAGTTCCGAAGTTCTCCCTGTCCATGTAAAAAAACTTCCTCGTGGCCGCTTCTTCCGGGGCCAGGGTATCTTTGGAAGGCGTTAAACTCACATTAACGCGCCTTTCCTCATAATGCTGGTTGAATGTAATATCCCTGCCGTAAACAGGTTCTTTAAAACTTATGGTATCCAGTAGCTGATCGAAGTTCGTGCCGTTCAGTCCCGCTTCCTTTACGGGTTCGTTACGTTCCCAGCTGATGATCTCATCGCGAAAAAAGGAAAACGACCCGGCAAAAAATATGACATAAAGTGCCACGCTGATCACAATTCCGCTTACCGTATGCGTATTGAAAAGAACATTGTAAATCCTGTTGCTCATGAAATATCGTATTGTAACACCTGTTTTTGATAATCACCTAATCACTACAGCACCGTTTTTACACTATGGGGCTGTATACCTTTCCTGCATAAATAAGAAGCGAAAAAACGAGGGTCACCAATAGATAAACACCCCAGATTTTCCACCCGTTCTTTACCAGAAATGCCAGCAGGAACAATACTGCCCAAAGCAAAAAACCGGCATATCTTAGTGTCATAAGTACGTTTACATGGTCTATCCAGAAAGCCAGGGCCATATGCAGCGTAACGGTTATCATATACCCGCCGAGAAACCCTGCACTGATCTTTGCAAAGCGCTGGCTAACGGAACGGGTCAAATATTTTCTATTGGCAGGCATGATCTTACAGGAATTCAAAGGTTATGGCAAGGGCTACTATGAGAAGCAATGCCCTGTAACCTACAAAACGGAGGGGAGCCAGGATCACGACAAGGCTGCCCAAAGTCATCAGTATCACAAAGAATGCAAAAATGCCGGCGCCGAAACCGTAGTGAACAACAGAAAGCACCAATGCGGCGGCCAAAAGGGATAACCCTCCTGCCCCGGCCCGTTTCCGGTTGGCCTGCATCCACTGTTCCACCTTAAAGGAACGGAAAAGCAAAGCCCTTTTCGACGTGTGATAGAGGGCATAAAAACCCAAAAAGGTAATTACCGTAATCAAGGTAGTCATATTCCTCCAGATCTTTTTATTTTGACTAATTCTAAACAATCGCAAATATAAAAACCGGAAGAAGATAAACCAACTTTATTTAGATTAATTTCAAGTTACATGTTTATTTATCATTAAAACCGCGGATACCGTGCCGGAAAAGACAGAATACAAGCGTCGTTGCCCCGTCAGGTTATTTTTTTTGAAAAAGTTTACTCCGTACTGTAACAAATCCCGTTCTTGTTCATCCTTATATTGAAAAACGATTACTTTTTGAGCCAACCGGATACACATACAGAGCAACTGCTTGAACAGTGCAAAGAAGGGAATACCAAAGCGCAGATGGAGATTTACAGTCGCTATAACAAGGCCATGTACAACACCGCACTGCGCATTGTAAAGGACCAGATGGAAGCCGAAGACATTGTGCAGGAATCCTTTCTGAAAGCATTTACAAGGCTGGACACTTTCCGGGGCGAAGTGGCTTTCGGGGCCTGGCTGAAACGGATTGTCGTCAATAACAGTATCTATAGTTTCCGGAAACAACAGCAGCACCGGGAAATTTCGATCGATGAAACATTACATAAGGTCGAAGATAATGATGGCATTGCTCCCGATCATGAGTTTACAAACGTTCAGGCTCAAAAAGTTTTGGAAACCATGAAAACACTGAAGGACAATTACAGAGTTTCTTTGACCTTATATCTTATAGAAGGATATGATTATGAAGAAATAGGTGAGATCATGCAGGTCAGTTATGCGAATTGCAGGACTACCATAAGCAGGGCCAAGGAAAGCCTGAGGAAAAAATTGATTGGCGCAGGTGCGAACTGACCAGAAAAAAATGAACGAGGACCGTTTTTCCTTTTTAACCTTTAATTTTCAATTATGGAGAAGGATAACATAGACAAATTGTTTGACCGGTTGCAGGGGGAATTCGATACGGAATCACCCGCTACCGGGCACCAGGACCGTTTTCTGGAAAAACTGGCCGGGCACAACAAGGGTTCCGACAGCAAAAAACCGGTGCTGTACCGCTGGAAATATCTTTCCATTGCTGCTTCCGTAGTCCTGTTACTCGGTATCGGATGGGTGTTTTACAACACTACACAGCAATCCCGTGTCCCGGTTGAAACCGAGACGCAGGTCGCTTATCCGGAACTGGAAAAAACCCAGTATTATTTTGCTTCCCTGATAGAAACAGAACTAAAGAAAATACGGGAAGAAGCCACTACCGAAGACACAAAGGTTATTGTAGAGGATGCCGTAACACAGTTGAACCTGATAGCGAAAGACTATAAAAAACTGGAAGAAGAACTTCAAAACAACGGCTACAGCAAACAGCTGTTAAACGCAATGATCACCAATTTCCAGACCAGGATAACGCTGTTGCAGCATGTAATGGAGGAAATAGATGCTATTAAACGACTAAAAAAAGATGACCATGAAGAAATCAGGATATAAAATAATTGCGATACTGCTGATATTAACTCCTCTCCTTGTAATGGCCGCAGGCCCTTCCGGGAAGCAGGACCCGAAATGGAACGGCAGACACAGCAAGGAAAAAAAGATCAAAAAATCCTTTGATGTAAACTCCAATGCCCTTCTGGAGGTAGACAATTCCTACGGAAATATTTATATCACCTCCTGGAATGAAAACCGGGTTGAGATTGAAGTACTTATCAAAACCAATGGTAATGACGAAGAAAAAGTACAGCAAAAACTCGACCAGATCAATGTACAGTTTGATGCCGGAAGAAGTGTGGTGTCGGCCAGAACCATTTTCGAAAAGAAAAAATGGGGATGGAACCGGGGAAGCAACAGCAATGTAAGCATGGAAATAAACTATACCATAAAACTCCCTGTAAACAACAGCGTAGACCTCAGCAATGATTACGGCAGCATTTATATTGACAAAATAAACGGAAAAGCCAAAATAAGCTGCGATTACGGCAAACTTGACATTGGCGAACTCCGGGCGGATGGCAATACACTATCATTCGATTATACTACCAAATCCTCCATAGAATACATGAAAAGCGGTAGTATAAGCGCCGATTATTCCGGCTTTGTCCTGGAAAGAACGGAACACCTGAGCCTGAGTGCAGACTATACCTCTTCCGAGATCATCAATGCCGGCAACCTGGAATACTCCTGTGATTACGGTAGCCTGAATGTCGAAAATGCCAATAATATAAAAGGCGGAGGCGATTATCTGTCCACCAAATTCGGTACCGTCCACGGCAATGTGGAAATCAGTTCTGACTACGGTTCCATCAAAATCGCCCGGCTTGCTTCCGATGCGGGCAATGTGGCCATACGGTCTGAATACACGGGGATCAAGATAGGGTTTGACAGCAATTATCACTTTAATTTCGAAATCCAACTCGAATACGCGGGCTTTGACGGGGAAGACGATTTTGAATACAATATAAAAAGAGTGAAGAGCTCCGAAAAGTATTATAAAGGACATTACGGGAGTTCAGCCGGGAAAAACCTCAGCATAGCTTCCGAATATGGAGGAGTAACTTTATACAAAAAATAATAACCATAAACCACAAACAAATGAAACAACTGATAACCCTGTGCCTTGGCCTGCTATTCATTTCCACCGCCAACGCACAATTCTGGAACAAAAAGATCTCCGGCAACGGCAATGTGACCACTGTTGAGCGTACCACAGGAGATTATGACAAAATAGGCGTAGCCGGAATGTTTGACGTAGAACTGGTATCCGGAAAAGAAGGTAAACTGACAATCACCGCCGAAGAAAACCTCCTGGAATACATAGAAACCGAAGTTCAGGGCAACTCCCTGAAAATAAAGGTCAGAAAAGGCGTTAACCTGAAACCGCGCAAAGGAATTCATATTGTCGTTCCTTTTAAGGACATCTCCGAAGTTTCACTGGCAGGTTCCGGTGACATTGTAGGTAGGGACCTTATAACTTCAGACCATTTCGAAACCAATCTGGCCGGATCGGGAGATATTGACCTTGCTGTGGAAGCCGGACAACTGGAAAGCAACATCGCCGGGTCGGGCGACATCAAACTCCGCGGAAAAGCCGGTGTTTATGACGGCAGGGTCTCCGGATCAGGCGATATCGACGCCCGTGATCTTAAGGCAGAAGATGTAAATGCCGCTATTTCCGGATCGGGAGATATCCACGTACATTGCAACGGGAAACTGGAAGCCCGGATATCCGGATCGGGTAATGTGCTCTACAGCGGTAACCCCACAAAAGAAGATTCAAAGGTGTCCGGCTCGGGAAAAATTGAAAAAAGGGGCTGACAGGTCCTGCAACAATTCAACTTCAGGTCCGGAATCAAGTCCGGACCTGAAAAAATAAACATTACTTCCTTTTTTCCCTGACCATTCTTCTTTCCAGTTCTTCCAGGGAAACCCCTTTTGTTTCGGGCATCAGGAAAATGGTAAAGAGCAGTTGCAGCACCATCATAAAGGCAAAAAATGCAAAGATAGGCCAGGGATTGGCGCGAAATATGTCGATAAACACCGGCGCTATCAGGGTTATCAATGCTGCAAACACCCAATGCACGCCACATCCAAACGCCTGCCCATATGCCCGAACCTTGTTGGGAAATATTTCTGAAATAAATACCCAGATCACTGCCCCCTGTCCTATGGCATGCGAAGCTATGAACACTAAAATAAAGATGAGCAGCAATACCGGGCTTGCCGAAGCGTAAAACGACCAGGCCACCATGACCAGGCTCACGATATACCCGAGGGAACCGATAAGCATTAACTGCTTCCTGCCAAGGTTGTCTATAAGACGAAGTCCGAGAAGCGTAAAAATAAGGTTGACCACACCTATGGATATAGAGTTCATCAAAGAATCTTTTGCGGCAAGTCCCGCCATTTCCAGTATTTCGGGGGCGTAATAAAGTATAAAGTTAATACCCGACAACTGATTGAAAAAAGCGATAAGGAAAGCCAGTAGAAGCGGTAACCTGAATTTTCCGGAGAATACATTTCCGCCTTTCTCCGGGGTATTGTCAAGACGTATTTCGGCCAGTGCATTCCTGGCAGTTTCGGGATCATACATTTTTTGAAGCACCTCCCTCGCTCCCTGCTCGTCCTGTTTTTTGAGCAAGAGCCATCTCGGGCTGTTGGGCACGCCCAGTACCATAACGCTGTACAGAACCGCCGGAATGGCCTCTACACCGAGCATAAACCTCCAGTCGTTGGCACCGCCCACTCCTTCCAGCAAAAAATTGGAAATATAAGCCACCAGAATGCCGAATACCAGGTTGAACTGGTACAGGGCCACCAGTTTTCCACGGTTTTTTGCACTGGATATTTCAGAAATATAGGTGGGTGCGGCTACCGAAGACGCCCCTACTCCCAGTCCTCCGATAAACCGGAAAGCAGAAAAGGTGTAAGGGTCCGGGGCCAGTCCGGAGCCCAGGGCCGATACCAGATAGAAAATACCGATCCAGAAAAGGGTCTTTTTCCTTCCGTACCTGTTACAGGGAATCCCCCCGAACAATGCACCGATAACAGTACCCCAAAGGGCCATAGACATTATAAAGGTTCCGTGAAACCAGGACGATGTATCCCAGAGTTCCCGGATGGGGAGATTGGCACCGGAAATGACCACCGTATCAAAACCAAACAAAAAACCGGACAGGGCCACCGTCACGGACCAGTTACGCATATTATTCATAAAAAAGGATTAAATGAAACCTATATCTTGGTGAGATCTTCCATTTTCAATTCTTTTACGGACCTTATGATCTTGTTGGGCTGAAAAGCATAATGTTTGAGGTCTTCTTTTTTGGATACCCCCGAAAGGGTTAATATGGTTTTATACCCCAGTTGTATGCCTCCCAGGATATCCGTATCCATCGTATCCCCTATAATAATGGTCTCCTGCGCGGTAAGTCCGAGGGTTTTTCTGGCCGCCCGCATCATTACGGGGCTGGGTTTTCCCACGGAAAAAGCCTTTTTCCCCGTGGCTTCCTCGATCATGGCCACAATAGCCTTGATCCCCAGATTGTTCCAGCCTTCTTTCTTCGGAGAAGGATCGAGATTGGTAGCTATGAATTTTGCACCTTCCAGGATCATGTCCACGGCATTGTTCACCATTTCCAGGGTAAAGTTCCTCCCCTCTCCTACCACTACGTAATCCGGTTTCTGGTTGACCATAACGTAGCCTTGCTGGTGCAGGCTGGTAATGAGTCCGCCTTCTCCCAGTACATAGGCCGTGCCGTTGGGTTTCATAAACGAAAGGAACCAGGCTGTGGCCATGGCACTCGTGTATACGTTCTCCTCTTTTATATTTATTCCCATCTTGCCCACCTTGTTCACGGTATCCAGGGGCGATCGCTGGCTGTTGTTGGTCATAAAGAGGAAAGGTATCCCGTTTTTCTGCAATCCTTCGATAAAGGTATCGGCGCCTTCTATCATGGTATCCCCGCTGTAGATAACGCCATCCATATCAATTAAGAGTCCCTTTTTCATAGTAGGTTATTGTTTTTATAGTTGTAACTCAAACGCGTGAAAAGCTAAAATAGTAAAAAGCCTTTCTTCTGCGCTCACATTATACTATCTAATCGTTATGTTTTTGCTTTTTTCTTTTCCCGCTCCACCCGGAACAAAAGGAATATGCCGATAACAAACAGCCCTCCCAGAAACAAAACGGAATTTCGCATGCTTCCCGTAACCTGGGCTATAAAACCATACAGGAACATCCCTATAACGATCCCTATCTTTTCGGATACATCAAAAAAGCTGAAAAAAGAAGTGGTGTCATCGGTCTCCGGCAAAAATTTGGAATAGGTGGAACGCGACAGGCTTTGTATCCCGCCCATTACAAGCCCCACACACCCTGCGGCCACGTAAAACTGAAAGGGAGAAGTGATGGAATAGGCATACACACATATCCCCACCCAAAGTATATTGATACCAATAAGTGTTTTTATGTTCCCTGTGCGGGCAGACATCTTCGAAGTGAGCCATGCCCCGAGAGCCGCTACTATCTGTATCAGCAAAATACTGATTATGAGTCCGAAGGTACGTTCGTCGGCACCGCCCCACTCCAGTTCCTCTTCACCGAAATAGGTAGCGGCAAGCATTACGGTCTGTACTGCCATGCTATACACGAAAAATGCCCCGAGGTACCTTTTGAGCCGCGGTGAGTCCCCCAAACGGTTCCACACCTTCTTCAATTCCTTAAAACCGTTGAACAGGATATTCTTATGCAGTTTTCCGTTGGAAGCATTTCCCCTGGGAAGGTGATGAAAAGTATATTGACTGAACCCCATCCACCACAATCCGGTGAGCACAAAGGATACCTTTGTAGGTGTCCCGGCCCCGGTAAAACCGAACCATTCGTATTTCATGATCATCAACAGGCATACGAGTAATAAAACAACACTGCCAATGTATCCCAGCGAATACCCCCTGGCACTTATGCGGTCCTGTTGTTCCGGATAAGCGATATCCGGCAAATATGAGTTGTAAAAGACGAGACTGGCCCAAAAACCGATCAACGCCAGAAAATAACACAGTAATCCCAAGTATATATGTTCCAGCGAAAACCAGTACAGCCCGATACAGGAAAAGGCCCCGAGATAGCAGAAGAACTTCAGGAATATCTTTTTATTTCCCGTATAATCGGCTATACCCGACAGTATGGGGGATATGACCGATACAACCAGAAATGCAGCAGCCGTAACATAACTGATCAAAGGGGCGCGGGCTATGTTCCCGCCAAAAAAAGTGATCTTTTCGATATCGGCCTCCCGGAAGAGCGCTCCGTAAAAAATGGGGAAAATGGCCGAGGCTATAACCAGACTGTAAACGGAATTGGCCCAGTCGTAAAATGCCCAGGCACCGAGCAGTTTTTTACTGCCCTTTTCTAATGCTGTTGCCATGCTTTTGGTTGATTGCGGACATTGGATTATTATCAATAAAAAAGCTGTCCTTTTTAAAGAACAGCTCCTAATATAGAAATTAATTTCTAACCGACTGTTATTTCACGATTAAAGATCCTCCATGCGGTCTGTTTTCCATTACTGAAAACTGGTTACCCCGAATTTACGCGCTTCGGCCCTTGCTCCGGGAGCAAGTTGTGTTAAACGTTTGATACGGGTATCACTTGAAGGGTGGGTACTGAGGATCTCCGGAGGAGCCTGGCCACCCTTGGCTTTCATCCGCCTCCACAGCTTGGCCGCCTCGCCGGGGTCATACCCTGCAATGGCCATGATCTGTATCCCGATGGCATCGGCTTCATTTTCATGACTTCGGCTAAAAGGCAGCATTGCCCCTACCTGCGAACCCACTCCGTAGGCCTGGGCCCATAACTGCTGGGCCTGGGCACTTTTACCGCTCGTGGCAACCGCAACACCAACAGCGCCTAATTGCTGCAGGGTGCCGGCACTCATCCGCTGGGCCCCGTGATCAGCCAAGGCATGGGCTACTTCATGGCCCATCACTACTGCAAGACCGGCTTCGTTCTGGGCAACGGGTAAAAGTCCGGTATATACCACAATCTTGCCTCCGGGCATACACCATGCATTGACCTGGTCGTCCTTAACCAGGTTGTATTCCCATTGATAATCTTTCAGATATCCTTCATACCCGTTGGCATTGAGCCATCGTTCCGCCGCATTGGCAATACGTTGCCCCACTCTTTTAACTTCCTGAGCATCAGCAGTACCTTTCACTACCTTATTCTCATTCAGAAACTTATCATACTGCTGAAAGGCCATTGGGAAAATGGAACTGTTGGAATGGAAATTCAGCGTACTTTTCCCGGTAAACGGATTCGTCTTACAGGAAAAAACGAAAAAAAGCAATAGAAATGCTACCCAAATTTTTCTCATAACCTAAGTGTATTTGTATTGTAAAAATACAAAATTAACAGTAAAAACCGACAGCAAGATGACAAATTTCCAACCGGGACAGCATAAAGATATTCGCAGGCAGATCCCTGTTCGCTGCATATAACCGCCTGTTTTAGGATTGTCACACAACCTGCAGGGCCGCCTTTCCTAATATGCCGCGGTAAACCGCTGTTTGTGATGTTTGGGATTTTCCAGTTCATCGGCAATAACCACACCTACATCCTCACCGGACAATACGCTTTTCCCGTTTTCATCAAATACCGGATTTTCCAGCCCCAGGCGGTATTTACCTGTTCGTCCCGTAGTGATTCCCCGGTGCATTTCAAGCGCAGGACTGAAGAAAACCCAATCGAGTTCGTTCTCATTCCTGATCTCTTCCAGGTAAACCCGTGCTGCATCCGCACCCGGTTTTATCTCGGCCGGGAACTCCGGAGTGTCTATCACCTGTAACCCGGGTTTGAGATAAAGGCTTCCCCCGCCCCCGATAACAATAAAACGCTTTACTCCCGATTTCCTCGTGGCTTCCTGAACCGCTCTTGCTCCCCGGAGAAAATCATCATAAATATCGGGATTGGTCCACCCTGCATTGAAGGCGCTGACCACGGCATCATGACCGGAAAGTATACCGGGCAGTTTTTCCTTGTCCAGCACATCCGCTTTTACCGGGGTTACCTTATTGCTTTTTACGGTCGTCTTTTCAGGGGTTCTCGCAATGGCAGTGACTTCGTGACCGCGGTCTACCAGTTCATTCAGAATGTTGGTGCCCACAAACCCGGTGGCACCGATTAATGCTACTTTCATGTTTTCGGAATTTAAGTTAAACGTTGTGTTTATTACTGTATTAATTTTTGTTACAGTTTTATTCAAAAAAATATCAGGTGAATTTCCCCGCAAATTCTTCCAGGGTCATTGCCGATAGCTTTTGTATGAGGTAATTATCGGTTTCCGTATACAATTCTTCCAGATGTTTGTTTACCTCCTTTCCTACCGGGCATTTCGGGTTGGGGGTATTGGCCCTTCCCAGTACGGGCACCTGCCTCACCGCTTCATAAATATCCGACAGTCTTATCTGTGAAGCCGGTCTGGCCAGGGTACTCCCTCCCCCCTTTCCTTCCTTGCTTTCCACCAGATGATATGCCCTGAGGTTGCTCATCTCCTTCCTGATCACCGCCGCATTGACATTGACACTTCCCGCAATAAATCCGGATGACAAAAATTCATCCTTCATAGTGGTAAGTAAGGTCAATATATGCAGGGAGGTGGCAAAGCGTACATTATTCATACTGTAATTATTTTTATTACAGTACAAAATTATGATTTTCATCCGGTTTTCAACTAAATTTTTGAAAAAATTTTCCCAGGCTTAAAAAATCCCCGTTCCACACCTCATACCATTGCGGGTGAAAACGGGGACTATAACCGTTTCCGGATTTTTACGTTACTTTATTCCTTCAATAATTCCCGGCATACCGTTTGCACCGAAACCTGCCGCTATGGCACGGTCAAAAACACTTTTTACGGCCTCCGGCACACTCACATTTATACCCGCATCACTACCGGCCCGAATAATGTGTTCAATTCCTGCGGCCTCCATGGCTATGTTATCCAGGTCACCGGGATAATGCCGGTTGTCTGCACTATCGGCAAAATCTTCCAGAAATGATGCGGCCACGGCAAAGATCTCCCGGGCATAGGGTAGAAAATCTGTCGCTTTTTCCCCTTCGGCATTCAGCAGAGCATAAGAATACAAAACACCGGTAAGGCTTATAAAAAATATATTGGTCATACCAAGATCGTATAATGCCGCACGGCCGGGTTCATCCCCCAGGTAAATGCTCTTGCCTCCTAACGCCTTCAGCACGTTTAAATGCCGGTCAAAAACTCCTTTGGCCCCGCTATACAGCAAAAGGGCGTCGGACTGCCCGACAACCGGGACAGGGACCAGGACCGAACCGTCCAGATAATTGATCCCATGCGTTTCCGTCCACGCTGCCATTTGTTTTGCTTTTTGAGGCGTATCGTTAGTGAGGCTCACCAGGGTACGCCCCCTCAGTGCTCCGGCGACCGGCTTTACGATCTTTTCCAAAACCGTGTAATTGAGTACGCAAACTACGATAAGGTCGCTTGCTGCAATTGCTTCGGCAACGGTTGATGCCGCAACAGCCCCCTTTTCAAGCAATGGCTTCATCTTGTCAGCCGATCTGTTCCACACTGTGGTCCTGTGCCCGGCTTGAAGAAAGGCCCCGGCCAGGGCCGTACCCATCGCCCCGAGGCCAAGTACCGTAACATGTTGTTTTATCTTATTGTTCTCCTTCATCTTTATCGTTTAAAAAATCATTGCTTAATTACACCTTCATCAGGCACTTTTCCGCAGTACCTTGATCAGCGCGGCGAGTTCTTCGCCCTCATAGCCCGCAGCTTTTGCTCTTTGAAAAAGCCCGGATGCCAGTCGGGGCAATTCTGCATTGATCCCGGATTCCCCGGCCTGTTCGAGGATACGCTCCACGGCTTCCACCGATATGCGCATCGGACTTTGTGATATTTTGAAGTCCCCGTCCCGGATCACTTTTCCTTCATGCTCCAGAAACTCCCCGAAAGTCGGAGATATTGCAGCGGCCAGCGAACCATATGCTTCCACATTCATCCCCTGGGATTCAACTATACGGGCACCGTGAAAGAACCCCAGAATGGAACCATACAGATAAGAAAGTGTGGCCAGGTCCATTGTGGAAGCGGCTCCGGCATGACTTCCCAGATAAGATACATTGCCCCCGAACACCCCGAGAAGCGACTCGTTTGCCTTGAAAACCGTTTCCTTACCCGAGATCAGTATCGAAGTATCCGTTCTTCCCATCTGGTCGGGAGCGGCCTGTATGGCCCCGTCCAGATAAGCCGCGCCGTAGCGCTGCGCCCAGGATTCGGCATCATCGGCCTCCGCAGGGCTCCCGGTTGTTAATTCTATCAGTGTTTTTCCGCGGAGTTTTGCGGTGACTTCACCATTGTGCAAAATGGCTTTCGCAGCTTTATAATCGTAAACACAAATAACTGTGACGGGGCTTGCCGCTATGGCTTCCGCCGCACTCCCGGCAAGGACGGCACCTTTTGATACAAGTGTATCTGCCTTGTTTGCCGTACGGTTCCACACGGTAACTTCATAATTATTGGCTATCAGCAACTCTGCCAGCCTGTATCCCATATTTCCCAATCCTATAACGGATATTTTTTCCGGGACCTTGTTTGTAGAATTCATGATCTTTTTATTTAAAAAATTAACAGCACAAAGTTCCGTATACCACTTATTTCCTACAATAAGGGAAAAAATATTCAGGCAGGGAAAATTTTTTCCCTGTATACAAGGCGGAGGATGTGGAGTGTTATCACAGCCATACAAAAACAGGTTTTGGTTGAAATTGTTTATTTTTGTGTAAAAGCTGTTTCAACCATGTACGAAAGAAAAATCCCGGAAGACCTGGAGTGTGGCATCAACCTTACGACCAAGGTATTGGGTGGAAAATGGAAACCCTGTATTATTGATGCCATTCACAGGGGCATACGACGGCCCAGTGAACTTCATCAAGATATCGATGAGGCCAGTCCGCGGGTTATCAACATGCAACTCAAAGAATTACTGGAGCACGATATCATCCGGAAAAAAATATACCCCGGACTCCCCCTGAAAGTGGAATACTACCTGACTCCCCTGGGCGAAAGTTTACTTTTTATTATAGATGCCATGGACAAATGGGGAACGGAACACCGCGACCATGTTTTACAGGTCCTGGAAGAAGTTCCTCGATGAGTCCCGTTCTGTTTAAAGTCCGTTTCCCGTAGTAAAATGCCGATGAAAGCCATCCAGGAGTATTTCAAAAAACTTGTTCCGTTTACTGATTCCGACGGTAGTTTCTTTTCTTCCCAACTTATAAAAAGGGAATACAAAAAGGGCGAGTTGATATTATCGCATGGCAGCACTGAAAATTACCTTTCATTTATTGAAAAGGGCATTATCCGGTTCTATACCGTGAAAGAAGACAAAGAAATTACATTCAGTTTTGCGTTTGAGAACGCTTTTGTCAGTGCCTATGATTCCTTTTTAATGCAGACCCCCGTACAATACCATGTGCAAGCCCTGGCCGATACCATATTGTGGAGCATCAGTTACGGGGATTTACAGGAAGTCTACAAGGAAACAGCAGCCGGGCAGCAAATCGGCCGCAAAGCTGCAGAAGAGCTATTTATCAAAAAAAGTAAAAGGGAAATGGCCTTCCTGCAACAAAGTGCCCGGGAACGCTACGAAAGCCTGTTTGCGGAAAACCCTGTCCTGCTGCAAAAGGTACCCTTAAAATATATCGCTTCGTACATAGGTATTACCCCCCAGGCACTGAGCAGGATAAGAAAACGGATTTCTTAACCCGGGTTCATTGACTTCCGCCATTTTCTGCCATAGCTTTGCCACTCACAAAACCTTAAACGTTCCAGAAAATGAAACCGTTAATCGTGCTTATCACTATTTTCACCCTCATACTTGCCGTAACGCGAATAGTTTACGGGCAATGGGACATTTATCGCTCCGGCAGGGTGGCCATGGCCGTTATGCTGATCTTTACGGCCATAGGGCATTTCAAATTCACGGAAGGCATGATCCTGATGTTGCCCGATTTCGTTCCTGCCAAAAGAGAGATGGTGCTGGCTACCGGAATTATAGAGCTTATTGCTGCCGTAGGACTTTTTATCCCTTCCCTGCGGATACTTACGGCCTGGTTGCTTATCCTTTTCTTTGTACTGATCTTTCCGGCCAATATTCATGCCGCACTGCATAACGTCAACCTCGAAAAGGCTTCATACGACGGAGACGGGATAAATTATCTCTGGTTCAGGGTTCCCCTGCAACTGCTTTTTATAGCCTGGGTATATTTCTTTGTGATCCGGACCGGGAGATAGCCTTTTCCCTATCTGCTAAACGCCCCGGGAGCCATCTCTTCCAGAAGTGAAAGTATTTTTTCTTCTACGGTTTCGCTATCCCATATTTCGGCTATATTGTCCATTTGCATGACCTTTTCCATAATCGCCCTCTGGCGATCGCCTTCGGCCAGGGCTTCGGCATAGGGCCGGTCTGAGAAGGTTACCCTGCTGTACAGGGGCATCCATTTCCCGGGGTACTTTTCGGCAAACCTGCTTTCTATCTTTTTCTGCAGAATAAAATCGGCATCGGCCGTTTTGGAACTCATCTCCATAAAATTGCGGAAACTGAGTTCGGCAATGGCATCGGCATTGGGTTTGCGCTCCGTCTGATATTGTTTAAAAATGGCTTCCCAATCGTCCCCGTGTATATTCATCAGGTGGTTCAGTAACCGGATATCTTCAAACCCGGCATTCATTCCCTGCCCGTAAAAAGGCACGATGGCATGGGCAGCATCACCCACCAGCGCCACCTTGTCCCAATACGTCCAGGGAAAGCATTTTACGGTTACCAAAGCACTGGTCGGATTTTTAAAAAAGTCCTTTAGCAAACTCGGGATATCCTCAACCACATCGGGAAAATAGTGTTCAAAAAAGGCCTGTACCTTTTTCTCGGTGTCCAGGGTCTCAAAGGAATTTTTTCCTTCAAAAGGCATAAAAAGCGTTCCCGTAAAGCTGCCGTCCAGATTGGGCAGGGCAATGAACATAAACGCCCCCCTGGGCCAGATATGCAGGGAATGTTTGTCAAGTTTATGCGAACCGTCGGTATTAGGCGGTATGGTGAGTTCCTTATATCCCGTATCCAGAAATTCCTGTGAGTAATTAAACCGGCTCTGACGCTGCATTTTGTGGCGCACCCTGGAAAACGCACCGTCCGCACCAAAGACCAGGTCGTATTTCCGGGCCTGCCATACTGTATTCTCGCTTTCCCCGGTACGGATGGTCGCTTCGGGAAGGTCCACATCCCACACTTTGGATTCGAAAACAAATCCGGCACCGGCCTGTTCGGCAAGATCGATCATTTTTTTGTTTAAAATCCCCCGTGAAATGGAGTATATGGCTTGCCCCTCTTTACCATACGGCTGGAAGTACAAGGGTTTATCCAGCGTGTGAATAGCCCTTTTATCCATTTTAATGGCCACTTTTCTCACCTCATCCGCTATTCCCACTTCCTCCAGGGCCTTCCAGCCCCGTCGCGACATGGCCAGGTTTATGGACCTTCCCGAAAATTCTATGGTCCGTATGTCCGGCCTACGGTCGTAAACATCCACTTCATGTCCCCGGTGTTTTAAATATATGGCCAGTAGAGATCCAACCAATCCACTCCCTACTATTGCTGTTTTTTTAGGCGTCTGCATCGGCTATATTTACAATTTATGACGTACGACTACACGACTTAAGACATATGACAATTTCTAAAACCCTACGTCATAAGTCCCGAAATCCTATGTCTTTTGATTAATCCCGTTTTTCAATATCTGCCCGAATTCATACATGTCTTCAAAAGAACAGTAAAAAGGTGCGGGCGCCAGCCGGATGACATTAGGTTCGCGCCAGTCGGTGATCACCCCGTTTTTCATCAGGTAGTCAAACAACGCCCGTCCCTGTCCGTGTAAAAATACGGAGAGTTGACAGGCCCTTTCTTCCGGTTGTTTCGGAGTAATGATCTCAAATTCGCCTTCGGTATCCTCATCTACCTGTTCCAGCACAAATTCGAGGTATGCAGTGAGTTGATCCCGTTTTCGGATCAATGCATCCATCCCCACTTCGTCAAACATTTCCACGGAAGCCAGATAAGGGGCAAGCGACAACACGGGAAGATTACTTACCTGCCAGCCATCGGCTCCGCGAACAGGGTCAAAACCGGGCTCCATAAGAAAACGGCGTTCCTTGTTATGCCCCCACCAGCCTGCAAAGCGGGGAAGGTCTTTATTGTTATGGTGCTTTTCGTGCACAAAGGCTCCCGATGCATTTCCGGGGCCGCTGTTCATATACTTATAACTGCACCAGGCGGCGAAGTCCACCTTCCAGTCGTGCAGTTGCAGTTTTACGTTTCCCGCAGCATGTGCCAGGTCCCATCCCACGAGAGCACCTGCCTGGTGTCCGGCACGGGTTATGGCTTCCACGTCAAATACTTGCCCGGTATAATAGTTGACCCCGCCAATAAGTACCAGTGCCAGTTTGTCCCCGGCCTCTTTAATCCTGGAAATCACATCTTCCGTACGGATATGATGCTCTCCTTCCCGCTTTTCCACTTCCACAATGGCATCGGCCGGATCAAAACCGTGAAACTTCACCTGGCTTTCCAGCATGTACTGGTCACTGGGAAAGGCTTTGGCCTCGCACAATATTTTATAGCGCTTTGGTGTCGGTCTGTAAAAAGAGACCATTAAGAGGTGAAGGTTTACCGTAAGGGTGTTCATGACGGTAACCTCGGAAGGTTTTGCCCCTACGATCCTGCCGAGAGGGGCAGCAAAACGTTCGTGATAGTCCCACCAGGGTTTCCGGGCGTAAAAATGACCCTCCACGGCCATTTCCGCCCAGTCTTCCATAATTTCGTCAACATATTTCCGGGCGCTCCGCGGTTGCAGTCCCAGGGAATTTCCCGTAAAATAAATCACCGGTTTCCCGTTTACCTGCGGAAAAATAAATTCGTCCTTGTACTTTTTTAGTGGATCCCGGGCATCCATTTCCTGTGCAAATGCCCTCGTATTCTGAAATTGCATTCCTGTTTGTTTCGGTAAAAGTAAGGATTTCCCGGAAATTGACAGACGGGGAAACCGGGAAAGTGATAAATCCGGGAATTACAGGTTAAAAATCATTACACGTTACGGAAAACAATATGCCCTTTTGGTATCACTGCTTTTTATGGCTTCAAATCCCTTTGTACATGACAAAATTTGTTCTCGGATTGATTTGTGAGAAAACGGGCATGTTTTGAGCACTACCTGAATAAGATTGACGGGAGATTGATTCCGACTGCGTCGGGAGATTGAAAGAGATTGAACATATCCCTTAAAACCAATCTCCTGTCAATCTCACTCAATCCTTTACAAGCCACCCCATCCTGAAATAAATTTTATCTTGTACTAAAACGCAATCCATTATCTTTGTAAAAAAGAGACTTATGCATTTTTTATCAGAAGTTTTGGAAAATTACGTAGAGCAACACACCGAGGAAGAACCGGAACTGCTGCGCGAACTCAACCGTGAGACTCATCTCAAGGTATTGCGCCCCCGGATGCTGAGCGGACATTTCCAGGGCAGGCTGCTGAGTCTCCTGTCCAAACTGATGGCTCCCCGGTATATCCTGGAAATAGGGACATATACGGGATATTCGGCCCTGTGTATGGCAGAAGGGCTTCAAAAAGACGGAGAACTGCACACTATAGACATCAACGAAGAACTGTATGACCTGCAACGGAAATATTTTGACAGGAGCGACTATGGCGAACAAATAAAACAGCACACCGGAGATGCTCTTGACATTATTCCCACACTGAATATAAACTTTGACCTGGTCTTTATCGATGCCGACAAACCGAACTATCCCCGTTACTTTGATCTTGTGCTGGACAAGATGAACAAAGGCGGGATCATACTTTCGGACAATGTGTTGTGGAGCGGAAAAGTGGTCGAGGAAGTCAAACCGGACGACAAAAATACTCTTGCCCTTCTTAAATACAATAAAAAACTCAGGGAAGACCCCAGGGTTGAAACCGTATTACTTCCCGTCCGGGATGGTCTCACGATAAGCCGCGTAGTCTAAAAGTGCACGTCCCAGATACCTGTAAAAACCGACAGCAATTAAAAATCCGGTCAGCCATCCCATCAATACATCCGTAGGGTAATGCACGGCAAAGTAAAGTCTGCTGAGGCCGAAGAACAGGGGCCAGACGTACAGAACATACACCCATTTCCGCTTTTTTCGCAAAAAAAGGATAAAAAGCGTGGTCACCGCCATGGCGTTTGATGCATGCCCGGAGAAAAAGCTGTAACCATGCGCCCGGATAACAATACGCAACTCCTGTAGCACACGGGGATCATTCACCGGTCTGGAGCGTTGTACCAGTTCTTTTGTAATTTCAGTAAACAGAAGGGTAAAAATAAGTGTGAATACTAAGGTGGTGAGGACAGCCAGAGCTTTTTGCCTGGAAAAATTTTTTATAATGAGATAAACAAAAACCAGGTAGAGCGGAATCCAGGCGACAATACTGGTGGCGTAAACCCAAAAAACATCCCACCGGACATTTCCGAGATGATTAATAAATACAAGAAGGCCCTTATCGTATTCCGGCCATGAAGCGATCATTAAAGCCGTCTTTTAATAGACCCGGTAATGTCGTCCATATCGTCCTTTACTTTATTTATTTCCTCGTTTATGTCCTTGGTCAGACTACTGTCTATCCCCTGTTTTTCAGCACTTTTCTGTATCTCACTCTTGATGTCATTGGTAGCGTTCCTGAGTTGCTGCATGCCCTTACCGAGCCCTTTGGCTATTTCAGGTATCTTATCGGCACCAAAAACCATCACTACTATAAGGAGAATAAAAAGTATTTCCGGGCCACTGATAAATAAAAACATATCCTTCTTTAAATATATATACAAATATAATGAAGTTTACCCTGCTTTTACCGCATTGGTGTTAAAAGTTATATCCCGGCAAACGTACTGGGGAGGCGCTAAGTATTACGGGGCTTACCAAAAGATATACTTTCCCGGCACTTAACGCCCAGTTTTTGTTACACCAATGGTTTCCGGGTCATTTCTTCCGGTTGGGCTATCCCTATCAATTTCAGGATCGTAGGGGCAATATCGCCCAGGATACCGTTATGGATCTCCTTTATATCTTCATCCACCAGGATTATCGGTACCGGATTAGTGGTATGCGCCGTATTGGGGCTTCCGTCCGGATTCACCATGGTATCACAGTTACCGTGATCGGCGATGATAATGGAAGCATACCCGTTCTCCGAAGCTGCCGTAACTACATCGCGGGCACATTCATCAACAGCTTCACAGGCTTTAATTGCCGCTTCCATGACTCCCGTATGCCCCACCATATCCGGATTGGCAAAATTGAGACACACAAAATCCACCTCTCCTTTTTTCAGTTCGGGGACAATGCCATCACGGATGTCATAGGCACTCATCTCCGGTTGCAGGTCATAGGTGGCTACCTTGGGTGAGGGGCACAGTATCCTGCTTTCCCCTTCAAAAGGTTCTTCGCGCCCTCCGTTGAAGAAGAAAGTAACATGCGGATACTTTTCGGTTTCCGCTATCCTTATCTGCTTTTTCCCCGCCCGGGACAATACTTCGCCGAGGGTTTTCTTTATATTTTCCTTGTCGTATATCACATGGATATTCCCGAAGGTATTATCATAGTTGGTCATGGTTACAAAATACAGGTTGAGCTTGTGCATATTCTGCTCGTGGAAATCCTGCTGGCTCAGGGCCTGGGTAAGTTGCCTCCCCCTGTCGGTACGGAAGTTGAAGAAAATAACCACATCGCCCTCTTCTATCGTTGCCGTGGGGCCTCCCTGTTTACTTTCAACAATGATGGGCTTAATAAACTCATCGGTAATGCCTTCGTCATAACTTTTCTGTACGGCACCTACCGGATCGTCCGTAAGGTAACCCGTACCGTTGACCAGGGCATCGTAAGCCAGTTTTACCCGTTCCCAGCGCTTGTCCCTGTCCATCGCATAATAGCGCCCGGTAATCGTGGCCAGGGCCGCATTTTTTTTCGTACAGTATTGTTGTATGTCCTCTATAAAACCTTTTCCGCTTTTCGGGTCAACGTCACGCCCGTCGGTGAACGCATGAACATATACATTTTCCAGCCCGGCTCCGTTGGCCGCATCCAGCAACCCCTTGAGGTGTTTGATATGCGAATGCACCCCTCCGTCACTGATCAGTCCGAGAAAATGAACCTTCCTGTTATTTTCCTTTGCATGGGAAAAAGCATCCCTAAGTACTTTTTCTTCCGATAGGGTATTGTTTTCCACCGCCAGGTTGATCTTGGCCAGGTCCTGGTACACTATCCGTCCGGCACCGAGGTTCATATGCCCCACTTCACTGTTGCCCATCTGCCCTTCCGGAAGCCCTACATTCATGCCATCTGTCAGCAGGTTGGCATTCGGGTATTTTTTATAAAGGGAATCTATAAAAGGTGTATTTGCATTGTCTATCGCCGAGATCTTCGGATCGGGGGATTTTCCCCACCCGTCCAGGATCATCAATAAAACTTTTTTGTTCATGTTCTACAGTTCTGTTTAAATATGAAGAATGAAAGGCTATATCGTGCCAGCAAGCAAAAATACGAATAACTATCCACAAATAACCGGCGTTTCCCTGTTAAGATATACACCGAAAACGATAAAGTTTTTAAACCCGGTTCTTAAATTATCACGGCAATCCCTGCCCCGTTTCATATATAAAACATACTTTTTGCCTGCTGTTTTTGACAGGATAATAATAAGCAAACCTCTTTTTAATATTTTATTAATACAACCACTTCTTATTTGTTAATCTTTTGTTATAAAAATGCCCCCGGTGTAACAAAAAAAGATTCCTGCCGTCTTTTAGACAAAAGCGCTTTTAATTTTAAATCATATAAATCGTAATCCGTAAACTCAACAAGCATCATGAAAAAAACAGCTCTCATTTTAGCAGGGATAGCTATGGTAACCTTCACTAATACTTCCTTAGCATCCAACGAAAGACCTTATGACAACTATAAAGTTGAAGTGACAAAAATACCAAATGTAAGTCCGTTTTGCCTCGCCATATCCAAAGGAGACATTACGACCGTAAAGAAACTCATAGAACTCGGTACCGATGTCAACCAGAAGTCCAGGGGGATGACCCCACTGATGTATGCCGCAAGGTACAACAAGGTTGAAATCATAAAACTGCTCATTGCCAACGGTGCCAAACTCAAAGTTAAGGATGACAAAGGCTTTACTGCTCTTAAACATGCCGAATTATCCAATGCGACGGAAGCCGCTACCCTGATCAAGGAGGCATTAAACGCATGAGGACTTTGTTCTCATTTTTGATTATTTAATTAGCTTGAAACCCCGCCATCCGGCGGGGTTTCTAAATTTATTGACACGTCCGAATCTTCCCGTGCCCAATACCCTGCAACATTCAACAATTTAACACCTAATACCCACTTCACACAGTCCTAAGTCCATAGGTCATACATCTCATCCCTAATCCCGGTCCATCTTTCTACGGAATAAGTTCGGGGTTGATGTCCAGCACATTTTCATTTTTATATTTTGCTATGAAGGCATCGGTAAAATGTGAAGCGCCGGCCACTTTCTCTGCCGTGATGATCTTTTTTATACCGAGTTTTTCGTATTCCCTTAGCATGGGGATGGAAACCGGGGCATAACTGTAGTGCCAGGGTTCGTATTTAAACCCTTTCCTGCCCGGTTTATCGGTGTATACCATATAGAAACCGTATTTGGTCACGTTTTCATCCAGCCATTCTTTCAGGGGACGGAACGGACCGTCGCCATGAAACTTATCGGCCTCAAGGACATCGCCCGAATAACTGGCTGCACCGTCTATAATATCAATATCTGTAGCCCAGTGATGCCGGGAAGTCCCCGGTATGGTGGAATATTCGATAATCTTCGCTATAGCCTGTTCAGGAGTCAATCCGTCCCGGGTGTACCGTTCATATTTTCTTTCCCATATCCTTTTTTGATGATAGAAATCGCGGTAGCCGGACACTATTTTTATGTCCAGTCCTTCTTTGGCGGCATCATTTTTCATTTTCAAAAAAGCTTCCCAGGCCTTCCTGCGCAGGTTTATTCCCTCACCAAAGAGTTCCGGATCTCCCTTGCCTATAAGTTCGTCATAAGAATAACGTGGTGAAGCGAACACCCCGGCAGGAACGGTTCCCAGTGCTATCGCAGTTGCCGTTGCAGATTTTATAAAAGTTCTTCTTTTCATACCTTTTCCGGTTTATTTCCATTTTTTACACATCACATAATGCGGGCCTACGGTTTCAATGATAAATTCGTCACCGTCAATAATGTACCCCAGCTTTTCGTAAAACCTCACAGCCACTTTCCTTGCATTCATCCACATAAAATATCCTCCTCTTCGTTCCACTTCCTTTTCCGCTTCCCGTACAAGGACCTGGCCGAGCCCCTGCTTTTGGAATTCTTCGAGTACGGCCATTCCCCTGAGCTGAAACTGCCGTTCCTCATCAAACCGGGAATGCGCGTTCTCCAGTATAGTCACCACTCCCGCAAGCTTACCTTCAATGTACACCCCTATATGAAACGTAGTGGGCGCATCGTCCCCGTCGAACTCGCAGGTGGCTAAGGGCAGACCGGTACGTAACACGGGGTGACGTACGGGATAGGTTTCCTCCGGGGGAATCTGTTTTACGGTATAAAAAGCTGTTTTTTCCATGATCTTTTCTTTTCGGCAATTTTATAAGGCTAAAATTAATCTTTTTTTGACCAAATCGCTAACCATCATTGTAATGAACTGAGCCTAAAAAGGATATCACAGGCTATCTGCATACTTTCCTCGCAACTTCAATAAACAGCATAAAAAATTCAACACTTTTCTTGGAAGGTATACATCCGATTATTTATATTTGCCCCGCATTTATCGCAAATGCTCTTATTGACACAACCACCTGCATACGGGTGAAACAGGCGGGAGTAGCTCAGTTGGTAGAGCGTCAGCCTTCCAAGCTGAATGTCGCGAGTTCGAACCTCGTCTCCCGCTCCAGAAAATACCGGTTTTACAGACCGGTATTTTTTTTATCCCTCCTTTTTCCGTATTTAAAAAGCTACAGTTTGTCCAATACCGGATCATTCCTAAAATTGGGGACTATATAAAAATTACGGTAACCTGTTCATGCCAAAATGAAAAGATATTATACGTTTCAGGTTGCTTTCACTGTCACCAGAGGAGCTTAAAGGTCATAAAGATTTTCAACATATCCGTAATCCCCAAATCTCGGGTCCTATATCCTACGTCTAATGTCCCACATCTAAAGACATTTGGCAAAACAACCCCTTTTAATTGACATTTTTACACCCCATACATTCCGGGATTTCGCTGCAACTTTGTAATACAGACGAAAGCGATAGTATGCACGCATAGCCTCCGATCAAAAAAGTCCGTGAATATGTCGGTTTTGTTCTATTCTTAGTCCGTATTAAAATTCAAATTTGACCTTTAAAACAACAATAATCTTAAAACAGAAATCATGGAACAGATCACTGTGAAAAACACTGTAAACGCCCCCGTAGCCAAGGTATGGGAGCTGTGGACAAAACCCGAACACATTACAAAATGGAATTTCGCATCAGACGACTGGCATTGTCCGAAGGCAGAGAACGATTTGAAAGTAGGCGGGAAACTCAAGTCGCGAATGGAGGCCAAAGACGGTAGTTTCGGATTTGACTTTGAAGCTGTATACGACGAGGTCATTGATCATAAAAAGATCGTTTACACCATGACAGACGGCCGAAAAGCAATTACCGATTTTGAGGATGTGGACGGTAAGACCGAAGTCACCACAACTTTTGATGCCGAGACCACAAATTCTGTAGAAATGCAACGCGGGGGATGGCAGGCTATCCTGGACAACTTTAAGGCTTATACGGAAAAAAGCTAAGCCCGATTTCTTTACAAACCAAAAACATTACCATTATGAAAACATTGCTCTTAACTGCAGGCGTTATGATAGCATCCGTTATGTCTGTCTTCTCGCAAAATGCTGTCAAACCTGAAACTACCGGGTATGCCGATGTAAACGGGCTGGATATGTATTACGAAATCTACGGGGAAGGCAAGCCCGTAGTCCTTTTGCATGGCGCATATATGACCATTAACCTCAACTGGGCCCGGATCATCCCGAAATTATCGGAAACCAGAAAAGTGGTTGCCGTGGAAATGCAGGGGCATGGCCATACGGCGGATATTGAGAGGCCCCTTGATTACAAGGCTCTCGCCTCGGATATAGCAGCGTTGTTAAAGCATCTCAAAATTGACAAGGCCGATATAATCGGATATAGCTTCGGAGGTACAGTTGCCCTTAAAACAGGTATCGACTACCCGAAACGGGTAGACAAAATGGTCATTATCTCCACTGCATATAAATCCGAAGGGTGGATGCCTGCCGCCCGCGAAACATTTCTTTCCATGGATCCCGGCTTTCTGGACAATACACCGCTGAAGACCCAATACGACAAAATTGCCCCCGATCCCGGTCACTGGACCGCATTTGTTGAAAAGTTCATCGCATTCGACAAGAAAAACTACGATCTGGGTGCAGAAAACATCGGAAATTTAAAATCGCCCGTATTGTTCATCATGGGTGACAATGACGGCGTTGACCCCGGTCATATCATAGACATGTACAAACTGTGCGGCGGAAGTGTATTCGGGGATGTGGAAGGACTACCGGAATCCCAACTGGCCATTCTGCCCGGGAAAACCCATGTGGGCCTGATGATGGATACGGAACATATCCTGTCTTTCATAACACCTTTCCTGGACAAAGCCCCGGCGCAAAATGCTTCGATACAACATTAAAATAGTCATGCTCTGTGTTACCTGCTCCTGCCGCCCCCAAATTAATCGTGTACAGTACCATTCAAACAAATTACAACCGTGAGAACAGATCTTTTAATACTGCTGATTTACATAACCACTATGAACACTGCACTATCCCAAAACCCGAAAACTTCGTTTACGTCCGGATATGCCCCCGTAAACGGTATAAAGATGTATTATGAAATATACGGCGAAGGCAAAATCCCTCTGGTGCTTATCCACGGCGGGGGCTCTACCATACAGAGCAATTTCGGAAACGTGATCCCCATGCTGTCTGAAAACAGGAAAATCATCGCCATGGATCTCCAGGCTCACGGGCGTACGGAAGACAGGGACACTCCGGTATCTTTTGAACAGGATGCTGACGATATTGCCGCACTTCTCGCTCATCTCGGGATAGATAAAGCCGATTTTTTCGGGTTCAGCAACGGGGGAAACACTGCCATGAAAATCGGCATGAGACACCCGGAGATCGTAAACAAACTGGTTATAGCCTCTTCCTTTTACCAACGGAACGGACTGCCCCCCGGATTTTTCGAAGGGATGAAAAACGCCAGCCTGGAAAACATGCCCACCCCTTTAAAAGAAGCTTTCCTGGACGTAAACCCGGATAAAAAAGGGCTACAAACCATGCACGACAAAGACAAGGAAAGAGTGTTACGGTTTAAGGACTGGAAAGATGAAGCGTTACAATCCATAAAAGCCCCTTCCCTTATCCTTATCGGTGACCGGGATATCGTATTACCCGAACACGCTGCAAAAATGTCCCGTATGATTCCCAATGCAAGATTGATGATCCTCCCGGCAAATCACGGGTCCTATATCGCGGAAATCTGCACAGTGCAGGAAAACAGCAAAACACCTGAAGCGACCATAATCCTTATTGAGGAGTTTCTTACCGCAGAAGGTGAATAGCTATTTATAAACCGCTATATGCCTGTAGGTTTTGTTCAATTTTGTGTAAATTGTGCTTTCTATTTTTGCAGCAGTCGTCCCGAATACATTTTACAAAAAAACAAATTGTGCAAAACCTTAACGAATATACCATCCCGGAAACACTGCAGCCGTACGTGAAATCCGTCCTGTCTTTTCAAAAATCGGGACCGGACCACCTGCCCAACGACATGCCTTTCTTTGCCGATGGTTGTCCCGGTATCATGTATATGGAATCCGGGGCCGATATATTTCTGAACCGCAAAAAATTATCGGCCCTGTTCCTTTATGGCCAGACCATAAAACCCATAAATATTTACACCTTCGGAGAAGTCAATGCCATTATATTTTTCCTGTACCCTCATGTTATACGCTCCCTGTTCGGCATACGTGCCGATGAACTGAGGGACAATTGTGTCGATCTCGAGTTGCTGCCCTTTCCGGAAGCAAAACATGTGAGGGAACGCCTTTCCGCTTCAACTTCAACCGAAGCCCGAAAGGCTGTCCTTTCGGATTTTCTTCTCCGTTTGACGAAACGGAAAAAGATTGTCATGGACCGGAAACTCATTTATGCCACTTCCCGTTTAACACTGGCCAAAGGTGACCTGCCGTTAAAGACCCTTCGAACGGACATACAGGTTTCCGAGCGTACTTTTGAACGTAAATTCCGGGAACACGTAGGTATTTCACCCCGGCTTTACGCCCGGATATGCCGGTTTCAATCGGCCATGATGCAATTACAATCCGACAACTATTCAAAGCTCACGGATATTGCCTATGACAATGGTTACGCCGACCAGTCACACTTTATACGTACCTTCCAGGAATTCACAGGCCATACCCCATCCGATTTTCTGAATGGTTTTACACAGGACAACCCATAACAGGTTTTATTCCAACGCGGGCAATGTTTAAGAGTACCTCCTATAATTTCCTGTAAATTCATATCAAGAAAAATAATAAGGCGTATCATTGAAACCGATATTGAACTTATACCAGGAATGATCAAAGAAGATATTAAAATTCATCCCGTTAAACACGACGGAAATATTTTCTCCTTATCCATTATTCAAGTTACTTTAACCTTTCCCGCAGTTTAACAGCCTCCGGGGTGGCGCCCGGATCGATTTCCAATACGTTCCTGTCGTATTCGGGATACAGTTTTTCCGTAACTTCCATTTTTCGGCCATCCCGGATAAGATTGATTTGATACGTCTCTCCTGTTTTCATTTCCTGAATCGCAGTCATTATTTTATCGAATGAGTCACGGGTGAGCTCTTTACCGTTAATGTGGGTAACGATGTCCCCTTTTCTCAATACCGATCCCTTGTAATCCTGAGAAATCGATGTTATAACCGCTTTTGTTCTGCTTCTGAAACGAATAGTTATTCCGGGGGTGGACTTGTTCTCACTGTTTTTACGCTTCGGGAGGTATTGTACCCCTACTGCTTTTAGTTCTTTCTCAAAATCAAAGGGCGTATTGGCCCTGATGTGTTCATCAATAAAATCCCGGATTTCCGGATAGGTCATTTCCACCAGCGTATCGAAAAAAGTATCGTTGTCAAAAGGGTGGTCTTTCCCGTATTTTTTTATCAGTTCCAGGTAAACTTCGCGCAATCCTTTTTCCCCGCCGGAAAGTTGCAGGAGTTTAATATCGAGCATGGCCGCGGTGAGCGCTCCCAGCTGGTAGATGTTATTGTACTGCTTATTGCCTTCATCCGTAGACCACTCCCTGCTGAGACGTGTCAGGCTATAATCGGTACTGTAGTTTTGGCTATTCGTTATTTTTTCCGACAGGTAGTGCAGATAATCCTCAAAACCGACCAGGCACGCACTTACCTGCATTTTGTATGACACCCATTCGGTCAGCCCCTCATACAACCACAGGTGCTGGTCCCCGGAAGAAGGATGCGCGTAATCAAAGTTTGCCAGGACATTGCTATGCAGGTGCAACGGACTTAAAATATGCATGAACTCATGGGCTATGTTATTTTTCAGATAAGGAATAAACCTGCGTTTGGCAGGCAATGTGTAAGTTGAACTCAGCGAATGTTCCAACGCACCGGCATAGTTAAAAACCGGCATTTTTATCTTATCGTCTTCATCGGAAAAATACATTAAAAAGGTATATCGCGGAACCGGGGCATAACCGATGTACTCCGTGGCTGCATTTAAAATGGGTCTGGCATTCTCCAGGATACTTTGTGCGGAGAATATTTCTTCGTCGGGGGAATATGCGAACACTTCAACCCGGATACCGTTAATCATGGCCGATGCATATGACAGCTTTTCTCCGATCAGTATCGGGGAATCCGTAAAGTGATAGTAAGAGTCTGCTTCATACACGCCTTTATTATTCCTGTTCAAGGCCGTTCCTACTTTTGGCGTTCCGTCAAATTTTAACCGGAGTTCGACGGGATTGTCCTTACGATGTTCAAAATATCCGAATACACCAAAAGTGTTGATGATGGTGAAGTTCTCCGTAATCCCGGTCCCGCTCATGGGATAAATGGGATGGTAATCGATACTCATATCAAACGAATCATCTATCTCATAGACAATCCTGTCCACCTTTGCAGGTTCACATATCTCAAAACTATTGGTCGATATTTTTTTGGTAAGAAGTTCTTTATCGTACTTGTCATACACCTTAAAAACCTTTATGAAACGGCCAAAATCCAAAGGCTGGTGAACACCGGGCGCATAGGAAACGAAACTGTATACACTATCCTTTTCTGATAACCGGGGCGTTTGCAGGCTTACGTTAAACGCATCGTTTTTTCCTGTTAAATCCAGTTCATACCGGAATACGTCGTCTTGCCCGTAACCATAATATGAAGTGAAAATGATCAAACAAAGGGATAGGATCGGTAAATGAATGCCTGTTTTTTTCATTGTTATTTGTTTTCAGGCAAAGAAAAAAGACCTTGTTATCAAAAAATTGTAGCAGATTAACTTTTTAGCAATAACCTGAACTGATGTGGCGAAATACGGTAGCGGGACTTAAAGGAGTTGATAAAATGCGGATCGTCATAAAAACCGTTCAGGTGACTGATCTCACTAACAGGTGTGGACGAATTTACAAGCAAGTGAAATGCGTTGGCCAGTTTCATTTTCAACTGGTACTGACCTATGGTCATCCCGGTATTTTGTTTAAATGCACGGGCCATATAGATGGGATGAACAGCAACTCTTTCAGATAATGAGTGCAACGAATGGAATATTTCCAATTCGTTTTTCAATATATCAAGCAGTTTTTCCAGCCAGGGCTGGCGTAATTTTACAGATTTTTCATTAACCCGTAAAAGGAAATCGGCAACTGTTTCTTCAACCAGGTCCGTTTGCCCACCCTTCATAAACCCCACGAGCATCCGGACCAAAAAAGGAGTTATACCCGCTTTGAAATGGAGCATCTGTTGCGGGAATTTAAAATCACTGTCGTATTTGTGCATCCATTCCTTCCCGAATTCCACATTAAAGCAGTGCACGTCCTTGTCTGTAAAGTAATTCTGATGCACATACCCCTCCGGCCTGAACAATGCATCTCCGGGCAACACCCGGGTTTCGGAAATTTCATTTTTTTCCAGGTACACTCCGTTTAACAGCATACTGAAATACTGGTTCTCGTGCCTGTGCGTTTTTGTACGGCTGTTATTTCCATGAAAGGTCTGACTGAACTTCATGGAATCACACTCCATACTTTTCCTGGTCTGGCCCAGGTATTCGCCTTCATGCAGGGTAATGACCATTTTTTATTTTCTTCCCAAATTATCGATGCCGTTAAAATACTCCTTATTTCAGGAACCACACAGCGCATTGCTGAAAAATTGCACATATCGGTTTAACAACAGTGTCGGTTTCGTTCTATCTACGGCATATTTTCCTTCTTAATTTTGATAAAAAACAACAATTATGAAAGTTATCATTTTCGGCGCCACCGGCAATATTGGAAAACCGCTGGTGCTACAGGCCCTCACCCTGGGGTATTCGGTAACAGCATTTACCCGGAACAGGGAAAGGTCACAGGATATTGAACACGACAACCTCAACATTGCGGAAGGAAATGTCCTGGACGAAATTGCGGTAGAAAAGGCCATCAAAGGCCACGATGCCGTAATTTGTGTCCTCGGTGCAGGCAGGAAAGGCACAATACGGGCACAGGGCACCCGGAACATTATCAGAGGGATGCGGAAAACCGGAGTAAAACGCCTTATTTGTCAAAGTACCCTCGGCGCAGGTGACAGCAGGGGGAACCTCAATTTTTTCTGGAAATACGTCATGTTCGGCTGGTACCTGAAAGAAGCTTACCGGGATCACCTGTTACAGGAAAAATATGTAACGGACAGTGACCTGGACTGGACCCTCGTCCGTCCCGGGGCTTTTACAGACGGTAAGGCCACCGGTAATTTCAGGCACGGATTTCCCCCTGATGACCGGTCTGTCACATTAAAGATATCCAAAGCAGATATGGCCATGTTCCTTTTAATGCAACTGCAGACGGACCAATACCTGAAAAAAACGCCCGGATTATCGTATTAGGAATAAAATTAAAAGCATACGGTATAAAACTGATAACAGATTTCGGATAGTGAAAGCTTTATTTTATGTCCGGTATCGCAGTACTTTATTTTCAATCGTTTTCCACTTCGGAATCTGTTATCTTTAACACTTGCAAACCGGGAAATACGGGTATAAAGCCGTAAATTTGCAGGGTAAACTTCCCGCCTATGGAAACCCTTGATGCCGCCCGCTTGCAAATGGCCGTTTCAATGATCTTTCACATCGTTTTTGCCTGTATTGGTATGGTCATGCCCTTTTTTATGGTAGTTTCGCACTACAAATGGCTAAAGACCAGGGACAAGGTATACCTTTCCCTCACCAAAGCCTGGCAGAAAGGTGTGGCCATCTTCTTTGTCACCGGAGCCGTATCGGGCACCATACTTTCGTTTGAACTCGGGTTGTTATGGCCGAAATTCATGCTGCATGCCGGCCCTATTATCGGGATGCCCTTTTCGCTGGAAGGCGCAGCCTTTTTTGTGGAGGCCATTGCCCTGGGGTTTTACCTGTATGGCTGGAAAAAGATAAAGAGTGAATGGTTCCACTGGTTTACCGGGCTTATCATAGGCCTTGCCGGTGTGGCCTCAGGTATCCTCGTGGTCTCGGCCAACGGCTGGATGAATGCACCTACGGGATTTGATTATGTAAACGGCGAGTTCCTGAATATCGATCCCGTACAGGCCCTGTTGAACGATGCCTGGTTTTCACAGGCCCTGCACATGGTTCTTGCCGCTTTCACCGCTACGGGATTCGCCGTGGCGGGGATACACGCCTGGCAGATCTATAAAAAGCGAAATATTGCGGTACACCGAAAGGCTTTTAACATTGCCATTACTTTCGGCGCTGTTGCTGCCATATTACAACCCATAAGCGGCGATATCTCCGCAAAGGATATCGCTGTGCGGCAACCTGTAAAACTCGCTGCCCTTGAGGCCCATTACCATACCGAAAAGGGTGCCCCGCTCTACATCGGCGGTATCGTCAACGAAGAAACACAAGAGGTTACCCACAAGATAGAAATTCCGAAAATGCTCTCTTTCCTCGCTTTCGGCGATTTTAATGCAGAAGTAAAAGGGCTTAATGATTTTCCGCAGGAAAACCTTCCTCCCGTGGCCATTACACACTATGCCTTTCAGCTCATGGTAGGGCTGGGTACTTTTCTGGCCCTGCTGGCCATTATTTTCTTTATAAGCAGGAAAAAACGATCGCTACTTCAGAAAACATGGTTCTGGCTTTTATTTGCCCTCGCGGCCCCGCTGGGATTTATAGCCGTTGAGGCAGGGTGGATCGTAACCGAAGTGGGACGGCAACCCTGGGTAATCTACAATATCATGCGCACGGAAGATTCCGTTACCCCGATGAACGGGATCGAATACAGCCTGTTCCTCTTTATCTTTTTATACGTTGTGCTTGCCATAGCCGTGAGCTGGTTGATGGGAAGACAGATTACAGTGTTTAACCGTCACCCTTCGACTCCGCCCATGGGCCGGAAAACCGATGATCCGAAAACCAAATCTCTTAAAAAATGACCACCATAGTATTTTTGTTCCTGTTTGTTTCGGTATATTTCTACATCATTTTCGGCGGTGCGGATTTTGGTGTGGGCATCCTCGAATTGCTCTCTTCGGGGGAGAACAGGAAAGTCACCAAAAAAATCGCCTACCAGATCATAGGACCGGTATGGGAAGCCAATCACGTATGGCTTATCATTGTCATTGTTATCATGTGGATCGCGTTCCCGAACTACTACTACATTATCACCACCCAGTTACACATTCCGCTCACTTTATTACTGTTCGGCATTGTTGTAAGGGGAACGGCTTTTATCTTCCGGCATTACGACGCGGTAGTTGACGGTTCGCAAAAAGTATACAACAAATTATTCCAGTATTCCAGCATTATCACCCCGTTTCTACTGGGCATCAGTGCCGGCGCACTGATCTCCGGTAAACTCATCCCCGTAGATGCCATGGAAAACCACAGTTTTACCGAGGTTTATATCAATCCCTGGTTTAATGTGACTTCCCTATTCATGGGAATGTTTGTCGCTTCGCTCGTTGCCTTTTTATCGGCAGTGTTCCTGGTAGGTGAGACTGCCGGGGAAGAGCAACGGCTGTTTATCAAAAAAGCCAGAAAGGCAAATATTATGGTCGCCCTGAGCAGTATGCTTATTTTCGGCTACGGTTTTTATGCCCGCGAAATGTTTATCGATCATTTCTTTGACAACCTGTTCAGCATAGCATTGGTAGTACTGGCCAGTTCATTGCTGATCCCGATATGGATATTCCTGGGAAAAGGAAAAAAAATAACGGTAAGGGCCATTGTCGCCATCCAAGTATTTCTTATCCTCGGGGCATGGGCACAATCCAACTTCCCCAACCTGATCTTTACCACGGAAGGCCCCGTAAGTATTTATGAGAAGATTGCGGACAAGGCTGTCATCAACTCCATAGCCTCAGCCCTCCTCGCGGGCTCGGTACTGATACTTCCCGGATTGTTTCACCTTTTTAAAGCATTCGGGCTGTTCAAGGCCTTACAGCCCGCAGAAAAACAAGAATAAGAATAAATGGCGGAAAGCAGGAGTCTATACGATCTCCGCACTCAGGCCGGCATCCAGAAGCATGGAACAACGGGGCTTCAAATCTTCGTATGCCCCGGTTTTTACGGTACATTTTCCCTTATAATGTACGATAATGGAGCATTGCTCGGCCTGCTCGGGAGTGTGGTCGCACACCTGTATCAGGGTTTCTATTACATGGTCGAAAGTATTGACATCGTCGTTGTACAGGACGATCTCGTTTTGTTTTTGCACATCCTCTTCCACCAACACCTCTTCCATGGTTTCCTCCTGAAGGGAAGCACGGCATAGACCCGCCGTGTTTTCCAGCTCATCGGTGTGTTCCCGTAAGTGTATGTTTTCTTTTATACGCATTGCTATAAAGGTATGATGTGAACAACTTTTATACAAAATTAAACAAAATTTATTTTTGAGAGATCCCGGTTTTCAGGGAACAGATCGGTACGGTGTATTTTTTCTGTTTACTCCCGGAGCTCTTAAATACCGGTCAAACACCCGTATATCGGCTTTTAGCAGTTCCCTGACAGGAAAATCACCGGGATCCCCCCTTTTTATATTTGACCGCTACCCAGTGATTTTTTTCGAATTTTTCCACAGAATTTAATGAAAATTTTACACATAGTTCATCAATAACAGGTATATCGTCCCTGTAAAATCCGCTTAGCAATAATATACCATCCGTACGTAAGCAGGCCGCATATCCGGGAATGTCTTCCAACAGGATGTTCCTGTTTATGTTGGCAATGATCGCATCGTAATGCTTTCCTTCAAGCAGGCCGGCATCTCCTTCATATACGGAGATATTTTTGCAGCGGTTCCTGTCCACGTTTTCCAGGGAATTCTGGTAACACCAGTTATCAATATCTATGGCATCCACTGCAGAAGCTCTCAGTTTTTCGGCCAGGATGGCAAGTACTCCCGTACCACAGCCCATATCCAGGACCTTTTTGCCGGCAAGGTCAAGTTTCAGCAAATGTTGTATCATCATATGTGTGGTCTCGTGATGCCCGGTCCCGAAACTCATTTTGGGTTCGATAATAATATCATACTTCGTATCGGGATCAGGGTGAAACGGTGCCCTTACGGTACAGGTTCCGTCTACTTCTATGGGGCGGAAGTTTTTTTCCCATTCCTCGTTCCAGTTCACCTGCTCTATTTCCTCCAGATCATAGGTGATACTGAACTCTTCGTTCTTTAAAATAAAAAGATCATCCAGACAGGAAGGAGTCCATTCGCTCTTCTGTATGTAGGCCGTGACTCCTTCTTCATTTTCTACAAAACTCTCAAACCCGATATCCCCGAGTTCGGCAATCAGTATCTCCGTTCCCGGTTGAGAAGGTTCCACCTTAAAATGACAAGCGATATATGACGTGTCCATGATATTGAATTTACCCGGTAAAAATACAACGGTACGTTTAAATGGAGTGCATGCTTTTATGGAAACTAATCAACAGTCTTTAAGGCCATCCGGATATTTGGGCTGTTTATGACTACTTCCCTTCCCTGCAAATACCTTCCTTATTCTGTGACGAACAGCAACAGTTTGGCTCCGGGTAGCGCTTCAAACCACCACTTTCAGAACGAAATCCACTAAAAAACAAATAAAATATTGATTATCAAATAATTATTACTTAACTTTATAAGGCTTATACAATCACATAACAATGTCTGTTCTGCCAATTTTTCTAATATTCGCCTTTCTGTTTTTCCTTTCGGGGATACGTATCGTCTTTGAATACAAAAGAGCATTAAAATTCAGGCTGGGCGGTTATGTAAAAGTACTTAATCCCGGATTCCGGTGGATTATCCCCATTATAGAAACCACCCAGTTTGTAGATATCCGGGTAATTACCATCAATATCCCCACCCAGGAAATTATGACGGAGGATAATGTACCTTCAAAAATCAACGGCGTCCTTTTCTTCCGGATCATAAATGCCACGCAGTCCATACTGGAAGTGGAAGACTATCATTTTGCCATATCACAACTGGCCCAGGCCTCGCTGCGGGATGTTTGCGGAAGAGTGGAACTGGACACTATACTTTCCAAACGGGAAGAAATAGGCGAAAATATCCGGGAAATTGTAGATAATGAAACCAAAGACTGGGGCATTACCATCATAGATGTAAAGATCAAGGATATCGAACTCCCTGAAAACATGAAACGTTCCATGGCCAACCAGGCCGAGGCCGAACGTTCGCGCAGGGCACGTATTATCCTTGCCGAGGCCGAAAAACAAGCGGCAAAAGCCCTGGTTGAAGCGGGAGAGCTCATCGATAAATCGCCCTCTGCCATTAAACTCCGCCTCTATCAGACACTCTCCAACATTGCTGCTGAAAAAAACTCCACTATCGTATTTCCTTTTCCGGAGGAAGCATTATACCGAATGGGCAAAAAAAAGAAGTAACAGGCAAACTGCGGTTGTAGATGAAAGGACTGCCACTCCGGGCACAGTCGGGTTCAGGTAAAATATCCGACCACATTCGACGTGACAGTCTCCCCAGTTTTCAACTGAAGCAAAAATGCTTTCAGGCATATAACCGTTGCTATATTATATCGCTTCTACAATAGCCACAAAATCCTTGGCTTTCAGAGAGGCCCCTCCTATAAGTCCGCCGTCAACATCAGGCTGTGAAAAGATCTCTTTGGCGTTTTGTGGTTTTACACTACCGCCGTAAAGGATGGATACGCCATCGGCAACCTTGTCACTGTATTTTTCCGCAACGGTTTTACGGATAAATTTGTGCATTTCCTGTGCCTGTTCGGGAGTGGCTGTTTCTCCTGTTCCTATGGCCCATACGGGTTCGTAGGCGAGGATAATGTTTTTCCAGGCTGCCGCCTTCAGGTGGAACAGCGCCTTTTCCAGTTGGCTCTCTACGACTTTAAAATGATTATCACCTTTACGGTCTTCCAGCTCTTCTCCAAAGCAGAACATTACGGTCATATCATGTTCGAGAGCAGTGTCTACCTTTTTTGCCAGGGTTTCATCAGTTTCATTAAAATATGCCCTTCTTTCGGAATGCCCCAGGATAACAGTCTGTATCCCTACACTTTTCAGCATATCCGCAGAAATCTCTCCTGTATAAGCCCCGTTTTCCGCAAAGTGCATGTTCTGTGCTATCACTTCAACAGGACTCTGGATCAGGGTATCAAAAGCCATTCTGAGGTTGGTAAATGCGGGGGCCACCATTACCTCTGTCTCGGTTTCCGGCATCTTTTTCAGCAGTTTGGACAAAAGCGCTTCGGTTTGCCCTAAATCATTGTTCATTTTCCAGTTTCCGGCAACAATTTTTTTTCTCATTTTATGGTTTGGTTTAAGGTATTTATTAATTGTGTGTCATCAGTTTCTATAGCTTTGAACAGCGCTATTCTTCCTTCCGGGTCCACCACCATATACCGCGGTATCCAGTCCAGTTCAATGGACTGACAGAAAGGACTTTTCTTCCATCCGGCCTTGATGAAATAGTGCTGCCCGTAATCCAGTTTATGTTTTTTACGGCCTCTCTCCCAGCCTTTCACACTGCGGTCCAGAGACAGGAAGATAAAAGTCACATCACCGTGCCTGGCATTGATTTCCTTTAATTCGGGGATACTCTCCAGACAATCCTTACACCAGGAAGCCCAGACATCTATAAACAGTGTTTTTCCCTTATTGGCATCCAGAATCTCCGAAAAGGTAATATCATTTCCTTCCGTAGTGAGGAACACATCCTGCAACGCTTCTTCTGAAAACTCCCGGGTCTGGGCATAGAGCGCCAGGCTAACGACCGTAAAGAATACGGTCAAAACATTCTTTTTCATAGCAGTTTTTTATTTATCGGCAAAAGGCCTCGACAGTTTTAATGGTCTTCTCACAAGACCGGAACATGTCTTCCTGATAAAGACAATGTTACAAATTTAAAATAATATTTTAGTCTGTGTCCAGTTCATCTGCATCATTAAAATGCAGTTTTTGCTGAATGGTGCCCCGGTGCAGTTTCAGGATACCGGGATTAGACCGGACAATGGTTTTGAGGGTAGTGGCATCGGTAAAGTAAAATTCAAAGTCCAGTCCGTATTCCTTCTGGGCCGGCAGGGTCAGTTTTTCGTCCGATGCCGACATTCCGATCACTTTATACCCATCGGCAATGGCCTTGTCGGTCACCCCTTTCAGTTTTTCCATCCCTTCGGGGCTTGCCTTCCGCAGGTCATAGGCAATAACCATAATAAGCCTGTCCTCTGCCAGCATGGCTTCCGCATAGTCCTCTCCTCCTTTCTCAATAGTAAAATCATGGACGGGAGGTTCATATCCTTTCTGTATCTCTTTAGTATCCACACTGATAAACTCGCCATCTACCGACGGATAATCCCCGTTGGTTACAATTACCTTCTCCGAGCCGTCCACATCGAATTTCCAGGAATATTCATAGATGGGTTTCGGAGCGCCTTCGGGGATGATCATTCCTTCCTCTATGTTTGCCCCGACCTTGTACGGACGAAAATCTATAACGGGCAGGTGGTTCAGTACATGATCGGCAAACAGGATACAGGCGGCCAGGGCAACGACCGTCCCTATAAGCCCTATCCTTGGCGACGCCAGGGGTTTAATATATTTTCTGCCGAAGAATAACAGGAGAATAAGTATTAACAACACCACGTCCTTACTGAAGGACTCCCACGGGGTCAGTTTTATGGCATCGCCAAAACAACCGCAGTCGGTCACCTTGTTGAAGTATGCCGAATAAAAGGTCAGGAAGGTAAAGAACACTATCATGAGCAGCAGGCTCCAGACCGTGAATTTCGATTTATAGCCCAGGAGCAGCATAATGCCCAGCATTACCTCCAGGACTACCAGGAAGAGCGCAATACCCAGTGCATAAGGTGACAGGAAAGGCAGGTTTAGTACATCAGGAGCAAAATATTCTTCGAGTTTGAACGAAAATCCCACGGGGTCGTTCAGCTTTATGGCCCCGCTGATGATAAACAAAATCCCGACTATGATCCTGGACAGGTTGACGATATATTTCATTATGTTATACGAATTATGATTTCAGATTTGGGATTGATATCTGCATTTGAACAACAGGCATGTCGAGATACACGGTCGTGCATCTCCACGGGTTAACGGTCTAATAATATTAACGCAAAAACGGCATAATTTATCATATCCTGGTAATTGGCATCAATACCTTCACTGACCAGGGTTTTGCCTTCGTTACTCTCTATTTGTTTAACACGCAACAGCTTCTGAAGGATCAGATCGGTAAGGGAACTGACCCGCATGTCTCTCCAGGCTTCGCCGTAGTCGTGGTTCTTGGCTTCCATCAGGGCCCTGGTCTCCCCTATTTTTTCATCGTACAGTGCCGTAGCTTCTTCAACATTCAGGTCGGGCTGTTCGGCAATGCCTTTATCCAGTTGTATCAATGCCATGACCGAATAATTGATGATCCCGATAAATTCGGGGGCTTCCCCTTCGTTCACCTTCCGGGTTTTCTTTTCCTGTAAACTTCGTATTCTCTGGGCTTTTATAAATATCTGGTCGGTAAGGGAAGGCAATCGTAATATCCGCCATGCACTTCCGTAATCTTTCATCTTATTAACGAACAATTCGCGACAAGCGGCAATCACTTCGTCGTATTGTTTTGAAGTATCCTGCATACTGTTGAATGTATTTTGCGTAAATTTCGCTTAATTTTTTGAATTGCTCAACTCCTGAAGGGAAATTTCACCGCGCAAGCGGAAAAACAGCAATTATTGTCTTTATTTTTGAGCCAAGGATATACGGACGTTTTTATTATCTTCTGCCTTACGGCAGCATAAACCGACTTAATATCCGCGGCAAAAATAAGGCTGTAGCAAACCTGTATAACAATGACCATAAACTGCAAAGGCAAACTGACCGACCTCTCCACCCCGAAAGTCATGGGGATACTCAACATTACCCCCGATTCTTTCTACGACGGCGGAAAATATAAGGATGAAACCGGTATACTGCACCGAACGGAAAAAATGCTGGACGAAGGGGCTGCTTTCATAGATGTAGGGGCTTACAGCTCGCGTCCGGGCGCCGAACACGTTTCGGAAGAAGAAGAATTGCGGCGTATCGTGCCCGTAATTGCACTGATGGTCAGGCATTTTCCGGGTATACTGATCTCCGCAGACACTTTTCGTGCCGCTGTGGCCAGGGCATGCGTACAGGAAGGTGCAGCCATTATCAACGATATTTCCGCCGGGAACCTCGATTCCGGGATGATCGCCACTGTAGGGGAATTACAGGTCCCCTACATCATGATGCATATGAAAGGTACACCGCAAAACATGCAACAGTCACCGCAATACAAAAACATCACCAAAGAGGTTTGTTATTATTTTTCCGAAAAAGTAGCCGAAGCACGAAAAGCAGGTATTAACGACCTTATTATCGACCCCGGTTTCGGCTTTGCCAAATCACTTGCACACAATTACGAATTAATGAACCACATGGAGTTGTTGCACCATTTCGAATTACCCTTGCTTGTAGGCATAAGCCGGAAGTCCATGATATACAAATTGCTCGGCAGCACCCCACAGAAAGCCCTGAACGGCACCACCGTACTGAATACCATAGCTTTACTCAAGGGAGCGCACATATTACGTACTCACGATGTAAGGGAAGCAGTGGAATGTGTGAAACTCACAGCACAGTTGAAAGGGTGATTTCTGGTAGTGTTCCTGATCACAAACAAGATATTACCTCCTGTCCTGCCATATTCCTCATTGAAATACAGTGCACCTCCGGATCCCGGAGCGGCACCAAAAAACTAATATCGCTGTACCAATTCCCCCAACACCTTATTTCCCCTGCCCCGTATCTGCATAGTCACTTCCTTTTTCTCAAAATCAAGCCGGAGCAGGCCGAAGCTGATATCAGAGACTACCTCACCAACGCGATAAGGGTTGTATTCGGAAGTGAATGCCGAATAAGAATGTGTAAGTCCGCTGCTGGTAAAATCCACAAGCGGATACGGTACTCCTTTTACCGAAGCCCTGGAAAATTCGGATATATGCCGGTCGCCCGAAAGGACAATCACGCCCCGGGCCCCGGAATCTGCTATCAACCGCTTTAACCGGTCCACCTCATGCGGGAAATTGCCCCAGGTCTCGAATCCGTGCTCCCCGGATAAAAACTGGATACTGCTTACAATAAGGTTAAAATCTGCTTCGGAAGAAGACAGTTCCTTCTCCAGCCATTGCCATTGCCGCTCCCCCAGCATGGTCCCCTCGCCATAAGGATTAGGTTCATACCTTTTCCCGCTTTCCCCGGCTTCGGTCAATGCCGAACGGAAATAACGGCTATCCAGCACAATGATATTGATGGTTCCCCGGGCAGTTTCAATTACTTCCGAATGGTAGACCCCTTCCCTGTTGCGTCGGGGATCGTTCTCATCCACGCCCATAAAATCCAGGAAAAGCCGCTGGCTTTCCTTTTTAGCGTGATACGCTGCCCCTCCGTCGTTCAGTCCGTAATCGTGATCGTCCCAGGTTCCCAGTATTTTCATATGTTGCATAACCTCCCGGTAATCTTTTTTCTGCAACTGGTTGTTGTAGTGTTGCTGCATCACCTCCATACTATCCGTATCCGAATAAATATTATCCCCGCCCCAAATCCACACTTCGGGGTCGTTTTCCAGCACCGCTTTCCAGAGCACGTTTTTGAGTCTTTGGTTATTACACGATCCGAAAGCTATGACATAACCGGTCTCTTCCTCCGGAACAGACGACACCTGCTTCGCCGAATGGCATCCCAAAAAATACACAGAGAACAGGAGTAAAAATAATCGTCGCATTTGTTCGTTTTTAATGAGCAACAAATGTACGACTTGCCGTATTAACCCTGTGTTATACTTTTTTTGGATCAGCAATTTTAACAGCCGTATATCTTGGAAGTAATTTTTAATAAAAAATCAGGATAAATTGTATCTTAGCCGCTTATGAACACGAACATCAACGCACTCGGGCCCGTGCTGGCCGCCCCGAAAAACATAGTCATCGTTCCACATAAAAACCCGGACGGGGATGCCATCGGGGCTTCCCTCGCCTTATATCACTATGTAACACTTATGGGGCACAATGCTTCGGTTATTGCCCCCAACGAATACCCGGATTTCCTGAAATGGATGCCCGGCAACGAACATATCCTGAAATTCGGGACCAAACGCAAAACCGCAAAGGCCCTTATTGACGAGGCCGACCTTATTTTTACGCTCGATTTTAATTCGCTGGACCGCGTAGAGGACATGAAGCCCGTGCTGGAAGACAGTAAAGCGGTCTTTGCAATGATCGACCATCACGAACAACCGGGCGATTATGCCACCTATATGTATTCCGATCCCAAAATGGGTTCTACCTGCGAAATGATATATCACTTCCTGGACAGCCTGGGGCATCGTGAAAAAATAAACAAGGATATCGCCACATGTATCTATACAGGGATCATGACCGATAGCGGATCGTTCCGGTTTCCCTCCACAACCAGTATTACGCACAAGGTTGTAGCCGACCTTATCGACAAAGGAGCCGAAAATGCGAAGATACACAGTGCCGTTTATGACACTAACGGGATCAGCAGGCTCCACCTGCTGGGGTGTGCGCTCAAAAACCTGGTGTTGTTGGAAGAATACAATACCGTTTATATTACCCTCAGCCGGAAGGAACTCGAACAATTCGGGTTTAAAAAGGGAGATACCGAAGGTTTTGTCAACTACGGATTGTCGCTCAAGGACGTCCGGTTTTCAGTGATCTTTATTGAAGATACCCAGGAAGATTTTATAAAATTATCCCTTCGTTCCGTTGGTGATTTCTCTGTAAACAAACTGGCAAGGAAGCACTTCAACGGCGGTGGTCATATCAATGCCGCAGGAGGCCGAAGTGACCTCCCCATGCCAAAGACCGTGGAAAAATTCAAAACACTACTGGCCGATTATAAAGAGGATTTAACCCGATGAATCACTACAAAAAAAACATAAACCGCTTTTTTCTGTTGCTGTGTTCCGGGCTGATTATCTGTAGCTGCAAGGAACCCGAAGCCCGTCGCCCCGTAACTGTTAAAACAGGTGAATTCTTTAAAAAATCAGTGGAAAGAAATAAAGGGCTCCTGGAAAAGGAACAAAATTTCATCAAGGCACTGATACAAAAGGACAGCGTACACACCTATTACACTTCTCCCAACGGTTACTGGTATTTTTATCAGACAAAAGACAGTACGGCGGCCTATACGCCACAACCGGACGATGTAATACACATCAATTATGATATCCGCTACCTCAATGACAGTATTATATACAGTAAAGAAGAGATCGGGGAAGTGCGTTTTAAAGTGGATAAGGAAGATCTGTTCCCGGGATTGCGCACAGCAGTGAAATTATTAAAAAAAGGAGAAACGGCCACTTTTATGTTTCCCTCCTCCCTGGCCTATGGCTACCACGGTGACGAAAACAGGGTAGGTGTCAACGTACCCGTTAAAAGTACTGTGACCTTAATAGACATACTGGACATTGCGAAAGACAGCATACAAACCGGTAGTAACGGCACGGAAACAGCGGTTGGTGATACCCTCCAATAACTGCCGTAAAACCCGACCATGTAACAAAGAGTTATATAATTAATAAATTACCGGATTCCGGAATTAAACAACTAAAAACCATAAACAATAGCATAAATGAAAAAAATCAATGTAGCTTTTCTGCTTCTCGCCCTGCTCTCCATCGGGTGTAAAAGTACCAAACACTCCGACCTCGGCGACGGCATTTTTGCCGATATAGAAACAAACAAGGGCGAGATGGTCCTGCAATTATACTATGAACAAACCCCGGTTACGGTGGCCAATTTCGTGTCGCTGGCCGAAGGGACCAACCCTTTTGTTTCGGACAGCCTTAAAAACAAAAAGTATTACAACGGGGTCACTTTCCACCGGGTGATCAAGGATTTTATGATACAGGGCGGCGACCCGTCCGGTACCGGGAAGTCTGGTCCGGGTTATAAGTTCGAAGACGAGTTTGTGGATACGCTAAAACACGACAGTAAAGGTATCTTGTCCATGGCCAACGCGGGACCTGGTACCAATGGCAGTCAGTTCTTCATTACTCATGCTCCCACACCGCATCTTGACGGTCGCCATACCGTGTTCGGCAAAGTGGTAAAAGGACTGGAGGTTGTAGATACCATAGCCCAAGTAAAAACCGATCCGGAAAACAACAAACCTTTGAAAGATGTGGTGATGAGCAAAGTCACCATTATCCGGAACGGCAAGGAGGCCAGGAAATTCAATGCCGTTAAGGTGATGACCAACTATTTTGACAGGGTAAACAAGCGGGAGGAAGAAGCAAAAAAGGCTGCAGAAGATATGGCAGCCACCTTCGAAAAACAGCAAAGTAAGGCCGAAGAACTGCCCAGCGGGCTGAAAATATTATACGTCAACAAGGCAGAAAACGGCGAAAAGCCCCGGGAAGGAAGTTATGTCATGGTCAATTATGCAGGTTTCCTCGATTCGGGCAAACTGTTCGATTCCAACATATTGAACATAGCCGAAAAATTCCACGCTGTGAACGAAAGAAGAAAACAGGCCGGAGGCTACACTCCCGTCCGTATGTTATACGGCCCCGATTCTCCCCTGATCCCCGGATTTAAAGAAGGATTGCTGCAAATGAATGTGGGTGACAGGGCCCGGCTGTTTATCCCATCTCACCTCGGATATGGTGAAGCCGGGGCCGGCGGGGTCATTCCACCCAATGCCGACCTGGTGTTTGATGTGGAGATCAAAGAACTTATAAAAAAGTGATCTGTAGATAATATAATCCCCCGGCAAAATTAAGGCCGGGGGAATTCTTTATATTATTTCTTTGAATTTCTGTTGCTGCCGCCACACTGTTGTCACTGCGATGTGTTATCTTTAACAAGATCCAAATCGCAAAACATGTCACAAGCAAAACCACCGGTCAAAACAAAAGAGGCCGTTATCAGTTCTTTAACGAAAAACTACGCCAATTACAACCTCTGGGCCAATACCCGGCTCGTTGAATGGTTAAGAACCAAACCTGAAAATGTTGTGGAGCAAGAGGTTCCTTCCAGCTTTCCCGGTATAAAGCAGACCCTGGTACATATCTGGCAAACCGAAAGATACTGGTTTTCCATTTTAAAGAAAGAAGAACCCCTAACCTTCGAAGCATTTAGCGGTACCCTGGAAGATGTCTTTACGGGTATTTTAAAACAATCCTCGGAACTTGCCGACTACATCAATACATTGGCAGAAGAGAACATCGAAGAAAAAATCCTGATCGAAAGCCCGTGGTTCAGTTCCGATTTTCGGGGTTTCGAATATGTAATGCACAGTGTTAACCACAGTACTTATCACCGGGGACAGGTCATTACCATAGGCCGTAACCTCGGTTTTACGGATGCCCCGATGACGGACTATAACCTGTACAATGTAGAACGTCAATAGTACAATCTAATAGAAAAATACCCGGAAGTATTGAAATGCTTCCGGGTATTTCTTTCATACGGAAAGAAAGAATGAACTTAGCTCGATAATAATCTGTAACTCCTGTCATCCGGAGTTTTTATTTCAATATAGGTCTTACCATTATTCCGTATTTTGGCAATAGTGAAATTATAGGACAAAACATGCTCTGAATTTTTTTCGGCCGGTGTCCACAAATAACCTTCCCACTGACTTTTGAATATGTTATCAGGATATTCTACAACTACTTTTTTCCTTTCCAGTTCAATTTTCTCCTTTCCGAGGATCAGCATATTGGTATTGCAATTTATGGCAAAGGGTTTAAGGCGACTATTTTCTTCTGAAGGAATAAACTTCACCACTTCTCCACTGAAAATCACTTTGTATTGCGTTCCGGTTTCACTGATTACCATATCCGTTGCTCCGGTTTTCTTTTTAAAATTGATCTCATTGTTTACCATAACATTATACACTGTATCAGGAACCACACCGTGTATCCTGCCCTGATGGTCAACATACGACAGGTTTTCGAGAAAACCCCGACGAGTTTCTTTTCCCTTGTGCTTAAAGTGTATCTCCTTAAAAAGGTGCTCCCCTTCTGAAAGGATAAGTTTCAGGTCCTGTTTGCAATTCTGTGCACTGCCATAGCAGCAGAACATCAGGCCCAACGAAAGTAATATTGTTTTTAGCATACGTCTGATTTTTAATAAACACTCCTTAAATATAGCCCTTATCAAAATGTTTATCAACTTTCTCCTGTGTTAAAATCAGTTAAGATGTGCCTTCCGGACCACTTCTCCCCGGCTGATCTCAATGATATGGCTTACACAATCCGGTATTTCATCCCTGTAATGCGATACGTAGATCATGGTCGTGCCCAGGGTTTCACAAAGCCGGTTCAGAAGTGCCTTAAAATATGTCGTCTGGTGATCGTCCAGTCCCTGTAGCGGTTCGTCCAGAATAAGCAGGGAAGGGAATTTCACCAGGGCACGTGCCAGCAGTATACTTCGCTGTTCCCCGAGCGAAGCATGGGCAAAAAGACTTTTTTCCAAACGTTCCAATCCCAGAATGTGTAACCATTGCCCCGCAATGTTCAACTGGTATTCGGATGGTTCGGTAACCAGCCCCACTTCATCATTGAAACCGGATACGATAACATCCAGACAACTTAAAGTGCTGTAGATTTCCCCGGAACCATTGTCTATACCGGGTATGGTATTGAATATGCCTTTTCCCCTCAAAAAATACAGATGCAGTTCGGAAGATACAAAACCTATCTCCCCTTTGATATCCCAGATACTCTCTCCCGTACCGCGACGACGGTCGAACAGCGTCAGGTTGTTGTTATAGCCCTGCGGATTATCGGCAGTGATCAGGCTGAGTAATGTGGTTTTCCCGGCACCATTATGGCCGATAAGGGCCCATTGCTCTCCCCTTTTCACTTTCCAGTTGATGTCTTTCAGTATATGCTTCCCGCCAAGTCTTACATTGACATCTGTCATATCCACAATGGTATCAAACACCTTTTTATCGGCCGGTAGCTGTAATTTACTGAAAAGCGTCCCGTTCAATGCAAAGTGCTCCCGGTCTTGCGGCGGATTGTAAGCCTCCCGGTCCCGAAAGGTTGTTACCCTGCCTTTTTCGAGTTCCAGCACTTTATCTGTAAAATCCGGAACCTGGTTGGCCCCGCAAATAAGAATTACGGCAGCTTTATTTACCATATCCTGCAAAATCTCCGACAATTTTTCCCTGGACGCTACATCGAGCCCCACAAAAGGTTGGTCCAGCACCAGCATTTCCGGTTTGCGAAGCAAGGCCACGGCCAGCTGGGTCCGTTTTCGCTCTCCGTTACTAAGCTGAAGCAATTTGCTATCGGTAATATGGGCTATACCCGTTTGCTCCACTACCCTGTTGATGTCTTCATTTGTTACCCCGATCTCCTTCCGAACCCGGCGTAAATATCCATCAACACTTAACAGGTCTGAAGTATCCTGTGCCTCGTACCGCTGACTGTAATGCGTATTCCCCCTTCCGGAAACAGACAGAAACCGGTCCTGCTGTTCCACCATCACTATTCGGGCTGCACTGACCATAAGTTCTCCGGAAACAGGTTGCAGTTTTCTGGCAAGCAACCTTCCCAAAGTGGTTTTCCCGGCGCCGGACCTCCCCACAATAGCGAGGAATTCGTTGTGCTGTAGTTGAAAAGAAACAGTATCCAAAATGGTAAATCCCTTTCGGACAAAGGAAATTTCTTTACAGTCTATAACGGTATCGGACAAGTTTCCTGACATAATAAATCGTTGGTTGCGTTTTAACTCTTCTGTTCTATTTCTTCAAACGAATGTACAACTTACCTGTGTTCCCCGGATATTCTTCCTTTCGTTCCAACGACACTTAACCGAATTATACGGACGACAAATAACTCATTTTCAAAAAAATAAAAGGACAAATACTACAATAACAATTATTTTAAAAATTCCTTTTTTCCTGTTGACATAGGGCTGTCACCACCTGCTATTTACTTTGTAGTACAGAAACCTTAAAACTTCAGAATCATGGAAAACAAAAATGTTGAAAACGCAACCATCGGTCATCCCGTAGTTACTTCCGAAGACCTTGTTAATCACTGGCAGGGACACCGCAGGCTTACCCGTCGCGTCATAGAGGCCTTCCCGGAAAAAGAACTTTTCGAATTCTCCATAGGCGGTATGCGCCCGTTCGCAGAACTGGCTATGGAAATGATAAAGATCGCCCGGCCGGGTATTGTAGGAGTGGCCACAGGAAAATGGGACAATATGGACGACATGCCCACGCCAAAAACCAGGGAAGGTATTCTTGAACTCTGGGATAAGGTCACAGAACAGATCGATGCTTTCTGGCCACAGATTTCCCCGGAGCGCTTCCAGGAAACAGATGTTGCCTTTGGCCAGTATGAAAACCAGATTTATGCTTCCCTGTTCTATTTTATTGACAATGAAATACACCACCGCGGGCAGGGATATGTATATCTGCGTGCGCTGGGGATGACCCCGCCTCCGTTCTGGGAAAGATAAGCACCGGTCCTTATCACTAAGAAGATGTCTGAAAAGCAGCTTCTTTCCCAATTCTGTCACCCCGGGCGAAGTCGAGAAGATTTATTATCCGATCGATATATTTCCCGACTCCGCCCGAAATGACAGTTTAAACTACTTTTCTGTCTCAGAATTTCGACCATCGCCTCACTTCAGATCGGTAAAACCGAATGAATGAAATATTACCGTCCTTAACTCCCAACACTTTATAATTATTTTCAAAAATGTTTTAAAATAACGCTTTGTCAATTCCCAAAGTTTATTTAGTTTTGCCTACCCTTTAAAGAAAGGGATACTTTACTGAAAATGCGCTCGTGGTGAAATTGGTAGACACGCTGTCTTCAGGCGGCAGTGCCGCAAGGTGTGGAGGTTCGAATCCTCTCGAGCGCACTCGACGGAACAAAGAAGAAAAATTCTTCTTTGTTCCGTTTTTTGTTTGGGATATTTCATTGTTGCACAGAGAACGGGGATCATGGACCATGCCCAAATGTTGTGGACTATGTAACAAATATTCTAACCTATTAATGCGGAAATGAAAAGGTGTTATACGTTGCGGGTTACAAGTTAATATATCAGAAATCCGGGTAACAATACCTGAAGAACTTCCTGTAACATCTAACGATTTAAGAACTCAGTTTTTAATTCTTACACCTTTATAGTCATAGGTCGTATATCTAACGTCTCATATCTGAAATCCACTTTACTCCACAACATTTGATCTTGATCCTTTTTCACCTTCCTCTTTGCGCCAGAAAGCAAATTGTTGATTGAGTAAAGTTACGGCAGGTTTCCCCCCTTTTTTTATACCCTGAACTGCAAGTTTTAAAATAGCTTCGTCCTGAGGCTTGTAAACCATTATAAAAGCTGACCTTGCATATTGGGTTTCACATCTTTTATCGCCACCCGCTTCTTCGCCGGCTTTCAGGGCCAGCATCAGCCTCTCGGCTAAAGGTTTGTCCCTGTTTTCATTAAATGCCTTGTAAGCGTTTAAAACGACCTGTTCCCCCGGAAGGATATTGCCCATAACGGCAAAATCGATGCCCGCCTTTTCGCCATTCCAATCCCTGATTTCGGTACCGGAATAAATAAGAGGACTTGTGCCGGTGTTTAATAAAATTACCCCGTATTGTTGTCTTTCGGGATTGAATTTTTCATCTTTCATGGCCATCAATATCTCTTCGGGGGCTTTTCCCTGGTTCATTAATTCCACGCCTTTCATTCGTGCAAAATAATCACTTCCGGCCTGAACCACGATGGCTCCTTTTCCCGGAACGATTGAAGCTATTCCGGACACATCAAAAGTACAGGAAGCGCCTGCAATACCTATTTCACCTGTGCTCCGGTCTACCGCGATGATAGACCATGTAGCATAACTATGCGTGGAAAAAAGTACTGTTAAAATTATTACTAATGTAATCCGGGACTTATTCATTTTTCATTCGATTTAAGCTGTTAATTAAACTAAAGACAACTTAAATGAAAATTTGTTACACTGCTTTTTAATATTCTGAAGATAAATTTTATTTGAATGCCGAATTACTACCAATGATTTTGGCCATGAATTGTTGCCTGAGTTAGCACTTAATTTTACAAGTACACGCCGACCAGAAAATGCGAGAACAATTAATTAACAGCCTATATTGTGTACGTTTTTTATTCCTTCGCTTTTTTATAAATCAATGACCCCGTCAAAAGAGTGTCATTCGTTATTTCAAAGTCGCGCGTTAAAACGCCCAGATTACTAAAGTAGCCGTTTTCTTCGTTTTTATATATTTTACCCTTTAATATGCCCCAGTTAAATATGTAGTAATCGTCCTTTTTGTCAATGGAAATGGCCGGCCAATTTTCCGCATTTTGATATGCGCCCGCTATCTTATCGTTATCATTGCTTGCGGTTAGAATTTGCGAATCTTTAGGGTATGCGATTTCATTCTCCCTTTCAAAACTTTTATCAAATTTTGGTTTTTCACTCCTGAAAATACTGTCGGCCGGTAACGTATTTATCAGATTGTACGCATAATCGGCCATTAAATGAGGCAACAGATAAGCTCTGTTGTCATTCGAAAAAGCAATAACTCCAACTTTTTTCTCCGGCATAAATGACATATGAAAACTGATCCCCGCCAAACCTCCAAAACGTGTCAGTATTTTTTCATTCTGATATTCAGCAACGTCCCAACCTAAACTATAGCCCGAGCGATGGTAAGTGAAATATTCCCTGTCTTGTGATGTGGTTGATGTGTGAAGTTCCGACCAGGAATTTTTATTCAGTAAAACAGTGCCTTCTCCAATGTTTGTGCTTAACCATTTTGAAAGGTCGTTTACAGTTGAAATTATTCCTCCTGCTGCATGCATTGTGATATCATTTTTATAAAAACCCTTTTCAATGACTCCTTTTTCATTGGAAACAGTAAGTGACGGACGAATGTCTCTTAGTTTATAATCACTGACATTCGCACTTGTGTTTTCCATTTTTAAAGGTGTGAAAATATAGTCTTTCATTTCTGATTTCCACGTTTTTCCCGTTACGTTTTCCACCACCATACCGGCAATGATCGGACCGACATTTGAATATCGAAATTTACCTGATGGGTCAAGAAGAAAGTCGGTATTCAGATCGTTGATCAATTCTTCATTTTTACCACTATATCCCAAAAAGGCTGTTTTCCATGTCATACTTGTACTAAATGTCCCGTGAGTGTGGTTTAAAAGGCTTTTAATGGTAATGTTCTCTGTGTCTATACTGTCATTATAATTTAGTTGAGGAAGGTAATCATGAAGTGATTTGTTTAATTCCAGTATTTTTTTTTGTTCTAATATTTTGAGTAATGTCCCTGTAAATGATTTGGTGCCCGATGCAATATAAATGGGGGAATTATTGTCAAGAGACGATTCTTTGCCATTTAAAATCTCCCTGTTAAAAGCAAATGAATAAGCCAATCCATTCTCATCAACCACAGCAAAAATAAAATCGCCAAACAATTCTTTTTCTTTGAAGATGCCTTTTAGCCGTGTTTCAAATTTTGATGAAAACTGAGGATGGTCTTCCCGGAATTTGTTTATGTTTTGAGGTGTAGAATCCCTGTTTGTCTTACAGGAAAATGAAATCAGCAAAAACAGTATTAAAAATTGTGGGCGGATAACTCGATTCATTCTGTCTGTTGTTTTATAGTTTTATACGGATAAGACTATAAAATTTCCGATTGGTTACAGTTTTTGCTTTAATTGCATACAACTGTCAAGGTTTGAAGGGGTAACAGTCATTTTATTTTTGTGATGTAAAATGTAAGCCCATTCAATGGAATTCAATAAATTCTGATTTTTCAATTATTGTTTTGTGCTCTTTTACAGACGTTTTTGCTCATCTGTTTTCGTTGTCTTTTCCTTAATGAGGTTTCCGCCAAAGTGGTACCGAAGGGTCAGCCCGACCCTCCTGGAGTCGGGTTTGTCTTCATAATAATAATCTGTTAAGCTGCTCTGGGAGGTTCCGTACATCCAGTAACCGTTAAAAACATCGCTCAGTGTAAAAACAGCATCAAGTTTACCGTCCAGAAAAGAACGTTTAATCCCGAGATCCGTAAAAAACACCGCTTTGGTCATATACACCCCGCGCAGTTCGGCCGTGGTGTATTTCACAGAAATATCTGCCGAATAATGTTCCAGGAATTTCAGTTGTTGCTGTACCGATAGTGTTGCGGCCCATTTGCCGAGGTCGCGCTCCTTCCCCGCCTCCGAAAGCGGGTAAGTGGTATAGTTGAGTCCGCCGAAAAATTGTATTTCCCAAAAATCAGCAATCGGAAAAGGGGCGATCAGGTTAAAGTCTACCCGGTCGAAGTGACTGAAATTGGCGCTCCGGCTTCTGACCGTCACTCCGTTATCATCGTAAGACAAATTGTATGAAATATAATTGTTGCGTTTGCTGTATTCGGCGGAAAGAATATATTTTTTCATGAAGGTATAGGAAGCCGAAAACAACCATCCCATTTCGGGGACAAGCTCCGGATTCCCGGAATAATAGAAGTATTCGTCGTTATACCAGCGTACGGGGTTCAGGCTGGAATACGACGGGCGGTTGATCCTCCGGCTGACGGCCAGATCGAGTTTGTGGTCATCGCCCAAATAATAGGCTAAAGACAGATTGGGGAACAAACGGGTATATTCCCAATCGTTGTCAAACGAACCGTCCAGCAACAATGCTTCCGCCCGGGTGTGCTCCAACCTTATCCCGGCTTCAATCTCGGCGTTCCCCAATGTTCCGGAGGCCGACACATAAGCCGCACTGATCTGTTCCTTGTACTTAAAATGATTGGTGAGTTCGGGGAGCTCCACAAAATCATCCCCTGTTTTTTCTTCGGAACGGAAATTGTTGTCATTGCTCGCCTTGGCAAACTTTAATCCGGCCTTAAAGCCCACTTCCGGGAACGGCAGGTCGGCATCGGCCTGTACCGACTTTATTTTGATAAAACCCGGTTGATGTATACGCATGGTATGGGTACGGAGCAACTGCCCTTCGGCATCATAATGCTTTCCCTCCATCAATCCGTCCGAAAAATTGCGATACGAAATGTACCGGGCATCTGCGGTTATTTTTTTTCCTGTGGTATCGATGTCAAACCGGTAATCCATGTTTATAGCGTCGTAATGATAGGGCTCCTCCAGGTCATATGTAGAATACACATCGGAAAACAGGCTGCCGTCCGTCCGTTCTTTGCGGATCGACGAGGTTTTGTAACTTGTAAAATCATCAAAATAACCGTGATAATGCACACCGATCCGGTGCTTGGGAGCAAATTGCCAGTCGCCCCCGGCCTTCCAGGTATAGAAATTGATGTCGAACGGGTTTTGGTTTTCCCTGTTCAATATGATCTGCTCTTCGTTCTCCACAATGGTATTTCCGCTTTTACTTTTACGAAAACGATGTGGCGTGTTGTAATCGAAAGAGGCGTAGGCATTCCATCGCTCGCTATTGACACTGCCCGAAATATTCTGGTTGTTCATCCACGACCTCCCTTTGGACACACTACTTTTTAAACTCAAAGCATACCCTCTGGCCCTGTTCTTTTTGGTAACGATATTGATGATCCCCGAATTTCCGGCAGCATCATAAGCTGCGGAAGGGTTGGTGATGAGCTCCACTTTGTCAATGTCTTCGGCGCTTAATCCCCTGAGCAATATGCCTAACTGGTTGCCCGAAAGATAGCTCATCTTGCCGTCGATCATCACGTTGACCCCGGTTGTTCCTCTCAAAACGATCTCGTCGCTCTGCCCGATACTCACTCCCGGAATTTTTTTCAGCAGGTCGAAGGAAGACACTCCGCTCGACGTAGCGGAAGAAGCAACGTTGAAGGTAACCTTCCCTTTACCTGCCTCAACAAGGGGCTCTTTAAAGGTTACAACCACTTCGTCCAGTTTCTGTGTATCTTCTCTCAATACAACGTCTATACGGGATGATTCTTTTACTTCGATTTCTACGGTGGACATACCGATATAGGAGAATACCAATACGGCCCCATCGGTAACATCGATGGCATAATTGCCGTCAAAGTCCGTTTGTGTACCGTTTGTACTTTCCTTCACTATAACGGTCGCCCCGGGCAATGGCCGGCCCTGTGCATCCGAAACCATCCCGGTCACCTTTTTTTGCTGGGCTGTTGCTGTATGGGATAACAACAACAGGTTCAATAACAGATAAAAGCTAAATTTCATAAGTCATTAATTTGGGACTTAGGACTGATTCGGTTCCTGTGTGTCGTATGTCTTAAGTCTTATCGTCTTACATCAATTCGTCAAAGACGGTGCAACCGCTTTTTGAAAATAAACCAGCCGAGAATATTGAAAACCACGATAAAAATGAGTAGTGGTGTGTATAACCTTGTTCTGCTCAACGTGGTTTCATCAGAAAAAACTTCTACCTTAAAATCGTCCCAGTTTTCAGAAGTTACCGGGGCTCCGCCGAATATTTTCGGATAAAAGTGCAGCTTCAGCCTTTCGTGAAACCGCCCCGTTTCGTCCAGAAAGCGTAATTGATTGTCCAATCCGGATTTGGCAATATCGTTGAGTGAAAGCTGCAAATGGAGTGTCGGGATAAATTGTGCGATCCGGGAAGCGGCTGTGTTCCTTTGTCCGAGTTTTTTCCTTAATGCTGCTGATTGTTCCGAGACTTCGTCATCTCCCATCTGCTGCATGGCATAATACCAGAGCCAGCTGAAATCACCTTCGGGCAGGGCATATTTTTTGAATTGAGGATAATGCGCATAGAATTTGTCCATGGTCAGTTCCTTATCCATATCCCATTTTTCGTGATAGCCCTTTCGTTGTTTCACCGTGGTTTCAAGTGCTTCGGGAAGCGGATACCTGTTCTGCAGATCATTATTGATAGCCGCCGGCAGGACAAATACAAGCAATATCCATATGGTGAGCAGGATAATCGCATTAAAACTGGAACTTTTTTGCAGCGACACCACAAAAAAACATATGGCAAACCACACCAGAATATATAAGACGGAGGCCAGGAAGAATTTCCCTAAATCCGCATCGGGTGCAATACCTAATACCGGAACTGCTATGGCATACAAAAGCAGTAAGCCCCCGATGGTTACCAGGAGCCTTACACCAAAGGCCTTCAGCACAAACCCCAGGGGATTTTTACTCTGTACGGCAATGATCTTCCAGATACCGCTTTCTTTCTCTTCGGATACCAGGTTATAGGTAAAGGAAATGATAAGCAGCGGAAACAGAAAGATAAGCACAAAACTGAAATCGATATTCCCGATAAGCAGGTTGTACGGATTGTTAAGGTCTGCATCGTATTTCTGGGCTTCAAGAGTACGTATGGTTACACTTTTTACCGAAGGATTAACATCGCGCTGTCCGATGGAGAGGGCATTTAACGCCGGGGTACTGTTTACCAGTGAAAATTTGATATAGTACAGCATCAGCCCCAGGTCGTCCTTGTTGTATTCGGCATGGCGTTCTATATGCTCCTGCTGGTACCGGGCCGTTTCGTCAACACTCCGGTTTATTTTTTCGATATGCTGTTTCCCTACCAAAAGGCTTATGACACCGGCCAGAATGATAAAAGACAGCCCTATCTTGACATTGTTGGAGCGGGTAAAATTTATAAATAGCAGTTTCATTTACTTTAATTTTTTGATGATTCGGACTTAAGACCTCAGGACGTAAGATGTAGTAGTGTATTGGTTCCTGTGTCGCACATCTTAAGTCTTATCGTCCTGTATCCATTTTTCACTACAGTACTTTTAAGGTTTTAGAGAGTCGGTTAAGGATCAGTGCAAGCAGCAATACCCAGAACAGGAGTGACAAAAACGAAATAAGTTCGCTCCGGAAGGCACCCCCTATCCCGAGTGGCCGGTATTCAAAATCCTCTATTTCTGCCCAATGTCTTTTATCAAGCCTGCTGGCAGGATCTGCCGAACTCTTGGCCGTATTACTTATGTGCTTTATCTGCAGGTCATTCAGGCTTTGGGCCAGGTGGTACCTGTATTCCTCCGCCTGGTCCTGGAAATCAGTAAAGGAATTGTAATCTGTGCCGGACAGGGCCATGGACAGGTTCTTTATACCCATATAGGGATCGAGAAAGGCCAGGTAACGCGAAAAACTGTTTTGCCGGGCATATATTCCCCGTAATCTTTTAAGGTGGTCATTGTGAATTCCCGCGGTGATCTTTTCTCCCTCTTTCATCACAAGTCCGCTGTAATTAAAGGGTAACTGCGTAACAGAATCCACGTTGTAAACAGCAAGGACAGAATCTTTGAGGGCCTGATAATGCGGATCATCCGGATTGTGACTGTCCCCGGTTTTTAAAATGTCATTTTCTATCTGTGCCTGAAACCCGGCTTTGGACGGGGGGCGGTATAAATAAGACCCCAGGGATTGCCCTGCTCTCGGCAGCAAAATGGTAAGCAACAACCATACACCTATAGACGAGGTAAGCGCTGTTTTTGACGTTTTGCTCAGTGCGGAAATGATGACCGCTATAACACAAAAAATGCACAGGTAAATAAAATACATCACTACAATGAGTAAAAGCCTGTATGTTTCGTCCATACTGATATTCATTTCCTGGAGCAGTGTCCAGAGAAGTACCGTAGTGAGGATCACCGGAAAATAAAGGGTGGACATTACAAGGGTCATTCCCAGGCTTTTGCCCGCTAATAACTGCTTCCGGCTCAACCCCTGGCTCATGAGTATCTTTAGCGTGCCGTTCTCCCTTTCGGCAGCTATACTTCTGAATCCTAAAAAGAAGATCAGCAGAGGCAACAGGGTTTGCAGGATCATGGCAATGCTTATCTCCCCGAACCGCAACATTCCCGTGGAAAACTCCGCTTCGGAAAAGTTGGTAGGGTTCTGGACATGGGCTTCCAGGAAAATGGAACTCCCTAGAAAGCTTTCCATACCGAAATCAAAAACACTTAGCGGGGTTTTGGGGCGAAAGGCAAAATGCCCGTAATGTGCCATTCTGTGGGGATGTTTATCGGGATTGTCGAGCCAGTCCTGCCTGGCCTGTTCCTGGTATTCAGCCCTGATCTCATCCTGGGTCTTGAAATTTTCCCATCCGGTAAAAACGGCATAGGCCAGTAAGATCCCGATGATAAAGGTCAGGATAAAAACTGCCTTGTTCTTAAAGGTTATTTTCCAGAACAGCTTTGCGATACGTACTTCTGCGTTCTTCATCATGGTTAAAGTTTTAGAAAGTGTCCTTAAAATCTGTAATTCAGTGTGAGTGAACCGTTCCTCGGTGCTCCGGGAAACAAACGCAGGTAATTCTGTGCCCCCAGCCAATACGTGGTATTAAACAGGTTACCCATATTCAGGGCCAGCCGGATATTGCTATTGTTCGGCGCATAATACACGGCGGCATCAAAGACGGTAAACGCCGGCACTTTAAAATCGCGTGTGAACCAGGGGATCTTGCTGCTCTGGTGCTGTACGCCAAATCCGATCCCCAGGTCTTTCAGCGCTGATGAGTTCCTGAAATTATACTTGGTCCACAGATTGGCACTGTTTTTCGGGGTGTTTTCCTTTCTTTGACCAACCAGGTCTTCATTGGCATCATTTACGATTTTGGCATCTATATAGCTATAAGAAGCAATAACCTGCCAGTCCGGATTGATATAGCCCGTGACATCCATCTCAAAACCACGGCTCCTGTCGGCTCCCCGCTGTATCAGCAAATCGGGTTGGGAAGGGTTGTTGGCACTCATCAGTATGTTTTTCTGATTGATCTCATACACAGACAGATTCAGGCTCATGTGCTTGTGGAACAGGTCGATCTTTGCCCCTGCCTCCTTCAGGTTACTGATCAAAGGGTCGAACAGGGCGGCAGAAACATCCGACCATAAAAAGTTGGCCGTACTCGGTAAAAGTGTTGTTGTATTCGACTGGGGCTGAAATCCTTCCAGGTAAGTACCGTAAATGTTAATATTGTCATTCAGGGCATAGGTAAGTCCTATCCTCGGTATAAGCCTCTGGTTCTCAAAAGAGGTTTTGTTCGGGGTTTCGTAATTGGTAATGTCTTTGAACCACTCCTGCCTGAGGCTGAGAAGCAGGGTCCATCGTTTAAACTTTAATTGTTCCTGTATGTATACGGCATTATTCGTGGTAAGCGCCGAGGGTATGGCTATACGTGAGTTCATCGTATAATCCCGGGTATTTCTGATCTCGTGGGCGGGGTTGTTCAGATCAACATGGTCCACATTCGGCCTGGGTAAGGTAGTCCCGTCAATTTCTACGGTTTGATAGTCGTCTGCACGGGATACATCAAAAGTTCGTACGGCAGAACCATCCTTCAAGAGGAATCCCCGGGCTGCATTTTGTCCGCCGCCCTTTGTTTTTTCCCAGTAATGCAGGTCATAGCCCACCAGGAATTTGTGCCCGAAGTCCCCGGTCTTAAAATCAAAATTGAAATAGCTGCTCACGTTGTCTATATTCCAGTATTGTTCGCGTTGTACAAACTGCATGGCGGCCAGGGAGGTCACGGGTGCATTGTTCATATCCACGGCGAATGCCCCCGTAGTGCGGTGTTCCTGTAAATCTTCCGTCCACGATTGCTTCATGTAGGAGGTGTTGAAACTGATATTGGAGTTGAATTTATGGGTGATATTTCCCATGATAATAAGTTCTTTCGACCGGAAAAAGTCGTTCGGGGCACTCAGATTCATGCTGATCGGAGTGCTTTTAAGATCGGTAACCCCGGCTTCAGCCCCGAAAATGGGCTGTCCCCGGTCCAGCATCCCGTTCATGTCATTGTAGATCAGTTCGGCATTAATAGCGGTTTTATCATTGGGGATATAGCTGAAGGAAGGAGACACCAGAATGGTTTTATTGTTGACCAGATCCCTGTAAGAGCGTGCCTCCCGGTAAGCCCCGTTAACACGGTATAACAACGTTTTCGATTCGTTCAAAGGGCCGGTAAAATCCAGTGTCCCTATAAAAGTACTGAAACTGCCTACCCCGATGCTCACCTCTTGCCGTTCTACGGGCAGCGGCTTTTTGGTAACCATATTGATACTTCCCCCCGGATCTACACTGGCAAAAGTGGCACTTGCAGGGCCCTTTATCACTTCCACACGTTCTATATTGGTGGTTAAGGGTTGTAAAAAATAAAACTGCCGTGTGCGCATCCCATTGATGATCTGCCCTTCTTCATTCTGACTTATCCCCCGTATGTTATACTGGTTGTAATAGCTGGAAGGCGTAACACCACTGACTGCTTTAACGGCATCTGCCAGTTGGAAAGCCTGCCTGTCGGCGATCAGTTCTTTGGTGACCGTACTTATGGCCTGCGGGATATCCTTGTTTTCCATGGCAGTTTTGGTAGCGGAAAAAGAATATTTGCTGTCATAACTTCTTAATGTCCGGCCTACAACCTCAACGGTCTGTAATTCAGTGATCTCGGGAATCAAACGGATGTTCATAAAATTGTTGCCCGCTTTGGCCCGGTAGCTTTTATACCCGACATACGAAACCAGGATGGTCCCCTCTCCTTCCAGTGAAAAATTGCCGTCTTCGTCGGTAACGGTTCCGCGGTTCATATCCACAAGGGTTACGGAAGCCCCGAAAACGGGAATACCGGTCTCCGTATCGGTGACCTTTCCGGTAATGGTTTGCGCCTGGAGATAACCGAAGAAAAGAAGGAATGCCAGGGTGAATATACGTGTCATAAGTTATTGTGTTTTGGTACTGTTGTTTTTAAGAGATTGAGAAAGATTGAATGAGATTGATTTATAATGACTTTTAATTCAATCTTCATCAACCTTCCGACAAAGTCGGAATCAATATCCTATAAATCAAATCATTAAATCGAATCTGCTCTTTATACGGTCTTCAAATACAGTTGCTCCAGTTCGTTTGCCGAAATTTCACCGGCTTCCAGTTCACTGACGAGGTTTCCTTCGTTCATGATACCGATACGATGGGCGACTTCCCTGGCCCGGAAAATGTCGTGTGTGGCCATTAAAATGGTGGTTCCGCCGGCTGAAAGTTCTTTCAGGATCTCCGAAAATTCATTGGCTGCCTTCGGGTCCAGGCCGGATATGGGTTCGTCCAGCAGCAGCACTTTGGCATTTTTGGCCAATGCAATGGCAATTCCCACCTTTTGGCGCATCCCCTTGGAGTAGCTTCGCAAAGGCTTTTGATGGGCGCTTTCCTGTAATCCCGCCTTTAGCAGTAATTGTGACAGTTCCTCCCGATGAAGTTTATACCCGGCAAGGGACGAGAAGAATTTCAGATTTTCCACCCCGGTAAGGTTGGGGTACAACGTAACCGTTTCGGGGATATAGGCCACGTGTTTTTTGGTTTCCGGGGCATTTCCTGTTACTGACAAACCGTTGATGCTGGCCTCTCCGGAAGAAGGTGCGATAAATCCCAGGAGAATATTAATGGTTGTGGTCTTTCCCGCTCCATTGGCCCCGAGCAGGCAGAATATCTCACCTTCGTTTATATTCAGGGTCAACTTGTTTAAGGCTGTAAAGCCGTTGTATTTTTTTGTAAGGTCTTTTGTAATTATCATATATCTGAATTTCAGTGGTTTATAAACGACACCTGAAAACGGAATTCCCCTCCGCCGATCAACTGCCCTTTTGCCATGATGCGACCAGCGTTAAGTATGCAGTTCTTCCGTTTGCGAAAATGTTACGGTGCGATAACGGGAGGCCGTCACTCGTATGGCTCGTATTAAAAATGATGTAAACAGGGAATTCACCTGAAAAGGACTTTTTCAGGCTCTCTTCACAGCGCAAATGCTATTATTGCTCAGGAAAGGTAAGGTGGTGGTTTATTAAAATAATATCCCCGTGTTTGGATTTTCGGCACCAAAACCGCATAAACTGCAGGCAGGTGTTCGGCTGTTGGAAAAACAGGCGGGGTAAATTCGGAGATCTCAGGAGTAAACGTTATGGGGTTATGGTGATGATTAACCGTGTACAATGCACAGATATCACAGTTCCCGAAATCGTCATCCTGATCGGAAATATGCTCAAAAACATGCAGGTTCACTACTTTCAAAAGGAAGAAAGCAATGATAAAGAAAAAACTGATGCTATGTTTGTTGCCTACGAGTTGCATTTAGCTTCCAAAAGTAGAACATAAAAAGACACTATCCAAAATTTTGTGTGAATGAGTTTAAGCTGTGCTGTACAATGGATATACAACAAAAAAGATTCTTGAATCCGGGAAAAATGAAAAAGGAAATTTCCGGGTCTTTTTCTACAAATTCGTTAATATTCAACCCGTTTTTAAAATGACTTGTCATTATCAGATTTCGTATTGACCGAACCACTTTATGCGAGGAATTTTATTTTTTCCGTCCGACAAATCGTACAACCGACCCTTTTCCGTTGTGATATAAGCCCTCGCTCAATTCAATTTCCTTTTCCTCCAGTGCTATAATTTCATAATTTGAAAAATCCGACTTTATTTCGTCGGTTGAAAATAAAGAAGCTAAGTCTTTGGGTCCGCCGATTTTCGGGTTTTTAAGCCTGTAATCGAGGTGCTTTTTACCAAAGGCTTCGAAAATAACGGTTCCGCCCCTGCGAAGATATTGGTCAAGCAACTTGTGGTATTTTGATTTTATGTCTGCCGGGAAGTGGGCATAAATCAATGCAACGGCATCAAATTGTTCCGGGATATAGTTCAATGCCGGCAACTCGCCTACCCGGTAATCAATTTGTACATCATTGGCCCCGGCAAGTTGAAGGGCCTTGTTTTTTCCTTCAGCACTGATATCAAATGCGGAAACGGTCCAGCCAAGTTTAGCGGCAAAGACGGCATTGCGTCCTTCCCCTTCCGCCGGAAAAAGGATGTTCCCGACAGCTAATTGCTCTAATTGTTCTTTCAGATAGTCGTTAGGCCGGATGCCAAAGGCATACTCATCCTTGCTGTACCTGTCGTCCCATTTCTCAAGCCAGGGGTCTTTCATTTTTTCCGGGTTGTGTTTTCGGTTAATAATTTCAGGCACTATCGGAATTCATGGTCACAATAATTAATATAAAAATGCCAGTATTCGATACCTGAACAAATGTACAAAAAAAGGCCATCTCATCGAGAAGGCCTTTTTCGGTTTTTGTTGTTTCTCACTTCACTTTTTGTAATAAATATAATCGGTAACCAATGGCTCCAGGCCGGATTCGCGAAAGTTTGTCGCTATCTGTCCCCGGTGATATGTAGCATGATTCACCATGTGAAACAGGATATCTCCAATATTGCGGTGGTAAAGAACTCCTTTACTGTTTTTATAATTAATTTTTTCCGAAAGGTCTTTCCCCTCTAATATTTTCCCGGTAAGTATTTGATTTTCCTCATGTACTTTTTCCAAAACATCGGCAGAAAGCCGCTCCCAAACCCCGTATCGCGGAACCTGGCCACTTAACCTGGCATTCCAGATATGATGGGCGGTCAATATATGGTCAAAAAGTTTTCGGCTCTTTTCGGGTACTTTATCCCCGGCAGCGCGAAAAGTATCCATTAGTCTTTTATTGCAATCGTCGTTATAGGCAAACAATTCTGTAAATAATGATCTCATCTGAAAATAATTATGGTTGATTTGACTCAGGACTATATGACGCAAGACTTATGACATGCCTAAATAAAGTTTGTATGCCCCAAGTCTTATGGTCCAACATCAATTCTCTACATATTCCTTCTGTATTGCCCGCCTACTTCAAACAGGGCTTCGGTAATCTGTCCGAGTGAACATACTTTCGTGGCTTCCATTAGCTGTGCAAAGATATTCCTGTTTTCTACGGCTTCACGCTGTACATTTTCCAGTTCCTGCTGCGCGCTTTCTTCATTGGCCTTTTTCAGGTTTTCCACGGTTTGTATCTGATGCTGTTTTTCTTCCTCCGTAGCACGGATCACTTCACCGGGGATCACTGTGGGCGATCCCTTGGAGCTAAGGAAGGTATTTACCCCGATAATAGGAAATTCGCCCGTATGTTTCAGATGTTCGTAATAAAGGCTTTCTTCCTGTATTTTACTTCTCTGGTACATGGTTTCCATGGCACCGAGAACACCTCCGCGTTCGGTTATACGGTCAAATTCCGCCAATACGGCCTCTTCCACAAGATCGGTCAGTTCCTCAATAATAAAGGAACCCTGGATGGGATTTTCGTTTTTTGCCAGTCCGAGTTCCTTGTTGATGATAAGTTGTATGGCCATTGCACGGCGTACGCTCTCTTCAGTAGGCGTGGTTATCGCTTCATCGTAGGCATTGGTATGCAAGGAATTACAGTTATCGTAAATGGCATATAAGGCCTGTAATGTAGTACGTATATCGTTAAAATCGATTTCCTGGGCATGCAGGGAACGGCCCGAGGTCTGGATGTGGTACTTTAACATCTGGGCACGTTCATTGGCGCCGTATTTGTGTTTCATGGCCTTGGACCATATCCTTCTTGCCACACGGCCAATCACCGCATATTCGGGATCGATACCGTTGGAGAAGAAAAAGGACAGGTTGGGGCCGAATTTGTTAATATCCATATCCCTGCTCAGGTAATACTCCACATAGGTGAACCCGTTGGCGAGGGTAAAGGCCAGTTGTGTAATGGGATTGGCCCCGGCCTCCGCTATGTGGTACCCGGAAATGGATACGGAATAAAAGTTCCGCACATTGTTCTCTATAAAATATTCCTGTACGTCTCCCATAAGCCTGAGGGCAAATTCTGTGGAAAAAATACAGGTGTTCTGTGCCTGGTCTTCTTTCAGGATATCGGCCTGTACCGTTCCGCGTACCTGTGAGAGAGTTCGCTGTTTTATTTCGTTATACACTTCCGCGGGCAACACCTCATCACCGGTAAGTCCCAGCAATAAAAGCCCGAGGCCGTCATTACCTTCCGGCAACCGTTTTTTTCCGCTCGCCACGGAATTGTAGGCCGGTCTTGGCAATCCCCGGTCGTCGAATTTTTCCTTTAGTTTTTTCTCCACCCCGGCTTCCAGGCCGTTTTCCTTTATATAGATTTCGCACTGCTGGTCGATAGCAGCATTCATAAAAAAACCGAGCAGCATGGGAGCAGGACCATTAATGGTCATACTCACCGAAGTTTTCGGGTCGGCCAGGTCAAACCCGGAATACAGCTTTTTGGCATCGTCCAGACAACAAATGGAAACGCCTGCGTTACCTATTTTCCCGTAAATGTCCGGACGGTGGCCAGGGTCGTTCCCGTAAAGCGTTACCGAATCAAAAGCCGTGGAAAGCCGCTTTGCTTCCATACCCAGACTTACATAGTGAAAACGCCGGTTGGTACGCTCCGGGCCGCCTTCTCCTGCAAACATGCGTGTGGGGTCTTCCCCCTCCCTTTTAAAAGGATACAATCCGGAAGTATACGGAAATTCCCCCGGCACATTTTCCTGTAAACTCCATCGGAGTATATCGCCCCAGGCCTTATACTTCGGCAGGGCGATCTTGGGCACTTGTGTATGCGACAAGGATTCGGTATGGGTTTTAATCCGCAATTCCCTGTTCCGGACCTTAAAGACATATTCGGATGCTCTATATCGCCCTACTTTGTCTTCCCAGTTCAGGATGGTTTCCCAGTGGTGCGGATCGAGTTCCATCCTCACCCGGTCAAATTCCGCAAGCAGCAACTTCAGGAACGACCGCTGTTCGTCGTCCCCGGCCTGCTCTGTCAACTTATCCCCGTCCAGGCCGGACCTGGTAATAACGGCAGCCGGTGTTTTTTCATCCAGTACACTGCAAACGGCCATACATATCCCATACAGTTTCTGCGCCACGGCTACCTGTTTTTCCACCGTTTCGTCATAATGCCTGTTGTTATCCGCAATTTCCGATAAATAACGTACGCGCTTCGGGGGGATCACAAACACTTTTTCACTCATCTCGTGGTGTCTCTCAAAAGACGAATGCAGGTCGGCGCCCGTCTTTTCCACTATTTTATCCATCACATTCTTGTAGAGTTTGTTCATACCGGGATCGTTGAACTGCGATGCAATGGTACCGAAAACGGGAAGTGCGTCCGGATCAGCATCCCAAAGCTGGTGATTCCGCTGGTATTGTTTCTTTACATCCCGCAGGGCATCGAGCGCCCCCCTTTTATCGAACTTGTTAATGGCGACGAGGTCGGCAAAATCCAGCATGTCGATCTTTTCGAGCTGGGTGGCCGCCCCGAATTCAGGGGTCATTACGTAGAGTGACGTGTCGGAATGGTCCAGGATTTCCGTATCGGACTGCCCTATCCCCGAAGTTTCCAGGATAATAAGGTCATATTCCGCCGCTTTCAGCACGTCAACGGCTTCCGCGATATGTCTTGACAGGGCCAGATTGGATTGCCTTGTGGCCAGTGAACGCATGTATACCCTTGAATTGTTAATGGCATTCATCCGTATGCGGTCGCCCAGCAAGGCCCCGCCCGTTTTCCTTTTGGAGGGGTCTACGGAAAGTATGCCGATGGTCTTTTCGGGAAAATCCGCCAGAAAACGGCGTACAAGCTCATCCACAAGGCTCGATTTTCCTGCTCCGCCCGTTCCGGTTATCCCCAATACCGGGACTGTTTTTTTTCCGCTGCCGGGGGTAAACTTCTTCTCAAACGCTTCATGATCGTTCTCTGCCAGTGTGATGAGACGCGCAATGGTGTTTACATCCTTATTCCTGAGGCGCGTGCCTACTTCCTGCCCGTTACGGAAGGCCGGGGAACGGAAATCGGCCTTTTTTACCAGGTCGTTGATCATCCCCTGCAAGCCCATTTCCCGTCCGTCATCGGGAGCATAGATACGGGTAATACCATATTCATGGAGCGCTTTGATCTCTTCAGGGAGAATAACGCCGCCGCCGCCGCCGAATATCCTGATATGGTCCGCACCTCTTTCCTTCAAAAGGTCGTACATATATTTAAAGTATTCGTTATGTCCTCCCTGATAGGAAGTCATGGCAATGGCATTGGCATCTTCCTGGATGGCCGTATTCACCACCTCTTCCACACTCCGGTCGTGCCCGAGATGAATAACCTCAACCCCGGTGGACTGGATAATACGGCGCATAATATTGATAGCTGCATCGTGCCCGTCAAAAAGGGAAGCAGCAGTAACGATCCTGACGTTGTTCTCTGGTTTGTATATTTCTGTTTTCACTTAATTCTGATTTTATACCTGTTAGTTCCCGAAGCCTCCGGACTTTACCTCAACAAAGCGGTACTCCGGACGCCATTCTGAACAATTACTGTTTCATTTGCAACAAAATCACGTTTTTGGTTGTGCAATTTACGGATTTATTAAAAAATATCCCGTTTTTCAGCAAATTTGTAATTTTAAAGCAATGTTAAAAATCCTTTGCTTTTTTGGCTTAATTTAGACGGGCTTTAAAGCAAGCCCCGAAAAGATATGGACAAAATTACATTACTCATTTCCTGCAGGGATACCGAAGGGATCATTGCTTCCGTAACCCGTTTTATTTACAAGAAAAACGGCAATATCATCTATATAGACCAGCATGTGGACATGGAACACGGTGTATTTTTCATGCGACTGGAAAGCCAGTTTGCAAAATTTCCCGGTTCACCCGAAGACCTCAAACGCGAATTCGGCCATTCCATAGCGGAAAAATACGGCATGTCATGGGAAATCCACACTGAAGACCCCAAACTCAGAATGGCCGTTTTTGTTTCCCGGTACGACCATTGTCTCTACGATCTTCTGGGCAGGTACAATTCGGGAGAACTCCGTGTGGAGATCCCTTTTATCATAAGCAACCACAACGATCTCAAAACCGTAGCCGAACGTTTCGACATCCCCTTTTATCACATACCGGTGTCCAAAACGAATAAAAAGGAGGCGGAAGCCGAACAACTGCGCCTTCTCAAAGAATCCCGGGTCGATTTTATCGTACTGGCCAGGTATATGCAGATCGTATCGGAAAAACTGATCAACCATTACCCGCACAGGATCATCAACATCCACCATTCCTTTCTCCCTGCCTTTCCCGGTGCAAAGCCCTACCATTCGGCCTTCAAAAGAGGTGTGAAGATCATTGGCGCCACCAGTCATTACGTCACCGAAGAACTCGATGCGGGCCCTATCATAGAGCAGGACATTACCCGGGTAACGCATTCCCATTCCATCCAGGACCTGGTAATGAAAGGCCGTGACCTGGAAAAAATGGTTCTCGCCCGCGCTGTGAAGCTCCATATCTCACGGAAAGTAATGGCCCATAATAACAAGACTATTGTTTTTTCATAGTACATTTGTTCTGCCAATTACATTAAAAAACATCCAATATGAAAAAAGCATTATCACTGATAAGTGTGTTCTTACTTTTCTCCTGCGCCGAGTTGCAGCAGGTCGTCAATCAATTACCCAATACCACAACACTGGGCAATGAAGAAATTGCTTCCGGCCTCCGGCAAGCCCTGGATTTCGGCATTGACAAACAGGTAAGCAAACTCATCCGAAAAGACGGTTTCTTCAAGAACGAAATGGTAAAGATCCTTTTACCCGCGGAATTACAGAAAGTAGACAAGACCCTGCGCGACATCGGACTCGGAAACCTTGCGGACGAGGGGTTGAAAGTGCTCAACAGGGCTGCGGAAGACGCAGTCAAAGAGGCCACACCGATCTTTGTAAATGCTGTAAAGAATATCACTTTTGCAGATGCAAAGAATATTCTGTTAGGCGGAGATAATGCAGCAACCGCCTACCTGCAAAACACTACGGAACAACAACTGTACAACAAATTCTCCCCGGTGATCAATAATTCCCTGTCCCGCGTCGGGGCTACCGAAGTGTGGGGTAACATCATTAACAAGTACAATTCCATACCACTCACCAACAATGTCAATCCCGACCTTACGGATTATGTAACCGACGAGGCCCTTAAAGGGGTATATACAATGATCGCCGTGGAAGAAAAAGAAATACGAAACAAGGCCACGGCAAGAACTACCGATTTGCTACAACGTGTATTTGCCCTGCAAGATCGTTAAAAAACATCGCTCCCCTGTATTTTTTGGGGTCAAACAAAGGATTTTCTATTCTACAGCATGTTACACCTCCTTATTTTTACACATCATTACAAAATGACCTCAAAAAATACACATATAACAAACGGGGAGTAAAAAAACTATCGTTTTCTTTAGAAAACACATGAAAATATAACAAAAATTGATTTAACATCTCGTAAAATGTTAATTATATATTAATTGATTATTTTATTTCTCAGTTATTTAATAAATTGCTAATGTAAAATTAACGCGAATAAAAATTTAAACCCTGAATTTTGTAGTGTTCGTGTGAACTTTTATTAATGATTATTTGAGTTAGTTAGTTTAGAAGAGGCTGTCTAAAAGGCGGCCTCTTTTTTTGTATTAAGGCAAGGTGTTTGTAAATTTAAACATGAGCCGAAAAGCAACGGATCAGGATCAAAGGTTGTGGGGTTTTTCGCTTGTTGTAAGTTTCCCGTTTTGGTTTTGCCACGGATACACGAATGTTTTTCGGGTTGAATGTTGCAAATGAGGTTGTATTTAGTTATTTGATTATTCAGTTATTTAGGCATCACGCACGAACTCAATAACTGAATAACCTGTCGTTAATCTGTTACCCCAACAACAAGACTAAAGCAATCTGGAAGCCCTACGATCAAGGTCAGTTGAGCCTGCTTCCATCCAGTTATGATGAACTTTACCACAAAACCATCCTGTACGTATTGTCAACACGATTTTAGACCCGGCAGACCTGAGCAGTTTGGAGCAGACCTATCGTCAGGGCGGAACCTCAAGCTATCATCCCAAAGTATTGCTAAAAGTTTTAGTCTATGCCTACTTGCGTAACCTGTATTCTTCGCGCAAGATTGAGCAGGCCCTGAGCGAGAACATTCACCTTGTCTGGCTCAGTGGCAGGGCCAAACCTGACCACAATACCATCAGCAACTTCCGCAGCGGCAAGCTAAAGGACAAGTTTAAGAAAATCTTTACTAAACCACTCTGCGCGGCCGGTGGTACAATTACTCACTTCCTTTTGTGCTTATTAAATATTTTTTTAGCTAAGCCCGGCAACAGTTCCACATTACCATCCATAAGGGCTTCCTTTTTCTTTCTGCTCCATCCCTGTACCTGTTTTTCGCGATAAAAGGCATGGTCTATACGATCGTATTCTTCGTAATACAGCAAGGTAACGGGTAAGCGTTTTGCGGTATGATTGGCCCCTGTTCCTTCCATATGCTGGCGTAACCGCCTCTCGATATCCCTGGTGCTTCCGGTGTAATAGGAATTGTCACTACATTCCAGAATGTACATGTATCCTTTTGCCATTATCTGGTTGGTTTTCATACAAATATAATAAATAGGAATAGTGAGGCCTGGCTTCGGTACATCCCGAGCGTAGCTCGGGACACTCAGCCCTCTTGTGTAGGCTTTGTTAATTTATGTAAGTTGACCTGAAATTGACCAAACGGAAGTTGCTGAGGAAACAAACCGTAGTCGGGACACTCAGCTGCCTTGTGCAGACTCTATTAGTTTATGAAGATTAACTTGTATAAAACAGCCGGAACGGAGGCCGCTGAGTACCCCGGCTCCGTTCGGAGCGTACCGAAGTGGCCGGGACAAAGACCGCTGAGTACCCAAACCGCAGCCGGAATACTCAGCCCTCTTGTACTGGCTTTATTAACTTATAAAGATTACTTATATAAATCAGCCAAAGCAAAGGCCGCTGAGTGCCCCGGCTCCGCCGGGGTGTATCGAAGCGGCCGGATCAAAAATCGATGTTAAATATATTTGAACATTAATGCAAGTGCCTTGCATTTCCCTTCGGTATCACTATTTTTGCCGCTCAATTTTGTTTCCCTTCAACATGAAAAACTTTAGAAAAGGTATACTACTGTTCTGCAGCTTTTTTTCTCTTGTCACTTACGGACAAACCGTAGAGCCCCTGCTGAGATCGGAATCGGCTTTCCGGAAAGACACGGCTTTTTCTGTAAAGGACGGCGCAAATGAAACCCGGCTTCCCGTTACCGTTATCAAGGGAAAAAACAAGGGGCCCGTATTCAGTATTGTAGCGGGAGTGCACGGTTATGAGTACCCGCCGATCGTGGCCGTACAGGAATTGCTGAACGAGGTCGATATCAACATGCTTTCCGGTACGCTTATCGTAGTTCCGATAGCGAACATAGAAGCGTTCTATGGGCGAACTCCCTTTATCAACCCGGTAGACGGAAAAAACCTGAACAACACCTTCCCCGGATCGGCTACGGGAACAGTGACCGAACAACTGGCCTATCTCATCACCCGTGAGATCATAGACCACTCTGATTTTTTCCTGGACATTCACGGCGGAGACGCGAGCGAAGACCTGCTTCCCTTTGTTTGCTATTACAACCGCCGGGATACTCCGGAAGAAACAAAGCTGGCAAAAACCCTGTCTGAAAAGTCTGGTTTCCGGCATATTGTTTCTTACCCTTATACCATAACTTCAGCAGAACCGGCAAAATATGCTTTTAAACAGGCTACTCAACAGGGTATTACGGCTCTGAGTATCGAAGCGGGCAAACTGGGCAATGTGCAACCGGAAAACGTGCGGGCCACCAAACAGGCGGTTTACAACATGCTTGCCCATCTCGGCATCTATAAAGCACCGTCTGCCAAAACCGTTCCCGATACCAGGGCCCCGGTATTATTAAATGCCCAGACATACATACGTGTTCCTGAAAAAGGTATTTTTTACAGCAAGCATAAAAGCGGGGACAAGGTTAAAAAAGGAGATGTTCTGGGCTTTATCACAGATGAGTTCGGGAACAGGAAAGCCGAAATCCGCTCCCCCGCAGAAGGGACCATTCTCTACAAAGTGGGCACACCTCCGGTGAATAAAGGGGAAACGCTGTTTTGTATAGGATCTGTCGAAGAATAGACTTCCACTACACATGCGTTCCTACCTGTCCGGTTCAAAATCGAGGGAAACGGAATTCATACAATACCGTTTATAGGTGGGTGCGGGCCCGTCGTTAAAAATATGGCCGAGGTGCGAATTGCACCGGGCGCATTCTACTTCTATACGTTCCATTCCGTGTGAATGGTCTTCCTTGTAAATAACACTGTTCTCCCTTTCCGTTTCGAAAAAGCTCGGCCAGCCGCAACTGCTGGCAAATTTGGCATCGGACCGGAACAGAAGATTACCGCATACTGCACAGTAATAGGTGCCTTTGGTATCGCTTTTCCAGTATTTCCCGGTAAACGCACGTTCCGTGCCCTGCTCCCGGGCCACGTGGTACAATTCGGGAGAAAGTATTTTTTTCCATTTTGCATCACTCACATCCAAATGTGTGGTATCTGTTCGGGAATAATACGGGTTATTTTTATGTTTGTTATCCATAGTCTGGTTTTGTGCATTACACATAAAGAATGATGTCAACAGAAAAACAGGCAGGACGAAACTATTTTTTATCGTGTTCATTTTATCCGGGATTATTGTTTCAGTTTGGCTTTAAAAATCTTTTTGAATTTCTCCAGCTTGGGCTGAATAACATACCGGCAGTAGGGTTCCGATTTATTCAGATCGTAATAGTCCTGGTGATAGTTCTCCGCCTTGTAAAATACGGTATAGGGAGACACTTCCGTAACGACAGGCTTATCGTAAGCCTGTTCTTCATTGAGTTTTTTAATGTAATATTCGGCTTTTTCCTTCTGTGTGGCATTATGGTAAAATATGGCCGAGCGGTATTGTGTGCCGATATCATTCCCCTGGCGGTTCAACTGCGTGGGATCATGTGCTATGAAAAAGGCCTCCAGCAATTCGTCAAAGGAAATTACGGAAGGGTCATATACGATGTTACAGGCTTCCGCATGCCCGGTAGTCCCGGTACATACCTGTTTATAAGTGGGATTAGGCACCTTACCGCCGATATAGCCGGAAATTACTTTCCGTACCCCCTCTAATTGTTCAAACTGGGTTTCCACACACCAGAAACATCCTGCCGCGAGTGTTGCCGTATCGGTTTTCTTTTCAATCAGGTCTTTCCTTGAAATGTTTGTTTCTGAGGTCACTTTCTTCCCCTCTCCTCTTTTCCCTTTTTCTGCAAATAAAAAAGCAACGGCCAGGAACAGAAACGATATCAGTGCCGTATGTTTAACAACCGGGGGGATCCTTTTTCCTTTCATAAGCATTCTTTTTGTGGTCCTGTTTTACAAAGATACGCCAAAATATAGTGGATAAAAATGTATACTATTCAATATAAACAGATTATCCTTTTTATACCTGAAATTCCAGTACATGACAAAAATTGAAATTTGATAATTCCTCTCCCGAAAGCTTTCGGGATTGTTACCCCTGCCCTAAAGGCAATGTCATCTTAGTTAAGCGTATTTACTCATTTTTTTGACCTTTTTAAGAGCTCCCTCCTTGAGGGGGGCTACCGTGTGTACATATCTCAATTTAGCAATCACCATCCTTTGAAAATGGAGTTAAATTCGTCCAATCCATTTTTTAGGGTTATTGGACCGGGTGGCCTTTCGAAGTGGTGTGCTGGGATTCTTTGGCTTCCACGATGTATAGCTTTAAGGTTTTAGGAGCAGCTTTGTCTGCCCTTTTGGGACGTTGAATCTCGACCTGTTAGTAGTAACTATATATCATAAAATTACGCATTACCAGTAAAGATAAATCTACGATCATCCCTGTCTATTCCGGCAGACAGGTGTAAAATCTGCAGAAGGAAATTTTTGCCCTCATATTTTCTAAGTATCTCTTTTTCAATAATAAATCAGGACAGCACAGGATGCGATAATCATCAAACAAAACTAATTTTAGGTTGAAATGCCATAAACACCAGCCTGATAAATGCAATTAACGAACCAAAACTATTATTATGAAACACCAAAAAATCATTAAAAATGCACTTCCTGTGTGTTTTCTGCTGCTCTTTTTGGGCATCACACATGCCCAGAATGTCATTACCGGGACAGTCCGGGGGGATGACGGGGTCGAAATACCGGGAGTGAGCATCGTACAAAAAGGAACGGCCAATGGTGTGGTTTCCGATTTTGAAGGAAATTATTCCATAGAACTCGAAGAAGGAGAACAAATCCTGATCTTTTCTTTTATAGGTTTTAAAACGACTGAAGAACCCGTAAATAACAGGACTACCATTCATGTCACCCTGTCTGAAGAAACCCAACAGTTAGACGAGATCGTTGTTATAGGTTACGGAACCCAAAAAAGAAGTGACGTAACCGGAGCCATCTCTTCCATACAGGCAAGTAATATCGAAGATGCTCCACCCGTAGCCCCCGAGCAGATATTGCAGGGTAAAATTACAGGGGTAAACATTGTGCAAAATAGCGGCCAGCCCGGAGCGGCTTCCACGGTCAGGGTTCGGGGGATCAGTTCCATTTCGGCGGGAAACGACCCGCTTTATGTAGTAGATGGCGTTCCTTTACAATTCGGAAGCGCCAACAATTACGTGCAATTGGGGCCACAAAACGGTACCTCGGCATTGTCGGATGAATCGCCAAACCCGCTGAATGTCATTAACCCGGCGGATATTGAAAGTATCGACGTTCTAAAAGACGCTTCCGCAACGGCGATCTACGGGTCCAGGGGGGCAAATGGCGTGATCATTATCACAACAAAAGGTAAAAAAGGAATAGACGAAAATGTTACGTATGACACCTACGCCGGAGTCGGCCATATAAGAAAGTTTCTCCCTGTTTTATCCGCCGGTCAATTCAGAGATTATGCAAATAGCCTGGGGCTCCCCTACTCTGACCTTGGAGCAAATACCAACTGGCAAAAGGAGATCTTCAGGGCCGCTTTTTCTCAGAATCACAACCTGTCCTTTGCCGGCGGTTCACCAACGAGCAAATTCCGCGCTTCTTTCGGCTATTCCGAACAAGAAGGTATTCTGCTTTCTTCCGCATTAAAAAAATATACGGGGCGGTTAAACGGGTCGCATGATGCGCTGGACGGCAAATTAAAGATCGGAGTCCATATGTCCTATGCAAAATTAGATGATGACAAGGTTGCCATCTCCTCCAACATTAATAACGAAGGAGGGAATATCCTCAAAGACGCTTTGAGATGGGCTCCCACGCTGCCAGTCAGAAATCCCGATGGCAGTTACTATCAGATCGGGGAACTACGCATCAATCCCGTGTCCTGGGTCGATGTGGAGGATGAAAGCGAAACCGATTTCTTTTTGGGAAATACAAATCTGACTTTTCAAATTATAGAACCACTGTCCTTTACTGTAAATATGGGATACTCCAATGAACAGGTAAACCGGTTCACCAATGCCCCGGATTCCCATCCTTCTGCTGCCTCCGAAGGCGGAAGGGCGTCTGTAAGTAAATTTAAGAACACTACTACCCTTATAGAAACTACACTGACTTATGACGAACAATTCGGGGAAGCCCATCATTTGACGTTTTTAGCCGGGTATTCCTTCCAGCGGTTTCAGAATGAAAATACCTTTACCATGGCCAATCAGTTCGTGTCCTCGGTTACGAAATGGAATCTTATACAGTCCGGTAATATCCTGGCTAATACTTCTTTCAAAGACGCCAACAGGCTGGCCTCTTACTATGGAAGACTGAACTATAAGTTCCGGGATAAATATTTGCTGACACTGACACTGCGAAGAGACGGATCCAGCCGGTTCGGGGAAAACAACCGCTGGGGGACTTTTCCTTCCGGAGCATTTGCTTATAATATGACTAATGAAAAATTTCTGGACAACTCAAAAGTAAGTAACCTGAAATTTCGATTGGGCTATGGAATAACCGGTAACCAGGAGATCCCCAATAACCTCTACAGGGAGCAACTCTCCATTGACGGTTCCAGCGTGTATGTTTTCGGAGGACAGGCCATCCCCAGCGTACTCCCTACCAACTATGCCAATCCGGATTTAAAATGGGAACAGACCAGCCAACTGAATATCGGACTGGATTTTGGGTTCTTTAATCAAAGATTGTACGGTTCTGTAGATTATTATATCAAAAAAACCGATGATCTGCTCCTGGAATTCTCCACGGCTGCCCCTTCGGTTGTCCAGTCGCAATGGGCAAATGTGGGCGAGGTAGAAAACAAGGGATGGGAGTTTAACCTGGACGCCGATATTATTGACAACACGGATTTCCGGTGGCACACCAACCTCAATTTTTCAGCGAACAAAAATGAAGTAAAAAACCTGTCTAACGAAAACTTTCAACGCGATGAGATCCGGATCTCAGACGGATCGGGAGTAGTACTCAATAAGGTGGGAATACAGTTGATACGCCCCGGCCTCCCCCTGGGTTCTTTTTACGGGCGAAAATTTACCGGCCTGGACGCAAACGGCATGGAAACTTTTCTGGATGTCGATGGCGAAGAAGGTGACGACCTGGTCCTTATCGGAAATCCCAATCCGGATTTTACTTTTGGCATTAACCAGACGATCAATTATAAAAGGTTTGACGTTTCTCTGAATATGCGCGGAGTAGTAGGAAACGAGATATTCAACAACACCGGCGCCGAGTTTTCTTATCCTCAGCAGGCCCCTGCGCTCAATGTCCTGGAGTCCGCCCTCACCAATGGTACCAGCAGGGAAACCAGTGCGCAGTTTTCTTCGAGATGGCTGGAAGATGGAAGTTATCTGAGGATAGACAATCTCAGTATCGGATATTCCTTTAATACGGAAAACACCTCATTCTTAAAGAAAGCCCGTATATACATTTCAGGCAAGAACCTCTTTGTGATTACCGGTTATTCCGGTTATGACCCCGAAGTGAGGACTACCGCAGTGGGAATTGATTATCTGGCCTATCCGAGACCAACAACCTATGTTTTAGGTGGTAGTGTTACTTTTTAGAACCAACATAAAGACTCAATGATGAAAACTATAAAATTCAAAAAAAGCATAATCAAAAGCATGGTCATCATGGTATTACTCCTTAACGGCTGTAGCTTAGACGAGGATACATACTCCATATATACCCCAGATACATTCTATTCTAACGAATATCAGGTATTATCCGCTTTATCGGGAGTTTACAGGGCCTTCGCAGGGATCACCGGTATGGGCCCCGAATACAGGACATTAGAACTTCCGGCAGACCAGGTTGTCGTTCAGCAAAAGATCCAGGGCTGGTGGGGAGGAGACTCCTTCTGGCAGTTAATGGAACACACCTGGGAGCCGGACCACGCCTACATATCCTCTACCTGGGATACTTTTTTCCAAACCGTGGGGCAAACCAATGGCCTGCTGAGTTCATTAGAAGAATCTCCCCTGGATATCTCCGGGCCAAAAGCCGAATTAAGAGCACTAAGGGCCTATGCCTACTTTTACCTGATGGACCTGTTCGGTAACGTTCCCATCTTTACCGGAGCCAAGGTAGACCCACTGGACCTTCCCGAACAAAACACAAGGACCGAGGTTTTTGAATTTGTCACTGCGGAACTGGAAGACGCCCTGAAAGACCTGCCTACCAAAACAGAAGCCGGAAGCAGTTATTACGGCAGGTTGACCAAAGAAGCTGCCTATGCCCTTCTGGCCACCATATACCTGAATGCCGAAGTCTACACCGGGAATGCACAATATCAAAAGGCACAGGAATACGCCGACCTGGTGATCAATTCCGGATCGTATTCTTTGCTCCCTAACTATTTTGACAACTTTGCCCCGGACAATCAAAATAACAATGAAGTTGTTTTCGGAGCGGTATATAACCCCGATATCACAGGGGGCATCGGCCATCCGTTCGTACAAAAAGTCCTTCCGGGAATCTCCGGAGGGTTATTCGGATTGCCGTATACACCGCAAAACGGATTTGCCACCCGTCCGTCGGTTGTAGAAAAATACGAAGATCAGGACATAAGAAAATCCATGTTCATTACCTATGGCCCGCTAAAAGACCCGCGTAATGACGAACCCGTAATGGTAGAGAGAGTTGTCCCGGACAATAACTCCGCTTTATACGTAGAAGGCGTTTCCACCGAAGGTCCGGTACCTTATGAGATCGTTCCCGCCACAGGTATCAGGAGCCAGCCGATGAATGCAGGGATCAAATGGATCAAATGGCAGATCGATCCCAATACCGTGGGAGGCAGTGCCGGAAATGATGTCGCTTTTTTCCGGTATGCAGATATTCTCCTGATCAAAGCAGAGGCCCTGGCACGGCAAGGAGATTTCGGAGCCGCTTTACCCCTGGTAAACCAGATCCGGGAAAGGAGTAACGCCTCCGCGTTATTGACGCTGTCCTTAGAGGACATCCTTGATGAAAGAGGAAGGGAACTGGTATTTGAGATGGGACGAAGAAGAGACCTGATCCGATTCGGAAAATACGGAGATGCCTGGGAATGGAAAAACCCTTCGGAAGATTTCAGAAATATATTCCCGATTCCCCAGTCCGCATTAAATGCAAACCCGAAATTGCGGCAGAATCCCGGATATTAACTTTAATACCCGTTCGGTTTATTTATAGTACTGACCATTTCACAAGGTATCATTTTCGCCCAAAATAAAAATGAGGAGCCCCAGTATCCTTATTTTTATCGCGGATGATACCGCGTGAAATGATATAGGCGGCCACGGTTCCGATATCCGTTCGCCAAACATCGGCTACCCGAAGAAAATTTGAAAGGTGCATCAGTTTACCCGGTACCATAGAAGCTAATGACCAGGCTTTACCGAATTCGGACAAATCATTTTTAATCAAATAATTAACACAATCCAAAAGGCAAACTGCAGCTCCGGCCAGTAAATTACCGTTTCACATACCGAAAGCCTTCCTCACACGTCAAGGTGCACCTTTCCCCCTATGTGCGATTGATATAATGTTTGCTCGCCAAAAACACAACATCCCTATTGCCAAAGTAACACGAGAAGGTTAACAGGCCAGCTAAACTCATTAACACACTTATGTGGACATCATCTGACTTGAATTCCTTTTTGATAAAACGATTAACATATTTTTTGATGGCATTATAATTCTTTCTTGTTCAACCTTTACAAAGTGCATTGTGAAAAACGGTTAAGGAATATCCTTTAACATATATCTTTACTTTTATTTAACTTCTCAAAAATGTGTAACAGCTTGTATTATTCATTTTTTCCCCGCTCAAACCCTTCTCTTATTTTTATATAAGCGATCCGCATTTGCGATTCCACTGTTTTGACGGAAATATTCAATAAAACCGCAATGTCTTTATATTTCTTACCGTCCTTTTTATTTAGCAAGAGGATTTTCCGGCACTTCACTGGCAGGGCGTCAATAATTTCCTGTAATCGTTTCTGGCGGTCATCATCCTGATCCTCTTCTTTGGATATTATTTTTTGCAGCGCGTCGTATTTAAATTCTTCCAATACCTTTTTCCTGAACTTCTCTTTGTGATATTGATTGATATAGAGGTTATATGCAACTTTAAACAGGTAAGGCCTGAGTGATGATTTTTCCCGGAGTTTTTTCCTTTTTTCCCAAAGGGTTATAAAACTATTCTGGGCAATATCCTTAGCCTTTGCCTCGTCGCCCGTAAGTGTCAATACATAGGCTACCACTGACGGATAGAGTTCTTCAAACACTATTTTAAATATGGCGTGGTCCCCTTTTTTTAATTTATTGACTATACCTGTTTCGTTATTCATTCGGATACCAAAAAATCAATTCAAAATGTGAACGTTAACAAATATCAAAAAAAATCAATAATCTTTTAAGGGTTTTTACATATTGACTTGTTATACGGATGTAATCGGTGTTTTTTTATATGATTTTATCAAAAGAACTTGTAATAAAATATTTATCCGGGCAGATTACGGAGAAAGAGCTATTGGTCCTTGAATCGCTCCTGGCCGATGCTGCCAACCGGGAAGAATTCAGAAAATACGCGGAAGATCATTATTTGGTAAACAAAACGTTAACTTCCCTCGATCTGGAAAAAGAATACACTGCTATATTTCACCGGATCAACATTAAAAAGAAACAAAGAATACAGGTTTTTTACAGGATTGCGGCTATACTGGTTATCGTTCTCGGCGTAGGGCTTTACATGAAATTATCCGTACTTTCCCCAACCGATGTCTCCCCGGATACAATAACCATTAAATTAAATGACGGCAAAATAAAAAAGCTTTCGGAAGAAGGAGTTTCGAATATACTGGACAAAGAAGGCAATACCATTGCCCGGCATAACGGCAATACTATTAATTACCGGTACCGGAGTGATGATTCCACCTCTCCCAAAAAAGCAGTGTACAACGAATTATCCGTTCCTTTTGGCAAAAAATTTCGCCTGTTGCTGGAAGATGGAACCAAAGTAAGTCTCAATGCAGGTTCCCGGCTTAAATTTCCCGTTGCCTTCCTCGAAAACGGGCCACGTGAAGTTTTTCTGGAGGGCGAGGCTTTTTTCGATGTGGCCAAAGACAGGCAACGCCCTTTTATGGTCAATAGCAACGGATTTCATGTCCGGGTCCTTGGTACAAAATTCAATGTAAATTCCTATACGGAAGATAAAAGTGTAAGTACTGTTTTGGTAGAGGGCTCGGTAGGACTCTATTCCGATTCGGAGAATGATCTCCCGAAAGATAACATGATTAAACTCTCTCCCGGGGAGTTAGCTGTTTACAATAGAAATGACAGAAGTCTTCAGGTAAAGGATGTTGATACCGCCGAATATATTGCATGGGTTGATGGAGTCCTCCTGTTTAAGATCCGTCCTTTTTCGGAGATTATCAGGGTGCTGGAAAGGCATTACAACGTACAAATTACCAACAGGTACAAGGAGCTGGGAAACAAACGTTTTTTTGCAAGGTTTGATGTAGAGAGCATTGAAGAGGTGCTCCGGTCTTTCCAGGGGAGTGAACCCTTTTCCTATCAGATTAACGGAGATAACATCATAATTGACAAACCATAAAAACCAATCATCATGAAAGCATTATACATCACCTGAGTTAGTTATATTTCAACCCGACCAGTCATCACTCCTGTAAAAAGATCAGGAAATGCGCCAACACTTCCCGATCTGTGAGTTATGACATAGTAATCATTAACCCGATAAAACTTTACTAAAGTATGAAATTATTATTAAAGAGGGAGCTCTGCGGGCTTCCCCTGTTTAAATTATCGCTAAAGATACGACTCGCCGTATTGTTCTTATTCGCCATATTACTGAATATTCATGCCAGTAATTATTCCCAGAACACAAAAATCTCACTCGATTTTGAAAACGCTCGGGTGATGACCGTTCTCCGGGCCATTGAATCTAAAAGTGATTTCAAGTTCCTCGGCAATGCAGAGGTTATAGAAAATTATCCGCCGGTATCCATAAAGGTTAAAAAGAAAGATATTTTTGAGATCCTGGATATACTTTTCAAGAACACAACAGTAACCTATACTGTTATCGACAAACAGATCATATTAAAGAAGAAATCGCCTGCCGCTGAAGATCCTGTTCCGGAGCGCAAACAGGAGGAAAGGCAAGACGAAGGACAGGAAGAGCCAGTTACAGGAACAGTGATCGACGCGGATACGGGAACCCCGGTACCAGGAGTAAATGTTGTTGTTAAAAATACCACTGTTGGGGTTATCTCGGATTTTGACGGAAACTATTCCATTCAGGCACCACCCGACGGGGTGTTGATTTTCAGCTACATGGGTTATACCACCCAGGAAATTCCTGTTCAGGGTCGTTCTGTTATAAACATTACATTAAAAACAGCACTTTCCGCCCTGGATGAAGTGGTTGTGGTAGGTTACGGAACACAAAAGAAAGTGAATATTACAGGAGCCATAACTTCTGTAAAAACAGAAGAATTAAATCAGGTGCCAACGAGTAATTTATCCAATACCCTGGCCGGTCGCGCTCCCGGTGTGAATATAACGAACACTTCCGGTCTGTCGGGGGCATCTTCGAGTATTAGAATTCGGGGGGGCTTCGGGGAGCCGTTGTTCGTCATTGACGGTATTGTCAGGGACAAGGATGCTTTTGATGCTCTTAATGCGAACGAAGTGGCACAACTGAGCTTTTTAAAGGATGCTGCTACTGCTTCCATATACGGGTCCAGGGCCGGTAACGGAGTGGTACTCGTTACCACCAAAAAAGGCCGCAAGCAAAAGCCGGTTTTTAATTTTCAAACCTCGTATTCCTCATCGTCCCCTACGCAGACTCTTCTTTCCGACCTGACCACAGCTACCGATGAACTGATCTACCAGAACCGTGTCGCGGAATTCAACGGTACCACACCGCCTAACGGACCTACGGAGTTCGATTATTTCAAGGACAGGAATTATAATGTCAATGATATGATCTGGAGAAACCCTTCGAGTCTTGACTATACCATGAGTGTGAACGGGGGAGGTGAAACCATCACCTATTACACCCTGGCCAGCTATCGCGGGCAAGAGGGCTCCTTCAAAGGGCTCGATTACAAAAAGTTTAACCTCCGGTCAAATGTTTCGGCCAAACTTTCGGAAAGTATTACTTTGGATGTAAACCTTGCGGCAAGCCAGCAAAATCACGACCGGTTTTACTGGCCGTTTTCTGAAGATGACGATTATGACGTTTCCGATCTTTACCGGGTTACTTTTAACTGGCCGAAGACCTATCCGTTTTACACCGAAGCCGATGGTACGCCAAGTAATCAGGTTACCGATTACCCTGTACAGACGCCTATGGGGAGCTGGCTGGCCTGGAGTGTGATTGATCAGATCGTCGGAAACCGGTATATAAGGACCAGAAAGCGACAACTGAGTTCTTTAGTCTCTCTGAATATTGATCTGGGCAATTATATACCGGGACTATCCACGAAATTTGTAGGAAGTTATCTGGCGAAGGATTATATGCGTAAACATTTTCTGACCTTTCAGGAAAATTATGTTTTCAATCAGGCCGACCCTAATGGTAACCGGTTTATTCCCGGGCCCCCGGACCCCAATAAAACCAATACCTTTACCTTTAGTCAAAACCAGGAATTTTTAAGTTATGACATCAATACGGCCTGGGAATACCAGGTCAACTGGTTCCTTAATTACGAGAACAGATTCGGAAAACACGGAATCAAGGCCATGGCAGTATTCGAACAGGCCGAAAACGGTTTGTACGGGGCGTATGCCAAGGCGGAAGATCCCGTGACCGATTATGACCAGGATTTTGTGTATTCGAACGATGCGGAAAGAAGATATGGTGAAGGATACGAAGAGATAGGAGCCAGGCAGTCGATCATAGGGCGTGTCAATTACGAATTCGACGAGCGGTATATTGCCGAGTTTTCGTTCAGGTATGACGGGAACACTCTCTTTCCGAAAAATAAACGTTGGGGGTTTTTTCCTTCCTTTTCAGCTGCCTGGAGAATTTCGGAAGAGTCCTTTATGGCAGAGACCGACTGGTTAGACGAACTCAAACTAAGGATCTCTTACGGAACAACCGGGAATGATCTGGATGTAGATAACGAAAGGATCTCTCCTTTTTCATTTGTCAATACTTATAATAATACCGGCAGTTACATCTTCGGGACCGACCTCTACCGGGGTATCGGGCCTGGCGCTACACCCAACCCTAACCTGACCTGGGCTACGTCTACCACCTATAATGCCGGTGTGAATTTTGAGATCCTGGACAGGAAGATCGTTGGATCCATAGACATTTTCAAAAAAAAAGAAGTCGATATTTTAGGTTCGAGATTGGTTACACTACCCGCCAACTATGGCCGACCTCTGGCTCCGGAAAATTATGCTGAAAGATCCTGGCGCGGTGGCGAACTTTCACTGATGTGGCGCGATTACTCGGAAGATGGCAAATTTAAATACTCGGTATACGGAAATATAGGTTATGCCAGGGATCAATGGGATAAGATCGATCAGGATCCGATTTTTGAACCGGGAGGGCTTAGAGCATCCGAATCGAAAATAGGACAACCCATTGACCGTATCTTCGGTTTAAAATCGTTGGGGATCATACGTACACAAGAACAGCTGGATGAACTATTGGCCCAAGGGTTTACCCAATATGGCAGAGACCCCTACTTAGGAGGGCTTTATTTTGAAGATATCCGTGGCGATGGCTATTCTCCGGGCCCTGATGGTAAAATAGACGGTAATGATTTTCAGCTGCTTTCTAAAAATGCGATCCCAAGAGTTAACTATGGGTTTGGCTTTAACCTGGGTTGGGGAAATATCACATTAGATGCCCATTTTCAGGGCGTCACCAATTACGATCGTATCATAAGCAATCAGGAAGGGGCAGGTATGAGGCAACACGGTGGAACCGTTCGTCCCTACTACCCGATTTGGGCAGATGATGTGTGGACACCTGAAAACCCCGATGCTAAATACCCTCGCGTTGTCGGGCAGAATTGGTACGAGTCCGGAACAGGCGCTACATCTTTCTGGATTCACAACGGGGCTTATCTGAGATTGAAGAATTTAAACATAGGATATAGCTTGCCGAAAGAAATACTGGAAAGCATAGGGGTATCGAGTGTACAATTATTTTTCAACGGCACCAATCTGTTTGCCATTTCGGAGATTAAGGAGTTTCACGACCCCGAACAAAAAAATTACGATTCCTATCCTGTTATGAAAACATATTCCCTCGGAATGAACTTTAAATTTTAATGGATCAAAAATGAAAAAACTAATATACATATTCGGACTTTTTATTTTTCTGTCGGGCTGCTCTGATGTTCTCGACATAGAGAATATTGACAGCTACAGCCCGGATGCTGTCTGGAACGACGAAAATCTCGCCAATGCTTACATGGCCAATTTGTATCCCATGTTCGGGAACTGGGATTCCGGGGCCGACAGACTGAGTCAACAACTGGCAAGAATAGAATGGTATCCGGATAGGGTAACCATTTCAAATGAAAATTTTAAAAGCTGGGATTACTCGAGGATCCGGCTCATAAACCAGGCGATTATTGACGTTAAAAACGGAACGCTTCCACAGGAGGTAAAAGACGGTATTACCGGCCAGGCACTTTTTATGCGGGCCTACGCCTATTTTAACATGGTTAAGTACCACGGAGGCGTCCCTTATATTACCATACCACAGGACCGGTATGAAGACGATTTGAATGCGCCCAGGAATTCTACCGAAGAATGCTTTGATTTTATAGAAGAAGACCTCGACAGCGCTATTGAGCTCCTACCTCAGCATATTGTTCCCGCATCAGGCGATTACGGAAAAATTGATGGAAATTTTGCACTGGCTTTTAAAGCCAAAGTACTGCTCTATAAGGCTTCTCCGCAATTCAATCCTTCCCAGCCATGGAATAACCCTTATTGGCAGGAGGCGAACGCGGTGAATAAAGAGGCCTATGAATCGTTGTTAGGTCAGGGATATGGCCTTGTAGAGGATTATTCGGATATCGCTTTGGAAGAACGAAACAAAGAAGTGGTATTCTCGGTTATTAATACCTATCCTAACAAAACCGCTGCCTGGGATCATGGCGTACGTCCCGGCTCGGAAAGCCGGGGTGCGGCAAGTGCTTGTCCTACCTGGCAATTTGTTAAAGAATTTCCTATGAAAGACGGTAGGCTCTACAATGATCCTTTAAGCGCTTATACCATGTCAGACGAGGAGTTTTTGCAGAATTACTGGAAAAATCGGGATCCCAGATTTGATAAATCTGTTGTCTGGAACGGAAAGCTATATGAGGTTTCCGGAAAGACAGGAAAAAGACAGTATACCGCATTGGGAATTGCCCATGAGCTGGACGATTTCGGGATCAACCCGAATGCGAATATAAATTCATCCAATTTAAATCGATATACCGGTTTCTTTATCTTAAAGAACAGCCTTCTCCATTTAACCCAGGCCGAAGTACAGCAGTACGATCTGGATTTTGTACTCATGCGCTTTGCCGAAGTCATGTTGAACTATGCTGAAACAGCCAATGAAACAGGTGATTCGGGAACAGCCTTGGCTATTCTTAAACAGATCCGGGAAAGAGCCGGTATTGAGCCCGGTGTTGATGGGAACTATGGAATTACTGCCAGTAACAGAGAAGAAGTAAGAGAAGCCATATTGGCGGAAAGAAACATAGAATTTTGTTTTGAAGGCCATCGTTTTTGGGACCTGAGAAGGTTACGCCTGTTGGACCGTCTTGACGGAACCATAAAAGAAGGTGTTGAGGCCATTGCTATCGAACCGGATCAAAGTGAAATGGAAATCGGAAAAGCAAGGGAACTTGCGGATAATTATGAACTTGTGGAAGAGGACTTTAAGTACTCTACCTTGCAGGTTCCCCGTTCGGGAGTACAACAAAGTACGCTTCCCGAGAACTACTATTTCTTCCCTGTTCAAAAGGATGTTTTGGACAGAAATCCGGAATTGGAACAAAATGTAGGTTGGGGCGGCTCTTTTGATCCGACCCTGCACTAAGTTTTAAGCTTTTGTGATTTAGACCTTCTGCAATTGTCCGGTATTAATCCAGATATACGGAGGATCAAAAAGGTCCTTCAGATGTAACCCCATTTAATCAAAATTAAGTATAGAAACTCTGGTGATATATAACAAAATCACCAGAGTTTTTTCTTTTTTGAGTATCGCCCTGTTGCTTTTAAAAGCATTTAGGGTGCAGTTCGGAAGAGGTGAAAATACGGTGTTTTTCCTGTTTAGACTATCCGGAGTTTTTGCCTGGTCTATAACTTTCAGGAATAATCCGTCAAACCGCCACTAAAACCTCTTAAAGATGCAACAATCTGAAGAACAAACATTCACCGATTTGTTCACCAGATGGGATGAATTCAGGTGAATTCAAACGATATTAAATGCTATGACTAAAAACAATAAGCATTGAAAATCAATAGATTAACAATGCTTTTGATACTGAAAAGTCGGGGTGGCAGAATTTGAATACACCCTACATATCGTTAAAAATCAGTTGTTTACATTTTACTTTTTCAAATAGGACACCGATTAGGGCACCTATAACGGCTTTTCTGGCTTTCTGTATTACAATGTACTTATTTGAATAAAGATAATATTTTTAGAAATTCAAAACAATAATAATGCTGGGGTAGCCCAATTAAATTATCACTTATTAGTAAGTATTTAAAACACGGGGCTCTTTCACCCCGTGTTTATCTCAAAAGAAACCGGTAGCTAACTCAAATAACCAACCTTTGATAAAGTGACATGAGAACAAAAGTTGCGTAAAGTTTCTTCTGATGACATCAGTATTACCCTAATACTAACAAAAACTGAAAAAATTATTTTGAAACCGCTACTCCATCGCAGCAGCTTCAACCGATGCCAGGTAGCGTTCCGCTTCCAACGCAGCCATACACCCGGTCCCAGCAGCGGTTATGGCCTGCCGGTACACGTGGTCTGCCGCATCTCCACACACAAAAACACCTTCTGCACTGGTCTGTGCCGTGCCCGGGACGTTGATAATATATCCGGTTTCATCCAGGCGGATATGGCCTTTAAAGATATCTGTGTTCGGTTGGTGCCCTATCGCTACGAAAAACCCTGTGGCAGGGATGTCTGTGGTTCTTCCGGAGATATTGTTTTTTACACGTACTCCTGTCACCAGTTGCCCGTCTCCCAGTATCTCTTCCGTTTCCGTATTGAACAGGATCTCAATGTTTTTTGTTTTGCGGACCCTAGCTTCCATAATGTTGGAGGCCCGGAATTCATCACGCCTGACCAGCATGGTGACTTTCTTACACAATTTTGACAGGTAATGGGCTTCTTCACAGGCTGAATCTCCCGCCCCGACAATGACCACCTCCTGGTTGCGGTAGAAAAAACCGTCACATACCGCACAGGCCGAAACACCACCTCCTGACCGGAGGTACTTTTGCTCCGAGGGTAACCCCAGGTACCTGGCCGAGGCTCCCGTGGCTATAATTACGGTTTCACAATGGAGTTCTATCGTATCGTTGATCCATACCTTATGCACGGGGCCAGTAAAATCCACTTGGGTCGCCCAGCCGTCCCTGATGTCTGCTCCGAAACGTTCAGCCTGTTGCTGTAACTGGACCATCATTTCACGGCCTATTATACCCTCCGGGTAACCAGGAAAATTTTCTACGTCATTGGTTGTTGTTAATTGCCCTCCCGGTTGGGTACCCTGGTATAAAACAGGGTTCATTCCTGCCCGTGAAGCATAAATGGCTGCCGTATAGCCCGCAGGCCCCGCCCCTATGATAAGGCACTTTATATCTTCTTTCATATTATGTTCAGTGTTTAAATCTGTCCGATCAAAAAATTACAGTTCAAAAAATTCTTCCTCTTTCGAATGCGCAGGGGTATCGCGGATATATTCGAATTCATTATTCGAAGGGTTGTACCTGTAATCCTTTTGCCATTCATCCTTATGCCGGATGATCTCTTTGATGGCCCCGGTGATATACCGGATGTCGTCCGTATTCATAGTGGGATGAATAGAAATGCGGACCCAACCGGGTTTATCACTCAAATTCCCCTGATCGATTTGACCTGTGATAGAGGAAGATACAGCCTTGTCCAATCCGAACAGGTAATGAGCATAGGTACTGGCACAGGACCACCCGCCCCGGACCTGGATGCCGAAACGGTCATTGAGCAGGCGCACCACCAGATTATAGTGGATTCCTTCAATATTAAAGGACACGCATCCGATACGTTTTGCAGTACAACCGTCCATATATTTGATTTGAGGTACATCTTCCAGTTCCCTGTAAAACTGTTGAAGCAGCTTTTCTTCCTGTAAGGCCATCAGGTCAGGATCCATCTTTTCCTTGAGCTTTATGGCCAATGCTGTCCTTATGGTCTGTATTATTCCCGGGGTTCCACCGTCTTCCCGTGTTTCGATATCTTCAAAATACGAGTGTCCTCCCCAAGGGTCGGTCCATTTTACATTACCTCCACCGGAACGATCGGGAACCTCATTTCTGTAGAGCTTTTTATTGAAAATCAGCACACCACAGGCTCCGGGTCCACCCAGGAACTTGTGGGGAGAAAAGAAAATGGCATCTAGTCGTCCGGCTTCATTTGCCGGGTGCATATTGATCGGCACATAAGGCGCTGAGGCCGCAAAATCCAGAAAACACAACCCACCATAGGTATGCATTGTTTGAGTCCATTTTTTGTAATCCACGATCTCCCCGGTGACATTGGAACAGGCCGTAAACGAACCTATTTTCAGTTTACGGTCCTTATATTTCTCCAATAATTTCTCCAGGTGTGATAAATCCGGTTTCAGATGTTTATCCGGGGGAACAACCTCTACATCCGCATGGGTTTCCAGCCATGGCACATGATTGGAGTGGTGTTCCATATGCGTGATAAACACCACAGGTTTATCCCCTGGATTCCGGTACCGGTATTTCCGAAGCCCCATGATCCGTTGCAGGCAGGCCAGTGCCCCCGTCATCCCGGAACCTGTGGTAACCAGCACATCATCTTCACCGGCATTAACATGCTTCTTTATGACGTTGCGGGCTTCACGGTACAGGTCAGTGGTGATCTTCCCTGTCTCACTGGAAAAGGAATGGGTGTTGGCCAGATACGGACCCAGCTTATCTTTTATTTTATCCTCGATCGGACCGTACAACCTTCCGGTGGCGATCCAGTCGGCATACAATACTTTCTGCTCCCCGTACGGCGATTGAAAACTACACTGATTTCCTATAATATGATTTCGAAAAGTCTTAAAATGTTGCTCTAAATCCACTGGTCTGTTATCCAATTTCTCCTTTATTAAGTTTGTTTTTACATTTTACTTTTCCCCAGCAATACGAATCGCAGTTGAATTTTTTCCAACGATAATATGCGTTTTACAATAAATATCAGGTCCCGGGTACCAGCACCCCTTCAACGATATCGGCATTGTCCAACAGGGTACGGGCGGTCTCCTTGATATCATCCGGGCTTATACCGTTTACAGCCTCAATATACTCCTCAAGGGTATGGATCTGCCTCCCGTAAAAAACATTGGAGGTTAAAACATTCATCCAGTACTCATTATTATCCACCGCTTCCTTACGGGCTTTGATCATCGATTCCCTGACCTCCCTGAAATCATCGACATCCACGGTTTCCGAAAGTTGGCCTGCCTGGTCATAGACCACCTGTACCAGCTTATCCACCATACCGGGGTTACAATCGAAACCTACTGACATGGAGTATTCCGCCTTCGGGATATCGTTTAACGACGCCCGGGCCCCTACGCCATAACTTCCGCCTTCTTCCTCCCGGATCACATCGTGGCAACGCTTCTGCAACAACTGCCCTGCCATATTAACCTTTAGCCTGTTTTTAAAATTGTAGGCCATATCTCCCTTAAAAACAATGCTCACCGTGGCCTGCGGGGTTTCCATGGCTTCAACCACTTTTACTACAGTCTTTCCTTTTGCGGGTTTATAATCATGATCCACATACCGTTCGGTCCTGTTTTCCGGTTTTATGTTACCGATATATTTTTGGGCCAGCTTTAACAGTTGCTTTTCATCGATGTCCCCCACAAATACAAAGGTGAAGTCATCGATATCCCGGAACCGGTCGGTATAGGCCGTTTTTATGTTCTCCAGTGCAATCCGGTCCAGGAATTCACGGTTGAACACCAGGGTCCTTTCATGATGGGCCGTCAGGGCCAGGGATACGGAATCCTGTAAGATGCTCTTTTTATATTTCTGTTTGCGTTCAAGGTTCTTGGCAAAGCGTTCCATGGCCAGATCATAGGCTTCTTCTTCAAACCTGGGGGCTTCGAAACTCAGGTATATCTTTTGGAACAACACCTCGATATCGGATTTCGTACTGTTCCCGGACAGGGTTTCTGACAATTCACTGATGTTAAGTTCCAGGGAGGTGTCCGTACCGGCCAGTTTTTTGTCCAGTGCGATCTTATCGAATGCCCCAAGTCCTGATTCAGAGGCCACATAGGTGGCTACATCCGCAGAAGGCAGAAGGTCTTTATCGAGCAGGGAGCTTCCCCCGGGGCTATAGGCTTTCATATAGATCTTGTCCTTATCATACGGAGTCGGGAAAATAACGACCCGTGCCCCATTGGCCAGCTTGTATTTCCGGGCATCGAGCCCGCTTATCTCCGAAGTCTTTATTACAGGCTCTTCCTTAAGAGCTGTTGCTATTAAAGGGGTATTGTCTGTGTCGTCTGTGTACGGGGCCAGGTCACGGGCATTGACGGCTTTAAACACTTTTACGAATTTGTCTTTGTTCGGATGGGCTTTTTCGGAAGATCCCTTGATGGCCATGACGATATCTTCCTCCTTGTAAACACCGGCCATATATTCCAGGATATCCGCGTTGGTGATGGTCTCCAGGCGGTCGACCGTGTAATTCACATCCCAGTTTACATCCGGCAAAGGGGTTTGGGTAAAGAAATGCTGGTAAATCTGCTGGGCATAGGCGTCACTGCCGATCTTGTCTTTATTCTTTAAATAGGACAATTTGCTGTTTTTGATAGACAGTTTTGCCCTTTCGAGTTCGCTTTCCGTGGCTCCGTACCGTACAAAACGCAGAAGCTCGGTCAAAGCAAATTCGAAACTCTCCAGTTCTTTATCTGTTTTGGGCTGAATGTACAGGCCCAGAATATCAAGCGGCCTTACAAAGTTTGAATAGGCATAGTTCACCGATAAGGCAGGGCAGGTTTTCTCAACGGTCTGTTCCTTATACCGGTTATTCAGGATATACGAAACCACATCCTTTATCAACTTATCATCCAGGTATGGATATCCTTTTAAATCTTTGGCCTTGTTCCTTATTATAAATTCAACACCGGTAGTGCCCACTTCCTTATCCAGGGACTCGATAAAGGTAATTCCCCCGTCCAGGGTGATATCAAAGTCCTTTCGTTCAGGCAGCCCTTTTTTCAGGGGAATGGATGAAAAGACCTTTTTGATCTTCGCCTCCATAACATCCACATCGATATCCCCGACCACAATAACCGCCTGCTGGTCCGGACGGTACCACCGTTTGTAATAGTCCCGGAGTTCGTCGTATTTAAAATTGTTGACTACGGACATCAGCCCGATGGGCATGCGTTCGGCATACACAGCCCCCTTCATTACCCCTTCGGTCCATACCTTTTCCGAGACCCGGAAACCGGGGGTGTTCCGCGTTCGCCACTCTTCATTGATCACCCCTCTTTCGGCATCGATCTCCTTCTCCGTCAGGGAAAGGGAGCCCGACCAGTCGTGCAGTACCAGCAGGGTGGAATCGAGCAGTTTTTTATTGGTGACCGGAACCTTGCTGATATTGTAAACCGTCTGATCGAAGGAAGTATAGGCATTGATCTCCGAACCGAACTTTATTCCGTTCTTCTCAAGGTATTCCAGCATGCCTTTTTCCGGAAAGTGTTCCAGGCCGTTAAAGGCCATATGTTCGAGAAAATGGGCCAGTCCCCGTTGCGATTCCTTTTCCAGGACAGATCCTACGTTCTGGGCAAAATAGAAGGAGGCCCTTTCTTTGGGTTCTTCGTTGTGTTTGATGTAATAGGTCAGCCCGTTGGGCAGAACACCATGACGGATAGACGCATCGAAAGGGACTTCCTTTTTCGTCTGGGCGTTCAGGCTGACTACGGTCAGCCATAGTAAACTTATAGTTTTTAATAGTTTCATATGAATTGTATTTTTTTATTTTCCTTAAGTTCCCCGACGTCTGATATTATTTCGATGTAAAAAAGAAAAGGCATTTCACAATGCGCATTTACATACCGATACTCCCGGAATGTCCCAAATATTTTGGGCGAAACCGAAATCTCAATGCTATAGAATCGTATCTAACAATGCCTTCATTTCGGGTGATGAAGGACGGGGAGCATCGGCCGAAACTATATTTCCACGGGGATCGATCAGTACGAATCTGGGAATTCCTTCTATGCCATAATCCATAATAAACCGGGATTTCCAATCCTTATCGGTAATCAATTGTATTCCCCCGAGTTGTTCCTCTTCTATCATGGATTTCCATTTTTCACGGTCTTCCTCCTTATCAATGGAAATGCTTACAAACACTATGTTTTTATCGTGGTATTCCTTTTCCGCAGCTTTTAAATACGGAATTTCCGCCTTACACGGCCCGCACCAGGTAGCCCATATATCGATATAGACATACTTCCCCCTTAAATCTTCAAGTGAAGTGGTTCCTCCTTTGAAATTTTCATAGTTAAACCCGGGAGAAGGTTCCCCTTTTGCAAGCTTCCTTACCTTTTCATATTTTTCCCTGACCTTTTCCCTGGCCTTTTCCCCCTGTAACTCGGCCATAAAATACCGATAGGTTTCTTCCAGGTTATCCGAGACCGGTGACAAATAGTAGGTATTGCGCAACAGTAGCGCGTCCTTTATATCCCCCCTGGGGTATGTCCTGATGGTCTCCATAAATTCGGGGTGCCCGTTGCTTTCCATTCCCTGTGCCTTATTCTTACTGTACTTCTCATTCATCTCCTCTCCGAATTTATAGAACACCAGTTTTTTATATGCCGGGATATTTATAAAATCTTTCTCATTCCGAAAGTCTATATCCCTGATCCCGGTATCGAAATCTTCATCGAGATCCAAAGTATCCTTTTTAGCAAAATAATGGTGAAAAGAAGGATACCTCAGAATATGAAAAGCGTATTCATAATAATTTCCCTTTTTTTCCAGTGCGGCAAAATCTTCGGGTAGTGCAGATGCTTCTGCCAGAGAATCCAGGGTTTCCTTTTGAACATCTATTACTTTTTTGAACGCTTTTTCCTCCAGGACAAATAATTTATCCGGCTGGGAATAGTTCCATTTATCCTGTAATTCACGTTTTCGTGCCAGGTAGTTATTTGCTGTTTCAAACGTACCGGTATAGACCAGGTTTTTATGGAACTTATCCCGGTCGGTATCAGCCTTAAGGTACAGATCACCGTCTTTCTTCAAATACACGATAGTATTATTTTTCCCGATCACCAGGGAATAATACCCCGACCTTTCTATTTTTAAGGTGTCGATAAAGTTCCCGTGAGCACCCAATGCAACGTCTTTCTCATAATCATTTGCCCGTATTTTTATCACTCCCGGGACATCGTTTCCGGATATCGATCCGGACAGTATCATACCTTCCGTTTTTTGTTCGTTCTCGCAGCCCCAACAACACAACAGGACCAATGTTATTCTGAATAATTGTTTCATTTTTTTATCTTTAAGCGGTAGATCGTAACCGATTCAAAATCAATGATTTTATAATAATAGTATTCTTTGGATTTACATCAATATCCGGCCACCTTCTTTACCGGCTAAATGCTATTGTTTTTTAAAGTTTTCCAGTCCCTGTCTCAGCCACTCGTAGTATTCCTGAACATCAGGGGTATAACCTACCGGATCATTAAGGTTTTCTTCATTGTGGTCCATCAGCACATAAAAAGGTTGTGAGTTGGCCTTATATTTTATGGTCTGTAACTCACTCCATTTTTGTCCGACATATTTTAATTGCTTGCCCGGTCTTAGCTTTGATTCAACGACTTCATCATCTTCAAGTTTTCTCTTGTCATCTACATAAAGTGAAATTAAAACCACTTCATTCCGGAGTATATCCAGAATCCCCGGATCAGGCCAGACATTTTGCTCCATTTTTCTGCAATTCACACAGGCCCAGCCCGTAAAATCGATCATCACGGGTTTTCCAACTTTTCTGGCATAGGCGAGCCCTCTATCATAATCGTCAAAAGCCAGAATTTCATGGGGGGCCATTAAATGGGCACCTTCCGGCAGTCCTTCATGATCCGTTGATGCGGTTATATCGCTCTCAACTTTTGAATGACCAACACCATAGGGCGCTTCGCTATAATGCTGCGGCGGGGGAAAAGCACTTATCAGGTTCAGCGGTGCCCCCCAAAGTCCGGGAATCAGGTATATGGTGAATGCCAGTGTGAACACTCCTGTACAAAGTCTCCCGACAGAGAGCCGGGTTACGGGCGAATCATGGGGCAATTGTATTTTTCCAAAGAGATATAGAACCAGCGTTCCGAAAATAGCGATCCATATGGCCAGAAACACTTCGCGCTCCAAAAAATGGGTTTGCAGTACCAGGTCTGCCTGCGACAGAAATTTAAAGGCCAGGGCCAATTCCAGAAAACCCAGTACCACTTTTACGGTATTTAACCATCCGCCTGATCTCGGCAGGGAATTTAACCATCCGGGAAAAGCTGCAAACAGGGCAAAAGGTAAAGCAATGGCCAGGGAAAAACCCAGCATGCCCACAATGGGGGCTATACCGCCTTTTGAAGCTGCCTCCACAAGCAGGGTCCCCACTATCGGGCCGGTACAGGAGAAAGAGACAATAGCCAGGGCCAGGGCCATGAAAAATATCCCTATAAACCCGCCCCGAAGGCTTTGCGAATCTACCTTATTGGCCCAGGAACCGGGCAATACAATCTCAAAGGCTCCAAAAAAAGACATGGCAAAAATGACCAGCAGTAAAAAGAAAATGATATTGAACCATACATTGGTTGCCAGTGCGTTTAGGGCACTGGCTCCGAATATAGCGGTAACGGCTGTTCCCAACAATACATAAATAACAATAATACATATCCCGTAAACAATGGCATTTCGAATACCTCTGGCCCTGGTTTTACTTTGCTTGGTAAAAAAACTTACCGTCATGGGGATCATCGGGAATACACAAGGTGTTAACAAGGCTGCAAAACCTGACAGAAATGCTATAAAAAAAATGGTGCCCAGGCCTCTGTTCGAATCTTCCTTATCTGATGGTAGGGGCTGAACATCCGTTGTAGTGGCCTTTTTTTCCGTTCCGGCAACGGTTTCTCCGGCGCCAGAAAGGTCAAAGACCAGTTCCTCTTCAACAGGTGGCAGGCATTTTGAATCATCACAGACCATATATTCTACGAAAGCATGCACGGTAGTTCCTGTTCCCGATACTTCGACCCGCTGCGTAAACACTGCTTTGGCTTCAAAATATTTAATTTTCATCTGAAAAACGGGATCGTCAACAGTAATACCCTCTCCTTCCACGGTATTGCCAACAAACCGGAAAGCACCGTTGGCATCGTCATAAGTAAAGGTTGTGGGTACAGGACCATCTGCCGGAACATTCTGCGAATACAAATGCCACCCGGAATCTATCCGGGCTGTGGATATCAGATTGTATTCCGTACCGGAAACCCTTTCAACCGAAGTTGTCCATGTCGCAGGTTCAAAAACCTGAGCCCTTCCTGCTGCAAATGCACAAAGGAGAAAGAAAAAAATAAGTTTTTTCATGCGATTATTTATTGATCTCGAATATCAGGTCGACTTCTTTGGGAGGCAAGCACTGGGTATCATCACAAAGCATAAACCTTACCGAGGCATTAATTTTAAAAGCCTCATCGGTCTTGCTTTTTATACGCTGTTTAAAGTATGCCTTGTTCTCAAAATACTTGATCTCCATGTCAAATACCGGGTCGTGGATAGTGTGCCCCTCTCCTTCTGAAGTATTTCCTTTTTTCAGGTAACGACCATTTCCTTCGTAAGAGAATTGTGTCGCAACGGGGCCTCCTTCCGGTACGGATTGTGAATATAAATGCCAGCCGGGCTCCATTTCGGCAGTGGCAATCAACTCGAATTCCGAATCCGAAATCCGGGTAACGTTTGTTGACCATTTTACCGGGTTGAGAATTTGAGCATTTATCCCTAAACTAACGCTCAAAAAACACAAAATCATCATTTTTCGCATATTCATACTCCTATAATTTATTTTGACTACTACGGTTTCTTATAATTTAAAATGATTAACCAAATTGAGAATAAAGTTTAAAAGGTAACTTTTATGTCAGTTCTCCTATAAAGTCTTCATTATGGTAATCATGGCATCTATTTCATTCATCAGTTCCTGATCGGTATCAAAACCTTTTGACCTGAACCGGAGTTTCCCTTTTTTGTCGATAAAATATTTTGCCGGTATTCCGTTTGGTTTGTATGCAGAGACAATCTTATATTTTTCGGAACCTTTTGCGACAGGTTCGTCCAGTAATACATGAAAGGAATAATTCTTCTTGTCCATAAAGTTTTTCACCTTTTCCGGGATATTATCTCCTGTTTCCTGCACAGCGATGAACAGGAATGCTACATCCGGATGTTTTTTAACCTGTTTCTGCATGGCCGGAAATGACTTTATACAAGGCACACACCAGGTGGCCCACAAATCCAGGATCACTATTTTTCCTTTATAATCGGACAGGCTCACCTGTTTTCCGCTTAAATCTTTTAAGGTAAAAGGAGGGGCAGGTTCATTAATCATTTTTGTCCTGAGATCTTTTATGAGTTCAGCCTTATTATTCTGCAGACTGTCCATATAGGCATCAAACCCCGCATTATTGCCTCTTTCGGAGACATAGAACGACTCCAGCTGGGCAATCATGCCTTTGTTCAGTTTGCCTTTTCCTGCAATTTTTAACAGCAGCTGTTTTGCACTTTCTTTCTCCCCGTTCAATTCGAGGAGTTTGGCATATCGCTCAACCGAAACGGGAAGGCCTTCTTCCGGTTCGCCCTGAAATGTCATTCGCTGGTATTGCAGGGCTTCCTTATACCTTTTCAGGGCAAACAGTGATTTTGCATAAGTGTCGTAATAAGGATATTTTGAAAAGGTAATGAACCTTTCCCAGTTTTCCAGGGTATAACTGTCGGGTCTTGCATTGGGATCATCTTTGAACGAATAATATTCTTCCAGGGTTTTTACTGCTATTTTATTGGCGTAATTAGCATCGATATCTTCGGCTAAAAGCTTATTGGCAGCCATATTGAGCATAGATGTCTGATTGAACCTGTTTTTAATTTTCCCGATGTATTTTTCAAACTCCTTATAATTCTTTTTCATCACAAAAGCCAGGGCAACATTTCCGTTTAACATATCCATGGTTTCGGAGTCTTTTAATGTGTCCAGATCATACTCTTTAATAATCCGGTCCTTTATGACAATGGCTTTTTCAGGATCCGTCTCCTTGGTCATTGCACGTATGTCCGCCTGTATTCCGGTTACTTCCTGGGCAGTTAGAAATGTACCTGCGAACAGGCAGGATATTGCGATAATTACTTTTTTTAAATTCATTTTTCTGTTTTATCAGTTTTATTTATCAATGGGTGTTTTCGATCTGTTATCCGTATTAAAATCCTGTTTTATATGGTTAGGGATTATTGGTCAATCCCGGGTTTTCCTGTAATATGTTATCCGTAAATCTCAATTGCAGCCTATCTTCCGTGAGGGAATAGGTTTCCCTCACTGTGCCGTCGTTATTGTAAAGTGTATGGATATAAGTATCCGAACTAAAAACAGGGTCGTTGAAAATCCTTCTTACGGTAAACCATTCTGTACCCTGAACGGCGTATTCCCGTCTTCTCTCGTCTATAACATACCTTATCAGGTCGGTTTGTCCCATATCTGGTACGTCTGCATCCGTTTCGGGCATTCTCAGTTCTCTGTAATCTTCCAGATCGGAAATCGCTCCTTCCAGGTCGCCCGTACGTGCTTTGCATTCCGTGCGGAGCAGATAAATATCTTTGATATCAATGCCAATGATAACCTGAGGTGGCGCCAAGCGCCTGTAGACACCAGGTACTGCAAACGGAGGTCCGAAAAATTCCGAATCGGAAAAATTTTCGTTGAATCTTATATCATTGGCGCCATAAAGTGCAGCAGTCTCAGGCGAGAGCAGCACATCCGAATTAAGTATGGCGTTCAAATTGACGAGATACTTGTGGTAGACGATCTCGGTATTATCAGCAACCGGCGGAGTTGACGGCCCGAACGACCCCGGTTCGTTAACTCCTCCGGGTAATGTCGTTACATTTAAATCGTAAATCCGGATATCAAGGGGAGATGCATCAAAAGAATCAAAGGCATTATCGAACAAAGTCAGGGCCTCCGGATAATTCCCCATAAATACATGGACTTTGGCCAAAAGTGCTTCGGCAGCGCCTCTACCCATACGAAGCCTATCTTCACTATAAGGCAGATCAGGTATTGCGGTTTCCAGATCGTTAATAATAAAATCGTAGACTTCCTGTACACTGGAGCGAACAAAATCATCCTGACGCACATCGGCTTCGGTTACAATCGGGAATCCGGGATCTGATGCGGCCGTTTGAGGATTATAAGGCCTGCCGTAAAAATTAATAAGGTTAAAATAGCACCAGGCTCTGCTTGCCAGGGCTTCCGCCCTTAAGGAAGCCTTTTCATTCTCATTTTCCCCGGTAGATTGCATGACTTCGTTAATGATCTTGTTGAAAACATATATTTTTCCCATAAAATCGCTGACTTCATTCGGTACATCCACAGGTTGATAAATATCTGCTTCCCATCTAAAAGCTCTTTGCCTTGTCAACTCTGCTCCGGAAAAAAACTGGTCTATCGCACAAACTTCGGGAGACATTTTCACCGTCAGGTCAGAGCCGATATTAATCATGTCATTATTGTAGAATAACAACTCGTAATCGCTGGTCCTCGAAGCGATGAGATCGCCCCTGGGGGTAATGTCCAGGTAATCTTCACTGCAGGATATTGCGTGTAAGGCCATTAAAAAAATGAATCCTTTCCTGTATATATTTTGTTTGATTTTTTTCATCTGATTTCAACTTTTAAATTGATAGGTGTAACCCGAATGTGATGGACTTCTGGTTAATGGGAACACTGCGTCGGCCCATCCGGAGGTTATGAAATTCCGGATCTATACCGGCCTTGTTCTTTTTCCACAGCATCAGGTTGCTAAGTTGTACACGTAAAGAAAAACTGTCAAAACCAACCTGGTCCAAAAGGGATTCGGGAAACCTGTAATTTAAACTGATATCGCGTAATTTAACATAGGA